>CAVUWV010000011.1:0-189297 GCA_963745075.1 Candidatus Hydrogenedentota bacterium | reverse complement strand
CCATGATTCAAAGCGAAGCACGGCTGCTGAAAATTACGGGGTAGACGGCGAGCTAAAAGGCTGTAAAGTGGAGGACGGTGGAACTCATCGCACAGTTCGCCCCGGGGAGAACACTGTCATGCCAAAGGGTCTCCAGCTAGTCAGTGGTTCGTCAGTGACATTGACGGGGCGAGAATCCGTTGCTTCGAGACTTGCAAGGGTCGTTTTGCACTGGCGCTGCTCATCCTTCTTTGTTCCTTTGCTGCCTCGCTGGCATCATCTAGTGGTGTGATTTATAGTTGAGGGAATTTATCGTTTGTCGTATGCGTTCTGTATATAACTGGCTCGCAATGTGGAGAGGACCATGCGCATAGCAGCGAAGATACACCTCAATGAGGAAGAACAGCAAACACTGACGAAATGGTCGCGAGGACGCAGCACGCCGGCGCGCTTGGTGCAACGGGCTAAGAGCGTGTTTGCAAAGGTCCTAAGCCTTGGGGTGGGGTAGCCTTTTGCTCATAAGGTTTATCATGGCGATGAGCACCATTGCTTCGCTGTTTTCGGTCAGTTGCTCATAGTCCTTTGAGAGCCTTCGGTATCTGCCGAGCCATCCGAAGGTGCGTTCCACGACCCACCTTCGTGGTAAGACCTGGAAGCCTTTGGCATCGTCACTGCGCTTGACGATTTCGAGCTTGCGGTGAATAGTCTCGCGGGTCCAGTCAATGAGTTTCCCTGCATATCCCCCGTCGGCCCAAATGAGCTTGAGTCTGGTGAATCCGCTCTTGAAGTTCTCCAGGACCAGCTTGGCTCCGTCCCGGTCCTGTATGGAGGCTTCATGGACAACGATGGCGATGATCATGCCGATGGTATCGACCACGATGTGGCGTTTGCGACCGTTGATCTTTTTGCCGGCGTCGAATCCGCGAAGCCCCCTTTTTCGGTGGTCTTCACGGACTGGCTATCGATGATTGCGGCGCTGGGGGTGGGTTTTCGTCCACAGGCGCGGCGGACTTGCTCGCGCAAGCTGTCGTGGATGCGCTTCCAAGCGCCCGAGGCGCGGAAGGCGCGGAAGTAGCCGTAGACCGTTCGCCAAGAGGGGAGGTCATGGGGGATGAGCCGCCACGCACATCCCGAGCGGGCCACGTACCAAATGGCATTGAGTATCTGGCGCATGTCCACCGAGCGCGGTCGTCCTCCCGGCTTGGGCGGCGGAATGAGAGGGGCGATGCGCGCCCATTGCGCGTCCGAAAGATCAGTGGGATAGGCAGTCCGGTTCATGACAGGTCTCCTCCTTGTTCTTCGTTTTGGAGTGATTCTTCCAGCAGGCCTTCACGCATAAGCTTCAGGTTGATGTCGGTGACTTGCCGCAGCAAATCCAAGGCCCGCTCGTGTTGCTGCAATCCCTTCCGGATCGTAGCGACCTGATCCTTGGGGACGTAGACTTGGCGCTGCCGTCCATCGCGATAGATGACGACATACGCACGTGGGCCGTGCTTCTTACCCTGGTGGCAGGAACAGAATTCCCTGGCGCACGTGCTGTAACGCTCCAGGTATGAGCCGTGGGTGAGAAGGCTGAGCCCAGCCAGTGTGCTGAGCAGGCGCTTCCTTCTTGAGATGAGTTTTCGTGTTTTCGCATTCATGGGCATTCTCCTTTCGCGTTGAGTATAGCATATGTCATATGCGCTATACAATAACGCTAAGAAGAAAGCCCGGCAAAGCCGGGCAGATGAAAGGCTTGGTAGCCTCTTGCGCCAGATGGTTAGGCTAAACTACACTTTGCAAACACGCTCTAAGATAATCCTGCTGGCAGAGCAAGGCCTGCAAAACAAAGATATCGCCAAAATGCTCGGCGTAATGGAACGAACGGTTGGGCGTTGGCGCGGGCGCTTTGCGAAAGGCGGCTTGGCGGTCATCGACAAAGACCTGCCCCGTGGCGGACGCCACGCCACAGAGCGCGAGAAACATGAGGCTTCCATCATCAAGAAGGTACAGGAAGAGAAGCCCAACAACGCCACCCACTGGACTACCCGTGAACTTGCCGAAGCTGTCGGAACCAGTCAGAACCTCGTCTTCCGCGTGCTGCGCGCCAACGGGCTCAAGCCGCACCTGGTGAAGACGTTCAAAGTCAGCAACGATCCGCGCTTCGAGGAGAAGCTGCGCGACGTGGTGGGATTGTACTTGAACCCACCCGAGCACGCGCTGGTGATTAGCGCCGATGAGAAGACATCGATTCAGGCACTTGACCGGACGCAGCCGGAACTGCCTATCAAGAAAGGCCGTTGCGGCACGATGACGCATGACTACAAGCGCAACGGAACGACCACGCTCTTTGCGGCCGTTGAGATGGCCGAGGGGCAGGTCATATCGACCTGCATGGACAAGCACCGCCATCAAGAATGGATCAAGTTCCTCAAGCTGATTGACAAGGAAACGCCGTCCGCCTTGAACGTCCATTTGATCGTGGACAACTATGCCACGCACAAACACGAGAAGGTGAAGAATTGGCTGAAACGGCACCCCCGGTTTCATATCCATTTCACGCCGACCAGCAGCTCTTGGCTCAATGTCATCGAAGGCTTCTTCGCCAAGCTCACCCAGAAACGTTTGCGCCGCGGCATCTTCAAGAGCGTCGCCGATCTGAAAAGGGCCATCAAAGAATTCATCGAGGCGCATAACCGGGACCCAAAACCTTTCGTATGGACAGCCACCGCAGAGAAGATCATCGAGAAAGTCGGCCGTGCGCGTATCGCAATGCATAATGATCCATCAGCTTAAATCAAACCACTAGTTCCTCGACCGGTGGCATTCCAAAAGGTCCGTCCGCTATCTCCCTGTTCTCCGCGTACCGCGCGGGCCATAAGACCGTCGCGGCATATCGCCCGGCCTGCCAATGTTTCCCCTAGCATGGGGTGGAGTGGCGGATGTGGGCAGATCGTGCAATGCGCGACCGTGCCTTGGTTTAGACGAAATCGCTACAACCAAGAAGGTAACGAAAACTATGAAGACCAAGACTGTTAAAGTTCCCAACAATTTGGGTGTCCTACTTCTCGGCGTCTGGTTAGTCGTGACCGGAGTCGTCCCACTCTTGAATCTGACGTTTTCTGGACTGAACCTCCTTTTGGCGATTCTCGCCATTGCCGCAGGTGTGTTGCTTGTTCTGGGGCGATAAATCGCGCTTGGAACGAATTCAGGAGTAATGTCATGGCAACGTCATGTGAAGCGAATACGTTGAGAATATGGCCGAGATTCTTGTTCGCAGGAGTTCTCGGATTGATCGGGCCCATCGGTATGAACTTGCATGCTCAAGAATCCCCACCTTCAACGATCCACGAAGCGGTCCGTGATATTGGCCGCGCTCTGACCGAAGGTGCGTTGGATGCAATTGGCGCACAGCCACCCCCACCGCGCCAAATTCAGATCGACATCACTGCACGACCCACGGATTCCGCGGTGTGGATTTCCGGTTATTGGCGCTGGGACCCTGTCGATCGCGAATACGAATGGGTAGATGGGGTATGGCGAGAGCCTCCTCCCGGCATGACGTGGTATCCGGGCGAATGGCAAACTACCGACCGGGGTTGGGTTTGGGTGCGAGGCTATTGGGCACCGGCTGAACGAAGCACCTTGGTTCTGGTTCCCCAACCTCCTCCACCACCTCGCGAAGAGACAAGACCGCCGATCCCTGGAGACGAGTACTTCTGGGTATCCGGACACTGGGCGTTTGATGAGAATGGATTCCTTTGGGTATCCGGAGAATGGCGCGAAGTTCCGAAGCCCGGATATGTTTGGGTGGACGGGTCCTGGACACACACTCCGAAGGGTTTCAAATACCTCCCCGGTTACTGGGACCGTGCAACTGCAAAGCGCGTCTATGACGGTGCCCCTCCGGGACATGGCGGCGCCCCTCCCGGCCACGGCGGTACTCCTCCGGGGTTGGCAAAGAAAGCCGGTCCCGGCAAGGGACCAAAAGGCGTGCCGCCGGGACATCGCAAAGGAAAGTCCGGCAGATAGCGACAATAGAAGCGGGTTGCCTCCATCCCGCAAAAAACCGCTCAGATCCGCTGATTCAATTGCAGGGGAAAAGTGTGCCAGACTGTTAGCTGCAAGTGACGAAGTGCGGTCACTACCGAGAGAAACGAGGGAGAGTCCGGTGAAAATGAATCCAGCGCTTACACGCCGTCAATTCGGAGCATTCGCTGTGGGAAGTGCGCTCGCCGCATTCGGATCAACGGCGCGGGCCGCGGAGAATGAAGCAGTCCCTGCGCATTTGCGGGGGTATGAAGAGCAATTTCAGGAGAATCCGCGCGGCGCGTCCCTCGCGTGGTTTCAAGATGCAGAATTCGGTCTCTTCATGCACTACGGGCTGTACAGCATCCTCGGGCATGGCGAATGGGTGATGCTGCGTGAAAAGATCCCGGTTGCGGAATACGCGAAGTTGAAGGACCAATTCACAGCGGAGAGGTTTGATGCGGATTTCATCACGGACCTCGCCATCGACGCGGGCATGAAGTACGTGAACGTCACCTCGCGTCATCACGACAGTTTCTGTCTGTTCCGGACTGTGCAAACGGATTACAACAGTGTCGATTCGCCCGCCAAGCGCGATCTCGTGGAAGAACTCGCGGAAGCGTGTCGGCGCAAGAAGCTCGGGTTGTTTCTTTACTACTCATACGCGCTGGACTGGAAGCATCCGTACTTCTACTCGCGTGAAGCGGGTTGGACCAACGCCCGGCCCGCGTATGACGATCCGGAGCCCACGTACAAATTCGTGAAGGACGCGGATTTTCAACATTACATCGACTTCGTCCACGCTCAATTGCGTGAGTTGCTCACGCAATACGGGCCGCTGGCCGGTATCTGGCTGGATCCCATCATGGGGTTCTACTCGCGACCCGACTTGTTCCCGATCGACGAGACTTACGCGCTCATCCGGTCCTTGCAGCCCCAGTGCCTTATCTCGTTCAAACAAGGCGCGAACGGCGACGAAGATTTCGTTGCGCCGGAACGTAAGGCGGGCGGCTTGGCGAAAGGCGGCGACGTGGCGGCGCGAGTATGGGAAATCAACAAAGACAAACCGAAAGAGATCTGCGACACGCTGCAGCCCAGCGCCTGGGGTTATGATGAACGCACCAATGGGAAACACCGTACGGCCGACGACGTGATGAAGATGTTGGCGGATGCCCGCGCGATTGACGCGAACCTGCTCCTCAACACCGGGCCACTGCCAGACGGGTCAATTCACCCCGACGACGTGGCCACGTTGCGCGAGGTGGGCAAACGGTTGCGGGCGTAAGGACCAGTTCGTACTCGCGCGGTCGCCGACCGCGCGAGCGTGAGTGCGTATCCACGTGGTGGGTATTCGGTTGATCCTGTATTGCGCACCGAAATGTTGCCTACTGATTTCCCGTGGAGAACCGCCACACCACCTGTTGCAAGGGTGTGCCGGACGCACTGCGAAAGTTCTTGTGGCTCGGACTGTTCAATCCGACGCGGTACGACCAGTTCGGTTGGAGCCGGACCGGCAATACGCATGTTCTCCGATCCGCTGCCCAAAAGGGTTTCCCCGTGGTTTCGGGGAACTCGGGACCGCCGCCCGTCCATGAGAATCCGCCCCCCATCGGTTCGCTGAACATGACCACCAACTGCGTCGTGTAAGGACTGACACCCGCCGCACCGTTCGGCGGATTCATACTCACGACGCTGGGAACGCCCGGCTGTGGGGCTGTCGGTTGCGGAGCCGGCGGCGGCGTTACAGGCTTAGGAACGGGCACGGGCTGCGATGGGGGAGTGCTGGCCGGCGTCGCGATAGCGGAACTCTCCTGGTTTGTGCCAAGAAGCGACGGCAGCAACGGGAACAGCAACAGCAGCCCCACGACACACGCGCCTACAACGACAACGGACTTTGACATAGTTCATTCCCCCTATTGTTCGGCGCCACCTTCGCGGTGTGCCCGTTCACTTCACATCGATCCCCCTCATTGCGCCGTTGAAAACGTCCATACCACGGGATCCAGAGGCACCCCCGATGCACTCTGGAAATTGATGTGGCGGCCGCTGTTCAGGCTCAACCGGTACGACGTATTGGGTTTGAGACTGACCGGGAGCGTGCAGACGGTGTGGTCGTCATTCCATTGCGGTTTGTCTGTCGTATCCGGGAAGTGCTCGTCCAACGTCACCCACGAGAAGCCGCCGCCCATAGGTTTGTCAAAGGTGACCGTCAATGCGGCCGTGCCTGGCGCGACGTTTGTTGCGCCGCTTTCGGGAGTCATGGACACGATCGCAGGCGGCACGAGCTTAGCTATCTCGGCAGGATCGGCGCCCGTGGTGGCAAAGTAGATCGCGCGGGGCCGGGCCGGAATGCCGTTTTGACTCCGGAAATTCTGGTGGCTTTTGGAATTGATCCCGACGCGATAGATTTTCGCCGCTTCAAGTGCCACGTGAAGCACGCAGGTCCGGTTGTCGACCCACTCCGGTTTTCCGGTCGTCTTCGGAAACATTTCGCCGCCGCCGGTCCACGAGTAGCCGCTCATGCGCATATCCTGGTCAAAGGTCACACGAATCTCGGTTGTCGCGGGGTCGACCTCCTGCTCGCCGATGGCGGGCGAGACGGAAGCGATCTCGGGAGCCGGGCCGGTTGCCTGTGCTGCGGATACGGCGGCGCCCGCGGGAGGCGCCCAGGGTTTGAGTTCGCTCAAGTCGATCTTCGGTTCCTTGCCGGAATCGTTCCACCACTTTCCCCAAGCCATCTTGTCGTCACTGAAGTTCTGGCTGGTGAGCCGCACGAGCGATGCCCGCGCCCACATGCGCGTATTCTGGTTGCCGTGGTCGACGAGTTGAATCAACGCAGGGACTGCAGATTCATCGCCCAGCCGGCCCAGCGCTTCGACGGCCATCCACTTCGGCCGGCAATCGTAATCACTGTCGTCACGGTGGTACGTGGCGGCTTTAATCACGCCGGGGAGCAACCGTTTGTCCTTCAAAACCCCTGCCGCGGCAAGGGCTCCGCACTGGTGCCGTCCGTACTCACCGTTCAGTACCTCGGCGTAGTACGTGATCTTTTCTTCCCGTTGCTGCGCGGTGAGATCGTCGAAAGCGGTCTCCGGCAACCAGAGTCCGCTCCTTCCAAACTGTCTTGCCGTCCACCGGACATACTCCTGCACGTCAGGGTCTGCCTTCGTGTAATGGGCCGAGATCTCGGCATTGACCGCGCTTTGAGCATCGTTGGGGTCTTGGCCCGTTGCCGTCCATACGCCCATGGGCAAGATGAGTAACAGCGCAACCAGTGCCGTTGCGGAGCCCCATCCCATGCGCCGCGCACGTTTCACGTCGGTCGCGGCCCGTACGCGGTGAAGCAGATTGTCCGAGAGTTCCAACAGGCCCAGGAATCCCGCGCCGGCCGGCGTTTCACCGGTAAAATGTTCCGCGGCCCGCAGCAGTGACGCAGCATAGGCCTTGCCCGGCTGGCGATTCGATTCGAGCACTACATCATCGCACGCCATTTCCCGTTCCCTCCTTTGTTGCAGGTTCGCAAACCACACGGCTGGATGGAACCAATACACGCAACTCAACATCGCGGCAATGACCGTGACAGGCAAATCGCCGCGTTTAACATGCGCCACTTCATGCGCGAGGATGCCCGCCAGATCGCCGGCCGTGAATTGTTCCTCCCAGTTCGCGGGGAGAAAGATCGACGGGCGCAGGAAACCGAATACTGCCGGCGTGTGGATCGCGGGTGAAACCAGAACCGGGACGGTGCGGGATACACCGAGTTGTTCGGTTTGGGCATTGACCACCGCCTGAATGGAAACCGGCGCAGCAGTCGCATGTCGACACACCATCCGCACAAACCGGCGGTACTGCCAACCCACAACCACAGCCAGCCCAAGCGCGACAAACGCCCAGAGAATCATGCAGCAGGCGACCGCACTCAGCCGGACAACACGGGCGGGCCTGGGCATGACTGGCGCAGACTCAGGCACCGTGGCATCGGGCGCGGCCGATCGCGTCGAGAGCGCTGTCGGCGGGGTGGAGTCGGTTTCAACCTCTTTCCCCGGCCTCGCGGTTCCCGCGTCGCGCAGCGCATCGGGCACGTAGTCTTCGGGGATTCCGGCGATGACGTTCCCGGCCGACCACGGCGTCGCGAGCATCGGCGGAAGCACCAGCTTGAGGAAGACCGCCACCCAGAGCAGATGGCGGAACCGCGCCGATCGCCGCGACGCGACACGCGATACCAGCCATACGATCGCCACGATAAGTGCCACCTGCCAGGACATGTGAAACATCCACTGACCCCATCCGTCGGCAGCGCGATTCAGTGCGTCGATCCACCCGTTCATGGTTCCGTCCCCTGTGTTCGTTCTTTCTCGATGCGCGCCAACTCCGCCCGGATCACCTGCAATTCCTCCGGTGACGCATGCTCGGCGAAGTGCGCGATAAAGGGATTTAGTGCGCCATCGAACACCCGCCGGATGAACGACCGCGTCGCTTCGCCGGTCACCTCTTCCCGGTCGAAGGCGGGCCGGTAGAGATAGGAATTCCCGATTTGGTCGTAGGCGAGCGCGCCCTTTTTGACCAACCGGGCCAGCATGGTTTTGACCGTCTTGTAGGCCCAGTCGTGGTCTTCGGACACTTGGTCGTAGATGTCGCGCGCAGCCATGGGACCGTTGTCCCACAATGGTTTAAGGATTTCCCATTCAAGCTCAGAGAGCCGGGGGACCTCCGGGTTTCGCGGTTTTTCAGTCATGGCGTACCTCGTTGTTCTTTCGCCTACTTATTGGTACTATAGCCTACATACGTAGGCGATGTCAAGAAGAATTTTGCTCCCCGTTGATCGGGTCGGGTCCAGGAAGCGACGGCGAGGCCGGTTGGCGAGAAATAGGAAGTATGAGACCTATAGGACCCATAAGTCCCATATGTCCTATACGTTATGTCGCTTACGGAACTTGGCCGATGTTACCGAGAACCGGACTAGACCGCTCCCAACCGCTGCCGCGCGAGAAACGCCCACGCGTGCCGCGCGCCTTCGATGTCACGGTTCTGGTTACCGAACAGCCCGGTGCCGAGTATCCAGTTGGGTACGGGATGCGCGATGCTGGGCATGGTATGACCGCCACCCTGTACCGTGTAGAACATGACCTCCGTACCTTCGTCGCCCCCGGTGAACAGCTCTCTCTTGATCGTGCAGCCGTCATTCGAATTCGCATCCGGGTACATGACCGTTTCGGAGGGATCCGAGACGCAATGGTTGTGAGCAATCCAATAGTCCCGCGTGGCCAGGGCCGAAATGGACGTGCCGCGTCCACCGGGAATTGCTCCGCCCTCCCATTGTTGTAAGGGGTCGTCCGTACCGTTGCACATGAACACGGAAATGGGCGATTGCGGATCGTCGCACACATCGACCGCAGCCTCGTTCGCGATAAACGCCGCGATAGCCGCGATGCGGTTGTCCAGCTCGCGCGCGAGCCGGTACGACATCTTGCCGCCATTCGACGCGCCGGTCGAATACACGCGGTCGGCATCGACATCGAAATTGGCTTGTGCCCAGTCAATCAGGGCACTGATGAACGCGACATCGTCCACATCCGAATCGATCGCGGGCGCATCGCCACGGCAATCATTCCAATTCTGATCGTCGCCCCAGGCTTCACCAGTCTCGCCATTCACGCCGTTGGGGACGATCAACAAGAACTTCTCATCGTCCGCGATGGATTGCCACTCTTGAGTACCCCCGGCGTTTCGATTAAAGATTGATTGCATGTCCTGCGTGCCGCCGTGAAGCAGGAACACCACGGGATGCGGTCCGCCTAGGCCCTGCGGCAGGTAGTAGCGGAAGTATCGCGTTGTTTCGCCCACGGAAATCGTTTGTTCTTCAACCCATGTGCCGCGCGTGTTCGGGCAACCGGCACATGCAAGAACCAAGATGAATACGGCTACCGATAGGCTCAAATTCCGCACCGCACGAACTCCTTGGTCGGATCTCCATCGAACGCCCCGATTACGGACATCTATAGGTACACCGAGATAGGATCAAAGGTTACAAAACGACTCCACCGTCGTTCGTGCGCTGGTCGACTATTTGACATTTCCTCGTCGCTGATCGAATCTGATGCATCACGTGTGGACGCAGGCGCAGATTTCAACGAGGGGAAATCAATCGTGAATCGACGACAATTTCTGGCCCAGGTAAGCACGAGTGTCCTCGCCGGGTCCATGGTGGGAAACGCGACGTGGGCGCAGGTTACAAAACGACCGAACATCATCTTCATCATGGCGGACGATCTCGGCTACGGCGACATCGGATGCTACGGCCAGAAAGAGATCCAGACGCCCAACATTGATCGACTCGCCGCGGAAGGCACGCGATTCACGCAATGCTACTCCGGCTCGACGGTATGCGCGCCGAGCCGGTGCTGTCTGATGACGGGCATGCACGGCGGGCACGCCCGCATTCGCGACAACATCCCACACGAGATCTTCCTGCGCCCGGACGACGTGACCGTCGCCGAAGTACTGAAGCAAGCGGGCTACGCGTCGGGCGCCATCGGCAAGTGGAGCTTGGGCGAACCCGGCTCCTGGGGAATCGCCAATTACCAGGGTTTTGACTACTTCTACGGGCACCTCAACCAGGACCAGGCGCATTTCTATTATCCCGACTATCTCTGGGAAAACGATAAAGTCAAACTGCTATTCGGCAACCGCGGCGGCAAGCGAAAGGAATACACGCACGATCTCTTCACCGAACATGCCGTTCATTTCATCGAGGAGCATGCGGACGATCCATTCTTCCTCTATCTTCCATATACGATTCCCCACTGGTCGGATTATCCGAAAGATTCGCCGTTGTCGCAGATGGTGCCGTCGGACGAACCCTATTCCGACCGCGACTGGCCTCAGACGGAGAAGAATTACGCGGCGATGATTACGCGGTTGGACCGCGACGTGGGCCGTATCGTGGACTTGGTCAAGGAACTCGGACTCGATGAAAACACGTTAATCATCTTTACCAGTGACAACGGTCCTTGCGAAACGAAGAGTCACGACCCCAATTTCTTCAACAGCACGGGGCCCTTCCGCGGGTTCAAACGCGACCTGAACGAAGGCGGCATTCGGGTACCGATGATCGCCCGGTGGCCGGGGAAGATCCCGGCGGGACGCACCAGCGATCAGATTATGGCGTTCTGGGACGTGATGCCGACGCTGGCCGAGGTGGCGGGGTTGCCGGTACCGAACGCGATCGATGGCATTTCGATGCTTCCCGCGCTATTGGGCCTGGAGCAGACGGAGCAGCACACCTATCTCTACTGGGACTACGGACACCAGCGCGAGACCTACATGCAGGCGCTGCGTTGGGGCGATTGGAAAGCCTTACGCGTAGGCGCGGATGCCCCGCTCGAATTATACGATGTCGTGAAAGATCCTGGCGAACGCAACGATGTGGCCGAACAACACCCCGACGTGGTCGCGAAGATCGATGCGTACATGCGCGAGGCCTACGTGCCGTCCGACGACTACAAACTGGGCGAGACCTATGTGCGGAAGTCGTAGTGTCGCCACACACGGGGGAACACCATGGAACTGAAGAAAGCACGAGATAACGAGTATCCCCTCTGTCCTCACTGCGAAGCGGAACTCCGCGAGATTATCGCGCGGCAGTTCGATAAAGGCTTTTTCAAAGTAACGGAGAAGTACGTCTACTTCTGTCCCCATTGCCATAAGACGCTTGGGCTGGGACAATCCGCCTGGATGCCGTGAGCGCCCAATAACCAAATACCCCCCGCGTCGCTTGCACTCGTGCACCGTTTGTGGACCGTGCGAGGAAACCGGATACGTCTTTCGTGGATTAAAGAACCCGTGGACTGGGAAACTGTGGCCTCGTCAACGTGGGAGGTTTCTTCCGCCATGCGTTATGTCGTACTTTGTTCGTCGTGGGCGCTCGTGGGCACCGCGATACTGGGATGCCAACTCGCCGGGTGCGCCCGCCAATCCACCGTCCATCCGATTTTCGCCCAGGATGCCTTTGCCGGGTACACCGATGCGCATACGGGTGATAATACGCAGGAGGCGCAATCGTCGGTCATCGTCGGAGACGTGGGAAATGGTTTTCCACGGTCATCGTATAATCCCGTGTATTTCACCTACGACAGCCACGCGTTGACCGACGAGACCCTCGCCGCGCTGCGGCGGTACGCTGCACAAATGCGGTCGCATCCGATTCCGCTCATGCTGGAAGGCCACTGTGACGAGCGCGGTACGGCCGAATACAATCTCGCCCTCGGCGAACATCGCGCACTGGCTGTCAAACAGCAGTTGGTGCGCCTCGGAGTCGACGGACAGGCGCTCACCACGATCAGCTACGGGGAGGAATATCCCACCGATCCCGGTCATACCGAGTCGGCTTGGTCGAAGAACCGCCGCGTGGAATTCAGCAAGAACTGAGGCACGGTACGTGCGCGGGGTTACCCCACCGTAACCCGGTTCCTGCCGTGGCGTTTGCTGGAGTACATCAGCCTATCGGCCCGGGCGACAATCGACTCTATCGTGTCCTCGGGTTGAACCAGCGTCGCACCAATGGAGACGGTAACGGTTAACTGGCCCTTGCTGAGGCGTTGGCTCGACGCTTCGACCAGGGCTCGCAGCCGATCGGCGTATCGCTCCAATTCGATCTTTCGAAGATTGGGAGCGAGGCCGAGGAATTCCTCTCCACCCCATCTTCCGAGAAAGTCATACGTGCGCATGGCGCCGGCCAGCGTGCGCGCCACCACCTTCAACATCGACGTTACCGGTCTTATGGCCGTACGTGTCGTTGATACCCTTAAAGCCGTCAATATCGAGAAAAAGCACCGCCAGGCTCGCGCCGGTTCGTGAAGTTTCAGCAATTCGTTGCTCGACGATGATTTCGGAATAGCGCCGGTTGCCAACGCCCGTCAACGGGCACAAAAGGGATTGTTCCCGGAGCGATTCCATCTCTTGCAACGCGGCCAACTCGGTGGTGATGTCGTGAAACGTCTCCAATCCACCGATGACATCACCGTTTTCGTCGCGAATCGGGGCGATCGATACGCTCACCGGTACCCGATGGCCCTCTTTGTGATGAAGAAAAACCTTGGCTTGCCGCTCTTTCCCGTCGCGGATCGTCGCCGCCAGCGGACAGTCCCCACGGCACAGAGAACGGCCTTCGTCGTCCACGTGGGTCAATATGTTGTCGGCACAACAATGCCCGACGACCTCTTCACTCTCAAAACCGGTGATACGTTCCGCGGCCAGGTTCCAATACTCAATTTGGCGCTGCGTATTGGTGAAATAGACCCCCTCGCGCAAGTTGTCCAATAGAATCTTGAAGAGATCTTCCCGCGGCATGTCCCCCCCTACCGACGAATCGAGGAATCCGTTACGATTCCGGGAGTGGCGCTCGGATTCCACGAACCGTCATGCTCTCGCGTGCGCGATGCCGAAAACATTCTACCACGTTGAACCAGCATTTTCGCCAGTGTGATTGTTGGTGAGATAATGGGTGAATGCGCGGCGACGGTCACGCTCCACCGAAGCGACCCGATTGACAATCGCAGGCGAAACCATCAGCATGTGCCGCGTAGACGGTCTTGTGTGACGCGACGAGCATCGTTGCCCGCTTACCCGAGGATTCCGCTCCATGACGACGGCGCGAACTTCCGGCAATACGCCGCCTTCCGTAGTCGAGGTCTGCGACACAGGCGGCCGGTTGCCCGTGTTCTGGCACCGCAATGTGACGTTCTTCGCGAATCTGCTCTCCCTCTTCTTTGGCAATGAAGGTGGGACCGCGACGTTACGGGAAGAGGTCGGGGAAATTAACTCCTACGGCGGTCGGTTGGCGCCTATCCTGAATCTCTTGTTCAAGAAGCCCAACAACCTGCTCGTGCTTCCGTGCGAACCGGACGCAAGTTTGTGCGCGTACTTCCGGGAATCGCTCGGGTTGTCGCTGCCGAAATTGCATGTCATGACCCGCGAGGAATTCGTGAAGCTCGGCGAAGAATCGTCCGTCGACGGTGCGGATCGCGGAGATGGCGTACATGCCTTGGCTCGGCATAGAAGCCAATGGGCGGACGGTTTCGTAACGGACGGCACGCTCGTGGAGATTGCCAAACAGTTGGGTAAACGTACCATTACGACGGAGGCCGGGAGTCGATGCGGCAACAACAAACTGTTACTCCACCGGTATCTTGAGGAAATCGGACTACCTGTCGTCGATACCTGCATTGCGGAGTCGGCAAAGGACGTTGGGCGGTGCGCGCGCGAACTGGCCCGGCGTGGGTTTCGATCGGCGGTGGTCAAGGCACAGGTTGGCGCATCCGGTATCGGGATGCGAAAGCTGAAGAACATCAAGCAAGGATTAAGTGACTTAGCGGTACCGGAGTATCTTTTTTACGAGGGGCCATGCCTCGTGCAAGGGTGGATGGAACCGGGCCATGGGGACGTGCGCGGGATCCACAGCCCCAGCGTACAGATCTTTATTTCCGACACGTCCGCGAGCCTGTACGACGTAACCGAGCAGATTCTCAGTTCCGCCAGCGTCCATGAAGGCAACGAATCACCGCCGGCGTATTTGCACGAAGTTCCGGGTCTTCGCGAGGAGCTCACGCGGCAGGCCGGGGCCGCCGCGCGGTGGCTCCATAGCGTAGGGTATCGCGGAACCGCCAGCGCGGACTTTCTGGTGGTTGAACGTGACACGCAACGCGTGCCCGAAGTCTATGTGTGCGAAATAAACGCCCGCGTCACGGGCGCGACGTATCCCGCGGTACTCGCGCGGAATTTTATGCCGGAAGGTGCGTGGCTGCACCGCAACCTGCGACTCCGGGAACCCGTCTCCGGTGCTGCAGTTCTCGCCATGCTAGGGAATCACGGTCATCTGTATCGCCCCGGCGCCACGCACGGTGTGCTTCCGGTCAATTTCAACTTTGGATCGGATGGTCTCGTGCATAAAGGACAGTTTCTCTGCTTGGCCGAAACGCGCGAGGCGTGTCACGACCATCTGAGCTGCGCCCAGGCCGACGCCGGTGTGGAATGGGCCGTCGACCGGGATTAGTAAGAAGGTACAGGATGCGGCACGAAAACGATCTTGCGGCCCGATTGACCGCCCTCACGCGCGACCTGGTGATGATCCGCAGCACGGAGGCCCGGCCCGACGAGCGGGAACGGTGCTTTCAATTGATCGCCAACCATCTCGACGCACTCGAGCGCGTTGCGATCCGGCGATACGAATCGAACGGCTACGTGTCCATGGTGGTTACGCCGGATACCGACCCCGCGCCCGCCGTCATGCTTTGCGCACACCTCGATGTCATCGACCATCCCGATCTCGCTACCTACACTTCGACCATTAGGGACGGCCGAATCTACGGACCCGGTGCGGGCGATATGAAGGGTAGTCTCGCAATACTCCTGGAACTCTACCGCAACCTGCACCAGCGATCGCCCGGGTTGTCCCTGGGTCTGGCTGTTACGTCCGATGAGGAATGCGGCGGCGAGGATGGTTTTCGGTACCTGTTTAGCGATGTGGGCCTGCGTTGCGATCTCGCCATCATGCCGGACGGCGGATCGCTGACGCGGCTCACCGTCGAGGAGAAAGGGATCCTCCATCTGCGCGTTACGTGCCACGGTGAAGCAGCCCACGCGGCGCGTCCGTGGCAAGGTGTCAATGCGTTGCACCGTCTCATGGACCGGCTCACGGCGTTGATCCGCCACTTCGACGGCTACGCGACGGGCGAACCAGATGACGCGGGCGAATTGTGGTATCCCACCTGTTCCGTGACGCTTCTCCGTACGCATAACGAGTCGATCAACCGGTTGCCGGCAAAAGTGGAGGCGGGTCTGGACGTTCGGTTTCCGCCGCCGTTCCGCAGCGCCGACATGTTGGAAGAGACCAAGGTGATCCTCGGCGCGGCATGCGAACTGGAAGTACTCGTCGCATCCGAAGCGACCCACCTCGCCCCGGACGATCTGTTCTGTCAAGTCACCGCCGAGGTCACCGGACTTCCCGTCACCAAGGCCCGCGCCTCCGGCGGCAGCGACGCCCGCTTCATCGCCGACTTCGGCATACCCGTCAACCTCTCCCAACCTATCGTGGGCAACATCCACAGCGAAGACGAGTGGATCGACGTGGACTCCATGGTCACCTACTACCGCATCTGCGAGGAGTACATTCGGCGGAAATTGGGTGTGACGGTTGATGGCAAATAAGTGCGCCATCCGGTGAAATCACCGGCCTGGATTCCTTATTCAAGGCAGCCTTTAACACGGCGACACAGGATGCGCCATATTCAAGGTTACCTTGAATATGGCCAAGGGACAAAGCAAGGGAGTGCATTGCATGCGCCGCTAAGCGACCCTCCCGCAACATTTCTTGTATTTCTTTCCGCTGCCGCATATACAGGGCTCGTTCGGACCCACCTTAACGGACGGAAGGGAAGTATCGTCTTCGACCAGGGGCGGCAGGCCTTGCGGCGAACCATGGGGTTGATCGAAGCAAGACCACCACCCCATATCCTTGATCGCGTTCGTGATGTAGCCCTTATTGTACTTGGAAAGTTTCGCGATGAGATGGGACTGCTCTTGGCGAAGCGCCCGCTCGACATCCTTGGTGTCTATGAACGTGGGATCGATGAGGCCTTCGCGAAAGGCCACCTGGATATCCTCATAGACTTCGGCTGGATGAAGGTCTGTTGATTCAGATACGAGAATATCCCACACATGAGAATACGTCCGTTCAAGTTTACCGTCAAACAACGATTTCAGGTAGGACATCACGTCGTCCCGGCTTTGTCCCCCTCCATAACGAGCACGGTCAATGATCGCAACGCCGCAGAGCGCGCGTATTCGAACACCTCTGGGTCCTCAACAAGTCCTTCAATCAGGGAAGTGTCGCCGTGACAGACCGAAGCAAGCACTCGGTAAAGGTCTTCCGTTATAAAGTCGCCGGTTAACCAGTCCAGAATCTCCTCCTCGAGCCGGCAGAACCGCACCACAAGAGGATAGGCACGTTTCTCGCGAAATTGTGCGAGTAAGTACATCGCGTAGAGGTGGGCCATGTAACGTCCGTCGGGATCCTGGTCCACAATCTCGTCGGCCCGGGCAATCGTGTCGTCGAGTATCCGCAATAGCTCCGGCGTAATCGCTTCACGCTGTTCGATAGCTTCGCTCAGCGCCTGACTGGGGAACGAGCCGGTATAACGCTCAATTGCGTTCAGTATGTCGACGATATTCACTTTACAGTCACCTCGCAATGTTCCGGACCGGCAACAGCAGTGGCCAACCCAATATCTCCCCTACTTTTCCACCGTTGGCGCGGTTTGCTCTTCCGTGGTGACGCCCGGGGGCAGTTCCAGGATCTGAATGTTCCGGAAATGAATCTCCGCGCCTTCCGATTCGAGGCAGAGGTAGCCCTTCTTCACGGAAGACTTGCGGATGCCGTTGACGAACTTGCCGTTGACGGACAGCTTGATGACACCGTCCACGCAGACGACGTCGTAGACGTTCCACTCGCCTTTGCCCTTGCAACGGTTTTCGATGGACTTGCTGCGGTTGCCGCGCGGGTTGTCGGGAACGGTGGTCGCCCCGTTCGCACCGAAAAGTTCGCCGTGGACATACGCGATGGGCGGCAGCTCGCCGTTTGCCTGTGGATGTAGTTTTACCCAGTCAAGTTCAAGCATCTGCACCTCGACCCCTTTGGGCAGATTGCCGCCCCTCGGGCACCGTGCCTTCGCTCCACACGAACACGCCCGAGTTGCCGCCGGGTTCCGTGTGCATCCATTCGATGTGGAGGATGAAGTTCTCGTACTGCTTCTCGCTCCGCATGACGCCGATGGGGTGGCCGCTGCATACCAGCAATCCGTCTTTAACGGACCACGTATCTTCATCGGTATTCACATTGACCCAACCTGACAGGTCCTCGCCGTTGAAGAGCGGGCGAAACGCGCCGGGATCCTCGGCGTGGACCGCGATTACCAGAAGCAGACAGGCACACAAGACGGATACAAACGCGAGATTCTTTATCATGGTTTCCCCGGGAAGTTGTTACCTCGACTTGGTCGCAGCACGTGTCCCACACAGCATGCCCGATCCGGCGAGAGACATGCCACCTCGGCGCAAGGCAGATCCATGGAAGAAGTAGAAAATGGTGAACGGGGTGGGGATCGAACCCACGACCACCGGATTAAAAGTCCGATGCTCTACCAACTGAGCTACCCGTTCACAAATGGGCGCGCGACCACATTTCCGGTCGCGGCAATCCGCTTGGCAGAATGGGGATCATACTGATTTTCGGGCGGTTGATGCAACACGACCGGCACATTTGCGGATTCTCGCCGCTCGGAATTCCTCGTACATGCACAGGCTATGCCTACGGCATGTAATCCTGCAAAAACTCGTACGTGAGCCGTTCGAGGCTCTTGCCACGGAGCCGGTAGTTCCAAGCGCCGTGGCCGAATCCGTCGGCTTCGTAGAATTCGTTCGGCACGCCAATCAGGTCGAGGAAGAAGTTCAGGCGTTCGGCGGACTGGAACGGCGTCAGGAACACGTCGTCCTCATTGCCGTGGCAAATCATCGTCGGCGGGTCGTTGGCATCGAGGTCTGACAACACGTGATCGGCATTGCCCCAGAAATGGATGTAGGCGTTCACGCGGGCGGACACGCCGGGGTTGTTGAATGCGGGGATGGGAAACGCCTGCCCGTCTGAGGCCAAGTCTTCCGAGTCCGTGTAGGCCACGCCCGCACCAGCGATGGCACCGGCCGACTCGCCAAGAAAGGCGATGCGATTTGGGTCAACATTGTAGGATGCCGCGTTCGCCCGCACGAACCGCACGGCCGCCTTGGCATCGACTGTCGCTGCATGGGCCGTATCCGGCAACAGCGACGCCTCCCAGTACAGCGGCGCGGGCGGATAGTCTCCGATCAGTCGATAATCGATGGAGAACACGACGAACCCGCGATTCGCAAAATAGTTTGCCCATTCCGTCATGCGTTCGTTGTCTTTGCCGTCCTCCAGGAAGCTTCCGCCATGCATCAGAATCAACGCCCTGCGCGCCGCCTTCGTGCCGTCCGTGGGTTCATAGACGTCGAGATACAACGTCTTCTCTTCCCAGGTGGTCTGGGCGGCGGTCGGCGAGTAGTTGCCCACGGCATAGGCCACGTCAAAGGTCACGTCTACGCTGCCAGACGTGGTCCCTCCGTCGGGGCATCCTGAAAGCAGCAAACCGGCGAGGGTAACAAGCGCCAAGTAGTTACCGATGTGAATCACAACGCGCAAGCGTGAGGCGAGGTACTTCATGTTGCAATCCCTGCGTTTATTTTCGGACCCGCCCGCGAACGATCGGGTTTCACAATATCGAATAACCCGTTTTTCTGCAATTGGTTACGACGCAAGCCCGAAACGACGGCCCAAGTGCACCTACTCCTTCACTTCAATTGTACGCGAGGACTCGGGATTCGGCCAGCGGTGCATCCAATCGAGAAGTCTTGACAAAATTCCCGGATCGGTGTTGTCATCACAAGGAGGGGCATGGCCAAGGAATCGCAACGCGATGTATCGCGCGAGTAGGAGGTCCAATGGTTCCCCCACACTCAGGTCAGATCCCTTTGGCCGCCTTGACGCTTGCGGTCGCTGCGGCCCTATTCCACCCACAATCCGTCATGGCGGAGGATTCCCCGCAATTCGTCAAAGCGCGGGAGCGAATGGTCGCCGAGGATATCGCAGCAGATGGATATTTTGGACGACGCGGCGTGAAAGATGGGGCCGTGCTGGACGCGATGCGCACGGTGCCCCGCCACAGATTCGTTTCTGAAAGTCTGCAAGACAAGGCCTACGCCGATAGTCCCTTGCCGATCGGTTACGGCCAGACCATCTCCCAGCCCTACATCGTCGCGCTCATGACGGAACTGTTGCATGTCGATTCGGACGATGCCGTCCTCGAAATCGGCACCGGATCGGGCTACCAGGCCGCCGTACTCGGGCAGATTGTAAGGCGGGTATGCACCATCGAAATCGTCGAGCCGCTGGCGAAATCCGCTGAAGTCCGGCTCGCCGAACTCAAATACGAGAATGTCGAGACGCGTCACGGTGACGGCTACTACGGTTGGAAGGAACATGCACCCTTTGACGGCATCATTGTCACTGCCGCGGCCAGCCACATCCCGCCGCCGCTCGTGGAACAACTGAAACCCGGCGGTCGCATGGTCATCCCCGTGGGACCACCCTTTGGCAATCAGCGATTATTCCTGCTGGAGAAGAAGATGGACGGTTCCATCACCCAACGAAGCGTGCTCGCCGTGCGATTCGTTCCCTTGACCCGCGGCGAGGAACCGGAAGTGAAATCAGAAAGCGCGGCAAAGTAGCCGGTAGCGGTGCTTACGGCAGCGGCGGGGCATCGTCGTCAAGTCGCAGGCGCATGGCCCGCAAGACTTTCTCCGCGTCGTCATCCCGGTCCATTTCTCGGTAAAGTCGCGAGAGATTCATGCAGACTTGCCGGTAGACCGCATCGGCATCCGGTCCCAGATGATCGCGCAGTTGGCGCGCCTGTTCTGCCGTCTGCTTGTACGCGTTTTCGGCTCTGCCGAGATCGCCGGTCTCTTCGTAATACCTCCCCCGTAAGACGGACAATTGCAGACCCGGTATCGTCGTGGCCGAACCCTCCGGGAATGCTTCCATCAACCGTGGCCCGGCTTCTTCCCACCCCCCCTGGTCTTTGAGCAGGGTAATCTCCGCGAGCAAGGCCCGGTGAGCGGTTTCTGCCGTATCCGCCAATCGTTGTGCTTCCCGCAGGCTGGCCAGGGCCCGGTCGACCTGGGGCGGGTCTGTCTGCAGATAGAGTTTGCCCAGGGCGGAATACATGGCGGTGGCTTCCGCTGCCGACGCCATACCGGGCAATCGGTTTACCAACAGCGCCACCCCATCCGCCGGATTGAATTGGGCGAAGGCCTCCATCGCCAACCGCTCGCCCGCATTGGATGCCAGGCGCTCGCGCAGCCGGCTGTCCATCAGGAGCATCCTCGTTTCCTTGGGCGGCGCGTCGCGGTCTGCCAAATCCTGCGGATCGAAGTCCGGCGTGTCGGCATCTTCGCTCCGCGCGATCGGCATGGTGACATCGCGGGGTTTGTCTGTCGTGAACGGTTTGGCAGAGCTGGTCGCGGCATTCAGGCCGCCTCCTTGCCCCGTCACAAATGCGAAGATCATGAAACCCAACGTGAGTGCCGTGATGACCACGACGAAAATGACTTGTTTGCGTTCTGCAGTCAAAGACGCGACACTCCACGCTCACGTTCTGCGTTACTGGACGGTTACCTCAAGGCTTCGCCGGTGGAGAAGTCCCTTCGGTCGGTTGCTCCGTCGATTCCGGCGGCGCAGCGGGTTCGGGCGGTTCATAGATCGTGATGTCGTTTTGGACCTTTTCCACACCGCTGATGCTCGTTGCCAGATTCTGGGCAAGCTCGCGCTGCTTTTCGGAATCCACGCTGCCCGTAAGAATACAAAGCCCGTTGTCCACTTTCACGTTCAGACTCCGCATGGTGATGTAGCGGTTCAACGTGATGGCCGTGGCCACGCGCTTTTCAATCCACTCATCGGCAACCTTTTGGGTGGCTGACGACAGCACGTTACCGCCTTCCGAGGGGTGCACGGTGAGATGGTTAATCACCTTGTCGACACCGCGCGTATCCATCACAATCTGTTCGATGCGGTCTTTCTCGTAGTATGTGTTAACGACACCAAACAGCGTGACCGTACCACCCTCGACGCCCACCCCGATCTTGAGGCCCTTGAACTCCTTGTTGTACAGCAGATTCGAGCGAACGGTCGCCGCGAGCGTGGCGTCGTCGATCCGTTCGCGCCACGTCCGTTTCGGACGTTCGGACACAACCGTGCCGACGACGGTCAGATTGTTCTTGACCTCCTTCACGCCGTCGACCGATTTCGCGAGATCCGTGGCGAGGTCTTTCTGGATGTCGTCCGCCACGCTTCCCGTAAGGGTCACGACGCCGTCTTTGGTGGTCGTATTAATATTGAACGGGCTCAGGTAGTCATTGAGCAGGAAGGTCGTCTCAATGCGGGCCGTAATCGCCGCGTCGGCCGCCGCGTCACCCAATGGTTCGGCGACGGCGAGAGGAGCCGCCGTTGCCGCTATCGCTATCGCCAGCAAAATCCAGGAACGTACGACCCGCATCTGATTGACTCCTTTGCGGTTACAGGATTCCGAGATCTTTCAGACCGGAGATCCCGGTGCGCACTTCTTCCGAAGACTTGTGCAAAGCCGCGCGTTGTTCTTCGGTGAGTTTCAATTCGATGATCTTTTCGACGCCGTCCTTGCCCAGCACGCACGGCACCCCGGCGTACACGTCGTCGAGACCGTATTCACCGTCCAGGTACGCCGCGCACGGCAATACCTGATTCTCGTCACGAAGGATCGATTGCACCATTCGCGCGGCGCTGGCGCCCGGCGCGTAGTAGGCGCTGCCGGTCTTCAATAACGCGACGATTTCTCCGCCGCCCTTGCGCGTCCGTTGAATAATGGCATCGATCCGATCTTGCGGGATCAGTTGCGTGATGGGGATTCCGGAAACGGTCGTGTATTCGGGAAGGGGCACCATGTCGTCGCCGTGCGAACCGAGCACCATGGTGTCGACGTTTTTCATGCTCACGCCTAACTCATCGGCCACGAACGAACGCATGCGTGAACTGTCCAGGATGCCCGCCATACCGATGACGCGCGACTTCGGGAACCCGAGCTTCTTCAAGGCCACATAGCACATGACATCCAGCGGGTTCGTGACGACTACCACGATGCTGTCCGGGGCATATTTTGCGATATTCGCGCACACATCGGCCATGATGCCGCCGTTCTTACCCAGGAGATCCAGGCGCGTCATGCCCGGCTTGCGCGGAAGACCGGCCGTGACGACGCAGATGTCGGCTCCCGTAATGTCTTTGTAGTCATTGGTCCCCCGTGCCGTGCAACTGAATTCGCGAACCGGCCCCGCTTCCATCAGGTCCAACGCTTTTCCTTGGGGCATTCCCTCGACAACGTCCGTCAGGATGACGTCCCCGAGCTGCATATCCAGACAGTATTGCGCGGCCGTCGCCCCCACGTTTCCCGCGCCAATACATGCAATTTTGAACCGTTTTCCTTTGGCCATGATCCTTCTCCAATCCAATACGTGTTACGTCGGCTTGCAATGCAAGTATAACGCATGAATACCGATACTTCACCTCGAGTCGAACCGCGCCAGTCTCGCAGGTTCGAACCGGCGGCGGTATGTTCTTCGTCTGACACCAACCGGTAGACTCCCCGCCCCGAACCTGCTCGCAGCGTGACATCACGGCATCCCGGCACGTACAATAACACCTCGAAACCGCGTCAAACCCGTTCCCGGAGTCTGTTTGTGCTGACCAAAGAGCCGGAAACCAGCGCGCCGGACCCCAGCGCCGACTTGCGCTACCAGGAGGAAATCCTCCAAGGCGTGTCGCGGACCTTTGCGCTGACGATTCCCCAGCTTCCGGACCGGCTTCGCGCCGTGGTCGGAAACGCCTATCTCCTTTGTCGCATTGCAGATACGATTGAAGACTCGTCGGTCCTCACGATCGAGGAAAAATGCCGGTTCGGCGGTGCGTTTGTCGCTGTCGTAAAGGGCGATTCCTCGCCGGAGGACTTCGGCCGCGAGCTGGCGGCGGCACTGACGGACGGATGCCTCGATGCCGAACGCGACCTGGTGCGCAATACTCCCGCCGTGATCCGGCTCACCCACAGCTTCACGCGCGAAGAGCGCGAAGCCCTCACGCGGTGCGTTCGCATCATGTCCGACGGGATGGAGGACTTCCAGGAAGGGAAGTTCACCCACGGTCTGCATGATGTTCCCCACCTGGATGCGTACTGCTACCACGTTGCCGGCGTGGTCGGCGAGATGTTGTGCGCGCTCTTCTGCGCTCACTCCGCCGCGGTCGCCCGAAACCGGGAAGGGTTGGAACGCCTTGCCGTCTCCTTCGGTCAAGGTCTCCAGATGACCAACATCCTCAAAGACATCTGGGACGATAGGGAACGCAACGTGGTCTGGTTGCCGCAGAGCGTATTTGACGCGCACGGGTTCGATTTGCGCAACCTGCGGCCCGGCCAGAGCGATCCCGGATTTCGCGCGGGGCTGCGCGAGCTTGTCGCCATTACGCACGGACACCTTGAGATCGCGTTAACCTACACATTGCTCGTTCCCAAGTCCGAACCCGGCATTCGCCGTTTTTGCCTGTGGGCACTCTTTATGGCGATGTTCACCCTGCGGCGGATTCATGCCAACCCGGATTTCGCGTCGGGAAACGAAGTCAAGATCTCGCGGCGAACCGTCAAGACGATCGTCGCATTCACGAACTTCGCGTGCAGCGCCGACTGGTTGTTGAAGGTCTTCTTTCGATTCGCCGGCCGCGGTTTGCCAAAGTCAGCCGTGAACCCGTAGCGCGAAGACGACCGGCGAGTGCGCCGGTCTCGTAACCGATCTCTCGGGTGAGGGCCGCCACACGCCCTATGTGTCCCATCGGTCCTAGCAAGGGGAAAACAATGATTGCCTTAGTCGTCTCGCTAGCATTTGCCGCATCGCCGGATCTTCTCACGAATCCGGGCTTTGCCGATGGCTTGGAGGGTTGGGTTCCAAGCACGGCGTCGCTCGAGATGAGCGCGATGAGTGGCGAAGGCCGAACCGTTGCGCGCATCACCGTGCCGGCCGGGACGGAGCCCGGCTACCCCAACCTGTCACAATCGATCAAGGTATCAGCCGGCGATCTCGTGTCCGCGACAGCAGAGGCGCGAAGCCTCGACGTAGCGAACGGAGTCGGCGCGTACATGGTGATCGAGTACTTCGACGCGAGCGGAAAGCGCGTAATCTTCAGCCAGTCAAACATGGCGGATACGAACGGCAACTGGACCCAACTCCAGGTGCAGGGCGTTATGCCGGCCGATGCGGTCACCGCCCGGATCGCACTGATTCTGAACGGCGCCGGCGTGGCGGAGTTTGACTCCGTGACGGCGATTGCTGAACCTCATGTGGTCGCCACGGCACCACCGAACGGCCCGGTGACGATTACCATCACGGACGAGATTGTATGCGACCACTTCCTTGGCTTCGGCGTGGAAGACGACGGATGGTTCTACAATCCCGAGAACGCGTCGCACAGCGTCACCGACAAAGACATCCAACTACGTGAAAAACGGATCGCGTCCATGGGCCTGGATTGGGTGCGGATGTTCTTCTGGTACAAGGACTGGAATCCGTCCGGCGATTGGGAAACCTTTGCCTTCGACTCGCCGAACATGGAAAGTCACTACCGCACCCTCGATTTGTATGAACGGCTCGGGGTCCGCGTCGAACGTCGTTGGCGTGGAATGGGGCGTCGACGATCCCTATGGCAATCCCGAGTCAGCGGCCCGCGCGATCGGGGCGCTGTTTGAATACCTCATAAAAGACAAAGGGTATACCTGTGTGAAGGAGTGGACGCTAACCAACGAGCCGAACGGATACTTCGTTCATGCGGGATACGACTTCGAACGATTTGTGCAACTTCACCAGTTGGTCCGCGCGGAATTCGACCGGCGCGGGCTGGACGTGCAGATTGTGGGCAGCGACGAAACAAACGGCGGATTTCCGTTTTTCGAAAAGTGCGTGAAAGATGACCGTTACTTTGGGTTGGCCGATCGTTTCGCGTCACACCGCTACTTCCCTTATGCGGACCGTGTCGTGGCGCCCTCCTTTTTTGCGAAACGGCTTGACCTTCTCGCGCAGAGAAAACCGCGTAAGGATTTGGTTGTGGCTGAATTTGGCTTTCAAGACAACCGGTCGAGCGCGTTAGAAAATCCCATTATGGAATCCTATCCCTATGCTGTGTGGACGACCGCCTTCGTCATTGAAGGGCTCAACCGGGGCGTGGCGGGATTCTCCATCTGGTGTCTCCATGAAGTCTATTACCCCGGCAATGGCTTCATGAACTACGGTCTATGGGACTATAAGGATAACGACTGGAAGGTCCGGCCTGTCTATTACGCCTGGCAATACCTGGCGGCGCTCACCCATGCGGGAGACGTGGTTCACCGCTGTGAGTCGACAGACCCCGCATATGCGGTCGCCACCGTCGTGAACGATGTGTTGTTTTGGGTGAACCAAAGTGAGTATCCCGTCGACATTCGGGTGAAGCGGTGGCAGGAAGTCGTCGGTCCCGGTCCGCCGTTTCCTCCCGAAAACGACAATGACCTTCCGGGCGACCGGCAACTCTATGTCGTCCGGGTCCGAACGAAAGACACCTTGCCTGGAAGCGCCGAAACAGGTAGCCTGATGCTCACCAATCGCCCGAAAGTTGCGGCCCCACCGATGAGTTTTGGCTACATACGGAACGCCGCCTTCGGGGTCGCCGAGCCGTAACGCGGCGAGTCAGATTAATCATCGGAGGAAAACATGCTAAGCCATTTACTGCTGATTGCTGCCGTGAGTTCCACAAACTTCGCCGCCGGCCTGGCCACGGGCGTAAAGGTAGGAGAGGTCACGACCGACTCCGCCATCATTTGGGTTCGTTCCACACAGGAAATCGGGCGAAACGAAGACGGCATTCATATCGCCGGGAGGCCCGTTGCACCTTTGCGCGACGGACTCACGACCGACGAGTTGGAGGGGGCTTGCCCCGGCGCCGCGGGCGACGTGCGCGTGCGGTACAGCACGTACGATGACCTCCACGATGCAGTGTCTACGAACTGGGTGACGGTGGAGCCGCTGACGGACTATGCCCACAGTTTCCGGCTCCACGACCTCAAACCCGGCACGGAATACTTCTATTCCGCCGAGGTGCGCGATCCCGGCGTGACGGAGGCGACCGCCTCGTTGACCGGACATTTCGCCACGGCACCCCTGCCGAATGTTAACGCGGAAGTGACGTTCACGGTCGTCACCGGCCAGTACTACGGCGATCTCGACGATCCCGCCGGATACAATATCTACGAGGCCATGCTGGACCTGCACCCCGACTTCCATGTGTGCACCGGCGACACGGTCTATTACGACAACGATTCGCCGGCTGCCAATTCGGTCGAGGTCGCCCGGTACCACTGGCAACGCATGTACAGTCTGCCTCGCCTGGTCGCGTTTCAATTGGCCGTGCCAACCTATTGGGAGAAGGACGACCACGACACGTATTTCAACGATTGCTGGCCGTCCATGGTCCGCGAAGCGGCCGGCACACTCACCTTTGCCAAAGGACAGCAAATCTTCCTGGAAGAAGTGCCCATGGGCGACTCGACGTACCGTACCGTTCGTTGGGGCAGAGCGTTGCAGATATGGCTCGTCGAGGGTCGCGACTTCCGGTCTCCCAACGACATGGAGGACGGTCCCGAGAAGACGATTTGGGGCGAAAAACAAAAGCAGTGGTTGAAAGATACGCTTCTCGCGAGCGACGCCGATTGGAAGATCCTGATTTCGCCCACTCCGATCGTCGGTCCCGACCGCGAAAAAAAGTCCGACAACCTCGCCAACGCCGCTTTCGCGCACGAAGGCAATGAGATGCGCACCTGGTTTGCCGAAAACCTGCCCGACCATTTCTTCATCGTTTGCGGCGACCGCCATTGGCAATATTACAGTGTGGATCCGAAAACCGGCGTGCAGGAATTCAGTTGCGGCCCCGTCAGCGACGAACATGCCGGCGGTTCCCCCGGGCAGGACCCGGTTTATCACCGGTTCCACCGCGTCGAAGGCGGGTACCTCTCCGTAACCACGTCACCCGCGCACCTCGGAAGCACGCTGGCATTCCGCTTTCACGACGTGCACGGCAACGTCGTGTACGAGAAAAAGTTCGAATAGCGCGCCGGCACGTTCATCCGACGTGAAGCACAAGTCGCGGGGCCGGACCCAGCACGATCTCCCGGCCGGCGGCTTCGACTTGCCACAACCGGCCATAACACCGATCCATCTGGTCCATGAGGTCCGTCACGTCCACGCCCAACATACGGCGCTGCGTTCCGCACCGCTCCGCCACGAGCGAAAACAACCCGAACGCGGCGCGGCTGTGCCGGTCCGCGCCGCGCCGGTTCCCTATGTGCGCTTTGAGCAAGGCCGCGCTGTTGCGGATGAGCGCCTGCACGAAACATCCTTCGGTGGTATTCCGCCCGGCGGCGCGCCAGAGGGGTTCCCACGCCTCGTGCGATTCCCATAGAAAGCCGTGGTGGTATAGATCGATGCCGAATCGATAGGCCTCGCAAGTTTCCCAGGGCCGGCCGGTGGCCAGACTATCCGTGACACCGTATTGGTGCCCGGCCGAATCCGTCACCGGGTGCGGAGTTCGATCTGGAACATGGCGGTACGATGGAAACGGCCGCGCCGAGCAAAGCCGAGGCGCATCCGGCCAAATCGGAGACGGGCCCTTATCGGGGAACGACTCTTCCATACTGAAACGGTCTCCTTCGCAAGATCCCGTCAAGGCACACGCAGTCATCCTACCTGCCCCCTTCTTTTACGACAAAAATTGTCGTAAAAGGGCGGGCGTGGTCGCGAAAAATGCGATCTATGAATGGATTCGAAACATCCCTCACTTCTGTAAGATACTGTTGAATAATCCCTTACGCAAAGCGCCACCTCCTTTGGCACGCCGAATGCTCTTTTCGGGCATCCCCTGCGGGGGCGAGTAGACTTGGACAGATACTTGGCTAGGGACAACAAGGAGTGCAGCGATGAAACGGCGTGGCGGGTTCACTCTAATCGAGCTGATGATCGTGATTGCGATTATCGCGATTATAGCGGCCATCGCCATTCCGAATCTCCTCCGGTCCCGGATGAGCGCGAACGAAGCCAGCGCGTCCGGCGCGATGCGGACGATCTCCACGGCGGAAGTCGCGTTTCAAACCGCCGCTTTCGTGGATAGCAATGCCGACGGAATGGGCGACTACGGAAGCCTCGCGCAATTGGGAAACCCCGACGGGTCCGGCGCCCTGCCGGCCTTTGTCGACGCAGTACTGATCAACGGTTACAAACAAGGATACGCATTCACCGTAAATGTAACGCTTGGCAATGGTACCACGCCGCCTTCGTATACATGCACCGCAGTCCCCACGGCGCCGGGACAAACGGGCTGGCGGCAATACTACGTGGACGATACTGGCGTCATCAGGTTCACCTCTGACGGGACCGGCGTTAGCCCTTCGTCGCCCCCGTTAAACTAGCTCACCACACCCACACTGCACCTCGGCGACCAGCGGCCCTGGCTCCTTCCCGCTGGTCGCCACCTCCTTTTTATGAGCCTGCATGGCTACCGGTTGGCTTGTCTTGGGCGATGGCTTTTTGAAAGGATGAGCGAAGACGTCATAGACAATGCCAGGAAACATCATGGGTGCCGTAAACCTCAACAAGATTTTGAAAGATGCCCGCTGCGAAATCCGCACGGACGATTTGACCCGCCAACTCTATGCAACGGACGCGTCGCTCTATCAGATCGTGCCGGACGCTGTCGCGTTCCCTCGCTCGGCGGAGGAGGCGGCGGAGGCTATTCGCGCGGCGGATGACACCGGCTTGGCCATCATCCCGCGCGGCGCTGGGACCGGGCTCGCAGGAGGCGCGGTAGGCCGCGGGATGGTCATCGATTTCTCCCGGTATAACCGCGCCATCGAGGATTTTGACCGCGAGCGTCGAACGGTCCGAGTCGGAGCGGGAGTCGTGCTGGATCAACTCAATGCATATCTGAAACCGCACGGGCTCTGGTTCGGCCCCGACGTGGCGACGAGTTCCCGGGCCACACTGGGCGGCATGATCGCGAACAACTCGTCCGGCGCGCACGCCCCGATCTACGGTACGACGGCCGCCCACGTGCATGCGCTCGAGTTGGTCATGGCTGATGGCCGAATCGAAACGGTCGGCCCCGGGTACGAAACGCTGGCGGACTTGCGCGCGTCCGTGGATGCCATCGTTCAACAACACGCCTCGATCGTTCGAGAACGATTTCCCAACGTGCTGGTCAAGCGCTGGCCAGGGTTCGGTCTCGACCGCTACGTGCGGGAAGGCCCCTATCTCAATCACGTGTTGGCCGGCAGCGAAGGCACGCTCGCCTGCATCGCGTCGGCAGAATTGGGGCTCGTACCTTTGCCCGATCGCAAAGGGCTATGCTTGATCTACTTCGATTCCGTGACCGAGGCCGCCCACGCGACCGTCGCCATGCTCGACTTAAACCCCGCCGCCATCGAACATATTGACGACGTGCTCTACGATCGGACGCGAGGGCAACGCACGTTCGCCACGACACGCGCCTTGATGCGGCTGGATGAGGATCCGCACAAATCCATTCTCGTTGTCGAGTTCTACGACGACGTGGAGGGCAAACTCGCCGCCCTTTCAGAACGGGATATTGGAATCCGAAAACAGATCATTACCGACCCCCGAGAGATGGAAATGGTGTGGTCGTTGCGCAAGGCGGGCCTTTCCCTGTTGACTGGATGCCAAGGCGCGGCGAAGCCGGTGCCGGGGATCGAGGACGCCGCGGTGCCACCCCGCAAACTGGCCGAATACGTGGACGGACTGCTCGCGATCTTCGACCGCATGAACTTGCAGGGTTCCTTCTACGGCCACGCCGCATCGGGCCTTCTGCACGTGCGGCCCGTATTGGATATGCACGACCCCGGCGACATCACCCGCTACCGCGAAGTCACGGCGGACGTGTCCGCATTGGTTGCGGACGTGAAAGGCTCCTTCTGCGCCGAGCACGGCGTCGGGATCGCGCGCACCGAACACATGCCGGCGCATTTGGGTTCCGACGTGCTCGACGCGATGCGGGCCATCAAAGCGCTCTTCGATCCCAAGAATCGGATGAACCCCGGCAAAATCATACCGTCGGACGGCTACGACTTCCGGATCGACACCAATTTGCGCATGGGCCCAAACCACGAAACGCCGGTGCCGTTCGAGCCCGTGCTGGGTTTCGTTGCGAAAGATGAGTCTTTCGTCGGCAATCTCGAACAATGCAACGGCAGCGGCGTATGCCGGAAGGCAGCGCCAACCATGTGCCCGACGTATCAGGCGACCGAGGAAGAGATCATGTCCACGCGCGGACGCGCCAATACGATTCGCGCCGTGCTGGAACACCGCATCGACGTTGACCCCCTCGTGTCTTCCGAACTCGACGAAGCGCTCAGCAATTGTCTTTCCTGCAAAGCCTGCACGACCGAGTGCCCGTCGAACGTCAACATGACGCTGCTGAAGTCGGAAATGATGCACGCGCGGCAACGGCGCGACGGCGTGCCGCTCCGGGAACGGATCATCAGTTCTGTGGATCTCTTGGGACGGCTGGGCTGCACCATGCCGCGCCTGACGAACGCAATGCTCCGTAACCGCGTCGTACGGAAACTGATGGACCGCGCGATCGGTATCACGCGGGAACGTCCACTCCCCGCGTACACGACCGAACGATTCGATCGCTGGTTCGCGAGGCGTTCGCGAAATGGGCGAGCAACACGCGGCAACGTGATTCTCTGGGACGACACCTTCGTGCGTTACAACGAACCTGACATTGGCCGCGCCGCCGTCACCGTGCTCGAGGCCGCGGGATTTGAGGTTGTGCTAGCCGATGGCCGGAAGTGTTGCGGGCGTCCCGCGTTCAGTGTCGGCCGTCTGGGCATGGCAAAACGCTACGGAGAACACAATATCGAGCTACTGAAGCATGGGGATGCCCCGATCGTCTTTCTCGAGCCGTCGTGCTGGTCCATGTTCCACGAAGACTACGCCGAACTGTTGATTGACGGCGCGAAAGAGGTTGCGCAACGCTGCGTGCTGTTTGAAGAGTTTCTGTGCGCCCTGCTGGACAAGGAGCCGGACGCGCTGACGTTTGCACCCGGTTACTCGTGGGTCGCGATACATGGGCACTGCCACGCGAAGGCGCTTAGCGATACGAGCGCGGCGGAGCGGTTGGTCGCTCATCTGCCCAACTGCACCGTGCAAACCTTGGATACCGGTTGTTGCGGCATGGCGGGTGCGTTCGGCCAGTTGACCGCAAAGTACGAGTTATCCAAAAAGGTTGCGCAACCGCTGATCGATCGAATCAATGACCTGCAGGCGGGCACGGAAGTCGTCGCTTCGGGCACAAGCTGCCGGCACCAGATCGATCATCTGACCCCCGTACAGCCCATCCACATGGCCGAACTCCTGGCCAACGCGCTGGCGCCATCTCCCTCAGACCAGTCCGCATAACGACATCGCCACCGGAAGAGATAGGGGTAGGGAAGGCCGGTTGACCGGCCTCTCCTCCCCGCGAACCGTACGTGCGGTTCTCCCGCATACGGCTCTCCGTTCAGTGGTTGCGCCGAAGTGACGGTCTGGCGTCTGCCCAGGCCGTTTCAAGCGTGGATAGCCCGAGCTTCGCAAAGTAGCGGTTTGGCCATTTGAAGTGGTCTGTTCCCCGGCCCTTGCCTTTTCCTTTATGGCGTTTGCGCAATATGCTGCGCAGGCGTCCCCGGACCCAGCCGTCTACTTCTGCGAGGGTGCATTGATCGCTGTGTTTGAAGTATTCAAACCATCCTCGAAGCACCGGGTTGAGATGTGCGATGTTGGCCTGCATGCTGTGGCCGTTGGTGCGCTTGGTCAGCGGGCGCACGCGGTGGCGCAGCTTGCTGATGGCCTTGTCGTTCGGCCAGCGCGTTATCTTGCCCTTGCGGGTCCGTTGGCAGTGGTAGCCGAGGGAGTCGAATCCCTCATCCGTCTTGCTGGCGCCTGCCTGGACTCCCGGTTACCGTGAGGCCCCGGGATCAGCAGTTGGTCTTTTAAGCCATCAGCGTGGCCGGTTCGTTCCAGGCTTCGTGCATCCCTCGGAGTCTCGCCAAGCGGCAAGGCCAAATCGAGTTCGTATTCCTGCGGACTGGTCGTTCGCCTTCCGCTACTCCCCACCCTGCCTCGCGGCGACGCAGTTCCGTTCGGCTTCTGATGTAAAGACGCCATTCAGGAGTGGACTCACACCACTCTGGCGGGGTACGCTCGAAGGCGTACGAGGGCGGGGTTTCGTAGCCGCCTTACGGATGCCTGCCCGGAAGAGCGGGGTCCACGTCATTCGCAAGAAACTCTATTTGGGGCGGTCCCACATCGGGACGTTGCAGTGACCAATCGATCGCTGGCTTGTCGGGTTGGAACCCCCACCCCTCCTTGTGCGTCCGCGTTTTGCGTCACTTCGTGGGAGAGATCTTAAGCACGCAGGTCTTTCTTGCAGGCAACGTGAACGACACGACTGTGCCGGGACCGTCAACCTGAATCTGTGCGGTTGATTCCTCGTCCGGTGCGCCCGGTTTGATTTGCAGGGTATATGCGCCGGGCTTCAGCAAGTAAAACTCCGCCGCCATTTCACGAGGCGCCTCGCCGAAGTGGTAGAGCGTAGCCTCGAACGTGTCCGGTTTCGCGTCGGTGACCAACGCCGCAATATCCCGCGCCGGGGTCAGCCAGCGTACGGCGTTGAATGGGAATACCTGCGGATGGTCGGGATCGCCGCTCACCGTCGCATAGAGGAGCGTCGTATCGGGTGTGTTGATACCCGGTTTCCCGTCGGGGAACATGCCGTTCTTCCCGAAGATTGCGGGGAAGCGCATCACGCGATCGGTGTAGCGCACTTCGCTGGTGAAACCGGGAAAATTGATGCGGAGCGCGGCCGCCGTTCGTTCGAGCGCTTTGTCCAAGGTGTCCATGTCCCCGGTCAGCCGGTACCGCACGTAGGCGCTGCCGCCGCTGCGAAGCAAATCGTCAAACTCATCGCTTCCCGTCAGAAACCGGTATTTCGCGAGGACCCCAGTTAGACCGTCGAGCCGCTCTGCGCACCATGCCTCGCTCCCCGTCGGAATCTCTGCGGGCCGATCGTGCAAGAACCGCCGCCGCGCTTCCGCCATGGACCGCAGCGGTTCCAGATACTTGGGGTCTCCGGACATGTGGTTCGTAAGCAACAGGGTTTGGGTCATGAGCGACATGGCGCTCGGCCACACATAGAGCGGGTCGCTGCTGTGGCCTTCGGGGTTCCACCAGTTCTCGCCGACGCCGCCGATGTTTCCATCCGGCCAATGAATCGCGCTGGGGGTGATTCCGGCGGGCTTGCCACGCTCACCTCGTGCCGTCGCGTCCACCCACGTATCCATCCAGGACGTGAACAGTGCGCCGAGATCTTGGTTCCCCGTGCGTTGCCAGAGGAGGAGCGCGGGTTGAACGGCCCGTGGATGGTACACCGTGTCGCACGCGCGCTTGGGGATGAGGTCGATCTCGGTCGCGCTGAAGTAGATGCTCTTGAACTGCCGTTGGCCGCGGTCGTTGATGCCGCTCCAGAGGGTCTTCATCAATTCTGCGAGCCGCAGTGCCTTGTCGCGCCATTCGGGGTTGCGGGGTTGCAATAGCATCATGGGCGTCAGGGCATCCGCCGAATCCTCCGACGTGTGCTCCACATCGTACATGTGGCTCGTATAGCCTTCGCTCATGTGGGGTTGCGCGAGGAGGGCGCGCGAGAACTTCTCCTGAGCGGCCGTGACCTCAGGGTCGTCAAACCCGATCAAAACGGGAATCCAAATGCGCCACATTTCGCAATCGTCGCCCCAACCACCGCCGTACTGGCCGTCGGGTTGCATGCGATGATCGATCCACCAGTGAAGAATGTCGGTCATCCGTTCGAGACTTTCGCGCTGGGCGTTGGCCCAACCAGGCGCGTTCGGGTCCGCCTCATACGTGGACTCGGCGGGCATGGGTGTCCCCAGATACATCTTGATGAGCGGGTTCTCCGGATAGGTTTCCGCCAACTCCTCGAAAAGCGGCCGGATCTTGTCGAATTGTTTTCGCCGCGCCTCGGCGTTGCTCCACAAGCCGCCGTACTCCAACGTGACCCACGTCAACATGCGCGCGCGATACAGTTCCGTCAATGGAAACAGTGGGGAGTCCTCGGCGATCCCGAAGTCATAGTGGTCGGTCTTCAGGATCGTGTTTCCGAAGTAGTCGAGCCGGGGATCGTGCATCCACTTGTCCACTTCTTCGATCAAGCAGTCGAGATCCTTGGCTAAACCCAGATCGAGGTCTGCATGTCCGCGCAAGCTCTTGAGAATATCCAGCCGCTGGGTATCCGTCGCGGCGTTGCCAGCCTGTGCAATTGTCTCGTCGACAGTCGCCGCCCATGCCGGAACCAGGAAAACGACACTAAGAATACTTGCCCCAACCAACTGTTTGATCCACATGCTGCTTCTCCCGTTGTAACCGGCGGGAATGATGACGCACTGAGCGCTCTATCGCCAAATCTTGTGACGCCTCAAATCGGGCCTCCCTCCCGGCCATAACCGGAATTCGGGAATTTCGGTGTGGAATCCTCGAAGAAACCGGCGCACGATAACTCTATACTGACAAGCCGATTACGCCCGACCTGTCGTATTGGACAAAGTTGGCCCGGCTCTTGCTCCTTACTATTGCGCAATGATCTCGCGTGGAAAGGAAGTACGTATGTCCGATGAAAAGCGAAAAGGCCGCCCGTGGTTGGCGGTCCTGGTGATCGTCGCGTTGGCGGTCGTCGTGGGCCAGGCGGCATACCTGTTCTATCTCCAACGGAACGTGGTGACCGCCTTGAATGGAGTCTACGGCGAACTCGCCAATTCTCCCGAGCTGAACGCGCTCCTGGACGTGAACGCGGCATTGCCGCAAGCTCAGACGCCGAGCAACCACGGCCCGGATGAGAGCACGCCCGCCGCCCCGGCCCCGGATCTCGATCGGTCCCTGAAGAATTTGCAGGGCCTGCTTGGCCCGGATTCGAGCGGCACCGTCCAGCAATTGCTCGACATGGTGCGGCAATTGTCGGGAACCTATGATTCGGCTTCGGGCGTCACGCCGGCCCCGCAACAGCCAAGCGCACCGGCTGGGAAACAGCCGCCCGCCGAGCGGACCGCGGAAGCGGTGCATGTGCCGGACGTGTCAATTTCGGAAACTCCGGACAGTTACCGGCTCGAGATGGATTTTGGGAAAGTGAACGTGTCCAGTTTGACGGCGGCGGCGAAGAACCAGACCATCCAGATCGAAGGCAATACGTCGGGGGCAACCAAGAATGCAGATACGCAGCAGCCGTTCAAAGGATCGTTTTCGCTGAACGCTCCCATCGATCCGGATTCCCTCACGATGGCGAACGCCGGGAGCGTTTACACAGTCATCGTGAAGAAGAAAGCAGTCGTTACCTGACCTTTCCCCTCCCCTGCCACTCCGTGGACGGGATGGACGCGAGCACGCCTCCCGTCCACGGAGCACGCAATTGGGTTATTCTTCGATCTGCAGCGCGCCGGATGGACAGCGTGACACGGCGTCGCGAATCGCTTCTTCGGACGCGCCGGAGGTGTCGATTACGAGCTTGTCGTCTTCGAACTTGAAGACCTTCGGAAGCAGGCTGCAGCAGTCGCCGCTCTCAAAACAGGTATCCTCATCCCACGAAACGTTGACCATCTTCCCTCCTCCGTGTTGGCCCTGCGCCCGCACAATCCGGTTTCCGCAGGGATTCTGTTATGCTTTCACCCAGGACGTTTGTAGATAACCGTTCCGCGGGGAATCGTGTTCCCGAACGCGAACGGCGCGAAACTGATGGCTCATCATACTACGGACCCACACGAGGTGACAGGAATCATGCAGAATCGATCCGAGTTCAGACGTGGCGGGACCGCAATGGGATGGTTCGTCGCGACGATTTGCCTGGCGGTGCTGACGGGCTGCCCGCAGCAAGCCAGCGACACGATCGCGCCCGCCACGGGCGGCGTGCACTGGCTGCGCATTGCGCAGATTTCCGACGTGCATATCGTGGATGACGAGAGCCCGAATCGTGCGGTGCGCGCGGCGGCGCTCACGAACTCCGCCTGGCGGCCGCAAGAGGCCTATGAGACGCAAACGCTGGACGCTACGATTCGTGTAATCAACGATCGCAATTCGGACAAGAACGGCGTTGCATACTCCATCGATTTCGTCATCGTGACCGGCGACCTTACGGACAGCGCGCAACACAACGAACTCCGCTGGTTTATCGACACCATGGACGGCAAGTGGATCGTCCCCGACTCGGGCGACACCGATGGCGAGCTTCGCGACGTGCCGCCGGAGGACAATCCCAAGCTTGGGTTTCAGGCCGAGGGGCTCGATCCCAGCATCCCCTGGTATACGGTGTACGGGAACCATGACAATTTGTCCGTCGGCGTGTTTGGCGTTGACCGCAGCGCATCCGATCCGGAACATGGAATGCCCCATTGCTTCGGCCCGTGGCGGCGGTGCTGGGGCTGCACCTTATCGATCCATTGCTCGACGCCCTGGAACCGACCAGCCTGTACAGCCCGGCCATCATTCGCGGCAGCGAGGAACCCATCGACCCGGACACCCTGCAACTCCTCCTGGGGCAATTGGAGGCGGGCCGCATCGTTCAGGACGTGAACCGCCAGTACACCGACCGGCTCTCGTTCATGGAGGAGCATTTCGATACCACGACGATGCCGGTCGGTCACGGATTCACCAGCGAGAACCTGTCGAGCGGATTGCCGCGGTATTCCGTCAAACCCAAAGCAGGCGTACCGGTCCGTTTGGTCGTCATGGACACGGCCGCTCCGAAGCCGCCGTACGGATTGCCGGCGCACTACGGCGTGATGACGCGGGAACAGTTTGAGAACTTTGTGAAAGTCGAGATCGCGGACGCGCAGGCCCACGATGAATTCGTGCTCCTGGCGTCCCATCATCCGTCCGAGGATTTCGATCTCCCCTATCCGGAACCGCAGGTCCGCACTAAAGAATGGCGCGACTACATCGCGAGCCAGCCGAATATCATCGCCCATATCTGCGGCCACACCCACCAGAACTTCGTCACGCTGGTGGATGGCGCGTATCCCTACTATGAGATCCAAACCGACGCTATCATCGACTATCCGCAGGAAGGCCGGATTCTTGATGTGTATTACGACGACACCACCGAAACGATTCGGCTGGAAAGCACGATGTTCAGTCACATGGACAATCCGACGCACTTATCCCAGGAATCGTACCGGCGGGCAACGATTTATCGTGAGAATTTTAAGAGCGCGCAGACAAAGTCCGACACGGATTCCATGCTGAAATCGCTGGCGCCGGACTTTGGAATGGCGGCGGTCGATGCCTTCCCGCCATTGCCGACCATGGAGGAATCTTACGGACGGGAGGCAGACCGGAACTTTTCCGCAACGTTCCACCGAGCCAGGCCACATTGAAGTAGAAAGGACGATTGAGGGGGAGTCATGACGCAAACGGTGTTGTTGATTCAGTGTCCGGATAAGAAGGGGATTGTAGCGCGCGTGTCGGACTTCGTTTTCCGGCATGAGTGCAACATTCTGACCTCCGATCAGCACACGACCGATCCCGAGGGCGGCCGCTTCTTTATGCGGCTGTTGTTTTCGTTGGAGGAGGACAAGGTCAACCGCGAATCCTTCGAGCAAGACTGGGTCGCGGTTGCCGATGAACTCGAGGCCAAGTGGTCTATCCACTACGCCACGGAAACGCCACGTATGGGGATCCTGGTGTCAAAGCAGGACCATTGCCTGTTCGACTTGCTGTACCGGCATCGCAGCGGCGAGTTCAAGGTGGAGATCCCGCTGGTTATCAGCAACCATGAGGATTGCCGGGAATTGGTCGAACGATACGGCATTCCTTATCACCACGTTCCCGTGACACCCGAGACCAAGCTGAAGGCCGAGCAGGAGATCCTGGATCTCGTTCAGGGCACAACCGATTTCCTGGTATTCGCACGTTACATGCGGATCGTGTCCGACGGATTTCTCGCGGCGTACAAGAAGGATATTCTAAACATCCACCACAGCTTTTTGCCGTCGTTCAAGGGGGCGGACCCGTACCGGCAAGCTTACGACCGCGGTGTGAAGATCATCGGGGCCACGGCCCACTACGTGACGCCGGCCCTGGACGAAGGCCCTATCATCGAGCAGATGGTCGAACGCGTGTATTACAAGGATACGGTTGACGACCTGAAACGCAAAGGCCGCAACCTCGAGAAGCTCGCCCTCGCCAACGCGATCCACGCTTACCTGGACCACCGCGTCATCCGCGACGCGCAACGAACCATCGTGTTTCAGTAAACGCGGTCACGTTCCATTCGACGTAGCACAACGTATCCGGCGACCGGCAAGAACAGGGCCAAGATCCCAACCGCAAACGGCGAAATGGGTACGCCGATGGGAGGATTCGCGTCCATGGCAACGAAGATTCCCAAAGAACCCACAGAAAACGAGGTCGGAGCACTGAAACTCTCGTCCATCACCGTCACACCGCCGCCCCTGTCGCCGACAACGACGACTCTCGAGCCGGATATGTCAATATCGATTAGGTCGTTGCTCGTTGCAACACCTGTCAAATTGATGGACGCGATCGAATTCCCCAAAAAGTCTGTCTTATAAACATTTCCATCCCAGTCGGCAACAAAGATTTGGCCGGAACGGTTGGCCGCGATCGAACGGTAGTCCGCGGGCATGATCTTCGTGAACAAGTCTATCGTTTGTAGCAACACGAAGGTCTCCGGATCGTACACGTAGATGTATCGCCCATCCAGTACATACAACAATCCGTTGAGGCCCATATTAAGATCGATTGGATCAACACCGGTCGCGAAACGGATCGTGCTGCCACCGGAATCGAACCGAAGCACGCCCTTCTCGGCAGCACCGACCGTATCCATATCTGTTACAAACACATACGCCCCACCAACAGCGATTCCACCGTACGATCCATTGTTCACAGTGCTCCAACCCGCAAAGGTCTCATGACTCCACATCGAGGTGGTCGTATCCAATGTGCTGAGATAAGGATCAAACGTTCCGTTGTAAACGTGGACGCCGGGGTCTCCCGTTCTGACCGCAATATCCCGTGCATATTCCGTAGGGGGGTAGGGGCCGGTTGGGTACGGGATTGGAAAGGACTGCACAAATACCCCCGCGGGCGTGTATTCGTATAACACTTTGGAAGTGCTGATGAGGATGTTCCCTGAAGTAATCGGCGCCGCAGAGACTATCGGCACAGGAATGACACATACCAGAATCCCGAAGAAAATGACACGTTGTGGAAACGCCATTTCTGTCTCCTCCCCATTCTCGAACTGGGCTCAACTCGACAGGAAACGAAGTTGACGCAGAAAGCCCATCCCCACATTCCTCGATGGATGCCAAATTATGGGTGACATAGTACGGATCAACGTCGTTTATCACAACCCATCTTCACCACGAGCTACTGTGGGCGGAGCACCAGGAGCCAATCGTGGACCTCAGACGGGAACGGAGGCGTCCATGAATTGGTGCCGTCCGGCTCGACAGGTCCTATCGATGTTTCCTTTCCGGTAACGGGATCGAACCAAGACGCGGTGTAGGTTACATCCGGCTCCAACGCATGTACGGTGGGTGGGTTCCAACAATGGGGCGAATACACGATTCGCAGTTTGCCCGGGATCCCCACGGCGATGGGACCGTAGGCATCGTTTTCCTTCTTGGACTCGTCGATCCACTCCGGGTGATGCTCGAGTTCCCACCACGGGAACTGGCGGAAGAACTGGCCGCCGAGGCCGACTTGACGCGAACCGGGCAGTTGAGCCGCTTCCCGCCAGGGCGTGCTGCCCCAGGACCGGCCGTGGGGTGAGGGACCGTAGGGCTGGTCCTCCGTATTGAGTTGCCAGATGCCGTTTGCGCCGTAGGTGAAGCCCGCCGCGCCGTTCATCATGGTGTGATAGAAATCGAGGCGCTGGATGTTCTGCCAGCTCCGGCCCATGATGCCCTCGTAGTTCACTTCGGAATTCACGACGGGCATGACCGGCTCGGCAGTGACCGACTGACGAACCGATTTGATCACGTTGGGCACGCTATCGATGTCGCCGTGACCGGTCTGGAGCATCTCGAAATCCATGAGACTCGGGTCTTCCACCTGCTCGCGGCCGTAGTGCGTGGGATGAATGCTGATGGGATTGTGATACCCGTCAATCTGGCGCACGTAGGCCATGACCTCGGTCCAACCCGCCTTTTGCGCCGCGGCGTCTACGTCGCGGTTCTTACTCAAGTAATAGGGCATGGTTCCCTCGCCGCACAGGCACCATGCGACAGGATAGGCCCCGTACCGCGCGACGAGATAGCGCCAGAATCGTTTAACTTTGTCCACGCCGAGTTGCGGTAGGTAGTACCCCCACATGCCGACGATGCACGGCATGAGGCCGGACTCGACGAGGTATTGCAGTTTGCGATCGGCGTATTGGTAGTACTCGGGATTGATGCGCGCGAACCCTTCCTCGAAGGGGAAGCCGGCTTCATTCTTGCCGCGCGGGTCCCAGGCGTCCATGTCGGGATAGGGGCCGGCGATGATCTGGATGACATTGAAACCCTTTTCGACGCGGTCCTTGGCAAGCCATTGAAATCCATCCGGCCAATCGAGCCGTGGCGTCAGGCCCATCCACCAGGTGTCGCCGATCCAGAGAAAGGGTGTACCATCCGTGTGTTCGAAATGTCGCTTCTCCTGGGCAACGCGCAACCGGCCATAGCGAAAGAGGGGATTGTCTCCGACGGCGGGCGCGACGTGTACGATCGCTCGTTGCGCGTTAAGCCCGGCGTCGTCGACCCGGTTGGAGCGGGACTCGATCTTGTACTCGCCCGGCTGGCCGCCCGCGAAACGAAACTTCCAGGTCGTACCGCCGTCCCAAAACGCCGGCGCGGCGAAAGTGGAACCGTCCGGCCGCGTGCAGACGACGTCTACGTCCACGTCGTTGTACGCGTCCGGATAATGAACCATCGACTCCCATTGAATCTCAATGACCCGATGTTGCTCGACAGACATAACTCCCCCCTCGGTCGGTTGCGCACGTGCCGCAGCCGCACCTGCCATCGCGGCGGCGGAAAGCCCAGTCTGCTTTAGAAATACGCGTCGGGTCAGGTGATCGCTCATACATACCTCGCACGTGCGAGTGCCGTTCCGACGAGGCGCCCGCTGGTCATGGCCCAGGCGATGTGCAGGCCGTGTCCCCAAAGTATTTGCCCGCCGATTCCATTCTGGCCGACGGCATAAAGGCCCGGGATGGGATGACCCACGTCATCCAGCACCTGCAAGTTCCGGTTCACGGCCGGACTCCCTTCCGTAATCGTGAAATAGGCTTTCGCCGGACCCAGCAATACCCAGGGTCCCTCGGTCAATGGAGCGTCGGCAGTTTCGTTGAATTCGTTCACGGTTTGTTCGAGGGTCGCAGGCGGGATTCCCCGCGCCTCCGGCCACCTCGCGCAGGGTTGCGCCCTTTACCGCAATATCCGGACGCAACCGGAGGTAATCCTCGACGTAGGCGTAGGCTATTTCCGGAGCGGTCGAAATGTAGTGGGGCCACGCGCTGTATTCCTCGCAGAGCCGCCGGTCGAGCAACAGGTACGCGATCTTGCCGGGCTGATTCGACACGGCAATCTCGCGTTCCGGCGAGACGGCTTCGTCGCAGAACCGCTCCCCGTCGCGATTCACCAAAATGGCGCCGCTGGCGAATAGCGCGTCTTCCGGGTGTTGCCACGTGACCAGTTCGCGTTTGATGACGGCATCCATAACGACCTTGGGCGTCAACGGCATCACCAAACTGATGGCGCGGCGCACGGGGCCTTCCGCCGGAAGGCGTCGCAGCAGGCTGAGTTTCTCGGGCGGAACGAATCGCAGTTCGGGTCCGTAGGTTACGTCCATGTTGATGAGTTCGGCGCCCACCGATTCCGCGAGGCGGTGGCCATCTCCATGAGAGGATTTGCAGACTCCTTCGACGGCGGCGTATTCCTCACCCTTGTACTTCGACAACAGCTCCGGCGCGCTGGCATAGTCGCCCGCGGCCAATATGACACCGTGGCGCGAGCGATAGGCAACACCATTGCATTCCACGCCGATGACCCGGTCCTCCTCCTGCAACAACTTCGTGACGGGTGACTCGAAGAGAATACGCCCCCCGTGCTTGAGCAGATGGCGCTGCAGGGTGAGCACGTACGCCCGCGCACCCGGCACCACGTTGTGCATGCGCGGGGCCCGGTTGGGTGGCTCCGGCGTGGGACCGTGAAAGGTCAGTCCGAGACCCAACAGCCATTCGAGGGTGGCAGGCGCTTCCCGGACGAGCATCGTGCGGAGTTCGCCGTTGTTCCGGGACTCCAATTCCTTGGGCGCAAACTTGGTGATGTCTTCCAGATGATCGGCAATCCGGTCGGTTACACCCGCAGACTCCTGGATGGGCGTCTGGCTGGCGGTAAACGAACCGACTGCCAGCGCCGTGCTGCCGCCGGGCTCCGACTGCTTTTCCAGTACCAGCACCTCGGCGCCGAGTTCCGCCGCGCTGGCCGCCGCCGCGAGCCCGCTTCCGCCCGCGCCGACCACGATAATGTCGTAAGTTGCGATACCGGTATCTACTGGAGTGTCCATGAACGTTTCCCTCTCGCCCGTCCCCACCGTTCAGCGTTTCATGTACTCGCGGTACGGAGAGTCTAGGAGCTTCATCTCGTTCCTTCAAGCTACGCGCCGAAAGATGCTATCGTAGGTTCACCATGTTACGACTGAAACTCAGCAAACTTACCGCGCTCGCGCCTGGAGTCGTACTTGCGGCGGTTTCGCATGCCGCAACCATCGCCGGTACCCCGTGGCCGCGCCACGCGGTCGATGCGACCTCCCAAGGGGCAGACGGCACACGCCTCGCCGATGTGAACGGTGATGGCTATCTGGATATCACGACGGGGTGGGAGGAAGGCGGCAGCATTCGCGTGTATCTCAATCCGGGCCCCGAGCACGTGAAGGATCCCTGGCCCGAAATCACCGTCGGTTCCGTGAAGAACCCGGAAGATGCCGTGTTCGTCGACCTCGATGGCGACGGCGCGATGGACGTCGTGAGCAGTTGTGAAGGAGATACGCGGACCATGTTCGTGCACTGGGCGCCGTCCGATCCGGTAACGTATCGTGATGCGGCGGCATGGCGGACCGAAGCGCTGCCGGCGAGTCTGGACCAACGGCAATGGATGTTTTGTCTTCCAACGCAATTTGACGGCGTGCGTGGGACCGATCTCGTGGTGGGTTCCAAGAACGCGGATGCCGCTGTCGGCTGGTTTGAATCGCCGCAGAATCCTCGTGACCTCGCCGCGTGGAACTGGCACCCCTTGTTTGAGGCGGGTTGGATCATGTCGTTGGTACCGGTTGACATGGACGGCGACGGCGACGGCGACATCCTGATCTCCGACCGACGGGGTGACGATCGGGGATGTGCCTGGCTCGAGCGTCCGGAGAAACCATCTACGGAATGGCCACGACACCGTATCGGCGGGAGCGACTGTGAAGTCATGTTCCTGACTCCCGGTGCATCGGAATCGAACGCAATCACGACCGTGCTCGTGGCCGTCTCAGACACGTACCTGCTGCAACTGCACCGGGATCGGCCGGATTCGCGGGACTGGACAGAATCTCGAATTCCGTTTCCGGAGAACACGGGCACGGGCAAGGCGGTGAGCGTCGGTGATATCGATCGCGATGGCACCCGCGATCTTGTGCTGTCGTGCGAAAACGCGAAAGACGCCCACGGCGTGTTCTGGCTCTCCGGGAAGGATATTGACAGTCCGGCGTATACCGAGGCCCATGCCATCAGCGGGGTGGTGGGCACCAAGTTTGATCTCGTGGTCTTGATCGATATGGATGAAGACGGCGATCTTGATGTGCTCACCTGTGAGGAGCGGGAAAACCTCGGCGTCATCTGGTACGAAAACCCGGCGCGGTAAATCTGCGTTCCGTAATACCGAGCGCCAGCGAAGGATCTCTGACCGATTAGCCGTTGGCGTGATGATATCCTTCGTCGGCGCTCCTAAGAACAGGCTCCAGTAAGTCATTCTGCATCAATAACGGAGGTTTAATATTGTCGAAATCGGGATCGAAATCCGGATCGAAAGCACTTTGCGCATCCCACTTTCGATCCCGAGCCCGATTTCGAGAGTAATGCAGGTCGCAACCATGCTCGACTGTTCTTGGTTCCAACACCCTCGAAAGAGGTCCCCGGCTCAGGATGACGTGTGATGGACGTTCATAGGCTAACCCGCGTTGATACCGCCGCCCCCGTTCTCTACACTGACGCAGGCCGGTCCAAGGGTGGCCAACGGAAAGGACGCAACCCATGCAGTTCTCACGAATACTCCCAGCAATCGTACTTACACTATTCCTCTGCGCGCTATCTGCAAGTGCACTCGACATCGCCGAGATGGTGGGGCCCGTTTCGTTCGAGACACTCGATGGGTATTCGCGCACGATGGACAACTACGCCGAGCGCAAGGGAACAGTGGTCGTGTTTTTATCGTCTCGTTGCGAGCGAACGCAGCAGATCATTGAGGACGTTGGTGCGCTGTACGAAAAGTACCGGTTCAAGGACATCCTCTTCGTCGGCGTTTCCTCGAATTCCGCGGAATCGGGCGACGAACTGCGCACGTTCATGCAGAACAACGGCTTGCGGTTCCCGATCCACCGCGATCCCACGGGAAGTGTGGCAAAACAGTTCGGCGCGACGGTAACACCCGAATTCTTCTTCCTCGACGACACCGGAAAACTCATCTATCACGGCGATTTGGGTGGTCCCGCACCAGAACCCGGCCTCGAGACGGCCATTCAGCAAGTCCTCGCGAAAAAGCCTGTGACGAAGACCGAGACACCCGTGTCGGGCACGCCCATCAACCAACCCGGTCCGGAGCGCCTCATTCCCGATCCCTACGGTACGATCTCGTTTTCTTCCGAACTCATCTTTACTAAGATCCCCGGCGTGGCGGCGCACCACTGTTCGACCGTTGCGGAAGCGCCGAACGGCGATCTGCTCTGCCTCTGGTACGGCGGGAGCTACGAATCGGCGGACGATCAGGCGCTCTACCTTGCGCGTCTGGAAAAGGGGAAACGGATCTGGACCACCCCGGAACGACTGATCTGGAACCCGGCTCAGCCGCCGGGCAATGCCATCATCTTCAAAGGCCCAAGGGATCGCATGTGGATCGTTTGGGGGCGCATGGAAGGCAGCCGCCCCGTCCGCCGCGGTGCAGGCTGGGGACAATGCCGGCTGATGATGCGGACTTCCGATGACAACGGTGAAACATGGTCTGAGGATACAGAGATGCCGGGCAGTCTTGGGTGGTTGCCGCGTAATGCGCCCCTTACCCTGGACAACGGCACACTGGCCCTGCCCATCAGCGGCGAGACCGAGGATCGCTACGGGTCGTTTCTCCTCTACCTCGAGGATGACGGCGCGACGTGGAAACCCGGCGGATTCATCCGTGGCGGTGGCGGGCAACCGACGGTTATCCAGCGGGACAACGGCGACTTGCTGTGCCTTATGCGACACCAGCCGCGCATCATGCAGAGCGTGTCGACCGATCGGGGTCTGACGTGGTCGGCGCCCGAAAAGACGGAATTGAAGAACCCCGACTCGGGTATCGCCATGACCAAACTGAAAAGCGGCCGTTTGGTTTTGGTGTTCAATGACACCGACCAGGATGACCGGACGCCGTTAAATCTCATTCAGTCCTACGACGACGGGAAGACGTGGACCGACCTGAGGACCCTGGAAGCGGATTGGGGCGAGTTTTCTTATCCCTGCATCATTCAAACCTCGGATGGGATGATTCACCTCACGTATACATATCGGCGATATTCGATCAAACACGTCTGCTTCGACGAAGGCTGGCTGACGCATCTGGAACGTCCGAACTGAGTGGACCTTGTCGGAACGCCGCAATGTTCCCTTACATAGTTTTGAAGATGGAATCCCAGCACGGCAACCATCGGTTCACTTCCCGGCAATACGCGACGTATGGTTCACCAAACTTCTTACGTAAGGCCGGTTCTTCATAAAACACGACGAAGGATTCAAACGCCGCAAAAACAAGACTTGCATAAATCAACATCTGGAACGATGGGAAACGCAGCAGTTCGCCCAGCAGTATCGACAAGACGCCGATGTACATCGGATTGCGCACGTACCGGTACAGCCCGTGCACGACCAACCGCTTCGGCGGATCGACGGGCGCAGGCGTCCCCTTTCCAGTATACGCGAAATCCGCGATACACCAGAGCAGAATCACGGCACCGACGACCACCGGTCCCCACCCCAGTAGTCTCCAGCCGCGCCACCACAGAGGAATCTGCGTGTCCCCCGCGAAATAACAAGGTATGGGATGACTCCCGCAACAGTTCCTGGAACTAAGACGGTGAACAGGAATGCCTTGAGGTAGACCATTGCAGCAATTCCCTCACTATCGATGGCCGTGATCCCTATCGTCGTAATCGTAATCGTTATCGTACTCGTAATCGAAGGGGCTATGAGGTGAGTCTCACGGAAGATCGATTACGATGACGAGCACGATTACGAGATGAGACTCAGTCGCAGTGTATAGCGGCGTTTCACTGGTCAAAGTTGAACCGGTCCGGTGCGGCGGAAAAACGAGGGGGGCCCGCATTGCCGAATGCGGACCCCCTTCCCTGTGCCGCGCCACCGGTGTGCGTCTAGCACCGGTGACAGGGAAGCGCTAGGAGCCGTCGTGTGCCGACGGCAAAACTGAAGCAACTTCCTCGGCTGCGCCGTTCGAGGCATCCCGTGTGTCTGGTATGGGTTCTTCAAGGCCGGCGCGGTGAAAAACATCTGGTGACTGAGATCGCTCACCGAGCCCCAGCGAATCGGCATGGATGGGCTCAATGACCGTCACCAATGAGACTTCGACGGACGCTGCCCTGTGCGGGGGTGCAACATCTTCCGCAGTCAACGTCGCCGGCGCGGTGGATTGAACGCCCCAAATGCTGGCGCCCAAGGCAACGCACGCGGCGACCCCTGTCTCCATGCAAAACCGCCAAGCCATCGTCCGCCTCTCCTACTGTTGCGAGCAGGACGTAAAGGAGCAATCGTCATGCCCTGTTTTCGAGGATGGATTTGGAGCAACGTCAGGGTAGCTCCAATCCTCTCAACCCATTCTGGAGTAGCCGCTTACGAATAGATCGAGGCTCTTACGGATGGATTGGGGCAAAGGTGGATCTCAGTCGTGATGACGGAAATGAACAATACGAGTGACAAAAAACGGTCACTTCGCGAAGAATCGGGCGCTCCTGCCGAAGTGTTTTTAAACCCAACGGGATATCCCAAATAGACGCGGCTTCCAGCCGCGTTTAGTCTTTCTCGCGAACTACGAATTCCAACTCGAAAACAAGAATTAACGCGAATGGAAGCCGCGCCTACTTTGGGCGCCCCCGTGATTGGATGGGACCTACGGAAGCGCTTGGATTGCCGCGATAACTGCACCGACGACGTCGTCGTGATTGCGGCGCGCACAGCTCACTTCGCAGTCGCGGTAACGGGTGTAGAGGGGCAAGCGTTCCTCGTAGAGTTCTCGCAAACTCTGCCCCTCGGCCCGCACCACGCCGCGGTCGTCGAGGCTTCGAATGCGGCGATCGAGAAGCTCGATAGGGAGCGCGAGATGGACGACCACGCCGCGTCCACGGAGATGCTGCATAGCTGGTTCGCTGTAAATTGCGCTTCCGCCGGTCGCGACGACGTGCTCACGGCAGTCGAGGGTGAGAATGTAGCGCTCCTCGAGCGCGCGAAAGACCTCGATCCCGTCCTCGCGGATAATGTCCCTCAGTCGGCGACCTTCCTGGGATTGGATCAACACATCGGTATCGAGAAACGCGCGGGACAATTCTTTGGCTAGCAGGACGCCGATGGTACTCTTGCCCACGCCCGGCATGCCAATCAAAACGATGTTCTTCTCGCCGAGGTTCACTTCGCCGAAGATCCTTCCTCCGTACTACGGGCGTCCCGGAGGTATGCTTCCATGGGTGTAAGCGTCTTGTCTGGAATTGGCGGGGGTGGCCATACGCGCATGCACCACCACACCACGAGCAGGCTGGCGACGGCAAATGGAAGGGCGCCGCCTACGATCCACCATTTGGACAGTGCGCCGTCCAAGGCCCAAATGCGGGCCCCGCCGATGGCGGCGTAAAAGCCGATCAAGAGCAAAGATGCCGGGAACACCAGCGCCCATCGGCGCGCGGTTACGGCCAGGACGACAAGACCACTTGCGGCCATGAAGCACAGGACCAGACCCATGAACTTCGCCGGTTCAACGAGTGGCAACATCGGCGTGGTCGTCGCGTCATAGGCGAGCTGCAGCATCCACTTTCCGCTCTTGGGACTTCCTCCGAAAAGAAGGCCCGTGCCGACTACAGTGACGATGGCGGTCACGAACACTTCGCTGACGGCGGTGCCAACGCCCAGGCCGACCGCATTGGGTGCCAACGTCCTCACGCCGCGAAAGATCAGGCCGGCGACGAGAAGAGCGAGCGTCGCTGCAACACCTGAAGCGACCCCGATAACGCAACTGTCGGCGATGAGGTAGTGTAGGTAATTCAAGGAATCTTCAAGAGCGCCACGAAAGGTGACGTAGTAAACAACCCCAGCACCCAATGTCAGTACCGCTGCGGCAAGCCGCACGCCTGCCCCGACGAAGAGCCATCGCCATTGCGCGCGGGTCATCAGGAACCACCCCAACAAGAAGGCGAATCCAATAAACGTCAGGAGCGGCCCCACAAATGAAATGCTCCGGAGCTGGTCCGCCTTAGGCACTTCGACCACACGCACGCGCCAGTGCCCCAAGGCCTTCTCAACGTCCACGATGACCCGGTACTCGCCTGCCATCGTCAGAGGACCCAGGGCCGCGAGGTCTTCGCTAAGTCCCCCGCCCCAAAGATGTTGGTAGATTTCGGCGCCGGAAGGATTGATGACGCGCAGTTCGCCCGTGCCCTCCTGTAACACGGCTTGCACGTCGATGACGTAGGATAATTCCGGGTGCGCGATTTTCAGCGGCTCATCGAAGGTATACTTCTCGGGCTGGGGACCGAGCACGGCCTCGTAGCTCCTTGAGAATGTTGCCTGGGCGGGCGCAGCCAGCAGGGCAGCGACCATCACGAGCCGGAACAGCGACCGCATAGAATCCTCCCGTCGTCCAGGCAACACAGTAGCGCAGACGCGAACGCCTGCGCTACTGGATACGTCATCAATCGTTCACCGCGCGAACGCGCGTGCGAACCGCTACTTCGCCCATTCCACCGTGGGCGGTGTTGCATAGTCGGCGTAGCGGTCGGCGACCTTGGCCTTTTTGACGTTGCCGCTGTGCACGTAGGTGCGGTACCGGAAGGTCATGGATTCGCCGTTCGTCAACGTGTAGTCGCCGTTCAGATCGCCTTTCCCTTTCGTGAAATAGGACAGGCCAAAGCAGTTCGCGCCCATGAGGCCGTAATTCCGGACGTGCCACCGCGACGGATGACGCAGATTTCCGGCATCGTCGAAGACCGTGATACCGAACACGCCCGAGTCCTGGATAGCGCCGGAATAGTCGCACCAGTTGGCGGGTTGCCCCCAGGCCTCGGCTTCACCGACCTGCCCCTCCGAATTCGTAATGGTGCCGCCATGGTCGACGTCCATGAAATCGTTAACGCGCACGGCCATGATGCCGCCTTCTTTCGTGTCGATGAATTTCGCATCGCCATACGATGCCGTAAAGGTGACGGTCAGGTCGAAAATCCGCGCGCCTTCGGGTCCCGTGTAGAACTTGTATTCCCGCTCCTCGTCCACGACCGGCTGGTGCTCGTGATTCTGCCACACGTTCTTCGCGTGGACCCATCCATACGCGTCGCCGGAGCCGAAGGTTACATCGCCGCTTACCTGATACCCGGAGTTGTCGCCCTCACCCCAGCAGTCCGCGCCGTTGATGTCGCCATAGGCGGTCCACATGGACTTGTGGTGGGGATGGTCCTGGGACACCTGCACCTCACCCATGGGATAGTCGCGCGTGACATGCACGCCGCCTTTCCCCAGCACGGGCCACAGGAAAGGTTTCTTATTCTCATTGGAGTAGTGATAGGCAGTGAACGGCACGTCGTCAATCACAACATCCAAGACGTCTTCGTTGTCCCGTTTTGTAATCTTCACGCTGGGCGGCTTGTTGTCCTTTCGGACGACCACCTCGTACCGATGTGAGGTATTCGGCATCGCCCCCTCGGGGACAAAAACGAATTCGCCATCCCGCACCATGGCGGGGAATGTCTTGGCCGTCTTGGGCTCCTTCACCTGGACGATTTCACCTTCCGCAAGAGTCCCGTCGTAAGGCAACGTCAAGGGAACATTGAGACTCTGATGGTCACCGGCCTTCATTTGAATCTGGCGTCCGTTCAGGTCACTTTGCGCCAAGGCCACACCGGCGACCAATGCCGCCGTAAAGATACAAGTAGTGATCCGCATTCTCGTCATCCTTTCTTCCAAGTGCCGGTCGCGGCCGGGAACGGCCCCGCTGGATCGACACACGCGCAGACTACGATCGCCTCCGTCAGGAGGCGGCTTCCGCTTTGATCCGATCGTACCAATCGATTTCGACAACCTCAATGCCCTCGATAATCACCGGAAATTCCGACGGTTTCAACTTCTGAAACAATGCATGGCCCCGGCGGAGCACGTCACACCCCAAGCTGAATCCGGCCATTTCCTGCTCGTCGTACAAATCCGGCCGCGACTCCATCAGTTTTCGCGAGTTGTCCATGATTTCCACCGTGGCGGCCAGCAGTTTCACGTTAGACAACGCCTCAAACAGTTTCAAGACTTCGGTACGAAACCGCACGATCTCGCGTTCGGGTACGTTTGCAACCAACTGCACGACAACGTCGTGATTCTCCACTTGTTCCGGCGTGTACTTCTTACGACGCGCATATTCGAGCATTTTGGTCTCGAGTTTCCGGGTTTCGAGATAGGCTTCCAAGGTGTGGCGACCCGCCGATACCGCCGACGGAAACATCAGCCCCAGTTTCCACACCGTCCTAAACGCCATCCTCATCAGGGGCGTCAACCGGCGCGGCGAACGGATGATTTCACCCATGTGGTCAAACGCTTCGTCCAACCGGTCGCGATCGGCAGAAGACGGATAGATGCATTCCAGAAAATACTGGCGAAGGTCATCTACCGTCTGGTCCGAAATCGGATCGAATTCCTCGAAACGCCGCACGTTGTCGATCGAATACCGGTCGCGCAGTTCCTCGCGGTAGGCATCGATGACTGCGTGTTTGAGTGAGGCGTCTGGACTTGGCATGGGAATGGATAAACCCGGTGCTGAAACCAATCATACGTGGAAGCGCCGTTTGCACAATACCACAGGCCTTCGCCAGCCGCAACGAACCCCGCGTGGGCCCGAAAACGGATCACATTTCGGAACGGTCGTTGCCGCTACTCGTTCCGTCACCCATTTTCCGCATGCGTTGGCGAATAAGTCGTATGCGGTAGACGACGGCAAGGCTGACGACAGAGCCCGCCACGATCCAGGGCAACCAGTAGCCCAAGGATGCGGAAAACCGGTGCATCCACTCGATAAGCCAAATCCAGGCCGCAACCGAAAGGAAATTACCGACGATGACGGACGTGAACACGACGTAGGTCCGCATGCCAACCAGGTATCCGACCACCCCGGCGACGAGAGGTCCCGTGCTCCACGCGGGGAAAAAGACGAAGAGCAGCAGTCCGGCGGCACCAAAACGCTCGACGCGGTGCTTGTGCTTTTCCGCCGTAGCGCGGATGTTGGCGATGCTGGGACCGATAAAACGCCATTCGATGGCGCGCCGATACCCCGCCACCAGCAACGGGTATACCAGCAAGAGAAGGATGATGTCGCCCAGTCCGCACTGGAAGAACAGGTAAAGCCGGTGGTACCCCTCCTTGAGACCGACCGTGATGTTGTACGCCCGACCCAGAAAGAGGTTACCGACTACCAGGTGCCACGCTCCGGCGTACGGCTCCGGTTTCGCAACGGCGATCCCGATGAGCACCGCCAGGTAGATCACGAGGCAGATCAATCCCGTTTTTTCAATCAGCCGGAGCGTGCGGTCGTATGCGGGTATTTCGTGAGTATTGGACATGCGCCTTCAACCGAATATTTCGAGCGGGATCGTGTTACACTCGAAACGCGTGAGTCTACGGCCGGTACACCTCAGAATCAAGGTCCGTTGTCCGGTTTTGTGCCGGGCGAATTGCCAGGAGTCAAACAATGGTCAGCCTATTGATTTCCGCCGCGGTGCTCCTGAGCGCATCGGCGACGCAGGGCCCCGTCCTTTCGGTTCAGGGCAGCCACTTCTTGTTGGACGGAAAACCCACGTTCCTGCTCGGATGCAGCTATTACGCCGCCCTGGGCGTCGCCGACGCGAAACCCATCGAGCAAGACCTGGACGACCTGCGCGCCCTCGGATTCAACTGGATCCGGGTCTGGGCCACGTGGAACGCCTTCGACAACAATGTATCCGCTGTGGCGCCCGACGGTTCCGTGCGCAAACCCTACATGGGGCGCCTGAAACGGCTCTGCAAGCTCGCGAGCAATCGGGGCATGGTGGTCGACGTGACGGTCACGCGGGGCGACGCTCCCGATTTCCCCTCGAACCGCGAAGAGCACCTGGCGGTCATGAAGACGCTCGCCAGTGAACTTCTGCCGTTCCGGAACGTATATTTCGATGTGGGAAACGAACGAAATGTGGGCGACGCGCGTTTCGTCCCCATCGGCGATGTAGCCGAACTCATCCGTGCGATCAAAGCCATCGACCCGGACCGTCTATGCACAGCTTCGGACAGCGACAACGTGGTTGCGCTGATTGATGCCGGTGTGGACTTCATCTGCCCGCACCTTGGGCGGACCGCCGAATCGCCGCACCAAACCGCGGCCGCAACGAGAAAGTACTTCGAGACCATGAAGAACGCCAAACGCGTCGTGCCGGTCCACTACCAGGAACCCTTCCGCCGCGGCTACGGAGACTACCAACCCACGGTGGATGATTTCGCCACCGACCTGCAACAAGCCAGGGACGGCGGCGCAGCCGGGTGGTGCTTTCATAACGGCAGCGTCCGCGGCAACCGGGACGCACCGGACCAACGCCCCCGCCGTTCCTTCGACATGCGCCCGGAGGAGGGCCGCTTGTTCAACCAACTCGACGACGCGGAACGGGCGTTTATCGCGGGATTGAAAGCCGGTGGAACGGGGCGCTGAAAAACTCGGATTGCGGCACTGCTTACACAGGCGGTTTTGTCCGTAGGGTGACTTCTTCGCTGTCCACTGCGTTGAGGTCGAACTCGAAGGGTTCGACCAGTCGGCCCTTTGCGTCCCGGTAGATGGCGACCCGGGGGCGATCGAGCGCATTCTGGGCCACATCCGTCACAATGGCTTGGCAGTTATTAAATGCGCCGCCTTCGATGACCACGTCTACGCCGACCGGATACACCGGCACCACCCGCAGAAAGGCGTTTACAATTTCTCGGTTCAACCGCGTTCCCGACCATTGCCGTATGCGGTTCAACGCGCGGTCCGGCGTGAGCGGGACTTTGTCGTACACGCCGCTCAGCAGGTTGTCGTAGCAATTTGCGACTGCTGCGATCTCTCCGATCAGGGCCGGGACCGGCGGTGGGAGATTGCGGTTGCGCTCGATGGTATTGCTTCCGATCAACCCGCGCGGGAGGCCCGTTCCGTCCTGGTACTCGTGGTGCTGGAGCGCCACATGCGGCGCCAGGATGTCGGGATCGTCGTTGTTCTTCAGCAATTCGTAACCCAGCACCGTGTGCAAGCGGATCGAATTTCGCTCGCCGGTCGCCTTGTCCAGGAAGATCTTCCCGATATCGTGCAGCAGGGATCCCGTGGCAAGTTGACGCATGCGGACACTGCTCATGCCGATGTACTGCCCAATCATGATGGACACGATGCAGACGTTGATCGAGTGTGCGTAGAGTCTAGTGTCGTCCGACTTCAGCGAAGTTAAGCCCGCCAGCGTGCTGCGTGTCAACACCTCGTCGAGAATACAATCCACGGAACTGAGGAGAGTCTTCATCGGTCCATCTTCTCCGAGGAGATCTTTCACTACGTCGGACGCACAGAAGCGCTTGATGTCATCATAGGTGAAGGTCTTAACCGTCGGGAGTTCCTGTTCGATGGACTCGAAAACTTCGCGCATCGCATTCAGGGCCCGCGCGCGTACAATGGGGCTGAGTTCGTCTTCGGGAGCGACGGTTGCGTCGCAGCCGTCCTCGTTGACGTAGAGGTGGGTATACCCTTTTTCTTTCAGGGTGTTAATGTACTTCTCGGACAGGACGACGCCCGCGTGCAGCAGGGTCTGGCCGCGCTCGTCGAGCAGGGGTTTGCCGACGACCAGTCCAGGCTTCAGGGAATCTACTTTGACAACTCGCATGAGGGAATCTCTGACCGGTCTCGATGCTACCAGAAATGCGGCGTAGAGCGCAAAATACGCGAAAATCGAGCCTCAAGATACTTTCGCCAGTACGGGCGTTATGCTATGCATTACAAGAGGTTAACGTGGATTAAATTTATTGTTTGACATAAAACCGTTTAATATATTATAATTTATATACTGACAATGTCGGCACCAAGGAACCCGGGGTATTCTGATGCGAGCGGGTCCGGATTCCCGGACCTCTAGCCAGGGGATAGTCCATGACTTACGATGATGATCTCAAGCGGCTCCGCCGGGATTTGGACACATTGCTCGAGCAGGCCGACATGATGCGAAGGCGGCTCGACACGCTTGAACGAGAAGCCCGGCACGAGGCATTCGGGGCGTCTCCCGCCATTCCCGTGAAGCCAATGGAACCCCCGCCGCTTCCTCTTACGGATCCGGTGACAAAGCCACGTGCGTCGTCTACGGTTCCCGCGGAACCGGTACACACCAAGCCGACGCCCGAGCCCGAAAGGATCATGCCTCCTGACAGGATTAGAGCCTTTGCGGCGAAGATTCCGTCGGCCGAGAGGACCCAATCCGCCATTCAGCGACGCATCGCGGAAGAAGGTTGGGAAGCCTTTCTGATCTCGTATCTGTTCCCGCGCATCGGCATCGTCCTGCTATCAGTAGCCGTTGTGTTCTTGCTGGTATACACCGCGAAGTACTCGACGCCTGTCATGCGTGTGGGCGCAGGATATCTTGTTTGTGCAGGTCTTCTCGGACTCGGCCGTTGGCTGGAAGGGAAGTACCGCGCCTATGCGCGCGTCTTATACAGCGGCGGGTTCGCGTTAAGTTACTTCGTCACCTTCGCGGCCCATTACATCCCTCAGGCCCGGATCGTTGACAGCACGTTGGTGGCGCTGACACTGCTTGCGGTCGTCGTCGCTATTTGGGCCTTCATCGCGCAAGTACGACGGTCTCGGTTGATGGCGACGCTCGTCACCATACTCGGTCACCTGACCATCTTCCTGGCTATATGGGCGTCCGGCGATGTCGCGCGATACGCCGTCGCCGGCGTGCTATTTCTGAGTGCCGGCAGCGCGTTTTTCCTGCTCCGCAACCGTTGGTACTACGTCGCGGTGCTCGGCCTCGCCGGCAGCTACCTGAACCACACGTATTGGTTGTTCACGGTCAAGGGCGGGAACACGCTGACCGATTTTTGGATCTCCATTTCCATCCTGGGCGGTTACTTCCTGATCTTCGCGTTGGCGGAACTCTTCGCGCCGACGGACTTGCGGCGGGAAAAGATTCCACTTTGGTTCCGCAACGCATTTGTAACCATAAACTCCGCGTGCTTCCTGCTGTTGGGCACGCTCACCGTCGCCAACTTCGATTTCAGCCGGGACCACCAGGATTGGTTCCGGTTGATCTACGCGGCCGTGCTCTTTGGCATTGCGCTGGCCTACTTGCGCGTTCGCGACCGCGATCCCCTGTACAACGTGTACATGACCAAGGCGGTCGCCATGCTGACCCTTGGCATCGCGACGATCTATGAATACGAAGGCACGAAACTGACCGCGTTTCTCGCAGTGGAAACGCTTGCGCTGCTCTACTCGGCTCGCCGGTCGGGACTCGTTGTCACACGAATCCTGGCGTTCCTGGTTGCGGGGCTCACGCTCTTCCAAGGTTGCGCCGCGGCCGTGGACGAAGGCGTTATCGCGTATGCCAACCCGGAGTACGCGGGTCATCTCGTTCCCGCGCTCCTCACAGTGTTGGCATTCTTCGGCGCTTCACTCCTCTATCAGCGCACCGACTGGTCGGCGCGCAGCCCAAGCTGGCCGTCCCTGAACGCCGACACCCAACTCTTGCTTTGGCAGCTCGATCTGCTGCGTGAACCGCCCGATTCGCACCGGCCCCTGCCTAAGCCCGCCCAAGGATTGCTATTTCCTTACGCGTACGCGCTGGCGGGAATTGCGATTGCCCTGGTCCAGACCATGTATCTCGCGAAGGACGGTCACCGGTTCGCCGTCTTGGCGGTGCTGGCCTTTCTGTGCACCGTCGGCGCGGCCACGTTGCGGGCCAAACCTTTCGGCTTGGCTGCACTGATTGGTGTATCTGCCGCCGTTGCCGTCGGCACCATCGAGATTGGTATCCAGGCACATACCCCATACCTGATTAGCGCCCTGGGCGTCATCGCGCTCGGGACGGTCGCCGTCCGCGCGGACCAGCGGTTACTCGGTGAACAGGCGGGGCTGGAGTTTCATCAACTCCGCGCCGCGCCCTACTTCTTGTATGGCGTTACTGCCTGGACCCTCGGTCTGTTGCTGACCGTCGAAATCGACGGATACCTCAAGAGCGCTTTGGCCCTTGCGGTGGCGGCATGCGCGGCTGCGGGACTGATGCTGTTGCTTCATCCACGGGCGCTGGCGTCCGTGGCGGTGGCCCTGCAAATTTGGGCCATGCTTTCATGGTTGGCCGCGGGACATGGCGGAGCCGAGACGTTGTGGCACGCCACCGCCTGGGGGCTTGCCATGCTCGCGCTGACGGGCGACCGGTATTTCGCCGTACATCGCGGCCGGCTGGGAACCGGCGCATTCGGGAACGTCCTGGTCGCCGCCGCCTGGGCGATCATGGCGCGCTACGCATGGCAATACGCTGCGGACGATTGGCGGATGTTCTTCGAGTGCCTGCTTGCCTTCGCCTTCCTGGGTTACGCACTCGGCGTTCGTTCCATAACGGCCGCCGGCGTGGCTATACTCGGCGCGGCCGTTGCATCCCTGACGATGGTTCTCCAGGCGTATGGATCCACACTCGGTGAAACGGCGTTGATCGCCGGCTTTGTTGCCTGCGCCGCCTTCTGGGTGGTTTGCGAACGGCTCGTGCAACTGGCGCAATCCAAACCGATCCAGGATGCGGCACAAGCCTTGACCGGACTTTGCACCGCAGCCGCCGCTGTCCTGCTGGTCCTGATGCTGCATCGAATCCCGCAGTTGGCGACGTATTTTTTGACCATCAGTTGGACGATTCTGGCCTTCGGCTTGTTCGGAGTGTCGCTGGTGTTCAAACAGTCCCACTACCGTCATGCCGGCCTGGCGATATTCCTGCTGGCCATCGTGCGCGCGGCCGTTTTTGACACGCAGAATCTCGAAGGGTTTTATCGTATCGCCGCGATCGGATTTCTGGGCGTGATGCTCCTCATCGTTGGGTTCGGATACTGGAAAGCCATGTCTCTCGCGGAGACGAGGCAAAAATCCGAAGAGCGTGCGCGCGTCGTGCCCGCGGAAGTCCCAAGTAAGAAGGGCGATTAATAGCCCGCGATCGCGTGGTCAACGCTGTGCACAACAGTCGCGCGGACCTCCGTGATTCGCGAAGCTACTGTCTCGGCCTCTTCGCGAGACGCGCATAACCCGAACACGGTTGGACCGCTGCCGCTCATGATCGCGGCGGCGCATCCTTCGTCCACCAGACGCTGTTTTAATCTTGCAAGTTCGGGATGCATCGCAAATGCCGCCGTCTCCATGCGATTGAACATCACGTCCCTAAGCCGACCTTGCGTAAGAACACCAATCGCGTTGCGGAAGGCCGGTGTGCGCCCGGCGAAGGGAATTTGGGTACTGCGCCCGAGATCCGGGCTGGTGTACACGTCGCGCGTGCTGACGTGGAGGTCCGGGTGAAGCAGTACGAACCAGGTCTCGGGTATTGCCGGCAAGATTGACATGCGTTCGCCGCGCCCCGTCGCGGCCACGGCGCCGCCATGCAAACAGTAGGGCACGTCGGAACCGAGCCGCGTTGCAAGCCGTTCCAATCGCGACATGGAGAGACCAAGTTCCCATAGCTTGTTGAGCGCAATGAGCGCCGCCGCGCCGTTTCCGGACCCGCCGGCCAACCCCGCTGCCATGGGGATGCGCTTCTCCAAGCGAATGTGCGCGCCGCGGGCGCAGCCTGTCGATTCCTGCAGCAGGCGCGCGGCACGGATGACAAGGTTCGACTCGTCGGTAGGTATCCCGTCGCACGTACACTCCAGCGTGACATCCGAGGGCCGCGATTCAAAGGCAAGTTCGTCATAGAGGCTGACGGTCTGGAAGATGGTTTCGATATTGGTAAACCGGTCCCGCCGGGTGTTCAAAACGTCGAGATAGAGATTGATCTTGGCGTGGGATTGGATGGACCGCATACAGGTTTCCCCGTTTCTTCTTCCGTGCGCACTCGTCGAAAGATGGATCGGATGCAGAACGTCGACTGTCAATCGTCCTCGGCGTATACTTTTGCATCGAGCCACTCGAGGGCCTTGGGATGGTCGATCCACGCTTTCCCCACGGCAGCCAAGGCCATCGCGGCAGCGACACCGAGGTCGGTGTCCGTGTCGAGATCGGCCGCGGACTCGAAATCGAGCAGACTGGTTGCCATTAGGGGATTCGCGGCAATTGCGCCTTCCAGGAGGTCCTCGGCCGCTCCCTCCTCGCCCGAAAGGTATCGCTCCAGCACCTCGGCCCAAGGGAAGATCATGTCGTCATCCGACGAGTACTCCTCCGCCAAGGCGCGTACCTCTTCGAGGCGCTCCATCTGAAGCAGGACACCGGCCAACGGATACCGCGCGCCCATAGAGTCATCGGAATCCTTCTCCAGCATGTCGCGATAGTGGTCCGCTGCTTCTTCGACTTGGTCTGTCTCCTGCAGCGTATGGCCAAGGAGAAACCGCACCCGCAGGTAGGGCCGGGTCTGGACATGGTCTGCGAACTCGCCGCTGAATTGGGTGAAGAATTCCTCTCCGAGATTGTCCTTCGCAATCGCCAAGGCTTCGCGAAGCAAGGCGATGCCGTCATCGTAATTGCCTTCCGCCACGGCCACATTGGACCGCACGATTCGGGCATCGACACTGCGCGGGTCGAGTTCAAGGGCCTTGTCGGCGAGCCCAATCGCTTCGTCCAAGTCCTGGGCTTCCAGGGCAAGAAGCCCGAATTCAAATGCGGCATCTTCCGGATTCTGATTCAATTGTTTCATGGCAAAGTCGCGCAACGCTTCGGCGGACATGGCTTCGATAAAGTCATGAACGGCCTCCGGCGACCCCAATCCATGGGCTTTGCCGATCTGATCGTGAAGCCGGGCGACCCGTTCTTCGAGAAACGGATCTTCGTCGAGCATGGACTCCAGGAGGGCGTCGCGTTCCTCCTCGCCAAGATCTTCCAAGTCGACGGTGTCCTCAAGATCACCTTGTTGCAGTTCGACATTCAGTTCGTCCCGGTCGAAATACTCCGCATCCCAGTCTGCGCCCATCCATTCGGCAATCTGTTCGTAGTACGGATCGTCCGGATTCTTGAGGGTTTCCACTTTCTGGGCATATCCCCACGGGCCGCCGCTGTCTTCCATGGGGCCGTGCCGTTTGCCTGCCAGGCACACCGGGTACTGCTTTTCGGGGTCCAGGGGCTCGATGCTTTCCACAACGACATCCATAGTCCAGCCATCGCCAAAGTCGTAAAGGTACGTGAAGCGCGTCTTCTTTCCCCCTAAGACTTCGTCCAGGGTGTATTCTCCATCGTCGAACACCTCGGAAGGAGAATCGTCGTCCTGAGTCCCGTATTGTGTTTTGCCGACCGTGAACTCGTGAAGGTGATAGTCCATCCACCCCATGGAAATCTGGATGACATCGTGGAGGTCTGCAAGCGTGTCGTCGCCGCGAACGAGTAAACGACGCCAAATCGGCGGTTTGAGGTCCTTCAGCGTGACTTTGAGTTTGTAGACGCAGGGTTGTTTGGGATTCTTTTTCGCATTCATTCTTTTACGTACAAGTCCTTCCAGAGGATGCCGGCGGTGCCGCCGGTGTGCAATTGCAGCGCAAACGCGCCTTCGAACAGGTTGGGCGCAGCGTCGGTGTAATCGAGCACGCGAATGCCGTTGACCCAGGTCATGATACGGTTGCCCTCGGACTTGATTTCGATCTCATTCCAGCCATCGGGGTTCTGCGCGAAGGCGCAGACTCGCGTCATATCGGGCTCGAGCAGCCAGCCGCGTTTGTAACTTTCGTAGACCCAGCCCGTCGGACTCGGGTACCCCGGCGCAACCTCGCCCTGAAGACCCGAGATGACGGGATAGTGTTTCTCATTGTAGGCGATGGTGGAGTGGTAAAAAAGGCCGTAGTTGCCTTCGCCAAGCATCTTATACACGCCGCGCACGTGAAAGTCCTTCCACGTGTCCGCGGTGGCCATGTACCCTTCCGACTTTTTCGGCCCGCTGTGGCCCACGATGACGCCGTCTTCCACCATCCAGTCTTCTTCACCCCACTCGATCCAACCGTCAAAGTTTTTGCCGTTGAACAGGGAGCGCCACGTACCGGAACGGCCGCGATCCTGGATGCGAACGTTGCGGAAGTGGATTTCGGAACCGGGGACGACTTCAAAGGCGACGAGGCCCTTCGTGTATCCCGTGTCGGATCCGGTTACGGCAATCTCGCCATTGACCGTTACCGCGAGATCGCTCTCGAGCATGGTCACGGAGAGGTCGTTCCAATCGTCGGTGATCACTGTGGCGGTCGCGGCGGACCGGGAGGAGAAAACGGCGCCGCATCCGTTGGGGTCGCTCAGACTGCCCGTGGCGCCAGCGCCCATGGTGTCCACGCCGACCCGGTAGCCATACAGAATCCGTGGCACGGTCATGGGATCCGTCCCTTCCGGAATGGGAAGTTTGGGCAACTGGTGAGCGCGAAGGTAGATTCCACCGTCGCCGGGGCTGGGCGTTTCAAACTCGGCCTCCAATGCGAAATCGATGTACGTTGCATCCGAGACGAGCACGGCCGGAGCATCGTCGGCGGCTTTTCCCGTGAGAACGCCGCCTTCCACGGACCAGTCGCCGCTAACGACCGTCCATCCAGCGAGGTTCGGTCCCGGTGTGATGGCCTTCCAGGGCGTATCCTGGGCGTATGCGGTGAAAACAAACAGAAATGTCGACACCAAAGCGAGCTTTTTCACGAGATCCTCCGAACTGCGGTCCGCTTGCCGCGACCGCCGGCTTCGTTGAGAGCGCATTTTGCCATAGTCGGGCCGCCGCGTGCGAGTGCAATCAAGGCTCGCGTGCAGAAGTTGACGCGATGGCGGATCGATTCTATAGTCGTATAGTTTACAGCAGCCGTGTGCGTCGGCCGCTTTCGGCTGGGAACATCGGCGCGAATCGGAAGTTCTTACGAACAGGAGGGTTGAACCATGGGACTCTTTGACAAGCTCCGTGGAGAACTGATCGACATTGTCGAGTGGACCGATCCCACGAATGACACCATGGTCCACCGGTTCGAGCGGTACAACAACGAAATCAAATACGGGGCCAAACTGGTCGTGCGCGAATCCCAGGTGGCCGTGTTCATCAATGAGGGCAAGCTCGCCGACGTGTTTGAACCCGGCACGTACACCCTCGAGACGCGGAATTTGCCGATCCTGGCGACGCTGCTGGGCTGGGCGCACGGGTTTCAGAGTCCGTTCAAGGCCGAGGTGTATTTCGTCAGCACGCGGCAGTTCACAGACCTGAAGTGGGGCACGAAGAATCCCATCATGCTGCGCGACCCGGAGTTTGGTCCGGTCCGGTTACGGGCCTTCGGGACCTATTGCGTGCGCGTTATGTTCGCCCCAACGTTCATCAAGGAAATCGTGGGGACGGACGGGCTATTCACGACGGACGAGATCACGGATCAACTGCGCAACCTTATCGTTGCGCGTTTCGCGGATATTTTGGGTGAAAGCAAGATCCCCGTGCTCGATTTGGCGGCAAACTATGATGAGCTCGGGAAATTCATCACGGATAAGATCTCGGACGATTTCGACTCCTACGGGCTGCAGATCACCAAGCTGCTGGTCGAGAACATCTCCTTGCCGCCGGAAGTCGAGGAGGCCCTCGACAAACGAACGAGCATGGGCGTAATTGGCAATCTGCAGGCTTATACCCAATACCAGACCGCGAACGCCCTCGAGAAGGCCGCGGAAAACCCGGGCGGCACGGCGTCGGGGGGCATGGGTCTGGGCATGGGGTTCGCCATGGCCGGGCAGATGGGGCAAGCGGCCGCTAGCGCTTCGCAAGCGCCCCCGCCGGTACCGCAGACGGCCAATTTTTACGTGGCGGTGGATGGGCAGCAGACGGGTCCGTTCGACACGATGACGCTGAAACAGCAAGTCCAAAATGGACGCCTTACGCGGCAATCACTGGTATGGACCGAAGGCATGGCCCAGTGGACCACGGCGTCGGACGTGCCGGACTTGGCCAAGCTGTTCGGGGCTACGCCGCCGCCGGTGCCACCGACTTGAGACTGAAGACCGGAGACCTCGTAAAGTCGTTTAAGTCCCTTTCGTCCTTGAGATCCTTTTAGTAAGGGAAACACCAGCATTCATAGGGGCAGGGTGTGACGCAGGCCACTTTTCCATGTGCACAGTGCGGGGCGAACCTGGAATTTCAGCCGGGGGCAGACGCCCAAGTGTGCCCGTATTGCGGGCACGAGAATCCCATTCACGTCGACTCGACGCCCATCGAAGAGTTGGACTATGACTCCTTTCTGCGCGATGCGATGGGGCATGAGGAAGTCCAGGAACGCATCACAATTAAGTGCACGTCCTGCGGCGCGGAATCCACACGGCAACCCAACGTCACCTCGGCCGAATGCCCGTTCTGTGGCGCCAACATCGTTGCGACGGAGAGTTCGCGCAAGCTGCTGAAGCCCAAAGCGCTGCTCTCCTTCCACGTGACGACGGCACAGGCACGCGACTTATTCAAGAAGTGGATTCGCAGCCTCTGGTTCGCACCGAACGCGCTGAAACGTCTCGCCCGGCAGGACAGCCCCATCAACGGCATGTACACGCCGTACTGGACTTACGACTGTTTCGTGACCACCCAATACCACGGACAGCGCGGCGACGATTACTGGACCACGGAGCACTACACAACGACCGTGAACGGGCGCTCCGTACAGCGAACGCGGCAGGTACGGCGAACGCGCTGGCGTTCAGTCAGCGGCGTGGTGCAGAACAGCTTTGATGACGTGCTGGTGGTGGCGAGTCAGTCGCTGCCCCGGAAGTACGCGGAGAAACTGGAACCGTGGGACTTGAACAATCTCGTTCCATACAAGGACGAATTCCTCAGCGGTTTTCGCGCGGAGAGTTACCAGGTGGATTTGCCGGAAGGGTTCGTGCGGGCGAAGCAATTGATGGAACCCACCATCCGCGGAACGATCTGCCGGGATATTGGCGGCGACCACCAGCGCATCAGCACCATGCGGTGCCGGTACGACAACATTACGTTCAAACACATCCTGTTGCCGGTCTGGATCAGCGCGTACCGGTACCGGGGCAAGGCATTTCGGTTCCTGGTCAACGCGCGCACGGGAGAAGTCCAGGGCGAACGGCCGTGGAGTTGGGTCAAGATCGCGCTGGCGATCATCGTCGCGACGCCGATCGTGGCGGGGATCATCTACGCGCTCGCGCATATTCAGCAGTAGGCCGGCTGGGGACAAGCACGGACTCGCACGGACGGGCATGGACGAACCGAGAGAAGAACGGAGCATATTCCATAGTGCAAACCGACTCCACAGGACCGTACCGTTGGAGAACATGGATCCGAATGCGCATTCCATGGTGGATGATTGACCTCGGTGTTGCCCGGAAAGGTCAAGATGGTGAAGCGGCTGGAGGAACCCACCAGTGGTACAACATCGATGGGAAGACCAGCGGGTGCATGCATTGCGAAGTGACGCGCGAGGGTAAGTTATGGCGCACACACGCTGAGTCTCAAGAACACCCCACGGAACGCAATGATTAGTAAAGCCACCGCTCACCAACTCCGCAGCTACATCGCGCCGGCATGTCCTGCGACGCGGGCTCCGTGCGACGGCACGGAATCGGACATGCGTATCGAGTTCGGATTCACGCCACGATGGTACCGGGAAGCCTGCGAAATCGACTTCTCGGAACCATGGCATCTGGACCCGATGGCGCGGCGTGCTTCGGTAGTCAGAATGCGGAAGGAATTGAACCGGCGGTTTCCATCGTTGCAGTTGGGAGGCCCGGATCCGGAAAACGCTCCGGCCACGATCGACGGCATTCATGGTGCACTGACGATGGCGCTCATCTTCGGCATCGGCGCGGACTACTACGCCGACAACTGGCCCGCGGCACGACACGACTACTTGAGCGAACAGGCCATCATGGCGCTGAAAGTGCCGGATTTGCCGAGCGTTCCCGTGATGAGTCACATTCTCGAACAGATGGAGGTCATCGAACGCGAGTTTGGCCGGATTGAAGGCTATCTGAACTGGCAGGGCGTTTTGAACAATGCCTTCCGCATTCGCGGACCCGAGATCTTTTCGGATCTGATGATGAATCCCGAACTGGCGAATCACCTGTTCGATCTGATTACGCAGACCATGATCGCGGGTATGCGGTTGGTTTACGAGCGACAGGCCGAAACCGGCTTCGTCGTACGGCACGCCACGTTGAGCAACTGTGTGGTCAATATGGTATCGCCGGAGTTGTACCGTGAACATGTGTTCCCCTGGGACCGCAAAATATCGGAATCGTTCGAGTTCTTCGGCATCCATAACTGCGCATGGAACGTGGATCCCTATATCGAAGACTATGCGCGAATTGAAAAGCTGGGCTATGTAGACATGGGAATCATGTCGGACCTGGCGAAGGCAAAGCGGCTCTGTCCCAATGCGCGGCGCGCGATCATGTACACGCCGACGGATCTCGTAAACAAGCCAACGGAGGAACTTCGCAAAGATCTCGCGCTCATCCGGCGGGACTTGAGCCCCTGCGATATCGTCATGGCGGATATCGATGCGGGCACGCCGGATGAACGCGTGGTCGAGTTCGCCCGGTTAGCGGAAGAAACGCTGGGATAAGTCCTATCAAGTCTGGGAAGACATGAAGCAAGCGATACTTTGGGATAATGACGGTATCCTGGTGGACACCGAACATTTGTACTTTCAGGCGACACGCGAAGTCCTTGCCCCCGTCGGGGTGAACCTCACGGAAGAACTGTACCGCGAGCTATTGCTCGTCCAGGCAAAAGGGGCGTGGCACCTCGCCGTCGAGCAAGGCGTTAGCGAGACCGAGGTCGCTACGCTCAAGAAGGCGCGGGACGCGCGCTACTCCGAGTTGATAGCCACGGAACCCATCTTGCTGCCGGATTCGTACGATACCTTGAAACGTCTTCACGGAAGGTTCCGCATGGGGATCGTCACCAGTTCGCAGAAACAGCACTTCGACATCATTCACCAGCGCACGGGAATGTTGCCGTTGGTTGAATTCACTGTGGCCAACGGCGACTATAGTCGTTCGAAACCGGACCCGGAACCGTATCAGGTGGCCCTTGATCGGCTGGGCCTTCCTCCCGAAGCCTGTGTGGTGGTGGAAGACTCGATGCGCGGATTGACCGCGGCCCGCGGCGCAGGGATCGACTGTTACATTGTTCCGACGGCGCTCACGCGTGGATGTGATTTTTCCGGTGCGGTCGAGGTGCTGGAGCGGGTGTCGGATGTGGTCGGGGCATTGATTGGGCCTGACACACACAAAACTGATTAGAAAAGGAAGATTCAGTGGCAGAGAAGAAACCGTTACTTGGCGTGATTGGCGGCAGCGGCGTTTACGATATTGCGGAACTGGAGAATAGGCGGTGGGAGCGGGTCGAATCGCCCTTCGGCGAACCCTCGGACGACCTGCTGTTCGGCGAGTTTGAGGGCGAGCTGCTCGTCTTTCTTCCGCGCCACGGACGCGGCCACCGGATCCCGCCGTCCGAAATCAATTTCCGCGCGAACATCGACGCCATGAAGCGGGCCGGGGTCACGCAAATCCTCTCCGTAAGCGCAGTGGGTTCGCTGAAAGAGAACCTGCATCCCGGCGATTTCGTCATCGTCGATCAATTCATCGATCGAACCTTTGCGCGTAACAAAAGTTTCTTCGGAACGGGGATGGTCGCCCACGTGTCCATGGCGCATCCGGTGTGCTCCTACCTCGGAGACTGTATCGACGCGGCCGCGCAGGATTTGCCTGTAAAAACCGAACGCGGTGGGACGTATCTCGTGATGGAGGGCCCGCAGTTCTCGTCCATGGCGGAGTCGCACCTGTATCGCCAGTGGAACTGCGATGTGATCGGAATGACGAATATGCCCGAGGCCAAGCTGGCCCGCGAGGCCGAAATCTGTTACGCCACGGTGGCGATGGTGACCGACTACGACTGCTGGCATCCAGACCACGATCATGTGACCGTGGAGCAGATCATCGGCGTGCTGCAATCCAATGCGGAACACGCCCGGTCGTTGATTAAGGGCCTGGTGTCTGAATTGCGGCAAGGTAAGACATCGTGCGGTCAAAGGTGCCAGACCGCGTTGGAATACGCGTTGATTACGGCGCCGGACGCGCGGGACCCGGAAACGGTGAAGCAATTGGACGCCGTGGCGGGGCGCATGTTAAAGAAGTAGGTACGCTCAAGAACTGGGCGTGCCGAAGGTGAGAAGTTGGAGCGATTCATGGCAGCACAGGGGCAACCGAATCATCCGCACCCTCTTTGCGTGTACCCGGCGCGCCGGCGATGAGATGCAACCTGCGCGCCCGCCTGATGCAAGATACGATCCGCATCGCGTGTCTCGTACTAATCCTGGTGGCGTGCTTGCCTGCCGCAGCAGACCCCGGCGCGAACGCGTTTCTCGAGGAATCTCCATTTCATACCTTCGTTGCCGACCATTGGCCCGATTCCGGCGGCGATCCTTCCGCTGGAAACTACGCCGGCGTCGTCGAGCGGGGCGACGAATCGCTGATCCTGCGCTTGCATCTCATCCGCAACGCGCGTCATAGCATCGATATTCAAACCTACATCTGGACCAACGACGAGTGCGCCCGGATTATGTTGTACGAGTTGCTCAAGGCCGCGGAGCGTGGCGTCAAGGTCCGCATACTTGTGGACCACGTCGGCGCGCACAAGAACCCGAAAGAGTTGGCCTTTGTCTCTTCGCTAAACTCCAACATCGAGATCAAGCTGTATCGCCCTATCGGCGGTATGGGTAACCCCCCGCTGCCCCACGCGCTGTTGGATCTCATCCTCCCGTCGGGCAGCAACCAGCGCATGCACGTCAAGACATTCATCGTCGACGGCGCACTGGGAATTTCCGGCGGCCGGAACATCGGCAATAACTACTACAATTATTCCCTCGGGTACAACTTCAAAGACCGCGATGTGTACGTCATCGGGCCCGCAATCGAGGAAATGACGGATTCGTTCAACGCGTATTGGGAATCGCCGCTTTCGGTCTGGACCCACGACCTCAAGGATATCGCCAAGCATCTCGACCAGGGGGTGGACCGAGACATCCCGGCGCATCGCGAAATCTATTTCAACGACTATTTTCGCCGGTTCGACGCGGACGCGAATAATCCGAAGCTGGTCCGGGACATGTTTATCGACCGGCTGTCGGAGGCCGACAGTGTGACCTACGTGGCTGACGCACCAGGACGCAAGAACCGCCGGTTTTTCAGCAAGCGATGGAACAACGGTCGCGTCACCAATGAAATGATGCGGCTGTTTTGCGAAGCCGACGAATCAGTCATCATCCAGAGCCCATACGTCATCGTGAATCGCCGGCTCGCGAAATTCCTTCGGAAGGTGAATGCGGCAAGCCCCGATTTGCGAGTCCGCATATCGACGAACAGTTACGGTGCGGCGGACCATCTCATCACCTACGCGACGAACTACCGGTTGCGACCGCGCGTGGTGTTGAACCATGGGATGGAAGTCTTCGAATACAAACCCTATCCGCGGGACTTGTTTGAATACCTGCCGAACGCGGCCGATCTCGCGGCGCGGGCAAAGGCCGAAGGGAAGAAGCGTCAACCGTATCTGAGCATCCATAGCAAGACCTTTGTGTTCGACGACGACACGGTTTTCGTAGGCACCTTCAACCTGGATCCTCGCTCTTTCTATCTAAACAGCGAAGGCGGATTCATTATCCAGGACGAAAAGATCGCCTCCGAAATCAAGATGAACGTGTTGCGCGACATGGTGCCGGACAACAGTTGGACCATCGCAAAAAACCGATTACCGCTTTTCCACCTCAATCGGTTGATCGAACGATTGTCGGCGCGCGCGCCGGTGGATTTCTGGCCAATTCGGAGCACCAGCGCCTTTGAATTGCGTCCGGGCGAAGAGCCGATTTCATCAAAGGACCCGGCGTTTTACCAGCACTATCGCAACGTGGGAAACTTCCCCGGCGGAGAAGGTCCGTCCGGCGCGAAGTTTATCGTGCGCTTTCTGAAGGTCTTTGGAAAACCCACGACGCCGTTCTTGTAGAAGGAATAGCACCTTGTTTCCAAGGTCATAACACGGGGTAACTTTGTGATTTGCAGTTATCGAGTCATCGCACTTTTGTGTTTACCGCTGTCTGCACTTGTCGCGTTTGCGGCGGATGAAACGATTGTCGAAACGTTCGATGGACCGGATCTGCCTCAAAACCTTGTCATGCACGACACGGCCGCGAAGATTGTCGAGCATGAGGGTGGAGAAGCACTCGAAGTCGAATTCCACGTGGTCGATTGGCCGAACGTCTTCTTCACGGCACCTGACGGGATGTGGGATTGGAGCAACGCGGAAGGACTTGAAGTGGACGTGTTCAACCCTTCTGACCAGTCGGTGAACGTGGCGATGCGCGTGGACAATCCGGGCACCGACGGCGCCAGTCATAGCGTCACGGGACAGGCAACCGCGCTTCCGGGAAAGACGACCGTATTACGCACCAATTTCGGGCCGAAAGCCGCCGGCCCCTTTTGGGGTATGCGCGGGATACCAATCGTGGGACCCGTCGGCAGCGGGAACAGCATCGAACCCGCAACGATTTCTGCGTTCCAGGTTTTCCTGCCACGTCCGAACGAACCCGCCACGCTCATACTCGACAATTTCCGCTTGTACGGAAGCCGCGTATCAATCACAGACCGCGTATCGTTTCCCTTCATCGACCGGTTCGGCCAATACAAACACGATACTTGGCCGGGTAAGCTCGCAAACGAGGCGCAGTTCGCGGACCGCATCCGTGAGGAAGATAACGCGCTGACCGCCAATCCGTCATTGCCCGGCCGCGATGCCTACGGTGGTTGGGCGGACGGACCGCAAAGGGACGCCACCGGTTGGTTCCGCGCGGAGCAGATTGACGGCAAGTGGTGGTTCGTCACGCCGGAAGGACATCTGTTTCTTTCAATGGGAATGGACTGCGTCGGCACATGGGCGCAGACCTTTGTCGAAAAGCGGGATTCGTGGTTCGAGTGGCTGCCCGATCCCGAGGACCCGGTCTTCGGCCGCATGTACGGCAACGTATCCGGCGCGCACAGCATGGCGGACGTCATCGGCGGCAAGGGGCGCACCTTTGGATTCTATGCAGCGAATCTCGCGCGCAAGTATGGTGAAAACTGGCCGGAGGAGTGGCGCAAGACAACCTGCCGCCGATTGCGGTCCTGGGGTTTTAATACGATCGGCAATTGGTCGCAGGGTGACGTGATCGAACACTGCAACATGCCCTATGTCGCGAATTCGGGTGTGCGCGGTTCGTTCCGGCGTATCGAAGGAGGCGGCGGCTACTGGGCCAAGATGCCGGATGTGTACGATCGCGATTTTGCGAAAGCGGTAGAAGCCGGAATCGGGCCGGTCGCGAAGAGTCACGGGGATAACCCGCGATGCATCGGTTTGTTCGCGGACAACGAGATGGCGTGGGAGGCCATCCGCGTGGGCACCTTGGCCAGCCCACCGGACCAGCCTTGTCGCGCGGCGCAAGTGGACATGCTGAAGCAGAAATACGAATCGCTCGACGCGTTGAACGCGGCCTGGGGCACCAACGCGCCCGATTGGGATGGGTTACGCGTGCCCTACCGGCCCAACGCGGCGTGCAACGCCGATCTCGAGGCGTTTGTCTACGCCTTTGCGCGTCGCTACTTCACGCTGGTAAACGACACCATCAAGCGGGAATCGCCACACCTGCTTTATCTCGGGTGCCGGTTTGCGTCGGCGCCGGATGCGGTCGTGCGCGCCTGTGCCGATGTGGCGGACGTGGTGAGTTTCAATCTCTATTACCGCAGCATCAAGCCGGATTTTCACGCCGGCGACCAAGCCTTGGGAAAACCCATCCTTATCGGCGAATTTCATTTCGGCGCGGTGGATCGTGGCATGTTTCATCCGGGACTCGTCGGCACCGCAGACCAGGAAGACCGCGCGCAGAGTTTTGAAACATACGTGCGCAGCGTGGTCGATCATCCGGCCTTCGTGGGGTGCCATTGGTTTCAGTACGTGGACGAGCCCACGACCGGCCGTTGGTACGATGGTGAGAACTACAACATCGGATTCGTAAACGTCGTCGACACGCCGTATCCCGAGATGGTGGACGCGGCGAAGACGGTATTTGGAGAAATGTACGCGCGCCGTGCGGCGGAGTAAGAGGATCGTTTCAGGCGTCGGAGACAGTGTTGGGTGTATCGAAACTAAAGCCGATTCGGGAAACGGATTTATACCCGCCGTTACAAAAGTATCTGACCGAGCAGGGATACACCGTGCGCGCGGAAGTAAATGGCTGCGACGTGACCGCAGCGAAGGGCGACGATCTGATCGTCATCGAATTGAAGCGGTCCGTGAATCTGACGCTATTGGTGCAGGCCACGCGGCGCCAGCGCATCACCGATTCCGTGTATGTGGCCGTGCCGGCGCCGCCCGGCGGAATATGGACGAAACAATGGAAAGGCATCCGCCACGTGCTGCGACGGCTGGAACTGGGGTTGATTCTTGTGACGGTCCGGTCGCGCGTGCCCCGGGTCGAAATCGTGTTCCATCCGGTGCCGTTCGACCGCAAGAAGCAGAAGCGCGCGCGACGGGCGGTGTTGCAGGAAATGGAAGGGCGTTCCGGCGATTTCAATACGGGCGGTAGCACGCAACGAAAGCTCGTTACGGCCTACCGGGAAAGCGCCATCCACATCGCGTGCCTGCTGGACCTGCGCGGCCCCATGTCCCCGCGGGAACTGCGCGCCGAAGGAACTGGTCCGAAGACCACGTCGATTATGTACGACAACGTCTATGGCTGGTTCGAGCGCGTCGAGCGGGGCGTGTATGGCATTACCGCTACCGGGCGCCAAGCCCTGCGGGATTACCCGGAACTTGTGAAAGCCTATCGACCGAAGGTGAAGTAGGCGCCTCCGTGGTTCGCAAAAGCTGCGATGTCGTTGAATCCGCGCTCGTGCTCGACGATCCTGATTTGATGCGCACCGATAGGATTGGTCCCGCGAAAAACCTAACCGACGTTGCCCAATTTGAGGCAACAATATCGAGTACGAGTACAAGAAAGCCGGTTAAGAATGTGTAAAGCGCCCGACTAATGCCCCGATTCACTTTCTACACCGGACAGATCGTACAGATAGATGCTCGATTCGCGCGCGCGAATCGAGTCGATCTGGGTGCCGCGTTGGTCAAGCCACGTAAGGAAGAACTTCTCCTCTTCTCCTACGAGCGGTTTCGGCGTATTCGTGAAGACAAGCCACACGCGCTCGTTGCCAAGCAGTTGTTCCATGTCCGCGATGTAGTAGCTCCAGTCAGCACGGGATGTAACCCCGGCGCGATACGGAATGTCGACGCCGTCGCGTAGCATGCAGTAACGTAGGGGCGCGAGCGTCCAGTAATAGAGATAAACGGTGTCGCCTTTTTGGTAGTGATTCAACAGGAACGTATACGCCGGACGCATTCCCTGCGGTACGCCGGACTTCACCAGCGTGCGCGAACCTGCAATCGCAGGTTGAGCGAACATCACCAGGAGCACGACCACTGGGACCAGCGCAGTGCGCGAACGTTTGCGCAGAACGCCAAAACCCTCCCCCACTACCGGTAGAATCAGGGGAACCGCGAAGAGCAAGAAGCGTTCTGTAAACGGATAACGTTCCAGACCGCTGGCGAGCAATGCCACAAGAATCGGCGCCAGCAGCAGCAACAACATGAGCCTATCTCGAAACAACAGGGACCGCGCGCCGAGGATATACAGCACCGCGCCGATTCCCACCGTGGGGATCCCCGCGGGATTGTCGAACAGGCCGAAGAAGGTGCGGACAAACCAGTTGAGATCGGCCAGTGAATTTGGCGGAAGGGGCATGAAGGTGTCGCGCCACCAGCCTTTGAGCACTTCGTTTCCGCCCGTATACCGGATGGAAAGCTGATAGTACACGCCGAAGCTAAGAATCCACGCGAGGCCGGTAAGTACGACTCCGGCGAAGCGCAATCCTCGACGATCCGAAAGCGCGGCGGCGACCAATGTTATGCCCACGCCCCCAAGCACAAAAATGCTGGCGAAGGAACACCACAGCGCAGCCGCGCCGGCAACGGCGAGCGCGGGAAGCCATTTGACTCCATCCTTTGGAGAAAGACATCGCATCGCCAACAACAGGAGGACCAGCGTGGCGACAACGTCCGTCGCGTAAGGTTTCACTTCGGACGCATAGCGAATGACACCGGGCGACAGCGCGAATATGCCCAGCGCAACCAGCGCTGCCTCGAACCGCAGAAACCGTTTCGCAAACATCCAAAACAACGGCAAGGCAAGAATGGAGCCCAGCCACGGGATGTATCGCAAGGAGTATTCACTGGGGCCAAACGTGTCGACCATGGCCCGCTCGGCGACCAGAAAGCCGTACGGAGCAGCCTGGTTGTAATCCAGCGGCTTCAGGAGATCCGCGTACCCGCGTTCGAGCACGTTAAGGGCGACGTGGGCTTCGTCGAGCCAAATCGCTTTGTCGTGGATGTATTCGACGGTGCGGAGCGTGAAGCCGATGAAAAGCAGCACCCACGGGAGCGCCAAGGCCATGCGCCGGTACGCTCGCGGAAATAGGAAATCCTCTCGTGACGGTTCTTCCACTAGAAGTTCGTGTCGCCCCCGAGCAAGCCGCCGAGAATGTTGCCGCCAAGCCCGGCGACGCCTTTTTGTTCGCCACGGTGACCGCCCGCTGCCGCCATCATCCGGTCGGCCAGACGCGAGAAGGGCAGGCTTTGCAGCAGGACCGGTCCGGGTCCTGTCAACGTCGCCAGGAACAAACCTTCCCCGCCGAACAACATGTTCTTAAACCCGCCGACGGCTTCGATGTCGTAGCGCACCTGCGGCGGAAACGCCACAAGACATCCGGTATCGACACGCAGCCGCTCTCCCGGACCGAGGTCGCGGCGGATGACGGTACCGCCTGCATGGACGAACGTCATGCCGTCACCCTCCAATTTCTGGAGGATGAAACCCTCCCCGCCGAACAGCCCCGCGCCGAGTTTCTTCGTAAAGGCGACGTTGATCTCCGTGCTCTTCTCGGCGCACAAGAACGAGTCCTTCTGACAAAGGAAGGTCCCGCCGAGCTGCCCGAGTTCCAGGGGAATGATCTTTCCGGGATAAGGGGCGGCAAAGCCAACTTTGCGCTTGCCGTTTTCGGTATTGAGGAAGGTCGTAATGAAGAAACTCTCCCCGGTGACCATGCGTTTGAACCCTTTGAAAAGGCCGCCGCCCGTGGACGTCTCCATCTGGATGCCGTCTTCCATGAAGGTCATGGCGCCGGCTTCCGCGCGCACGCCTTCACCCGGGTCCAATTCAACCTCCACAAGCTGCATATCGTCGCCGTGGATTTGGTAATCAATTACGTCAGCCATGGTGTCTTTCTCCCGTCGTGGTGCGCAGATCGTTCGATGGGTTTCAGACGATTATAGCGACGCGGGGTTGGGTTTGAAAACGAATGGCTGAAGATACCGCGCGTACCATCATTCTGAACGAAGTAGAGAATCTCGTTCCGCCGCAATCCACGGGAAAGCACGATTCTTCACTTCGTTCAGAATGACGCGATGGGCCGTGGGACGATTTGCGGATCGCTTTCGGTTAATCCGTCAGCCTTGGCTGACGCCGTTGACGACGAGTTGCAGGTCAACGGTGTCGACGGAGCCGTCGCCGTTGGCGTCGGGATCGTAGGCGATAGACTTGCCGAGAACGGCAAGGACGACGAGTTGCACGTCAGAGGCATTCGTCTCGCCGTCGCCATTGATGTCGGTATTAACGACGAGGGGTTTCAGTTTCACGTTGACGCGCACCGCGCGGCCGTCCGTCACGACGATATCCCGCCGCCGCTTGCTCTTATACCCCGGGGCGGAGTACTTGAGCGTGTAGGCGCCGGGCAACAGCATACGGTGGTAATCGCCCACGTCGGGATCGGTGAACACCGGCTGGTCGTTGCCGACGACCTCGACCTTGGCGTAGATGGGTTCCCCCGTAACCTTATCCCGTACCCGGCCGCGAATGCCGATGTCGGCCATCTCCGCGTAGGCGATCATGGAATCGCGATTGTTGTCCCACAAGGTCGAAAGCGTGTTTGCATCGGGAATTTTGATTGGCGACAACTCGATGGTCACTTCATTGCAGCCGACGTAGCGATAGTTCCAGTCCTGCATGCCGCCGTCGATTTGGTACCACGCCGAACCGTTCGTGATGCCTTTCGGGAACGACGGCACCGAATTGGTATACATGGGCGTATTGAACATGGAATACGTTTCCGACACGTACTCGAACAGCGCGTCGTCCGGCGTCGGGGCGTCGTGGCCCGATCCCATTCCGTCGTCGTCGTAGGGGTAATTCACCAGAAGCGCGCCCGTGTGAAGATTAGCGGACAGGGTGAAGCTGTTGTCCGCCGTCCATTCCATGACGTGCTGCACTTCCGGCTGCCGTCCAAACAGATCCGGGGAGGCCCCGTCAAATTGGGTACCGGAAAAATCGGCGGGCCAGGCCGGGAACGATCGGTTCAGGTCGTATCCGTTTGCGTTGTACCGCGTGACGGCAACCTGCCCGTCGGGGTTCATCAGGGGCACGACCCAAATGGCCGTACGATTCACGAGCCGCGTAATGCGATCGGTCACGCCGTACTGATTCAACAGGTAGTCGACAAAGTACAGACACATCTCGGTGCCGACGGTCTCGTCGCCGTGAATGGTCGACACGTATTTGAATTCGGGCTCGAACTCCTCAACGTCGGGATGGTCCGTAATAAGCATGGCCCACAGTTCGCGCCCTTCCACGGACTGCCCCAGGGAAAACAGCCGGCAGATGTCCGGATGGATTGCTTGATTGGCGCCGTAAGCGGACGCGTAGGACTGGAGCAGCGTCGTCATGTCCGCGTAGGAATGATATTCACCGAGCGCTTTGGCGCCGCCTTTCGGAGCAGCGGTGCGGGGTTGCTGTTTGGCGACGGTGTAAGAGAACCCCTGGGCCTTTAGCCACAGCAATTCATCGACCGTGGCGTAGACGGTCGCCACGTTTCCGTTCAAGCTGCTAACCGAGAATCCGGCATCGGACAACCGATCAACGTCCGTGCCCGGATTGGCTAGCGTGACTTCGACGATATACACGGGCCCCGCGTGCGGACGCGGTCCATCCGCGTGCGCGGCGAACCCCACCATTCCGCTGATGATGAGACCAATTGCCAGTATCCGGAGCGTCATCGAGCGTTTCTACCTTACTTGGTATATCGGACGCGGCGGTGAGAACTTTATTCGATACTGCCCTGCTTGACGGCCTTGACGCGAATCCGACGGTAGTCGGCGTGCCACGCGCCATCATGATGTAATTGTACCCGCAAGCGCGATTCTATGCGGGAATAAAAGTCCTCCCGCAAGTCTTCCGGAACTTCGGAAATCGCGTGTTCAGCGAACATTTTCAACCAGTTACGAAAACCGTCCTCCCCATCTTCCAACAAAGTAGGACGATCGATCAAGGCCGCGTACACGACTTCGAGACCGGCCTTCTCCAGCAAATGGGAATACTCCGCGATGCCTGGAAAGAACCACCAGCCTCGCCCGACTGACGGCGGAGTACCCATTTCGTCGAGAACGGCGCGAACGGCCGAGACAATTCGATCCACATTCCCCCGCCCGCCGAACTCGGCCACGAACCGTCCGCCCGGTTTCAGCGCGTCGGCAATACCGGTGACCGCGCGTTCCGGCTCCAGCACCCAGTGCAGGACGGCGTTCGAGAACACGGCGTCGACCTGCGGCTCGACTTTGAAATCACGGGCGTCCGCGACGTCGAAGTGCAGGTTCGGGTAGGCGACGCGGGCCTTGGCAATCATGTTGGCGGAGCTATCCAGGCCAAACGCATCGGCGCCGGACTGGGCAATGGCGTTGGTCAAATGCCCCGTGCCGCAACCGAGATCGAGAATGCGCTCCCCGGATTGGGGCGCAAGCAGGTTCACAACTTCCGCGCCATAGGCGTAAACGTAGGCGTGCTTGCCGTCGTAGAGTTCCGCGTCCCAGGATTTGGATTGTTCGCTCACGTGCGGCTCCCTTCACGCGTTACCCTATTCAATGCGCACGGAGCAGTTCCAGCATCTCACGGTCCAACGCGTGACCGTGGAAGTCTTCGTAGGTGACATCGGCCCGTTGAGAATCGAGGGGTCCGAAACCGCCACGGAGATTCCACAACGCCCAACCCCAGCCTGCGTCCTGCCAGAGTTCCAGGAAATCGCGCATCCAGGCGAGGGTGACCTCATGGGGTGTTTGGTTGAACGCGCCCCACTCGCCCACATGGACGCCGACGCCTTCCGCTTCGAGCGCTTTCCAGGGAGCAATGGTAGTCTTGTAAAGACGCTCTTTATCCCATACCGTGTCGCCAAACGTGAGAGGCCACGTCGGTTCATTCCACGTATCGGCACCGTTAACCCAGGACGCCTTGTAATGAGTCAGGCGCATGGGATCGTAGCCGCGCGTGCTCTGGGCGATGCCCGCGTCGGCAAGGTCCTGTATGGGCACGCGCCCCCATTGCAGACCATCAGAGATGATGAGCCGGTTCGGGTCCACGGCACGAATCGCGTCAATCGCCTTTCGTGCGACGGCGACATATTTGTCCGTAGGCACCTTGGCCGGTTCGTTGAGGAGATCGAAACTGATCGCTGAATTTGGAATGCCTTTGTATCGCTCCGCGAAATGAGCCCACTGAAACGCGAATGCTTCCTGTGCCTTGGCATCATCCCATAGCGATATCGGCTCGGGCGGATTGGGGTTGACTGAGTAGCCGGGCGCGCGATGAAAGTCGAGGCATACGTGCACGCCGTGTTGCCGGCCGAATTCAACCGCCCGATCGACCTGTTTCAGCTCCGCGTCATCGAGGGTGAACCAGTCATCCTGTTTTGACCAACACCGGTAATCCATCGGCAGCCGCACAAAATCGAAGCCCCAACCCGCGATCCATTCGAAGTCGCTTTCGTTAAACGGGCCCTTTCGCTCCGCGATAAACTTCTCCTGCAAATTGAACCCTCGCCATCGAGGGAGTTTCGCGGCGCTGGGCGGAACGTCTTGCGACTGCGCGGTCAGGAATCCTGCGGCGGCTACGCCGGAGATAGCGGCGCCCAGGAATGCACGTCGTGTGAGATCGGGAGGTGCGCTGGTGCTGTGCATGCCAGCAGGTTACGAAATCCGGGAGGGCTAGCACCACTTTCCTCGGTTGTGGAGTGCACGATTGCAGAGAAAACGGCGTTCGCTCTGTTACGATGTGTGCAACCAGCAGGGAGCCACTTCTTGATAGCGATCATCGTACACGGAGGAGCCGGAACATGGCCGGAGGACAAACATTCCGTCGCGAGGGCCGGATGCGAAGCCGCGCGTGATGCGGCACACCGGTTGTTGAAAGACGGCGCGTCAGCATTCGATGCCGTCGAATATGCGGTGCGATTACTCGAAGACCACCCGCTCTTCAATGCGGGAACCGGATCGCATGCGACCACCGCCGGGGAAGTGGAGATGGATGCGCTGATCGTGGATGGCGCGGCGCGCGACTTCGGCGCGGTGGCGGGAATCCGCAACGTTCAACACCCGATATCCGTCGCACGCAAGATCATGGAATCGACCCCTCATCGATTCTTGGTAGCGGAGGGAGCGACGCGGTTCGCCCATGCGAACGGTTTCGACGACTATCCAACCGAACGCCTCGTTGTGCCGGCCGTCGCCAACCCCGCACAGGATACGGTCGGCGCCGTTGCATTGGATGCGGACGGCCGGATCGCCGCGGCCACGTCCACAGGCGGCACGCGGGACAAGATGCCGGGACGCGTGGGCGACTCTCCCCTGCTCGGATGCGGTGCCTACGCGGACGCCCGGTGCGGCGTGTCGGCGACGGGCATGGGCGAGGACTTGATGCGGGTGATGATCTCTCGGAGCGCGGCTGAGTTATTGACACACTTGAAGTTACCGCAATTGGCGGCGGAGGCCGGCATCGCGCTCTTGGATGAGATTCGGGGTCACGGCGGTCTCATTTGTCTCGATACGAAGGGCCAGATTGGATATGCCCACAACACGCCACATATGGTCGGTGCGGCCATTGGCGGGGAAGGGAATGCAGTGGCCTTCGTCTGATCGCGAACGACGTATTTAATTGACAAAAGCCCGTCCTAAAGGCGACGATTCCTTGTACGCCAAGATTCTCATCCCGGAAAAAGTATTGGGCTAATGTTCAGGTCTTCGTTCCAGTCCTTATGCGTCAGATTCTTGAGGACGCTTTGTGCGACTCTCCTCTGCCTGGGAACCGTCCGTGCCGTTGCCCAGCCCATTCAAGACCCGCGGGCGCTGTGGGAACAGGCCACGATTTACCGGGACGAGTGGGGCGTCCCCCATATCCAGGCGGACAATTTCTACGCGATGGCTTTCGCCTTCGGCTATGCCCAGGCGGACGATCACATCGAAGCAATGCTCAAAGCCTACCGCGTCGCCTCCGGCCGTGCGGCGGAAGTCTACGGCGAAGCGTATGCCGATTCCGACGAATTCGCACTGAAGCTCGGGCATTTGGAAGCGGCGCGCGCGTCCTTTCCGTATGCCGATCCCATCACGGCCGACCTGTGCTCGGGGTTTGCGCTGGGTGTGAACACGTGGCTCGTCGATCACCCCGGCGACGCGCCGGAATGGGCGGACGGCGTGCGACCAGAAGAAATCCTCGCCCTCATTCACTGCTACCTGATGAGTTTTGCGCCCTTTGACCTGCCCAACGTCTGGGGCCGTGCACCTGCGGCCACCACCGGCAATGCCTGGGCCCTGGCGCCGTCGCGAACCACCACGGGCGAGACGATGATCGCCATCAATCCACACACGGACTACGGTGGTCCTTTCCAGTGGTACGAAGCGCAGCTCACGGTGGGCGACTTCAACATGGCGGGTGCCACGCTGTTCGGGATTCCGACAATCATGATGGGCCACAATGGCGTATTGGGCTGGGCGTTGACCCCGAATTTCAACGATTTCGCCGACGTGTACCTGGAGCCCGGCTCGTCGGGCGACGTCGATCCAAAGAATCCCGCCTCGGTCTTTGCCAACCGCGATTCAATGCGCTACCTCCAAATGGTCGCGAACTCACGCACCTATTATGTCCGCCAGCCGGGCGGCATGGAAGAGCGGCAGGTACCCTACCTCGACACTAAGCGCGGACCGATCGTCGGCAAGGAAAAAGGCCGCTTCGCGTCGTACCACATCGGGGGATACCGGGATTTCGGGGCCTTGCGCCAGTTTCATCTCATGGCGGCCGCGCAGAATCTCAAACAGTTTCAAAACGCTCTCGACTTGCACCAGTTACCCTGTTTTCACATCGTCTACGCGGACCGCGAGGGCAACATCTTCTACCTCTACAACACGAAGGTGGGGAACAAATATTGGCCCGGCCCCGCAGATCTGGCGGTACCGGCGAATTCCGGTGAGAAGGATGCCGAACCGAACACGTCGCCGCGCACCGTCGATTGGTCTTTGCCGGTCCCCGGTGGCAGTTCCACGTTTGAATGGGGGCCAATCATTCCACCTTCAGCGCTGCCGTCGCTGACCAATCCGGCCGCAGGCTACATCCAGGCCTGCGGTACCCCCCCGTGGGATGCATCGGAACGCACCGATCTCAAGGCTGCCGATTGGCCGGGGTGGTTCGCACGCGACGTGGACTCGTTTCGCGCGCAACGGGCGCGCCGGCTGCTTGCGCTAGGCCAGCGATCCTTCAACGACGTGCAGGCGATGCTGTACGACGTGCTCGTGCCGGCGGCCATGTACGCGGTGCCGTGGCTCAAGCAAACTGCGGACACCCACCGCGACTGGGTCTTGAACGCCCATCCCGATCTGGCGCCGTGCATTGACGGCATCCACGGTTGGAACTACGTGGCCGAACCGGACAGCCCCGGCATGACGTACTTTCACGTGTGGTGGACCACGCTGCACCAAATGACCGGGATCTACAACGATGTGGAATTGGTCAAAACGCTGGGTGCGAACTCCGACGAAATCCAGAAGACGGGATTGCGCGCCGCGGAAGAAGCCGCCATGCTGCTGCGCGGCGAGTTTCAGACGCTGAACGTGCCTTGGGGCGACGTGCATACCTTCGTGCGCGGCGAAACGACCATGCCCGCTCCGGGCGGTATGTCGGGACAACCGTTGTTTGTGGCGTCGGACGACGTATACACCGACCACACATGGCAGGTTGGCTATGGGTACGGATTCGGCATGGTCGTCGCCTTCGGCCCGGAACGCACGCGCGCGGTAAGCATGGTGCCCTTCGGTGCGTCGGAAGATCCGGAGTCTCCCCACTTCGCGGATCAGATGCAGTTGCTCCGGGACCGGAGGTTGAAATTCACGCACTTCGATCCCTCGGAAGTGCGCCGTCTCGCCGAGAGCGGTTTTGGTTCGCAGGTCCGCGTTTCACCGCCGGGAATGGAGGCCGAATGCACGATCACGGCACGGGATCCGGTCAAGGTTACCACCAAAATGTTTTCCGAATCCCCCGCCCCATTGCCCCCCGACCTGGCAACGTTCACCGTGTATGCACGACTCGCGCAAGATCCGGTGACGGTCCCGTCTTCGGTTGACATGACGATCCATGTGGGACCGGAACTCTGCGCACCGGAACACCTACCCTACCTCGCCGTTTACGCGTACGATTCGACGAACGGCTGGACGCCCCTTCAAGCCCAGGAAGTGAACGCGCAGGCCCAGACCTTCACCTGTCGCGACCGGGAGTTGCGAACGTACGCCGTGCTCGGGCCCGCCGATTACCGGCGCGCGCCGGATGTGGCCAAGCGGGTTCGCGTTGCGGAGACCATTCCGGATGAACCGGCGGAGCCGTTGATGCCCGCCGTCCCGAAGGCAGTGGACCCCGAACCGCAGCTTCCCTTCGCGCCGTTGGTGCCGTCCCGTTCGCCGGCCGTCATGGAGCCGTCGCGCGAACCCGTCCCGGTGCAATCTCCCCCGCCCCTGATCGCTGCGGCCGCACAGGCGGACACCAAGACGCGGCAAGGGGCAATCACCTGGGGCTCCAACCTCCGCCTTCAACCGCCGCAGGTGGATGGCCTTGTCGAAATGCGTTCCGAAGCGCCGTTTGGCGCACGGTTGATTGCCTTTGAGGAACCACCCGCGCCGTTGCCGGGCGGCATGGCGGCGTTTACCGAGTTCGTTGCGGCCGACTGCCAATCGCCGAGCAAACCCGTGGATTTGACGGTTCATCTGCGTGTGCAGCAGGACGTGTGTGCACCGGAAACGGTCGAGAACTTGTCCCTCTATGCCTTGAATGACCACCGCCAATGGGAACCACTGGCGGATCAGAAATGTGATGCGGCCAAGCGGCAATTCACCGCGAAAGATTCGATGCCCCGAATCTACGCCGTGCTCGGTCCGCAGGCCCAGCGCCTGAAATCACCTGGTCCAATGTCAAGTCCGGCGTCGCAACGCCCTCAGTGACACGCTCTGATTCCGCGCCGGACTTTGAATCAATCGCCAATTCGATTAGGATTACGCACTTGGGGTAATTCCACCCCCCTCATACCAAGATGTTTGGATAGGATATGGATCGCACAAAACTCCTGGCTTTATTGGAAGATGTAGCGTCGGGCTCCGTGCCCCCGGCCGCAGCGCTCGAACGTTTGCGCGGATTGCCCTTCGAAGATTTGGGGTTCGCAAAAGTGGACCACCATCGCGGGATTCGGCAGGGCTATCCCGAAGCCATCTTCGCCGCCGGCAAGACGCCGAAGCAGGTCGCTGAGATTATCTCGCGGATTCGCGCGCACGGCAGCAACGTGCTCGCGACGCGGTGTTCGCCCGAGATCGTGACGGCGGTCCTCGCAGAAAACCCCGACGCCGTCCATCACGAAGCCGCGCGGGCGATCACGGTCACCGTGACCCCGCCGGAACCGCAGACCGGCTTTGTCGCCATAGCCTGCGCGGGAACATCCGACATGCCCGTCGCCGAAGAGGCTGTCGTGACGTGCGAGTCGTACGGTTGCCCGGTGAAACGGGTCTACGACGTGGGGGTTGCCGGTATCCACCGGTTGTTGGGACAGCACGAAGTTTTACAGAGCGCCAACGCCATCGTCGTGTGCGCGGGGATGGAGGGCGCGTTGCCCAGCGTCGTCGCAGGGCTGGTGGACGTGCCGGTGATTGCCGTGCCGACCAGCGTGGGGTACGGGGCGAACTTCGGCGGCATCGCGGCCTTGCTGGCCATGCTCAATTCCTGCGCCTCGGGCGTGTCGGTGGTCAATATCGACAACGGATTCGGCGCCGGGATGCTCGCTTCGATGATTAACCGTATCGCAAATGGGAAGTGACGATGAAGACGCTTTACTTTGACTGTTTCAGCGGGGCCGCAGGCGACATGATCGTCGGCGCGCTGCTTGACCTCGGTATGAACTTCGACAGACTCAAGCAGGCCCTCGATTCGCTCGACGTTTCCGGCTATCGCATCGCCGCGGAGAAGGTCAAGAAGAAAGGCGTCATGGCCACGCAGTTCGTCGTCGATCGCGATCTCAACGAGAAACAGCCCCACCGCCATTTGCGTCACGTGCTCGAAATCATCGACAAGGGCGACCTGCCGGACCAGGTCAAACAGGCGAGCGCGGAAACCTTCCGCCGCATCGCCGAGGCGGAGGCCTCAGTCCACGGTACCACGATCGAGAAAGTCCACTTCCACGAGGTCGGCGCCATCGATTCTATCGTCGACGTGGTTGGCACGCACTTCTGTCTGCACGAATTGGGCTACACGCACATCGCCGCGTCGCCGCTGCACGTCGGCGCGGGAACGGTGAAGTGCGCGCACGGAATCATGCCCGTGCCAGCGCCCGCGACCGCGCTGTTGCTGAAAGGCATTCCTTCATACGGCGGCGAGATACCGTACGAACTGGTCACGCCAACCGGCGCGGCGCTCCTCGGCCAGATCGTGGCGTCGTTCGGCTCCATGCCGGTCATTCAGATCGAATCCATCGGTTACGGCAGTGGTACCCGCGATCTCGAGGACCGGGCCAATGTATTGCGGGTGGTCATGGGTGAAAGCCAGTCGGGCGCGGAGACGACCGAGACCATCGCGGTGCTGGAAACCAACGTAGACGATATGAATCCCGAATTGCTGCCTGAACTTCTCGGCGATCTCCTTGCAGCCGGCGCGCGTGACGCGTTTCTCACGCCTATCGTCGCGAAAAAGGGACGGCCCGCGTATCTCGTTTCCGTTTTGTGCGAGGACAACAAAACGCAAGAGATGGCCGGTATCCTGTTTCGGACTTCGACCACGCTGGGCGTGCGCATCCGGCAGGAACGGCGGATTTGCCTGGCACGTGAATGGAAAGTTGCAGTCACGGAGTGGGGCAATGTGCGCGTCAAGATTGGCCGCTTTCAGGGAGAACGCACCGTTGCGGCGCCCGAGTTTGAAGACTGCCGGAGGTTGGCTGACGAGAATGGCGTTGCCACCGCTACAATCTATCAGGCCGCGTTGGCGAAGGCCCTGGCGGACGATTTGGGCGACGCGTGAATTCCCAGAATCGGGATCGGACGGATCCGTCCGATCGGTCCGATTGAAAACTTCCGGCGCATTGCACCGGGCATATGCCAGGGGGTAGGCTACCCGTGTTCGGAGGCGAGCTACCAACCAGTTCCGCGCGCGTGTCTCGCGGGAGAGGGAGTTTTTTTCGATTATGGCCGACCGTATTGCCGTGTACCCCGGGAGTTTCGACCCACCGACCTTTGGGCATATCGATCTCATCGATCGTGCGGCCAAGATTTTTGACTCCCTGATCGTGGCGGTCGCGCGTAACTCGGACAAGGCCGGATTGTTCTCTGTGGATGAACGGATCGAAATGTTGACCAAAATCGTGAACGAGCGCCCCAACGTCGAGGTCACCTCCTTCCAGGGACTCACCGCTGAGTTTGCCCGCCAACGCAACGCCATCGCCCTCGTGCGGGGCCTGCGCGTCGTGTCTGACTTCGAATACGAAATCACCATGGCCATCGCCAATCAGAAACTCAATCCTACCATCGACACCGTCTGCCTGATGCCCAGCGAAAACTACCTCCTCCTCAGTTCCCGGATTGTGCGTGAAATCGCCATGTTCGGCGGCAGCCTCAAGGATTTCGTGCCCGAAGAAATCGAGGAACGGCTCATGGAAAAGCTGGGCCGAAACAAGTAGTCCAGTCTTTTGCACTGAATTTCGACCTAACTCATTCCAAATAAATAACTTGCCTATAAAACACCACTTCTCGCACGTATAATCTTGCGTCCCGCTTTTTTCATTTTAGTAAATACTTGACAAAATTAGTATTTATTGCTAAATTGCCCATGATGCCAAAAAACACAACATCATGCGGATCGTAAGATGGACACTGTACCACATCTGGTAGCGAACGGCGGCCACGCTTCCCTCATCGGTTCCGCCTTGGGTGGCTACAAGGTCCAGGCCCTCATCGGCCGTGGCGCCATGGGTACCGTCTACCTGGCGCGCGATACCGCACTGAACCGGCCGGTGGCCCTCAAAGTATTGCTGGGTAGCCTCGCACGGAACCCTTCCATGGTTCGCAGTTTCTACCGGGAAGCGCAGGCGGCGGCTCCCTTACGCCATCCGTGCGTGGTTCGGATTTATTCCGCTGGTGTCGAAGCTGGAACTCCCTACATCGCCATGGAATATGTCGCGGGGGAACCGCTGGACCGGTTTCTCCGGCGCAAGGGAACGGTGAACTGGCAGACCGCGCTCTACGTGGGCGCGCAACTCGCCCGGGCTTTGGAATGTGCCCATGGGGCGGGCGTCATCCACCGCGACGTGAAACCTGCCAATATCCTGTTGGACCGCCAGGGGCGGGTTCGATTGACCGATTTCGGCATCGCCCGTGTAGCCACGCTCGATACGCAGGCGAACGGAACGAACGGCGTTATCGGTACACCGACCTACATGTCTCCGGAACAATGCGAGGGCGCCGACTTGCGTCCGGCCACCGATTTGTATTCGCTTGGCGTAGTACTGTTTCAGATGATGGCCGGACATGCGCCGTTCCGCGCGGAGTCGTCGCACGCCCTGGTCAAACAAATCCTGACGGACGACGCGCCGCGATTGAACAAACTGCTTCCCGAAATCCCGGACGATGTCGCCCGGCTCGTGGCACACTTGCTGCAAAAGGAACCGGATGCGCGCCCCCGCAGCGCCACGGACGTGGTGAAGACCATCGAGCGTCTGCGCGCGGAGGACGGCGGAAAGTCCGTAATCCCCGAAGCACTGGCGGCGTTCGTGCGCGAACAGGCCGTCGAATCCAACTTGCGACTGATGACTCCCCCACCCCAACGGCAAAGCCGTAAGTCGAATGCGTCATCCGATTCCAAACGTCTTTCGCGCATGCAACGGTTCCGCACGCCACTCGTAGGCGTGACGTGCATTTTCATCGTGTCCGTTATTGCAGCGGCCATCACGGCGATCGGCCATACCAGCAATGCACCGATTCCCGCGCCAGTCCTGTCAGCGTGCCGGTTTCAAGATGAAGCGGATGGAACATTGCGTGCATCCACGGTATTGGATGGTTTTGTATTTCATGAACTTCATTGGGCCGGCGACACGCTCGTGGTGGAAGCGCAAGGCCGCAACGGTTCCCTGCTCGACGGTGCAACGGGGTTGCTTGCCATGGACCCCAACGTGCGGGAGTGCCGCAGCCTCCACGCGCCGAGCGCACCTTTCGCGGCGGAAGGGAAGTTACTTGTTCCGGTGCCGTTAATGTATCGAATTCCACCGGAGAACGCGGGGACGCTTGGATCGACGGTGCTCATGACACGGTATCTCCCGGGTGATACGTCCGCACCGGCCTATGCCGAAGTTCTACCGCAACCCATCACGTCTGCGTTCCCGCAGGTGACTCCGCTCCATCGCGAAACGCTCGTAGACGTGGGCCAGTCCGCCGCGATTGCGCTTCACCCGGATGGTCGTCACTTCTGCGTAGCGGAACGCACTGCAGAGGGCGGCGAACGTCTGATGGAGTACGCATCCTCCGGACACGGAGACGCCGAGCCAAAGGGCGTGCCGATTACCGGCGCGGGACAACACATCGTATCGGGCAGTATTCAATATACCGCCGACGGAAACAGCATTGCGTACATGCGGCAAAAGGCAAGCGGCGGACGCGAGCTCTGGATATCGTCGCATAATGCGCAAGATGTCGGTGCCCTGCTGTCCATGGGGCATGTCGACACGTCCTATGCCCTCAGTCCGGACGGAACGCGCGCCGTCGTGGCCGTTCGCGAACCGGACCCATCGCAACCGGAACTCCACGTCGTTGATACGGCCTCGGGAAACATCGTAGCGCGGATAGGACACGGAACGATCGGTTCCGAGGGATGGCTGCCCACAGGAGACGCGTTCGTCATCACTCGCGGAGCGCCGGCTCAGGCCTGGCTCGTCTCCCCTGCGACCGCACCCGAAGCGAGACAACTTACGCAGTGCGAGAATGGCATCCGGGGCAATGCAGCCGTGTCTCCGGACGGACGCTGGATTGCGATCATCGCCAACCGCCACTCCGATCAGTCGGTCCTGTTTGTCCCCATCGGCGTTCGCGCAACGACACTCGCCCAAGCCGATCGGTCACAAAACATGGAGGTTTCGCTTTGACGGTCCGCGCGGAGGAGATTTGCCATGTTTGACTATGGCGGCGCCGTACCGGCCCGGCACATCCTCGGCAACTACGAGCTATTCGAGGAGGTGGGCCGCGGCGGTATGGGAATCGTCTACCGCGCACTGGACCTGTCATTGGATCGCATCGTAGCCGTAAAGGTACTGCGAGACGACTTGCGCGCTCAGCCGCAGATTGTGTCCCGGTTCAGCCGCGAAGCCAAAGCCGCCGCGTGCCTGGATCACCCCAATATTGTGCAAATCTATTCCGTGGGCAATGAAGACGACACACCGTTTATCGCCATGGAGTTTATCGATGCGGTACCCCTCAGCACCCTGATGCAACGCGAATCGTGCCTCTCGTGCGATCAGGCGCTGGACATTGCTTCGCAGGTAGCGTCGGCGCTCGCTTGCGCCCATGAAGCGCACGTGATCCACCGTGATATAAAGCCTCCCAACATTCTGATTACCGATGCCGGCAAGGCCTATGTCACCGACTTTGGGATTGCCAAGATTCTCACGATGGATGACAACCTGACCGTAGACGGGTCGCGATTGGGCACCCCCCACTACATGTCACCGGAACGGTGCAAGAACGGCGAACTCACCGGATCGAGCGATCTGTATTCGTTGGGCGTGCTGTTGTTTCAGATGCTGTCCGGGCGGTTGCCGTACGAGGCCGGTTCCAGCGTCGAATTGATCCGCAAGATCGTTTCCGATCCCCCGACGCGGCTCCGCCGGCATCGGGGCGATCTTCTCGAAGAGGTGGAGCGGCTCGTGGCGTGGATCATCGAGAAGCAACCCAAACATAGACCTGCCGACGGTCATATGGTCGTCGAAGCGATCCAACGCGTGCGTCAAGGGGAAGCGCTGGACACGGGAAACGGCGCGATGTCCACCGTATTGGCCGACTTTCGCCGTTCCTTCGGTAAACGGCCGGCTGCCGAGACGCCATTGGACACACCACACAAACTGGCGTCGGGTTTGACGCCGATTACCGAAGTGCTGCCGGAGTCATGGCGAAAACCGATCGTGCGCGGCGCTATTCTGACGGCCGCAATCGCATTCGCGATTATGGGGTTCCTATGGATCGGCGGCGGCAACGACGGAGCAACCGGAATCTGGGATCCGGACCTCGCCAATCCGCAGCGATGGTTCGCGGACGCAACAGTGGCGCGTTTTCAAGACGAAGCTCCGGGAGTGGTCCTGGCGCCGCTGAATCTCCCGGCGTTCGCAATTGACGACGTGACGTGGGCCGGCCACCCCGGCACCTTTTTGATTCAACTTTCCGAAACCAGCAAAGCCCATCATGAAGGCCGGCGTGTGGTCTGTGGAATCGACCCGGTCCGACGGTACGCCAGCATCGTTGTTCCATTTGGTCTGTCTCCAAGCCGTACCGCGGGTGCGCCACAGACCGCCGCCTTCGCCTTTGCCAATACGTATCACGGTGGTTCGCCGCTCTCATCGAGGCCGGTGATGGCCACGATCCTGCCAATGACGCACACACCGGCGCTCGTCGAGGGGCCGTTCCAAACCGGCGAACCTATCGTGTTGGCGCGGCTGCAGGCCGCGGCGTCCGAAACCATCGCCACGGTTGCGATGCACCCGGACGGTGCTCACCTGGCCACCGCTATAATCGATGCGCAGGATCGCACCAGCATTGTCGAATGGACCCGTAACCCGGACGGCGATTTTGAACGAGGTCGGACATTGGCGCCCCCCGGGCCGGCGATTGACGCTTTACAGTACTCGGCTACCGGAACGTTCCTGGCGTTCCTCCGCGGAGATTCCGAGGAGACCCAGTCGCTGTGGCTGTTTCCCACCGACGGCACGCCGCGTACGGGTGAACCTGTGGCCCAGGGCACAATCAACCTGAGTGCCCGTGCGTTCAGCCCGGACGGAACCCTGCTCGCCGTGTCCGTGTCCGGCGCGGACGGTCGTACGGCCGTGCGACTCATCCGCACGGGGGATAGACAAGTCGATCGAGACCTCGGCGCGGGATGGAGCGTCGCCTGGCATCCCTCCGGCACCATGCTGGTCGGCACAGCCCCCGACCGGAAAAATCTCACGCAAGTCTGGGCATTCGAGGCGAACGCGCCTTACCGCCGGGTCCAACTCACCTATCTGGACGGCGGCACCGGCCGCGCCTGCGCCCTTTCCGGCGACGGCGCCTGGGCCGCGTCGGTCCGTCCTGGCATGGCCGACCCGGTCGTGGTGCTCGCGGGCACGACATCAGCGGGATTCTGACCGAAAGCCTATCAACCAGCGGGGCCTGGAAGTCTCAAACGCTCGCGCAAACCGCGCGACCTAGCACGTAAATCTTTACATTGCGTTTGCGACGCCCACGCGCCGCACGTATACTTATCAGGTATTTTCTTCGCCGCGTTTGCGAAGCTCAACAGCGGCACTTATAATGGGGACTCGTTAATTTCGTCCACTCCACGTGGAAATCGACTCAGGGGTATTCCATGCATATATTCGTTCCTCGCGAGACACATCCCGGAGAACTCCGCGTCCCCTTGATCCCTGACACGGTGAAGCGCTTGGTCGGAAAAGGCGCGGAATTCACCGTCGAAGTGGGCATGGGAATGCCGTCCGGCTTTGCCGACAGCGCCTACGAAGAAGCCGGGGCGAAGATCGGTGCCGACCGTGACGCCATGCTGGGCGCGGCGGACATGGTGCTCCGTCTTCGTAAACCGCCGATGGACGAGATTGGCAAGTTGAAGCGCGGATGCATCCATGTGAGCTTTCTCGACCCGTTCAACGAGCGTGAACTCATCGACGCCCTGGTGAACGCCGGCGTCAGCGCCATCAGTATGGAAATGATTCCACGCACAACGCGCGCCCAGAAGATGGACGCGTTGAGCTCCCAGGCCAGCCTCGCGGGATACGTAGCCGTCATCCTGGCGGCGGACCGCCTCAATCAGATTTTCCCCATGATGATGACCCCCGCCGGCACGATTAAGCCATCGCGCGTCTTCATCATCGGCGCGGGTGTTGCGGGGCTCCAGGCCATCGCCACGGCGAAACGGCTCGGCGCGCGGGTGGACGCATTCGATACGCGCCCGGTCGTCGAAGAGCAGGTCGTGTCGCTCGGCGCCAAGTTTGTCAAAGTCGACCTCGGCGAAACCGGCCAGACGAAAGACGGGTACGCCAAAGAACTCACGCCGGAGCAACAACAGAAACAGCGTGAAGCCATGGCGAAAGTCTGCGCCCAGTCCGACGTGGTGATCACCACGGCCAAACTATTCGGTCGCAAGGCGCCCGTCATTGTCACGAAAGAGATGGTGGCTTCGATGAAACCCGGCAGCGTGATTGTCGATCTCGCCGCGGAATCGGGCGGCAACGTCGAGGGCGTGCAGGTAGACCAGGAAGTCGACGTGGACGGTGTCCGTATCATCGGTCTGGCCAATCTGGAAGGCCGCGTTCCGGTTCATGCTAGTCAGATGTACTCCTCGAACCTCGGTAATCTGGTCGAAGAGTTCTGGGACGCGGAGGCGAAGCAGTTCAACCTGAACCTCGACGATGAAATCATCCAGGGATGCCTCGTCACGCACGACGGCGCCATCGTCAGCGAAATGCTCAAAAGCGTAATGGCCGGCCAATAGCCCGGAAGGATACTGTCGATGATATTACTGCTCTTCACCTTTGTCCTCGCTATTTTCCTGGGGTTCGAGTTGATCTCGAAGGTCCCCGCAACGCTGCATACCCCGCTCATGTCGGGGTCAAATGCCATCTCCGGCATTACCATCGTCGGCGCGCTGATTGCCGCTGGGGAAACCGGTAGCGGCTGGCTCAGCCTTACCCTCGGCACGGCAGCCGTGGCCTTCGCGACCATAAACGTGGTCGGCGGCTACCTCGTCACGGACCGCATGCTGGCCATGTTCAAGAGCAAGGATAGGGGAGGCAAGGCATGAGCACCCTTATCGATCTAAGTTATATCGTTGCCTCGGTGCTCTTCATTTATGGCCTGAAGATGCTGAGTTCGCCGGCTACCGCGCGACGCGGCAACACAATTTCCGCGCTCGGTATGTTGATCGCCGTCGTCGTGACGCTATTGAACAAAGAGATCATCGGATACCAGTGGATCATTCTCGGCGTGCTCATCGGCAGCATCATCGGCACAATCGCCGCCGTGCGCGTACCAATGACATCCATGCCGGAATTCGTGGCGCTGTTCAACGGGTTCGGCGGCATCGCGAGCCTGCTTGTGGGCTGGGCCGAGTATCAACGCGCCATCCCCGAATGGACGAACGGGGTCGCCACCAGCGAGGGGGCGCCGATCGCGTTCACCGCAGGCGCCACCTACCTTGCCGTCCTTATCGGCGGCGTGACGTTCACCGGCAGCATGGTGGCCTACCTCAAACTTTCCGAACGCATCAGCGGCAAACCCGTCCTGTTCGCCGGACAGCAGATCGTGAACGGTCTACTCGTGCTGGCGGCGGTGGGGTGCGGTGTAGCGTACGTTATCGATCCGGTGGGCATGTATCCGGCCTTCATCGTGGCGGTGGTCTTGTCGTTCATCCTCGGCGTGATGGCCACGATCCCTATCGGCGGCGCGGACATGCCGGTCGTAATCTCGCTGCTGAACAGCTATTCGGGTCTCGCGGCTTGCGCGGCGGGATTCATCATATTGAACACCGTGCTGATCGTGTCGGGGTCGCTCGTCGGCGCCAGCGGGATTATCCTCACGATCATCATGTGCAAAGCCATGAATCGTTCCCTGGCAAACGTATTGTTCAGCGGGTTCGGTTCGGCCACTGCGGCGACAGGCGGCAAGGGCGCGCAGGGCGAAGCGAAATCGCTCACGCCTGAAGACGCTTATTACGTGTTGGAAGCCGCGCAATCCGTGGTGTTCGTGCCGGGATACGGCATGGCGGTCGCGCAGGCGCAGCACGTGGTGCGGGAACTCGGTGAAGTGCTCCAGAAGAACGGCGCGGAAGTCAGCTACGCTATCCATCCCGTGGCCGGCCGCATGCCGGGGCACATGAACGTGTTGCTCGCCGAAGCCAATGTGCCCTATGAGCAACTCGTCGAGATGGAAGACATCAATCCCACGATGGACACCGTCGACGTGGCCATCGTCATCGGGGCAAACGACGTTGTGAACCCGGCCGCGCGCGAGGACGAATCGAGCCCCATCTACGGTATGCCCATCATCAACGTGGACAAAGCGCACACGGTCTTCGTGCTCAAACGCTCCATGGCCTCCGGGTTCGCAGGCATCGCCAATCCGTTGTTCTTCAACGAGAACACCCGCATGGTCTTCGGCGACGCGAAGGCAACGATTCAAGCCTTGCTGGCGGAGTTCAAGGAGAGCTGAGACTGCCGGGGGGAGATTTGAGGAGCGCGGATTATCCGCCCAGCGATTTCTTCACCTTCTCGATGAAGCGATGGTAGAGCGGGTACGATTTCTCGTTGCTGATTTCCCGGAACCGCTCAATCAACTCGCGCTGTTCCCGAGACAGCTTCGTCGGGGTCTCGACCTGGATGCGAACGAGCTGATCGCCTTTATGATACCCGCGCAGATCCTTGATACCCATTCCCCGCAGACGGAATTGGGTTCCGGACTGGGTTCCCGGTGGAATCTTCAAATCGGCCTCGCCGTTCAGAGTGGGAACGCGAATCTTATCGCCGAGAATCGCTTGCGGGAAGCTGACCGGCAAATCGCAGATGACATCGTTCCCTTCGCGTTCGAAGATTTCGTCGGGTTCCACTTCCACGAAGATGTAGAGGTCACCCCGGGGACCGCCGCTGTCTCCTGGCTCACCTTCGCCGGAAAGGCGCAAACGGGAACCGGTGTCTATCCCCGCGGGCAGGTCGACTGACAATTCCCGTTCGGCGCGATAACGCCCCGAACCGGAACAGCGCGAACAGGGTTTTTGAATGATGCGTCCCGTTCCGCGACACCGCGGGCAGGTCTGCGAAATACTGAAAAAACCTTGGGCTCGACGGACTTGGCCCGTCCCCGAGCAGTCGGCGCAGGCCTGCGGTTGGGTACCGGGCATGGCGCCAGATCCTTTGCACTCGTTGCATACTTCCCGTCGTGCAAATCGAAAGGTGCGTTTGCAGCCTGAAGCCGCCTCGCGCAACGTGATGGAAAGCCGGTACTCGAGATCGTTACCGGGCCGCGCCGCCGCACGACGGCGCCCTCCGCGACTCTGACCGAACAAAACATCGAAGAAATCATCGAACGGCGCTTCGAACCCGCCGCCCGCCGCCGAAACCGAATCCGCCGAAACCACCGGCCCCCCCCGCCCCGGCAAACTGATCACCCATGTGACCGAACTGGTCATACTTGGAACGCTTGTCCGGATTCTTCAGGGTGTCGTAGGCTTGGTTGATCTCCTTGAGCTTGTCTTCAGCGACCTTATCCCCGCCGGTCTTGTCGGGATGATACTTATGGGCCAGCTTCAGATACGCTTTCCGGATTTCCTCCGTACTCGCGTCGCGGGAAACACCAAGAAGCTCGTAGTAGTCTTTTTGTTGGGGCATAGCCATAGTCTAACACTTGGACCTTTGTGAGTTCTTCCCGCGGTTCTTATTGCTTCTCCTCATCGTCGACAACGGTGAAATCGGCGTCGACCGAGTCGTCCGCGGTGGAGCCGTCGCCGGCCGAGGAAGGTTCTTCCGACGTGCCGGGCTCGGGCGCTGGGCCTTCTTGTTGCGCTCCGCTCGCCTGGTACATGGCTTCCGCGAGTTTGTGAGAAGCTTGTTGCAGTTTCTCCATGGCTGCTTCGATCGCCGCCACGTCAGTTCCTTCCAGTGCGGTTCGCAATTCGGCAATGGTCGCTTCAATGGCTGCTTTGTCGTCGGCACCCACCTTATCTCCGTGTTCCCGTAAGGTCTTTTCGGTCGCGTAGACGAGCGAATCGGCGTTGTTTCGGACTTCGATCTCCTTCTTCTTCGCCTGATCTTCCTGCGCGTGCGATTCGCCCTCTTTCACCATACGGTTGATTTCGTCTTCCGACAAACCGCTCGACGATTCAATCCGGATCTTCTGCTCTTTGCTGGTCGCGAGATCCTTGGCTGAGACGTGGACGATACCGTTGGCGTCGATGTCGAAGGTCACCTCGATTTGCGGAATGCCGCGCGGCGCAGGCGGTATGCCCATGAGGTCGAAGCGCCCCAGCGTCCGGTTGTCTCCCGCCAGTTCGCGCTCGCCCTGCAAGACGTGAATCGTCACCGCGTTTTGATTGTCCGACGCCGTCGAGAAGATCTGCCGTTTCGTTACGGGGATCGTCGTGTTGCGCTCGATCAACTTCGTGCAGATGCCGCCCAAGGTCTCGATACCCAGCGACAAGGGCGTCACGTCGAGCAGCAGGACGTCCTTCACGTCACCCGCCAAAACGCCCGCCTGAATCGCGGCGCCGATGGCGACGACTTCGTCGGGGTTCACCCCCCGGTGCGGCTCCTTGCTGAAAACATTCTTGACGATTTCGCCCACGGCCGGCATGCGCGTCATACCACCGACCAGGATCACTTCGTTGACTTCGTCTGCTTTCAATCCCGCGTCTTCCAACGCCCGGTAGCATGGGCTCTTGGTTCGCTGCAACAAGTCGTCGCACAACTGTTCGAGTTTGGCGCGGGTCAACGTGTAGTTGAGGTGTTTGGGACCCGACGCGTCCGCCGTAACAAAGGGCAGATTGATGTCCGTCTGTTTCGTCGAAGACAGTTCGCACTTGGCCTTTTCCGCCGCTTCCTTGAGGCGCTGCAACGCCATCGGATCTTTTCGGAGATCGATGCCCTGGTCCTTGAGGAACTCGTCCGCCATCCAGTCAATAATGCGCTGATCAAAGTCGTCGCCGCCCAGGTGCGTGTCGCCGTTGGTGCTCAGCACTTCGAAACTGTCATCGCCGATGGCGAGAATCGAGATATCAAAGGTGCCACCGCCCAGGTCGTAGACCGCGATTTTCTCATTCTTCTTCTTTTCGAGACCGTAAGCCAAGGCCGCGGCGGTGGGTTCGTTGATGATGCGCAGCACTTCAAGACCCGCAATCTTGCCCGCGTCTTTGGTGGCCTGGCGTTGCGAATCGTTGAAGTACGCGGGGACCGTAATCACGGCCTGCGAAATCGATTCGCCGAGATACGATTCCGCGGTTTCTTTCATCTTCCGCAGGATCATGGCAGAGATTTCGGGCGGACGGTGGTTCTTGCCCTGAACGGTGACCTGGCAATCGCCGGAACCGGTTTCCCCGACGGCATAAGGCACAAGCTTTTCTTCTTCCGATACTTCGGAGTGCCGACGCCCCATAAACCGTTTGATAGAAAACACGGTGTTCTGAGGATTCGTAATGGCCTGCCGTTTGGCGACCGCTCCGACCAACCGTTCCCCATCCTTCGTAAACGCCACCACAGACGGCGTGGTGCGGTTGCCTTCCGCGTTTGCAATGACCGTCGGCTCGCCGCCTTCCATCACGGCGACGCACGAATTCGTCGTACCCAGGTCAATGCCAATCACTTTACCCATTACGTTCAAGCCTCCATTCCGACAATCGGTTCGTAAACTAATGTTTGGGATACGCTACGCCGGATCGCCGTCTTCCGTGGACGGCTCCGGCGGCGGTTCACCTTCACCGAGTTCGTCTGCGGCAGACGCCGCCTGCGGACTCCCCATGGATACGACCACTTTTGATGGCCGAAGCACGATGGAACCCAAGCGGTATCCCTTTTGAAATTCTTCGACAACGGATTCCGGCGGCACACCGTCCGTTTCGCGCTGCATCACGGCCTCGTGCACGTTCGGATCGAAGGGCTCGCCTTCGGCCGGGATGGGTTGCACGCCGTGCTTGCCCAGCACCTCGTGGAATTGGCGCAAAACCAATGCCACGCCTTCACCCAGCGCGCCCGGGTGATCGTCGGCGTGTTTCAGCGCGAGTTCGAGGTGGTCAACAACTGGCAGAATGTCCCGAATCAACGACTCAGCCGCCATCTGGCGGGTACGCTCGGCTTCCCGTGCCATCCGTTTCCGGTAGTTGTCGAACTCGGCCCGGGCACGCAACAACTGGTCGGCCAATGCGTCCCGCTCGGCCTTAAACGACTCCGACTCGTGAGCGCCCGGCGATGCCGTATCCGCCGGGCCGATGCCTTCCGGATGCTCCGCGCCCTCCGGCTCCGAAGTTGATTCGTTTCGAGCCTTCCGATCCGCTTCTGCTTCTTCTTCCAGCCGTCTTTCCAATTCCGTCTTCTTTGTTTCCGTTTTACTCATTCGTACCCAATTACCTTGTGCGCCGGAAAACCCGTCAACTACCGGCTCCGGCGAGCTTGGTCAACAGCCGGCTCAACATGCCAGCCGTAAAGTCCACGACAGCGGTAATCCGCGAATAGGGCATGCGTCTCGGTCCCAGAACGCCAATCATGCCGACGTTCCTGGACCCGACCGAGTACGGCGACGCCACGATGCTGATACCGTCGATTCCCTTGCCAATGGCCTCTTTACCAATAATGACGTAGGTGCCGGCTTGCTCCTCGTTCATAACGCCCACGCGGAGCAAGTCCACCAAACGATCGCGTTCTTCCAGTAGACTGAACACTTCGCGCGCCCGTTCGACATCCCGAAATTCAGGCTGTTCGAACAACTGCGTCGCGCCTTCCAAAAACAACTGCCCCGGCCGATGAGCCGGCAAGAGCTGCAGCAGCCGCATCGCTTCTTCCGCCAACCCTCGCTGCTCGTCGAGGTACACACGTAACCGCGTTTGCAGCGATTGGGCCAGATTCTCCACGGGAACGCCGCGCAGATTGTCATTCAAGAACGCGCTCAGTCGCTGCACTTGAACGGAATTCATAGGCCGTTCGTACGAAACGATCTGCGTTCGGACGCGCCCGAGGCTGTCGGCGATCAGAATTGCCGTACGGGTCTGCGACACGGGCACCAGCTCGATGCGATTGACCTGTGCCCGTCCTTCGCCCGGAACCTCTACGATACCGGTTTGATGGGCCATCAACGCAAGCAAATGACTGGTCTGCCGCATCACCTCATCGGCATCGTCCCGCTTCGCGGTTAACTCCCTCTCAATCCGGGCCCGCTCCTGCAAGGTCAGATCCTGGACTCGCATCAGGTAGTCGACGTAGTACCGGTAGCCCTCATCGGTCGGCACCCGGCCCGAACTGGTGTGCAACTGCTGCAGGTACCCGTGCTCTTCCAGGTCCGACATCACGTTGCGCACCGTGGCGGCGCTCACGCCCAAATCGAAACGCCTCACAATAGACCGCGACCCCACCGGCTCGGCCGTCGTGATATAACTGTGCACGACGGCCTGCAAGATAAGTTTTTCGCGTTCTGAGAGTTCAGCCTCGGGTCGCATGGTCGAAACCCCGATTTGGCACTCAACTCTATGGAGTGCTAATAATCGCGCGAGTGTAACATACTCGCCTACCTCTGTCAAGACTCGACCTGTTTCGACATCCCTTTCGTGTTCGTCACTTAACTCATTAATGAAAAATAAGTTAAGCCGATTCCCTCGCCGCAACGCCGGACACATTATCACTTGACAACTTACGTCATAAGCTGCTAGTATTTAACCAGTTAGAGCGTACCTATGGAGGTTCCGAGCTTTATATGCAGGTTGGGTATGACATGGGTCCCATTACCAATAGCCGGACCGGTGTCGGCAACTTCTGCTATTCCTTGCTCGAAGCCCTCCTGAATCTGCCCGACGCTCCCGCCATCAAGGGGCTCGCAACGGGGCTGGGCGCCCCGAGCCTGGACGCCTTGGCGGATCGCGTGACCTGCCGGCATGTGCCGATTCCCACACGGGCGATGTATGCGATGTGGAACGCCTTCCGGTTTCCCGCAGTGGAAAGCCTCATCGGCAGCTTGGACGTGTATCACGCGACCAACTACTTTCTACCTCCTTCCCGCCGAGGGCGACGTGTCTTATCCATTTTTGACCTGGCCTTTCTGGTACGCCCGGAATGGTGCAGCCCGAAAGTGGTCGGCCCTTTCTCGAAGAATATTCGGCGCTTCGCACATGACGCCGACCTGTTGCTGGCGTCGTCTGAATCGACCATGCACGACATCGTGAACCTCCTGGAGGTTCCGGAGGAGAAGGTCCGCGTCACCTACGGCGCGGCAAACGTTTCCCTGCAACCGGTCCCACGAGACGAAGCCCAGCAGTGCGTGGCCGAGTGGTTCGGGATTCGCGATCCGTATCTGCTTTTTGCCGGCACGATTGAACCACGAAAGAACGTGCGAGGACTGATCCGCGCGTTTCGGTTGCTCGCCAAATCGCTGCCGCACCGGCTGGTGCTCGCGGGGTCCATCGGCTGGAATTCTGGGAATACGCTGGACGAGTTCGGAAAGCCCGGCCTCGCAGACAAAGTCACCCACACGGGCTTCGTAACGTACGATGAACTGTCCGCGCTGTATTCAGCGGCAGACGTGTTTGTCTTCCCGTCGTTTTACGAAGGATTCGGGCTCCCGGTGCTTGAAGCGATGACGTGCGGTTGCCCGGTCGTTGCCTCGAACGTATCGTGCTTGCCCGAAGTCGGCGGTGGCGCGGCCGTCTACTGCGATCCTGAAGACGAGGAAGGGATCTCCAACGCCATCGAACACGTGATAAACGACACGGAGCTGCGATCACGAATGATAGCGGAGGGACACGATCGGGCGCGGCAGTTTTCCTGGCGATCCTGTGCCGAAGCAACGCTGTCAGCCTATAGGGAGATCGCCTCATGAAGGTGTTGCTCAACGCACTGCAAGCGGGCAACCGCAGCGGAACGGGTGTGTACACCACGCAACTTGCCGCGAGAACGCCCCGCCTCATGAAAGAGGGCGCGGTGACCGTGATCTGGCCGGCTCACGTAAGCTGGCCCAAGCAGTTTGAGGACTCCCCCGCGAACGTTCAAAAGCGGGCCATTCGCTCCGCGAGCGCCCGCATTCGCTACGACCAATTCGGCATCCGGCGCGACATTCGCGCGGCCCGTGCAGACATCGTCCATTATCCCGCGAACGTGGGAAGTGTATTCTCCCTGCGCAACATGGTCCTCACAATTCACGATCTAACCTTCTTCCATAATCCCTCGTGGTATCGAGCGGAACGCGCCCGATACTACTGCTGGGCCGTCGCCCGATCCGCCCGGCACGCCAGCCGGATCATCGCCGTATCAACCGCGACCGCGAACGAGATATGCAGAGTATTGAACATTCCGGCGGACCGCATCGACGTGGTGCACAACGGGGTAGACGAACGGTACACGCCGCGCAATGAAGGCGAGCAACTGGCTGCGAAGGGGAAATACCGCTTGCCGGATCGTTACGTTCTCTTTGTTGGGACCATCGAACCCCGCAAGAATGTGGCGCGTATCATCCAGGCTTGGGCTCGAATTGCCGAAGATATTCAAGAGGACCTTGTCATTGCGGGGCGCGACGGCTGGAAGGTCGCACCGATCCGTCAGGAAGCGGATCTGACGGACCACGTCCGGCGCATTCACTTTCCTGGATTCATCGAGGATGACGATTTGCCCGCGGTGATGAGCGGCGCTACCGCATTGGTATACCCCAGCCTGTATGAGGGGTTCGGCATTCCCGTGGTGGAAGCGATGGCGTGCGGCGTACCGGTCCTCACCTCCAATGTCTCGAGTCTGCCGGAAATCGCCGGCGACGCGGCCCTGACGGAAGATCCCACCAATGTGGGCGCCCTTGCCGACAGTATGCGTATGCTGGCAACCGACGAAGCGCTGCGAAACGAGTTGTCGGAAAAAGGATTGAAGCGATCCAAACGGTACAGTTGGACCAACGCAGCCGAGCAGACGTTGGAGACGTACCGGCGCGCGATGGGAACATGAACGAGACGGAGGCTAGTACGGGACGTTGAAGATTGTCCACATATACAAAGACTTCGACCCGCCGGTTCACGGAGGCATGGAACATCACATGGCGCTCATGTGCCGGTTTCAGCGGCAATGGGCGGAGGTCGAGGCCCTCACATGCAGTCGATCCCGGCGCACCCGCGTCGTCGATCGGGACGGCACCCGCGTTACGGAAGTCGGCGAATGGGGACGCTTCCAAAGTGCGCCGATCGCTCCCACCTTCCCCTGGCACGTGCGCAAGATAGACGCGGATGTCGTCGTCGTTCACGTACCGAATCCGACGGCCGAAGTTTCGTGGCTCGTGGCTAGACCGAAGGCGCGTCTCGTGGTGCGGTATCAGAGCGACGTGGTGCGCCAGGCGAAGGCCATGCGGATTTACGCGCCCGTGCAGCGCCGGTTCCTCGAAGCGGCCGACGTTATCATCACTACGTCGCAACAATACCTGGAGACTTCGACCACGCTTGAACCGTTCAAGGATATGTGCCGTATCATTCCGCTGGGAATCCTGCCCGAAGAATTCGTCCACCCCGGCGAGGAAACCGTGCGCGCCTTGCACGACCGGTACGGCGGTGGGTACGTGCTCTTCAGCGGCCGGCACCGGTACTACAAGGGTCTCGAGAACCTGGTGCGCGCATCGAAACGCATTCAAGCGCCGGTGGTTATCGCGGGGGATGGCCCGGAGCGCGCGGCCTGCGAAGCGCTGGCAAAAGAACTCGACGCGCCGGTGCATTTTCCGGGGCGCCTGACGCGCGAGGACCTCATCGCCCACCTCCACGGCTGTGACGTATTCGCTTTTCCATCTGTCGCACGGAGCGAAGCGTACGGAATCTCCATGCTTGAGGCGCACGCGTGCGGCAAACCCGTCGTTGCCACCACGCTCGGAACCGGCGTCGAATTCGTCAACATTCACACACAGACCGGTCTTAATGTACCGCCCCGCGACCCGGTGGCCTTGGCCGAAGCCATCAACATACTCCTCGAGAATCCCGCGCAACGCCGGGCCATGGGCGAATTCGCCCGCCAACGAGTCCAAACCGACCTCCACGCCGAACATATCGCCCGTCGCGAATTCGACGTGTACGAGGAGGTTCTCACACGCTGAGATCGAGTCGCAGTTCTCAGCGGGGTTTACGCCAAGTATCCGTATCTGCCCCACGCTTGCCCGGCGCAGCCAAGCACCGATAGATTTCCGGCCCCGTCTTGGTTAACAATAAGGGCTTCCGTCCGTGGGGAACATGAATCGCGTGGGAAAGGCATGACTGACTGGCAAGTGAATTGGTACTCGATTTTCGCGTATGCGTTAGGGGTTTCCTTTGTGGCGTCGGCAATCCTCACGCATTTTATGCGTTTATTGGCAATCCGTTGGGGGGTCTTCGATCATCCTGGCGACCGCAAAATGCAGACCGAACCGGTGCCTTTACTTGGTGGCGTCGCGATCTGCGTTGCCTTCCATCTTGTGATCGCGGTAAATCTACTCCTTCTAATTCCTGCAACCCAATTGGGCTACGCGTGGATTGAAGATCACGTGCTCCACTTTCTTGGCCGGGGACAGGACGCGCAGTGGAAACTCGCCGGTGTCATCGCCGGGGGTCTTATCGTTTTTGCCTTGGGCGTGGTGGACGATTTGCATGCGCTTCGGCCGGAGAAGAAATTGGCCGGCCAGATCGTGGCAACACTGGTGCTCGTCGTATCCGGCGTGCGGTTCGACTTCTTCAACGACATCCTGCCCGATCCACTGGCGGCAATCGCGGGATCCCTCGCGGCCATGTTCTGGGTGATTATGATGATTAACGCCATGAATTTCTTGGACAACATGGACGGGCTCTGCGCCGGAGTTGCCGTCATCGCGGCATTGGCGCTCTTCGCATGTTTCCTTCCGAGCGGGCAGACGTTTGTATGTGTTTTGCTCATGGTTTTTGCGGGATCGGTGGCCGGCTTCCTCTTTCACAACTTCAACCCTGCGCGCATCTTCATGGGTGACGCCGGCGCGATGTTTTGCGGCTACCTGCTTGCGACCGTCGCGCTCCTCGGCACTTTCTACACCGCGGAGCGAACCCCATCGCGCATTGCGTTGGCCGCACCGTTACTGGCGCTGAGCGTACCCATCTTCGACACCATGAGCGTCGTCTTTATCCGCTGGCGCCGGGGGGAATCCATCATGAAGGGCGACAAGCGTCATTTTTCACACCGGCTGGTCGAGATCGGCATGTCGCCGAGTCAAGCGGTGGAATTCATCTACCTCGTGGGCTTCGTGTGCGGCCTCGGCGCCGTGCTTTTGCCCCACGTCACCACAACCGGTACCATCGTGGTGGTAGCGCAGACGGTGGGCGTGTATTGCCTTATCGTTCTACTAATGATTTCCGCAAACGGAAGACGCAAGACACCATGAGCAGCAAGTCCACTTGCATACCTAAACCGTCGCAAACCGGTGCCCCGGCGGAAGAGACTTGGGCCCCGTTCGGCGCACCCGTTCACGAGATCGTTTTGGCGCTGGGCCTGGGGGGACTCATCTTCGTCCGGCCGTGGGTAGATGGCCTGACCTATCCTGAAAAGAATACGTACTTTGTGGGGGTCGTGACCGTGCTTTTCGCATTGTGGTCCGCGCGGATGTTGTTCCGGAAAGAGGAACTCCGCTACCCCGTTCATATCGGGTTGTTGGCGGTGTTTTTCGCGGTTGCATTCATAACGGGACTCTTCTCGGTTCAGTATGACGCGACCTATCGATCCCTTTTGAATTGGGCCGCGTACCTCATGATCTTCATGATGGCCGCGAGCGGCTTACGGTCGCGTAGCGCGGTCGCAATCGTGCTCGGATTTTTCGTGCTCACCTCATTCGCAGAAACCATCTGGAGCATTCTCCACATCAAGTACCTCATGCCGATGACGCGGGAGGCCGTAAAGGACCCCGCGCTGATGGAACGGTATTTCGGCACCACCGAAATGACGGAAGCCATCCGCAGCCGGATCGAGAGCAACCGCGCCATGGGGTCTCTGTTGTTCGCCAATGCGTTGGCATGCTGGGTACTGGTCTCGATTCCCTTCGCCATCGGCGGCTCGGTTCAGGCCCTCTTGAAACTTCGCGCGGGAAGCCCGGCCTCCGTCGCCAGCGAACCCCGGCTCAACCTGAAGGCGCTCATCCTGGGACTGTCAATCGGCTTCGGCGCCTTTGTGGCGATGGCCACCTATTACTCCTTCTACTTTGCCTTTGCGTACCCGGGGGACGACTGGACCAACCACCCCATCCGCTGGAGCTTGTACTGCGCAATTCTTCCCGCCGGGATTGGCGCGGGAACCTACCTCGCCATTGTCAAGAAAGGCACACGAACCGTGCTCCTCTGGATTCAATGTGGAGCGCTGGCGGCGCTGGCACTGCTCCAGTGCATCGGCCTCGCCCACACCTATTCCCGCGGTGGGATGCTTGCTACCGCCGCGGCACTCTCGCTCGGCGGGTTTCTCCTCTGGAAGGGACGGAAGATGGCGGGTGCCCGCGGTGCTGCGATCGCCGCGTTAATTTTATTTGCGGCGGCGACGGGCGCGCGATTGCTCGATGCGCCTGCGTGGGCGGTCGAGGGCCAACCCCAACCCGAGAGCCAGCAACCCGCCGAATCCAACCTGGATCTCAAAGGAATCAATCCTTCGTTTGATGCCATGATGAACCCCGCAACCGCGTTCTTGCGATTGTCGTACTGGCGGTCGGCGCTCAAAATGGCCCTGGCCAATCCGATTACCGGCGTAGGGCTCGGCAATTTCGGTACGGTTTATCCCAAATACCAGTTGCCCAATTCGGCCGACGTGAAACAGGCGCACAATGACTTCTTACAGGCATTTTGTGAGACCGGCGTTTTCGGCGGCATCGCGTTCATCGCCTTCTGGGGGTATTTCGCACTGTGGGGTGTACGGCGTGTTCTGCGCGAAGCCGATACCGCATACCGCTGGCTGTTGACCGGCGTATTCTGCGGCACTCTCGGATTCGTGCTCCATGCTTTCGTCGACTTCAATTTCTCCAACCCTGCGCTTGCAACGCTGGTATTTCTGCTGGCCGGCTTATTCCTGTCCCTGGCGGCCGATTCCTCGGTACCCCGGCTTACACGCGGACAAGCCTACTTCATCGGTGCGCCAGGCTTATTGGCAGCGGCCATCGTGGTCGCGTGCGGATGGCGGGTCTATCAGTTAGACCGTACCATGGGCAGCAAACTGGAACAAAAGCTGCGCCTTGAAGCAGCCGTTGACATTCTGGGTGTGGACGACACCACCTCGGGGGCGCAAGCAGCGAATCCGAAGTTCCCCCAGATGTCCGAGCGGGTGGTATCGTTGCTGATTCCAAGCCGCGCGGCGCAAGAAACGTTTGGCAAACTCTACACCCGGTTGCAGCCCGGAAGTCCTTCCGCCCGTCCTGTTAACGAAAACGAGTCGATCCCCCCGGACGCCATACTGTTGATCGTAAGGCCACAGGAGGCCAAGGCCCGCGCCATGGAACGAATTCCCCTGTGGTTGGCGCGATTCACGGATGCTGATATGCGCTACCCCTACGATCCCGATGTGTCGGCGCACCTTTGTCTTTGGTATGAAATGTTGTTTCGTTTCGCAACGACCGACGAGAAAAAGATCGAATACGCAACCCAATGTGTTGAATGGGCCCGAAAATGCGTGGAGCGCAGCCCGGAACAAGTGGCCTATCGCAACCTGCTGGCGCGTGCCCTGTGGCGCCGCGGCGAGGTCGACAAGTCCGTCGACCAGCTCAGGTACTACGACGAAGCGATAAAGCAGTACCGCAAGTGCATCGAGCTGTACCCCAGCCGGCCGGACGTCTACTTTGATTTCGCCAAAATCGCCATATCCTACGGCAACGAACGTAAGAATTCGGGCGATGTAAAGGGCGGTGAGGCCTTGATCGAAGAAGGCCAGGCCATGCAGGCCGCGGGCGAACGCTTGCAAAATGCGCGCCAGAAGCAAGCCTCAACGTAGGGCAATGCCACGCGCGCCTGCGCGGCACTGTGCTCTTCGTGGCCGTAGTCGTAATCGATAAAATGTGAGACACGTAAGGGGTTACCATGACGAAACGTATCAAAGCGTTGCGAGGTCGGCTCGATGCGGCCGGTTGCGACGCGTTTCTCAGTTTCGCTCCGCCCACCAACCAGTATCTGGCGGGCTTCACCGGAACGACCTCGGCGATCATCATTACAGCCAACGAGGCGCAGTTCCTCTGTGACTTCCGGTATACGGAGCAGGCGGCCATCGAGGTCCAGGGCTACGCTATCGAGGAAATGAAGGGAAACCTTCATACCCGCGCCGCGGAACGATTGGCTGCGCTCGGGGCAGAAAACGTGGCGTTCGAGCCCGGCTACGTTACGGTGAGCGAATTCGACACGGTCCGGTCCGCATACTCCGGCAACCTCGAAGCGGTTTCGGACATCGTCTCGGCACTGCGCATCCGCAAAAGTGAGGACGAGATCGCGCGGATTCGCGCGGCGGGCGAACTGGCCGAGGGCGTGCTGCTGGACTTGGTGGAAGCGCTCGAACCGGGAACGACGGAACGGGACTTGGCGGCGCGATTCGAGTATGAATTCAAGGCCCGGGGGGCTCGCGGGGCCTCATTCGACACTATCGCCCTGTTCGGCGCACGCAGTTCCCTGCCCCATGGGCAACCGGGAGATCGCGCGCTGGCGTCCGGCGATATTGTGTTGCTGGACTTTGGCTGTCGACGCGACGGGTACTGCTCTGACTTGACTCGCACTTACGCGTTCGGTAGGATTCCCGGCGCTTGGTTCGAGGAGATCTATGAACTGACGCTTACGGCTCAGCGGATGGCGCTTGAAGCGATTCGACCGGGCATGCTGTGCAAGGACTTGGACGCGGTGGCGCGCTCCATTATTGCCGATGCGGGGCACGGAACTCATTTTGGGCATGGGCTCGGTCACGGGGTTGGAATCGAAATACACGAAGCACCCCGGTTGAACCCTGAGTCCCAGACGACTCTCGAACCGGGCATGATGGTAACCATCGAACCCGGCATCTATCTGCCGGAACGCGGAGGGGTCCGCATCGAAGACCTCGTGGTCGTCACGAAGGACGGATGCGAAAACCTGAGCGTGTCACCCAAGGAATTAAGGATTCTCGGAGCATGATTTCGACAGCGGATTTTCGCAACGGGCTCGTTGTTCTCATAGACGGCGATCTCATGGAAATAGTGGATTTTCAGCACGTTAAACCCGGAAAGGGCGGCGCATTCGTGCGCACGAAATTCAAGAACGTTATGTCCGGCCGGGTGTTGGAGAAGACGTTCCGGTCGGGCGAGAAATTGGAAGATGTCCGGCTGGAAGAGCGGACTTGGCAATATTTGTATAACGACGGCGACTTGTACCATTTCATGGATCCGGACTCCTTCGAGCAGATTGCAGTCAGCGCGGACACCGTCGGCGACAACAAATTCTGGCTGAAAGAAAACAACAACGTGAATCTGCTTTTCCACGACGGCAAAGTCCTCAAGCTCAGTCTCCCCATCACGGTTACACTGGAGATCACGCAATGCGATCCCGGAGTCCAGGGAGACCGGGCCACGGGCGGCACAAAACCCGCCACACTCGAAACGGGCGCCACGGTACAAGTGCCCTTGTTTGTCAACGAAGGGGAATCGATTAAGGTCGACACCCGGACGGGCGAGTACATCGAACGCGCCTGACGCCGACCTGCGTCGCGGCAACCGCAGCGCTGCGAACGAGTCTGCGAAAGAACGGAGGGTTGGTCATTGGACCTGGATAAGCTTCGGGAGCTGATTGGGATTTTTCAAACCTCTGAGCTGGCCGAAATCGAGATAGAGGAAGAGGGGCGGCGCATCCGCCTCTGCAAGCCGCAACCGCAGGTCGCACACCCCCAGCCGGTGTTGACCCATATGCCTCCGCCAACCCATATCGCGGTGGAACCGCCCGCTCCCCATCCTGCGCCGGGTCCGGCGTCGAAACACGACGAACCCCCGATCGAGGAAATGGAAGAGGGGCTGGTCACGATCGATTCACCCATGGTTGGTGTGTTTTACGCCGCGCCGGCACCGGGTGAAGCGCCCTTTGTAAGCCCCGGCGACGTCGTCGAAGAGGGGCAGACCGTGTGTATCGTCGAAGCCATGAAGCTCATGAACGAAGTCGCTGCGAAAGTGCACGGAACCATCGTCAGCATACTGGTCGAGAACGGTGAGCCGGTCGAATACAACCAGCCTCTTTTCGCTGTGCGTCCGGCCGAGTAGGCGGCAATCACCATGTTTCGTCGAATCCTCATAGCCAATCGCGGCGAGATCGCCGTGCGGATTATTCGGGCGTGCCGCGATACCGGCATCACGTCTATCGCGGTATATTCCGCAGCGGACCAGGATTGCCTTCACGCCTCGCTGGCCGATGAGAGCATCTGCATCGGCCCCCCCAGTGCGACCGAAAGTTATCTCCACATTCCAAGCATCATCACGGCGGCGGAGATTTGCGACGCCCACGCCATTCACCCCGGTTATGGTTTCTTATCGGAAAACGCCAAGTTCGCCGCCATGTGCCGCGACTGCAACATCGGTTTTATCGGCCCTACGCCGGAAGCCATCTCCCTGAGCGGCGATAAGTCCGCTTGCCGCGAGAAGGTGAAATCGGCCGGCGTGCCGGTCGTCCCGGGCAGCGAGGGTCTCGTCAAGGAGCCCGCCGAAGCCCTTTCCATCGCGCGGGAAATCGGGTTCCCGGTCCTCGTAAAGGCCTCGGCCGGCGGAGGCGGCAAAGGCATGCGCATCGCCCACAACGACGCCGCGCTCCAGAAAGCCGTCAGCATGGCCACAATCGAGGCTCAGGCGGCCTTCGGTGACGGCGGCGTGTATCTCGAAAAGTTCGTTGAGGACGCGCGCCACGTCGAGTTTCAGGTGCTGGGTGACGAGCACGGCCGGATCATCACACTCGGCGAGCGCGAATGCACGATTCAGCGTCGCCACCAGAAACTGATCGAGGAAACGCCCTCGCCGCGACTGACCAGTTCCCTTCGGTCCAAGATGGCGAAAGCGGCCTACCGCGCGGCCAAGGCCATCGGCTACTCCAATGCGGGCACGGCGGAATTTCTGGTTGCGCCCGATGGACAGTTCTATTTTATCGAATTTAATGCGCGCATCCAGGTCGAGCATCCCGTAACCGAGGAAGTCACGGGTATGGATCTTGTCAAGGAACAGATCCGGATTGCCGCCGGGGAACCACTTAAGACGACCACGGTGCGGCCCCAAGGCTTTTCCATCGAGGCCCGTGTCTATGCCGAAGACCCGGACAACAACTTTGCGCCCTGCCCCGGTACGATCACGCGTTGCCATATTCCCGGCGGCCCCGGCATTCGTATCGACAGCCACTTATTCCCGGGCTACACCGTGCCGCGCTACTACGATTCGCTCCTTGCCAAGGTCATTTCGTGGGGCACGGACCGCGACGAAGCGATCAACCGGCTGGCGGGCGCCCTGAATGAGTTTACGACGGTCGGCGTCAAGACCTCCGCAACCCTTTGCGCGCGAATCCTGCAGAGCGACCGGTTCCGGCGCGGGGAACTTTCCTCGGACATGGTTGATCAATTCATCGTCAAAGGGCGATAGTAGAGGTATGTCTGCGGGCACCCCGTTCACGCCGTTCCTTTCCATGGGGTATAATTCGGGACGGCCCGCGCGAATCCACCGCAACGTGCCGGGGAACGGCCAACATCCCGGGAAAAGGAAAGACACTCATGCGAATCCTCCAGACGATTATTCAGAAGCTGGCGTGCATTGCGCTCCTCGCGGGCGGTGCGGCGATCGCCGTGTTTTCCTTGAGCGGCCTTTACCAGACAATCGTCGCTCAGCTTCCGCAACCCAATCCCATGCTTCGAATCGCCATCGGATGTGTCGCCGCCGCACTGGCCATCTTCGCCCTGTTACCTTTGGGAAACCGGCGGCGGCGGTCACGGGAACTACGATTTAACGACGATACCGGGCCCGTGACGATCCAGCTTGATCCCATCGCGACCACGCTGAACAAGACATTCACCAAGATTCCCGTCGTAAAGAAAGGGACGGTTCACCTCACTCCAACCAAGGCGGCTGACAAAGCCAACGTCCATGCCGACGTGCATCTCTTGAATCCCGCGGACGCGAGTGTCCGCGAGACTTCCACACAGTTGAAAACCTACCTGGACGAGTTGGCCCGGCGCGTAATCGGGGCCGAAGAAATTGGCGAGGTGTCGGTAAATATTGTCAATACGGAAAGCGCGGCGCAGCCGGCGGCGGAAATGCAGAGTCCGCCTGTTGCGGCCGAGATTGCGGCGCCCGCACGGCAATCCGTCCACGAACCCATGACGGCCGATGAGGCGCTTGTTCCGGAACCGGCCCCACGTCCTGATTCCGAAGATCTCGTGACCTACGAGGAGTCCGTCAAAGCCGCCGAAGAAGAGGAGCAATCCCTCACCGGCCATGTCGATGACGAACCGGAACTGGCCGTGGCCTGGGACGCGGACGACGCCCTGCCCAAAGCGGAATCGGAACCCATCGAACTGGATTCGGAACCTTCCTCCGACGAAGACACGTCTTTCGACTCCCTGGCGGACCAGGAATCCCCCGCCGAGGACAACGAGAAGCCCGCATCCGGCCCATAATCGTCCATCACGTCCACATCGACCGAGGGGCGAGCAAATTCAGCTCAGCCCACTACTTGAAACGTGCGCATACTCTGTGCGATAGTGCATTAGACGTTGATTGCGGTGTCAGTGTGCACCGCGCCCTTGGAGGACTCGTGATGCCGGCACATTCGCTTTCCCACCACCGATGGCGTCACTATACCCATTCCTGAATCTATTCCTGTTTCGTATTCTTGTTTGCCCGACTTTCGAAATCGCGATACGGCCTCGTTCGCCTTCCGCGATCGCTGCTGCAACCGGTTTCGCGAGAGGGAAATAGAAGGGTCTTCCGAGCCCGCAACGCACGTGGAGAGGAATGTCATGAACGCCGAGAATTCGAGAACCCTGACCGATACGATCAAGCTGGACGATAAGGGGCTTGTTGTCGCCGTGGTCCAGCATTACGAATCCGGGCAGGTATTGATGGTCGGCTACATGAACCTTGAAGCGTTGGAGGTCACCTTGCGTGAAAAGCAGGCCTGTTTTTGGTCTCGTTCGCGCCAGAAGCTGTGGCGCAAGGGAGAAACTTCCGGCAACGTGTTGCACGTCCTCGAAATCCGCACGGACTGCGACGCCGACGCGCTACTGCTGAAATGCGACCCCGTGGGGCCGACCTGCCACACCAACGAGACGAGTTGTTTCTACCGCAAGGTGGACTTTGACGGTTCGGTCACGTTGGACGGCGACGGCGTGGCCACTTCGTGATTTGAGCGAACCAACAAAAGGATACGACCGATGATTCACCCGACACTGGAGGAGTTTCAGCGCATCGCGAAACCGGGCTCCCTGGTCCCGGTGTACCGCGATGTGGTCGCGGACCTCGAAACTCCCGTTACGGCATACATGAAGATTTCAAAAGACCAACCCTACTCCTTTCTACTGGAAAGCGTGGAGCGGGCCGACTCCATCGGCCGCTACTCGTTTCTGGGCGCGAACCCGTCCATCGTGTTCCGCTCCAAGGGGAAAGCTGTCACGATCGTGCGCGACGGCCAGGACAAATCGATGGAATCGGAGCAACCCCTCGACGAACTGCGGAAACTCATGGCCCAATACACGCCCGTCGCGGTGGAGGGCGTGCCGAAGTTTCACGGCGGCGCCGTGGGCTACATGTCCTACGATCAGGTCCGTTTCTTCGAAAAGCTCCCCGACGAGAATCCCGACACGCTGAACCTCCCCGACCTGTACTTCATGATCACGGATACCATCCTCATCTTCGACCATGTCAATAACCGGTTGAAGATCGTGTCCAACGCCCACGTTCAAGACGACGCCGTCGCGGCGTATAACGACGCGGTCCGGAAGATTCACGAACTCAACGACACGCTGAAGCAGCCCCTGATCGTCAGCACGGAACGTATCCATTCAGGGGAACCGGACACGGAAGTGAAGTCCAGTTTTACGCGCGAGGGTTTCTGCGATGCGGTGAAGAAAGCCAAAGAGTACATCTGCGCCGGGGACGTCTTCCAGGTGGTCCTGTCGCAGCGATTTGAACGGAAGGTCTACGCCAGCCCCATCAATCTGTACCGCTCCCTGCGGTGCATCAATCCTTCCCCGTATATGACCTTGGTGCGCTACCCGGATTTCACGCTTGTCGGGTCGAGCCCCGAAGTCATGACCCAGGTCACCGGCCGCCGCTGCATGGTCCGCCCCATCGCGGGGACGCGTCCCCGCGGCACGACGGTCGAGGAGGACCTAGCTCTGGAAAAGGATCTCCTGGCGGACGAAAAGGAGGTCGCGGAGCACGTCATGCTGGTCGATCTCGGACGCAACGACGTGGGCCGGGTCAGCACGCCCGGCACGGTACACCCCAGCCGGATGATGACCATCGAGCGCTATTCGCACGTCATGCATATTGTGAGCGAGGTCGAGGGGACGTTGAAGGACGACGCGGACGCTTACGAGGCCCTGCGCGCGACTTTCCCCATGGGTACGGTAAGCGGCGCGCCGAAAATTCGGGCCATGGAAATCATTGACGAACTGGAACCGCTCCGGCGCGGCCCTTATTCCGGCGGGTGCGGGTACATCAGTTTCAGCGGGGACATGGACACCTGCATCATCATCCGCACGATGATCCTGAAAGACCATATCGCATATGTGCAGGCCGGGGCCGGCATCGTCTACGACAGCGTGCCCGAGCGGGAATTCGAGGAAACCGTCAACAAGGCCAAGGCGTTGTTCCGAGCGGTCGAGTTTGCAGAGAAAGGGCTGGAATCATGATCGTGCTTATCGACAACTACGATTCGTTCACCTACAACCTCGTGCAGTACTTTGGCGAGTTGGATCCGGATATTCGGGTCTTTCGCAATGACGAGATCAGCGTCGATGCCGTTCGCGACCTCAAACCCGACCGCATCATTGTCTCCCCAGGTCCGTGCACGCCGAACGAGGCCGGCATCTCGGTTGAGACTATCCGCCGCCTGGGACCGGAGTTTCCGCTGCTCGGGGTATGCCTGGGGCACCAGAGTATCGGCCAGGCCTTCGGAGGCGACGTGGTCCGCGCCGACCGCATCATGCACGGCAAGATCAGCGCTATCACGCATACCGACAACCCCCTGTTCCGGGATGTGCCGTCTCCTTTCGACGCGACGCGGTACCATTCGCTCATTATCAAGCGGGAAACCTGCCCCGAATGCCTGGAAATCATCGCGGCAACAGCTCAGCAGGAAATCATGGCGGTGGCGCACAAGGAGTTCCCGATCTGGGGCGTCCAATTCCATCCGGAAAGCATCCTGACTGCGAACGGTAAGCAGATCGTGCGTAACTTCATGGAAGCCAAAGCCTAGATGCGGCGAACCGCTCGCCGGGGGGCGCCAAGGCGGCCGAATCCAGGCTAACCGATTCCAAGTCGGTTACTTAGGTTTGACTTCCCCCCCACCGTGTGCTACAGTCGGCTGGTTTTGGAGGGGAGTTTTCCAAACCTAGGAAAGGCTGCGGTCCATGGCCCAAAATAAGAAGCAACTCAAGACGATCGAAGCCCTCAACCGCAACATTCAGATGTGCCAGGAGTTCATGAACGACTGGCTGTTGTTCAACCAGATTCTGAGCGCCTATCCGAGCCCGGGGGTGAACAAGGCGCAGCTCGAGAACCAGTTTCTCAAGATTAAGAGCAAACTGGCGCGCGAGCATCAGGTGCTCAAGGAGGGTTTGGGCTCCGATTATAAGTTTGACTCGAACACCATGAATATCATCTCGGGAGCCACCAACCTCGAAGCGATCTATTCCCAATCAGAGGTCGCTATCAAGAAGCTCCAGAATGAATGGCACCGGGCGTTCATCTCGATCAACGAAACCCTCGGCGGAATCGAAGACAAGAAGACCCGCGCCGAAGCCGGCGAAAAAGTATATGTCGGCAGCGCACAACCTGAAATCAAGTCCGCCGGGATGTCCAAAGGAACCAGGAATCTGATCATCGTCATCGTGATCGCAATCATCGTTGCGGTGCTTGATGTTGACGGACAATCCAATCAGCGAGATGTACTGCAAGGCTTGGCACGATTTGATGGGCTAATGTCGACGGGGGTGAACCGGCCGCGCAACAACGCGGCGGCCGTGGTATGGTGTCGCCAATGGTGGAGTCGGGAGAATCATGAGTGTGACAAAACGGGAACTGGTCGTGGACGTGGCCGAACGGCTCGGCTACACGCAGAATGAAGTCTCCGATGTGGTCCAGGCAACGTTGGATTGCGTCGTGCAGTTGTTGTCCGAAGGAAATCGGCTCGAGATCCGCAACTTCGGCGTGTTCGAAGTCAAAACGCGCGACGCCCGAATCGGACGCAACCCGCGAACTGGTGAGGAAGTACCGATTCCGGCCAAACGGGTCGGGACCTTCAAGCCGGGAAAAGCATTGAAAGAAATGGCGCAGAACCGTTCGGCGGCAGCGCCCGGAGCCGGTTCCCAGGAACTATCCGGACCGATGGCGAGTCCGGGGGGACTCAGCGGAGAGTCGCAAAGTTCCGCCGGTCACGTGTAGATCGGCATGCAGTTTTCAGTTGACGGACGCGAGGGTGTCGTGCCGCGCGTTGTCCTTGGTGAAGTTCCTTCCGAAGGATAGTTGCACCTCCCGCAGGAACACAGTACGATCACCTTTCGGTTCCTGGCATAAACGATCTTTAGCCCGCGCAAGCGTATCGGAATATGGAAAATAAAGCTGAGCGAGACCCGGAAGCCCGCATGACCTTTACCGAGCACCTCGGTGAATTGCGCACCCGAATCATTCGGGCGGGTATTGCATTCATCATCGGATTCGTCATTTGCTACATCTTTTCCGGACAGATCTTCGACATCGTCCGTCGCCCCCTGGAACACCCCCTGAATACGCCTGAATTGGCGTGGTTTACCGGTCCGGCACAAACCGCCGACGCAGAAGCGGGGGGGAATATGAACGAGGCCGTCCAATGGCTTCAAAAGAACCCGTTGGAGTGGTTCCTCCTATCGTTGAAGCTGGCGGCCTATGGCAGTTTGCTTCTCAATATGCCGTACCTCCTGTATCAGGTTGGCGCATTCATTTTTCCCGGGCTCAAGTCCAGCGAGAAGCGGGTCGTCCTGATGTTGCTGATCGGGTGCAGCGCCTTGTCCCTGATAGGGCTTATGGTGGCGTATTTTGGGGTATTCCCGCTGGTGCTGCCCTATATCCTCCAATGGACGCCCGAGGGCGTCACGACCATGCTGAGCATCACCGAAACCATCTCCTTGATCCTCTTGGGACTACTGGGGTTTGCCGTAGTGTTTCAGTTTCCGATGGTCGTCTTGATCCTGGTCTACATGGACTTATTGACCCCGGCCGCGCTCAAGCAACACCGGAAGCAAGCCATCGTGGGGCTCGCCGTACTTTCTGCGGTCCTGACACCGCCCGACCCCATCAGCATGATGTTCATGATGACGCCGCTGCTGGTTTTGTACGAGGCAAGCATATGGTTATCCTATTTGGTGGTACGCCGTAAGCGGAAGAAAGCCGAGGCCCAGGCGGGTACGTAGCGCCGCTTGGGGTACAATTAGGGATAGAAACCAATTCGGGTTTGCGTTGCGCGGCCGGTAGTCCTCGCACCGCATTCCCGCGGATTGAAACTATGTTTGGAACCATTGGATTCACGGAGATTCTCCTCATCGCGGCAGTCGCCTTGGTGATTCTGGGACCGGAGAAGTTTCCCGGTCACGCGAAAATCGCCATGCGATTTATCCGGGATATCCGCGGCTATTGGGATGAGGCAAAACGCGATCTCACCGAAGAACTGAAACCCGTCAAGAAAGAGATCAAAGAACTCGAAAAGTACAAGCCCGAAGACTACCTCGAGTCGATGACGGCGGACTCATCCGAAGACACGAATTACGACGGGCAAGGCTACCCCTACGGCGAGAACTCGAAGGAAAGCAAATCCGAAGGACCGGCGGAAACTACGGAGAATAAAGCTGAGGAGCCCCAGGACAAGACTGAGGATGAATCGGCACCCGTCGAGCCGGCCGACGACGCGGGCGTGGCGGGGACCACACCCTACGCCCCCGACAAAGACTACGCGGACGACTCGGAACGATTTCCTGATTGACCTCGCGGCCCTGGCGAGCGCCCGAAAGAGTTTGACCGTCTTCTCGTGGTTCGTTCCAATTGACGAATCCAAGGGTGGGGTTATGAATCACGACGGTCGAAGTAGACGCGGCTGGAAGCCGCGTCTACGTTGTTGGTCCGTTGTAAGGGGCGCTCAATTTGGTGGTGCACAAATGCAACACCAGTGTCCATGCGGGTCCGTTAGCGTCGGTATGCCTCGGTCCCCCCTAGCCTGGAATTCTCACACCCACCAAACGTCGAATCGGTAACCCCAAATCGCCTTGGAGCTTTGCGTGTCGGTCCGGGCTTTCAATTTGCTCGAAAGCATTTCTCACCGCGCCCAAGGTACCGGCGGGCAAGACGATGTCTTTCGGGGCAGTGAGAAATGCAGACTACTTCGTCAACTCGTAGATGTGCACGTCGAACCGCTTCCAATCGTCCGTGATGCTCCCGTTGTCGACCGTCAAATCGCGATCTTCATCGATCGCCCGGCAACCGGTCCATCCGTTCAACCCGGATAGCGTCGCGCGGCAGGGGTTCTTATCGGCGTTGCACGTGAAGAGATAGAGCTTTCCGTCGTGCTCCTTCGCCAACCATTGGACGCCCACGTCCACGGAGTGTCCCACTTCGTGATACTCCGCAGTCAGGGGCAACTCTTTCGCCCGTTCAGCCAAGGGTGCTGCGAGGTCGGCGACTTCGCGGACGACTCGTTTCAGGCCGGTCCAACTGTCCGACGGCTGCGGCGTGTAGTACGTGCCCCAGTACAAAATGCCGTTCGCGCCCTTGATCAGCGATTGGAAGGCCATGAACCGGCTCTCCTCATAGGTAGGGTACAGAATCTTCTCTTCCCGGCGTTCTGCCTCGTCCGTCAGCATCTCCCATGCAAATCCCTGCAACACCATAAACACGGGTCGATTCGTCCCGGCGACCCGGCGCATCTTGTCCACGTACTCGCCAACCTGGCTGATGTAAATGTTATTCAGATCGCCCTGGAATCCGTCCGCAAACAGCGCGTAGGAATATTTCAACCCGCCCGGATTCACCGGATAGATATCCACGGCGACAATGTCTGTTCCGTCGTTGTAGGCGCGAAGCGTTTTGACCAGATTGGTTGGCGCCTGATTCGTGTACAGCAGGTGATTCGGGTCGGCGCCCTTGATGATGGGGTAGGCGTCTATAAGCGCTTGTGCCGGGACGCGCGCCTCGGCTTTCATCCAGGTCCATGCGGGTTCATCGACCGTCTCCAGAAAGGCCAGCGCTGGATGGTCTTTAACGGCGTTGACGGCATCGAGGATCTTCTGTTGGCTCGCTTCCCGGTTGTCGAGATCGAGCGTTCCGGCGTTTGTCCAGGCCATGAGCCCCGCCGCCTGAATCATGTCGAGGGTATCGGCACTGCCGTGCACGAGGTTGAAGCCCGCGGCCGCAAGTTCCTCATAAAGTTCCGGGGTGGGTTTGGGCGCGGTGTACTTGTTGCCGGCGTAGTAGGTGCCGATAATCAGTGTGCGTTGGCCGTTTACGGTCACCATGCCATCATCGTCGTAAGCGGTGACGATGGGGTCCGCCGAAGCCACGGCTGCGGTACACAGCGCCGCAAGTACGAGGATGGAAGCGGTAGCCGCGAGTGAAATGTCGTGTGCCATCACTAGATCTCCTATCATGATTCTCCCCCAATGGCAGCCTCGATTCGGCCGATGGTCCTACTTGATGAGGGGCAGGGTTTGCTTGAATTCCGCCGTTCCCGCTTCCCGCAGGATTTCAAAAAGCGCCATTTCGGTGGTAACGAGTTCGACACCGGCACGTTCAAGGCGATGAAGCCCCGCGTCGTACTCCGCTTCCAGACGGGATCCCACCGCGTCACGGGGCACGAAAACTTCATAGTCTTTTTCGAGGGCTGACAGCGCGGTCTGCATGACACAAACGTGCGTCTCGATGCCCGTCAGCAGGAGTTGCTTCCTGCCCGTATTGGCCACAGCCGCCGCGATGGCCGCGTCCCCCAGGCAGCCGAACGCCGTCTTTTCCATGGGTTCGATGGCTCCGAGTTCCTTCGCGACCGGCTCGACGGTGCGGCCCAGCCCCTTCGGATATTGCTCCGTAACCAGGACGGGAAGGGCCAGCGTCCGCGCGAACTGAATCAATTTGACGGCCTGCCGGACGACGCAGTCACCGTTCAGAATCTTGGGCAACAGCTTCTCTTGGAAGTCGATTACGAGGAGCGCCACAGAATTACGATCGAGCATGCAGACGAACCCTTATCTTCCGGAAGGCCGGAGAAACCGGTTGAGAATTGCCGTGGGTCTTGGTCAAAACGCGATTATAGCGGGGCATGAAAAGGGCGTCAACGACACGACGGAAGATTCATGTGACGGGCGTCAGTCCAGATTCGCGCCGGCATCCTTGCCGCGCCGGCGCCGTTCCCGCAAGGCGTTCGCCTTGTAAAACAACGCCGGATCGATGATCGGCTCATGGATCCCTTGGGTTTCTACGTCCCCATAGCTGACGCGGCCGCGGTACGTCCGGTTGGAAAGGATGATAGCGATGGCCTGACGAGACCACTTGTTACCTTTGCGCGTGAAGATTCCCCGGGAATGGAGGTAGGAGACGACCTTCCCGGTACTCCGCGTGTTCAGGTATTCGCGGAAAATGGTGCGGACGACTTCCGCCTCCCGGTCGTCAACGACCAGCGGTTTCTCGCCCTCTTCGCCACGCCGGTACCCGTAGGGCGCCGGACCAGTGCCGTAGCGGCCTTGTTGCACCGCACTGAGTTGTCCCCGTTTGACCTTCGCCCCGTGACTTAACCGCCCGGTTTGGTCCATCGGTTCGCTGGATATGGTGCGTGAAACCGCACCCATTTCCCCGGCCGCCCCCGGAGAATGGTGTTCATCCTGCCCGATGGCGGGTTCAGGGCTCGTCGAATGTTCGATCGATTCCATTGCGCCTATCTGCCAGTCTGCTATCGCCACAGCCTGAATTTCCAACCGGTAAGGCACCATTCTATCCCCCCAAGGCAGTCTCAAGGGGCATACCGGTGAAATTCCCAGTCCCAAGTGTTCTGAACTAAGTCTAGACCAAGGGTCGCACAATGTCAATTATTTTCTGCACAATTCCACCCGAGAAGCGAAGCGCTTTTCACACTGTCTCGGTCAATCTGTCAGTCAATGACTCGAACCGACTACAAAGATAATCACATAAATTATTTATTTACAGCACTTTAGATAAAAACACAAACTGGGTTGCCCGCTTCACAGACAACCCAGTTCACGTTTTACAAGTATCGCGCAAGTAATCTAATTTATTTCGCCTTCTTCTTGCTCTTCGCGAGCGCGGTAAGCGAATTAGGGGTCGCGCTGTACGGGCCCGCGTCGGACGCGTAGCTCTTATCTGCGACTTCGCCGACCTCCGATTTGGTCATGCCGGCCGCCTTGGCCTCGGCAACGACCTCATGCATACGGCCAATAATGCGCTTACGGCAATCTTCGCGGCACTTGGCCTCGATCCCCTTGTTCACAAACACGCCCATACCACGGCGCGTATACAGCAGCCCCATGACCTCCAGGTCCCGGTAGGCTTTGGCCACGGTGTTCGGGTTCACGCCGAGGCGTTCGGAAAGTTCGCGCACCGACGGAAGCTGGTCACCGGCCTTCAACCGGCTGGACGCGATGGCAAACTGCACGTGGTTTTCGATCTGTACGTACACCGCCACACTACTGTTGATGTCGATACTCGATAGCATCTTGACTTCCTCCTCTCATTACCGCATCGTAATCGATGCGTTGCCCAATCCTCAGACGGGTTTGGAACCGCCAAAACCGGTCGTGAGTTCACGTGATTACATGAGCTACTGTCTAGTTCATGCTAGTCCTATTGTAACTAGTATATAAGCAGAACGCAACATAAATGTAGCTGCGGGTTACGGGAGTAGTGCGATGAGCAGAACAATGAGTCTACGGGGTTTTCCCGTGCTGGTGCTTTGGGCCACCATTGTCCTCGGGGTCCCAAGCCAGGGGGCCGAAGCGCCACCGCCAACGACTACGCAAGGCTCGCTGTTTGTGGAAGTTACGGACATCCTCGAGCGGGAGCTTCCCGGCAAGATCGAAATCTACCCCCTCGACGGGGGAGACGTCTCCACGCGCCGGCTCAAGGAAGGCAAACTGATGACGCCCTTTCCGGTCGGTGAATACGTCGTGTATGTATACGTGTACGACTGGGATATCCCCATTATGACGGATATACAACGGGTGTCGATCAAGAAAGACGCGGTCGCCACTGTCACGTCGCAACTGACCTTGGGCGTGGGAAGCGACTTGCCCCTTCGCGCCTTCGACCACGACGGCGATCTCGTGCTGGACCGGGTGGAGCTGGACGCAAAGACGGACCCGTCGGATCCGGACAGCTTCCCGCACGCGGAACTCATTCCCTTCGATTCGCCGGTCTTGTCGAAAGAAGCGGGCTGGTACAAGGGTGATTTGCACGTTCGATCGATCCACGGTGGTGGCAAGGAATCCGTCAAAGAACTGGTGGATCGGGCCGAGAAACGCGGCCTCGATTTCATCGCCATCACCGATCGAAACACGATGGATGCATGTTTTGATCCTGAGTTCCAGTCCAAGAAGGTCGTCTTGATTCCCGCCATGGAGTGGGGCACCGACGACCGGGGCGTGGCGCTGATTTATGGTCCCCACACCTACCCCGAATTGACCAGTGACATTCGCGACGATCAGGGAGTGTGCCGGCGCGTTCAGGCGCAAGGAGGGATTTTCGCCATCGCCCACCCATGCTTTCCCAACGCGCCCTGGCAGCGTGGACTCAGCTACGTGAACGCCGTCGAGGTGTGGTGCCGGGACTACCGGGCCGTCCCTCCCGTGTCGTTGAGCGCCTTCGTACCGGAATACCGCCGCCGTAAGGATGGCAAAGATCTAATCTATTCCATCTCGCGTGCGGCGTCCGAGACCCAGCTTTCCGCCAACGGGCAAGCCTGCATGTTTTGGGATTACGAATTGGTTCGCGGCCTGAAGGCTGCACCCATCGCGGGCAGTCTTTCGTCCAGCCCGGGCGTGCCCATGGGTTCGCCTGTAACTTGGGTCTATGCACCGGAGAAGTCGGTTCGAGGGATTCTCAACGGACTGCGCCTGGGACGCACCGTCGTGTCGTCCAGCCCGGACGGTCCGTTCATGATTTTCACGGCCGACGTAAAGCCGAAGAAGGATCGCGTCGTCATCGACGCGCAGGATCTCGAAGGCAAGAATCTCATGAACGAGAAAAAGACGAAGGCGACACTGGGTCCGGCCGATGTCGGGATCGGCGGCGTGATACCGCTTGGATTGCCGGCTGACCTCGTCGTCAAGGTCAGCAATGCGAAGGGGATGAAACTGGAGATCCTCCGAAATGGCTGGCCGATATTATCGAAAAAGATCAATTCGGACAAGGTTGAACTCTTCAAGATGACCGACAACCCGCCATCCTATTCCGTGTATCGCGCACGCGTGGTGCGCACCCCTGAGGAGAAAGGATACGGCGCGCTGGATGTCGTCGCGATGACAGGACCCATCTACGCGCAAAACATCGTTCCGATATTCGCGGACGACGAAGACCCCTTCAACATCTGGGTTAAGATCGACAATAAGAACCTCGAACCAGTCCCCGTCACCGCGACCATGGAAGAGAACGGAAAGAAGTGGGTGCGGACGCAGGGCGGACCCGTTCAACCGTTCAAAGAGGAAGAATTCCAGCTCCCACCGGACGCGAAGGTTCAAACGCTGGACGCGAAACCGTTTCGGTGATTCTCGCTACACCGGAATTCTCACACGCTCCAATCGTCGGGTCTGTAACCCCAATTCGCTCTGGGGCTTCACATGCTGGCCCGAGCTTTTGGGGTTCAGTGAGTGCGTGTGAGAATTCCTCAACAGTGAGCCTACGGTCTTTCTCGAAAGCATTTCTCGCCGCGCCTAAGGTAATGCTCCTCAATACGAAGACTTTCGGGCGGTGAGAAATGCGGACTACACCGCTTCGACAGTTTTCGATTCCATGACCGTAAGGGTGCGTTCTGCGGATTCTCCTAATCCGACAACGCTAGATTCTCCACGGCCTCACATGCGGCGGGGTCTAACTGATAATAGGTGATGAACTTCCGGAGACGAAGATGGATTTCCGCTCAGGAAGAAGTGATGGGCCGTCCCCGCATCTCCGCGACGACGGCATCCAGGATCGCATCCAAACCCGTTTTGGGTTCATAGCCGATGGCCGCGCCGATCTTTTCGAGGCAGGGCGCCCGGTGGCGCATATCTTCGTAACCCGCCCCATAGGCCTTATCGTAGGGCACAAACGTAATCTCTGAGCGACTCTTCGACCGTGCGATAACCCGCTCGGCAAGTTCCATGATGGTGATCCGTTCGGTGTTGCCGACATTGTAAATCTCACCGTTCAAATCGCTGCGATCCATGAGTTGCATCAACGCGGGTACCACGTCGCCCACAAAGGCGAAACACCGCGTCTGCTTGCCGTCGCCATACACCGTCAACGGTTCGTTGCGCAGCGCAGCGCGGACGAAGCGCGGGATGACCATGCCGTAGCGGCCGGTTTGACGCGGCCCCACGGTATTGAACAAACGCACCACGACGCATGACAAGCGCTTGCTGCGCCAATAGGCCAGCGCCAGGAACTCGTCGATAGCTTTTGATTCGGCATAGCTCCACCGGCTCAGGTGGGTCGAGCCCATGATCCGGTCGTCGTCTTCCCTGAACACTTCGCGGTCGCTCTTGCCGTACACCTCGCTGGTGGAGGCCAGCAACAACCGACGTCGGTACCGGCACGCCTCTTCGAGGATCGTTTCCGTGCCTTGGATGTTGTTGACGATGGTCCGGATGGGTTCGTCGACGACGAGCTGCACGCCTAAGGTCGCCGCGAGGTGGTATACGACGTCGACTTCGCGAATGAGATCGCGCACGATTTCCTGATTTAAGGTCGAATCCACGACACAGGTCACCGCGTCGAGATGTTCGATGTTCTCGAATCGCCCCGTGCTGAGGTCGTCGAGCACGAAGACTTCATCCCCGCGCGCCACGAGGGCTTCGCACAAATGGGATCCGATAAACCCGGCGCCGCCGGTGACCAGTGCGCGCATAGATGACTCCTACGTTGATTTCCGTGGTACCACGCCTCGCAATTTGGGCACACGTCCGGAACGCTCCTCAACCCGAAGAACATCCCCCTTGATCCCCCTTCAAAGGGGGAATCGCCCACATCGGGATTCGGGTGCAGTTATGGTCTATGCCTCGATATAAGGTTCGTGGCAGACCCAACGCTACGCAAAGCGTTGCGCCCTTTTTCCCCCTTTGAAGGGGGATCAAGGGGGATGTTGTCTCACGCCAAGGCTTACAACTAATGTACCCACTATTGCGTCGGTTTGTGCTAGCCCGCAAGGCAGTATATGCGGGTACCGCCTGGCATTCAATGAAAACCACTTTGGCCTCCCAAGAATTGGCGCCTTGACCGTTCAACGGCTACAATCCGGCGAGGAAAGGATCGTGAAACGTGAATACCATTCAACTGGGCGACCTCCGACTCGACGGGGTCACTCCACGTATCGCCGTGCCATTCCGCGACGGCACGCCGCCCGAACGCATTGCGGAAGCGAAACGACTCGGCATGGATATCGCCGAGTTGCGCGTGGATTTCTTTAGTAACCGGGAAGCCGAGCGTGTGCGTGAGGAAGTCGACCGGTTTCGCGGCGTCCCGGTGCTCGCGACGATTCGCTCCGCCGCCGAGGGCGGCGCATGGGACGGGCCGGACGACGAGCGCCTCGCACTCTACAAGGCACTCCTCCCCGGCGTGGCCGCCGTCGATGTTGAGCTGTCGTCGGCCGCGATAGTGGCATCGGTCATTGCCGCTGCCCGCGCGCAGAAGAAGTGCGCCATCGTGTCGTTTCACGATTTTGCGCGCACGCCTCCAGCGGCCACACTCGATGACATCGCGAACCGCGCCAGTTCCGCCGGGGCGGACATCGTGAAGGTTGCGGCCACGTGCCGAAACATCGAGGATCTGCATGTGCTGGCCGAATACACCTTGCGGCACCGCGACAAGGGGCTCGTCACCATCGGCATGGGCGACACGGGCCTGTTGAGCCGGGTGTTCTTCCCTGCATTGGGCTCACTCTTCACTTTCGCCGCCTTCGGGGAAGGTACCGCCGCCGGACAGATTCCGCTCGAAGAGACGGCGGTCTGGTTGTGCAGGTTCTACCCCTCGCGCGGCGTTTTGGAAGGCCGTTAACCGTCATGCAACGCCGTTCGGCGTGGATCGTCATAGTAGGAGCGCTTGCGATTGTCTTTTGTGCGGGGCTTGCGCTGGCGCGCCTGCGATCCAGCAAGATGCCTTATCTTTTTCCCGAGCACGGCGCTGAGTGGATTCATTTCAAGAATCCCGAGATCGAAGTCTACATTGGCGACGTAACACTGGCCACGGCATTTCGCAAAAGGTTTCCGCTGGCGGAAGATATTCCGCATGCCACACTGACCTTTCGCACGATGAAGAACGCGGACGTCTACCTGAACGGTCAACCCATTTACCGGACCGATCCGCAACGCGCCTCTTGGAAAATGCCTGAAACGATCGCGTTCGACCAGGGGCTTCCGGCCGGCGATTACGAACTTCTCTTCATCGTCTCAAATCGTAACGGTCCCCAGTGCCTGCTCGCGTACAGCGACGAACTACCCATCGCCACGGGCGCCGGTTGGGAGGCCAGCCGGGATCCCAAAGTCTGGACGCCAGCCATCGCCGTCGACGCACCCCACGCCTACGCCGTTTCGCAACGCTTCCCCCGCGCCGACGAGGCGCTGCTGTCGCTGTGGTACCTGTTCGTTCCGTTGTTCCTGCTGGTGAGCATCGGAGGGTATTTCGGGGAAGAACGCCGGCGCACGCTCACAAAAACGATTACGCCCGCGACGATCCGCTGGGTTCTCGTCGCGGCGTTCTTGGTGCTTGGGGTAAACAACCTGTTCAAACTTCCCCAAAGTATCGGATTCGATATCGAGGGGCACATGGCCTACATCAAGTACGTAGCCAAGCATTGGCGCGTCCCGCTGGCGAGCGATGGGTGGACCATGTTCCAGGCACCGCTCTTCTACCTGGTCTGCGCGCCGATCTTTCGGGTGCTGACACTGTTCTTAAGCGACGACCAAGCCTTGCGCGCGCTGCGGATCGTCCCCGTTATATGCGGAGCGCTTCACATCGAACTCTGCTACCGCGCCGTGCGGCTGGTATGGAATGAGCGGCCCGGCCTTCAAATCTTCGGAACCACACTCGGCGCGTTGCTGCCGCTCCACATCTACGTGTCACAGTACCTCGGCAACGAATCATTCAGCGGCGTGTTCGGGGGGGTGACCGTCGTTCTGCTTCTCCACCATTTGTACCCCGGGCAGGGACCGGACCGGCGTACCCTTGCTGCCACGGGAATCGCATGGGGATGCGCCCTCTTGAGCAAAGTCACCGCCGTGCTGCTGGGGCCCGGGATAGTGTATACGCTGGCCGTACGTGCATACGCGTCCACAGAGAAGCGACTACGAAGGGCCTTGAAGGGCGCGGCCGTCATCTTCGGGGTCGCGTTCGTCGTTGCAGGATGGTATTTCATCCGCAACTGGATTCTGATCGGCAAGCCGTTCTACGGCGGCTGGGAACCGGAACGCGGCATCATCTGGTGGCAGGACCCCGGCTACCGTACGCTGCATCAATTCGCTACTTTCGGCGCGGCCTTGTTCCATCCCGTTTGCGCGAACATGAACGGCTTCTGGGACGGGCTCTATGCCACGTTCTGGTCCGACGGCCTGCTCAGCGCCGCATTGGACTACGAGAAGCGCCCACCATGGAACTACCGGCTGATGCTTCCCGGCGTGTGGCTCGGAATGGTCCCCACGGCCATGCTGCTCGCCGGCGCATGTCGCACGTTTGGACGGAGTAGGGAGCGTCGCGCATTGATCCTCTCGACCGTGTGCGTCGCGACCTTTCTCGCGGGTATTCTGTACACGTTCGCGACGGTCCCGTACTACTGCGTGGTGAAATCCAGTTACATGACGGGGCTGTTGCCGTGTTTCGCCGTACTCGGCGCGGCGGGATTCGATGTGTTAGGTCGTAGGCGAGTCATTCGTGCCGCGCTACTGGGCGCGTTTGCATGCTGGGCACTCGCCGCGTATGGTGCGTATTTCGTCTGGTAAACGACAAAGGATGACGGCGTGTTCGAGATGCTTGCGATGGTCTTGATGGCATCGGCCGGCGGCGCAGATTCCGCGCTGACCGCGCCCTTCTACGAAGACAAGCAGAATCTTTTGGTCTACAAAGATTCCGATGGCACGTCTCACCCGGTGGAACGTCCAGACGATTGGGCCATTCGCCGCAAACACATCATTGAGAACTTTCAGCGCGTCGCGGGATTGCTGCCCGATTCGTCTCGGCGCGTCCCGCTCGACATGGAGGTCGAAGAAGAGACGGATTTTCCCGAATACACGCGACAGAAGATCACCTTCGCCGTAGAATCCGGCGACCGTCTACCCGCCTACCTGCTGATTCCGAAGCATCTCGAAGGTAAAGCGCCCGCCATGCTTTGTCTGCATCCCACCTCGACTTTCGGCAAAGGTATGGTCGTCGGGTTGGGCGACAAGCCCAATCGCAACTATGCCGAGGAACTCGCGCAGCGCGGTTACGTAACGCTGGCTCCGGACTATCCCGGTTTCGGCGATTACAGGATAGACGCGTACGCGATGGGCTACGCAAGCGCCACCGCCAAGGGTATCTGGAATCATATGCGATGCGTCGACCTGTTGCAGTCGCTGCCCGATGTGGACACCGATCGGATTGGTTGCATCGGCCATTCCCTCGGCGGACACAACACGCTCTTTGCCGGCCTCTTCGACTCGCGCATCAAAGTCATGGTGACGAGTTGCGGGTTCAACCGTTTCGCCAAGTACTACGGCGGCGACCTCACGGGCTGGAGCCATAAGGGCTACATGCCGCGCATCGCCGACGTCTACGGCAAAGATCCCGCGCGTATGCCTTTCGACTTCCCCGAAATCCTCGGGGCCCTCGCGCCGCGACCGGTCTTTATCAACGCGCCCCTCCATGATGAGAATTTTGAGGTGTCGGGCGTCCGCGACTGCGTCGACGCCGCAACGCCCGTCTACCGGCTATTTGACGCCGTGGACAATCTCCAGGTCGTCTACCCGGACTGCGCCCACGATTTCCCGCCCGAAGTTCGCGAAAAGGCCTATGCATTCATCGACGCGGAATTGCAGCATTAGTCGATTCCAAAGCGTCCGTGCCTGCGTTCGCAATGGTAGCGAAGTTTGTAGCATTCCTGCGTCATCCTTCGGGGCTGGCACGGGAATTTGCGGACCCGCCTGGCGCGTTGCTTCGGAAACACCCGCAAGGCGTGCGCATAGCTGCCGAAACGAAACCGGGAGGCGCCCCTGATGGCTAGAATCGATTATTACAAAGTTGCCGCGGAACCGTTCCAGCATTTGATAGAAGTCAGTAAATACTTGAGCAAATGCGGGTTGGACCAAAAGCTCCGGGCCTTGCTGGAGCTTCGCGTATCGCAGATCAATGGATGTGTCTATTGCCTGGACATGCATTCGAAAGAGGCGCGTGCCCGGGGCGAGACGCAACAACGACTCGACACGTTGGCCGCGTGGCACGAAGCCCCTTACTTCGACGCGCATGAACGCGCCGCCCTGGCTTGGGCGGAAAGCCTCACCAATGTCTCCGAGACGCACGTACCCGACGAAGATTTCGATGCCGTGCGCGAGCACTTCTCGGAAACGGAAGTCGTGGACTTGACCGTCTGCATCTCGCTGATTAACGCATGGAATCGCATCGCCATATCGTCCCGGAAAATGCCCGAGTGAAGGGTTCATCTCCAATAAATGGGGTCGTTCGATGGCGCTACAGCACCTCTCTACGGTCGAGCCTCGACCCTGATTTCGGTGCAACGCCCCGGTCTATATTCATAAGGAGAGTTCTGCCCATGGCAAGCACCCCCAATCCCGCCCGTCATCCCCCCGAACGCGGGGACCGTGATCTGCGATCCGCAAGGCGCACCCCCTTGTTTCGTAAAAAAGCATTCGCATCCCGCGTCTCCCGGCTTCTTATCTCATTCTGGTGCAAGTCACCGCGGTTCATAGCGATACGGAGAGTTCCGCCCGCACGGATCCCGACTCCGGGCTCCCCACTCCGGATGTCCTACCCCCTTGTTTCGTCACAAACAGAGGGGGTGTCATTGCGCGGAAAACTGCGATCCGGGCCACATTGGAACGGGCGTTTCGTTCCCCGGAAATCGGAGATGAACCGATTGAAGGGGGTCTTTGCAGCGGAAATCGTCGCGCCATCCGATGCCCGTGATTACCCGTGCGGGTCCATGAAGACAACGCAGTCGTACCCAACTTACAGACAAAGGTAGGCGCATATGATCTCTTCAGCACAACCGAACGCCGTGGATCGGTACAACTGCGAAGGATACGTCGTTTTTCGCGACGTGCTTGACGCGGAACTCATCGCAGAGACCAACGCCCACGTGGACTGGCTACGCGCCAAACATCCCGATCTGCGTCCGGAAAAGCTTGGCCATTGGCTGGTGAAAGAGGACCCCTTCTGGGTGCGCCTCGTCAGCGACGACCGGCTGCTCGACATCGCCGAACAGTTTATCGGCCCCGATATCGCCCTGTTCGCGAGCCACTACATCTGCAAGCCGCCCGGGGACGGCATGCCCGTCCTCTGGCATCAGGACGGCAGCTATTGGCCCTTGGAACCGATGGAAGTGGTGACGCTGTGGTTGTCCGTCACGGACTCGACGCCAGCGAACGGCTGCATGCGCGTCATCCCGCGGACCCAGCACATGGGCTTGCAGGAAATGCGCAAACGCGAGGAGGTCGCGAATGTCCTCGATTCCGGAATGGACGAGTCGCTCGTTGATGCGTCCCAGGCGGTCGACATCGTCCTGAACTCCGGCGACGTGTCCGTCCATCACCCCAACATCGTGCACGGTTCCGACGGCAACACCTCCGGCCGGTGGCGCAAGGGTCTCACGATCCGCTACATCCCGACCACGACCCGGATTACGGATGTAAAGAAGCATGTCAGCGCGTTCCACCTGCGCGGCCACAACGCCGGTTTGAACGAGTACAACGATTTCCCGAAATACGTCCAAGGCAAACACATGTCGTTTCGCGGCTCCGATTCATGGGTGTGACTCGGAGCGAATCACGCTCCCGGCCGCCGATTCGACGGATCGGATCGGTTGGATTTGCTTCGGCAAACAGAGTACACCTGCCTGGGAATATCGGGTGAATCGGCGAAAGGTAAAGATGGCATGAAACACCCCCATTTTGCACAATTCGCTGAACACGCCGTCGAGCGGTATCGCATCGACGGCTACTGCAAAACGCCGGTCATCGTGCCGCCGGACCTGATTGCGCGGGCCATCGATCACATGGATCGCGTCGTGAATGGCGAATACGAAACCGGGCACGAACCGCACGCGCTGCACTTCTCACCGGACGACGCGCCGGAGAAGATCCGCAAAGTCGATCAACCCCATCTCTGCGACGACACGATCCGCGAGGCAATCTGCCTTCCGGATATCGGCAAGTACGCGGCGGCCCTGACGGGCGCCAAGATGGTGCAGGTCTTCGCGGTGCAACTCCTCATCAAACCGCCCGGCGGAAAGCGCGCGGGCCACGTCGGCTGGCACCAGGACAAACTCTACTGGCCCTACTGGAAAGGCACGGAGGGGCTCCTGACAGCGTGGATGGCCTTAAGCGACGTCACCCTGAACTCGGGGCCCATCCGCTTCGTCCGCAGCTCGCATCGGTGGGGCTTGTGCGAAGGCGGCGACTTCTTCGAGCCCGATCACGAAAATCAGAAACGCGCTATCAAACTGCCGCCCGGTGAGACGTGGGACGAGGAACCGCTGCCCCTCTCGCCGGGTGAAGTGAGTTTCCACCACTGCCTGACCTTTCACGGTAGCGGACCCAACCTCGAATCCTATCCGCGCCGGAGCTTCGCCCTCCATCTCCGCACCGATCGAACGGACGTAGCATCCCGCGAATACTACACCGAACACCTCGACAACCCCGTCCACGCACCAATCATCTATCAGGAATAATGGCGTAATCGATCCTGACGCCCGGCTGCTTACTCGTGCGCGATCCGGACTTCTTCGCTGGTCGTACCGGACTGTTCTTCAGCCGCACGCAGCGCCGTCGCCACTTCCGGGATGATCCCTTTACTGGCGTAAATGGGACGGATGAGCTTCCGCAGGTTGGGCAGTTTCCGGTAGAAATCGATCCCCCCGCAGACACACACCGCCCCTCCGATGGCAATGGTGATGGCCGGACCGATCTGCCGCGCCGCGAGCCCCGCCAGCAGGCTGCCAAGGGGCATCATTCCCATAAACGATAGCGAGTAGAAGCTCATCGCGCGGCCGCGCTTGTCGTCATCCACAATGGTTTGGAGCACGGTGTTGCACGAGGCCATCAGGAGCATTTGCCCCATCCCCAGTAAGGGCATGAGAAACAGCGCGAGTGTGAACGATTTTGTGAACGAAAAGGCGATTAAGCCGCCACCCATTAGTATTGGCGAAAAGACGATGATCCGGCCCAGTCCGCGAACGGAAGACCGGCTGGCCAGGTACAGCGCCGCGGCCAGCGCTCCGACACCAACGGCGGCCACCAGCGTTCCGTATCCCTTCGGACCGGAGGAAAGGATATGCACGGCGAAGGCCGGCAGCAGGGAGCTGTAGGGAATGCCCATCAGACTCACGAGCGCCATGATCGTCAGCAGTGCACGAATCGGCGGCGAACCGAACGCGTATCGAAATCCTTCGACCAGGTGATGAACGACGTGCGGGGTTCCTGCGTGAATCTCCCGCGGCTTCACGCGCATGGCAAATAGCGCGACGATCACGGCAAAGAACGTGACACCATTAACGAGAAAACATATGCCCACGCCGAACAGCGCCATCAGCACGCCACCGAGCGCCGGACCGATGAGACGCCCTGCATTGACGATGGAGCTGTTCAAGGCAATGGCGTTGGTGAGGTCTTCCGGCCGGTCCACCATTTCGATGACAAAGGCTTGCCGTGTTGGGATGTCGACCGCGTTCGCCGCGCCCAGCCACAGCGCGAGGACCACGATGTGCCAAAGTTCAATGTGTCCGGAAAGTGTCAACGCCGCGAGCACAAACGACTGAATCATGGCCAGCGTCTGCGTGCCGATGACCATCCGCTTCCGGTCCCAACGGTCGGCCAGGGCCCCCGCCAACGGGGTCAGCACAAACGCGGGAATCTGCCCGGAGAAGCCCACCACGCCCAGCCAGAAGGCCGCCAACTTCTCGTCGTGGAACATGGTGCCGACGAGCCACATCAGCGCCGTTCGCTGCATCCAGGTCCCGACCAGCGACACCCCCTGGCCCATGAAGAAAAGCCGGTAGTTTCGCGACCGCAACGGACGCACCACATTCGCCCAACGGGAACCGTTGGCTCTATTCGAAACAAAATCGCTCACGGGAATGCTTTCACTCAGTCATGCCGGGAATCGCCAATTATCGTGACCAGGGGATTTCCAGTCCAAGATTCTCCGGCGGCTCCGGAACGTAATACAGGTCAAATTTCATCCAGCCTTGGCCACCGGGCAGGTCGTCAAGATAGATCCGGACCGTGTAGTCATTGTCCCGTCCCGGTTGCTCCAATATAAACGGGTGCATGGGACGCGAATCGACATCCCCGGGAATCACCGTAACCGGCTTTCCGGGTAGCGGCGCGGTGAAATCAAAGACCTGCACGTGGGGATAATCCCAGCGCAGATGTTCGATGGAATATGAGTCACCGGACACATTCAGGATATCGCGACCGTCGACCATTACTTCGACATGGGCGAACTTCACCGCGTGGTCCGCGCGCGTCTTCAATACCTCCGCATATTTTCGTTGTTGCTCCGCAACCGTCGCCTCGATCTGCGATCGTGTCGGTTTCTGCTCCAACGCCGCGATGGCCGCATCGCGGTTCGCAAGCGCGGCTTCCGCGCTTTTCAGCATCACATCCACACCGAACAATTGATAGCCAAACCCGGCTGTCGCAACGAAATCGGCTCGGGCATCCGTAAGGCTCTGTACTTCCTTCGCCAGTGCCTGCCGGTGTTCCTCCGACACTTCGTCGATATAGGCAAAATATGCGAAACTCGTCGCCACGTACCCGAGATTCGTTCGAATCAGGTTGCGTGTCATGGTCAGCCGATCCTCGAGGTCCTTCGCAAGTGTGAGGTCCTGAATTTCCGGCTTTGCCCTGGCATAGGTCTTCAACATCGCGTTGGCCGTGTCCAGTCCGTGCTGCAGGTCGTCCAACGTCTCGGGAATCCACGGCTTACACCGCAGGTAGATTTTGCGCAGGAAAACGAGGTGCTCCTTGCCCCCATCGATGGCGGGATATCCTTCGGCCGGAAAGGTCCCAACGCGCATGTGAATGAACGAGTTGAACTGCCCGTAGGACACCGGCTCGATGTGCAGCCCGTATTTGTAGGCCACCGGCGTGAGCAGATAGATCTGCGCCATGTCTTTGGCGGCATCCCGGCCGAAGTGGATCGCGCAGAAGTCCTCCGCGATCTGGTCCATCGATTCGTTGGGGTCCCACATCAAGCGGTACAACACGTACGCGTACGCGCTGGCCGTATCCCAGCCTACCTTGCGAATTCCCGCCAACGACGCTGCTCCGATGACATTGGAATTCTCGGGCATCAAAATCGTTTGCAGCCCGGCCTGGAAATACTGGCCCGAGAACGTAGGGAAGATGTTGGCCTTGCCGCTCTCGTAGTAGTTCATGGTCTCGAAACAGACGACCGTCTTGTGGGGCGTCAGGTTGAAAGTTGGATTGTAGGGCTGATGCCACCACCGGTCCGCCGTCGTGATCTTCGGCATAAGATAGAGGTGATCCGTGGGCACGGCGTCCGTGAAGATTTCGCGGAAGACCGCGGGTTGCGTATGAACTTCGTGCGGAGTGAGACTCCACGTGAAATGAAAATAGTCCTTGCCGAACTCTTCCGCAACGACTTCGTGGACTTTCTCAACAAAGGTTCGGAACCGCTTCTCGTAAGACCATTCGCAATCCGGCGTCTCATGCATCACGTCGTACGCACGGTACGTATCCCAGAACCCGGAGATATCGTCGTTGCATAATTCGATGCCGTCCAGTTCGGGCAACACCGTAAAGAGCATGCGGAATTTCTCCTGCACGGCGTCCCAGAATCTCGGATCGCACGGCGACAGCGTTGCGCCGGTATCCTTCAATAAAGACGGGTGATACGTGAACTCGTTGGCGAAACTGAAATACTTCATGTGCATGGAATGGGCGTACGCGATGAGTCCCCGCGCATTCTCGCGGTTCTCCGCGTTGACGGTCGCTTCCGGCTCGGAATTCCAGGGTACGAGATCGAGTACGGCCGGACCCGACACCCAGTTGACGCTCTGGCGCAGGGCCATCTGCATCTGCTCCTTGGAGCTGCCGCCGAACCCGTGTCGTCCCCAGGCCGCGCCGAAGCGAATCTTCATCGCGGGAACGCGAAAGGTGTTGATAACCGGGATATCGCCATAGACGAACAACCGATCGCGAACCCAGTAGAGCCCATAAACGTCGCCTATCACAGACCCACCGCTGATGAGTACCGTGCGGGTCCCGTCGCGGTCGATGGTGTGAATGGCGTAGCCGTCAGGATCGTCCGGCGTGTCGATGGCCCCTGCGTCACGCGCCACACTACCCACGAGAATTGAATTGCCTTCTGTCGCGCCGGGTGAGTGAGTCTGTCGTAGTGTCAGATCATGTTCCGCGAACGCCGCAGCAAGATCGTCCACCGCGAGACGCGTGGCCTCTTCTCTGTCATGCTCCGCGCCCACGGTGAGTTGCCACGTGTCATCCGCTTGGGCAAAAGCGAGATTATAAGTACCCCAAAGAGCGAACGCGACGACTAGCCGTCGCAAAGTTGCCGTGCACCCAAACCCATTCATTTTGACTTCCCCGTTGGCGTAACGGATTCACGATCCCCGCGTACTGGTCCACACCGTCGTCCTGAGCGCCAGCGAAGGATCTCCTTGGGACAGGCACCGACCGGTTAGAGATCCTTCGCTAGCGCTCAGGATGTCGATCGACGGTATTCGCAATTGCTTGACCGTATGGGGGTCAGAAAATCCATCTTCAATAATCTCGAAATCTGCGCACGCCGAACTATCCTGATGCCTGGTTCACGACCACCTGCATTCGCGCGACATCACTTACCGGTTTCCCGGCGGCGACGTCCGCTTCGTTGAACACCGCCATGAGGATCTGCTTCGCGCCGGTTCGTTCGTGGTCATAGATGACGTAGATTGTCCCGTCCGGCGCCTGGACGCCGTCGGGATATGAGCATGCGCGCGCGTCCAGCACCAAACCTCCGGTCCACATCTGCCCGTCGTCGTCCGACAGATAAGCCGTGAGATGCGTCCGCGCTTTCATGTCCGGCGGATTGTGGCGTACGAGCATCAACTTGCCCGACGCCAGGCGTCGAATAAAGAAGCGGGCGTGCGGAATGTGTATCACGGAAGCGGCTGGTCCCGCGACCTCCCAGGTCTTGCCGGCATCCTTCGAAAACGCCTCGCCGACGCCGTATTTAGTGCGCACCAGTTCCCACAGGGTGCCGTCTTCCTTCTCCACGATCATGTGTTCGTCGCAACTGCGTTCTTTCACGTCCGATGTGCCGCGCAAGGTCCAGGTCTTGCCGTGGTCGGTTGACGCATACACGTGGGAACCAGTGGTCTCGTCGATGGGATGGGCGTGCGCGGGAACGCTCACGTTGGCCTTGGACGCCCAAATCGCGACCGGTAACAACCAATCGCCGTTGCGGAGCACGGTTGGTTTGTTCATCATGATGCCGTCACAGATACGGCGTGGTTCCGACCACTTGGGCGCGGCGTCGCCGGGGTCTTCCGTGACCATGCTCCACACGCCGGCGCGGCCGTCCCAGTGACTGAAACCCTGCGCCCAGAAGAACCACAGGCGCCCGTCCGGATCGTGCCAAAGGCAGGGGTCGAAACACCGCACCGAGCCCGGCGCATCGACGACCATAACCACGTCCCACGCTTTCCCGTCGTCGCCGCTGGTCGACAACAGCACGTAGTTTTCGGGACCTTCGCCGGGCCCGCCCCCGTACCACGTGGCCCAGAGCCGCCCGTTTACCGCCCGTTCGATTCCCGGGATGCCTTGGAACGGTCGCGTGTCCGGGCCGTATTTGGCGCCGGGGTTTATAACTATGGAGGGAGGGTTGACGGCGGCATCGCGCTCATTCGAGTCTTGTGCGCCGGCCATACAGTGGAAGGAGACGACCAGCGTGCAACACACCATCATTTCGAAACGATTAACCACGCTACCCCCGATCTTGTCCCATAGGGCCCATGAGTCCTATACGTCCTATGAATGCGCGTGCACTCAAATCTCCGACGCATCGGGCGCCACGCCGCTGTCCAGCAATTCGTCGAGGATTTTCTTCGCATCCTTGGGCTTTGCGCCGCAGATCCACACTGCGCCCGGACTGATTACCACGTTCGGCCCGTCGTCGCACTTGCCCATGCACTCGGTCCGGACGGCGCGGACGGACTCGTCGAGCTTTCGGCGCTCGATCTCGCCCTCGATCCGTTTGAAGAGTTTCGTGGCCTTCCGGTCGCTGCACTTGTCCCCGCCGCAGACGAGGATCACGGTCTGGTATGGCAACTGGCGTTTCTTCATGACGGACGCCTCTCTCGTTGAGAAGAAATGGTCATTGCCCCCATTTCTTCTAGGTATACCGCGCGTCGGGATGAAAACAGACGACCGCCGCCGTCGTGCCCGTCGGGGAAAACTCCCCTGCTTCCGTGATTTTCACGCCGATCAGTTCCGTGGCGTGGAGTAAATCGAGAATGGTTTGGTTGTGCTTTGTCTCGGTCATCGCGGGGTACCCCGGCGACCACCGGATGCCCTGTTTCGCGTCGTACCCGAGCCGTTCGCGCAGAATCCCGTGAACGTAATCCGCCATATCCTCCGCGATGCGGTCTGATAATCCCTGCAAGTACAACGTCGACTCGGAATCGCCGCCTTCCCGAAATCTGCGCAGTTGTGCGTCGACCTGGGGTCCACTCGTCGAAATCTGCAATCCGATGGCGTCCAGCTTGCCGGATTCCTTGGGGAAGAAGTATTGCGCCGCGCACACGGTGTCTTTGCGTTCGCTGCCGATTACCCGCGTGAATCCCAGCCGGCCGATTTCCGTGCGTAGGTCGTCCACGTCGTACACGATGACCTCGTGGCCATCCGATTGGCACGGGAACACGCCGCAGATGCCCAATGGCCGCACCCAATGCTCGGCAGCAGCGCGCGCGACCCACTCGTCGAGCAGGGCGTTGAGCTTCTCCGGCGTCTCCCCCTGCCGCTCGCGGGAAGCGGAACCGCCAAATTTCCAGTTCAAGGCGAAGAGCGTCTTCCGGTCGATACGATCTTTGAATTCGCGAAGGTCCAAGGACTGCGTCGCGTACGCAAAATACGGTTCTTCCGGAACGCGATGGTTCTCAAAGCCGATAACACGTTGTGGCAGCGTGCGCAGCAGCTCTTCCTCTTCCTGGGCCCGTTTCTCCGCCCGTTCGTAATTCTTGTGCAGCTTCTTCAAATTGGCGTCGAACATGGCATCCGTGCCGTTGCCGGATTTCAGCGCGTTCATCACGTTGACGCCGTCCATGGCCGTGGGACAGTAAAACACGTTCGCGCGCATGTGCGACTCGTCGGTTTCGCCCGCCATGGCAACATAGGCGGCATGGCGATCGTTCACCGGTGCGCCGCCGATGAGCACCGGAACCTTGTCCATGTTCTGCTCGCGCATCATTCTTGATACGGTGATCATGTGGTTCGATGTCTGCACCAGCAGCGCCGACATACCGATGGCGTCCGCGTTGTGCTCTTTTGCCGTATCCAGGTAATTCTGCAAGGGCGTCATCACGCCGAGGTCGATTACCCGGTAGCCGTAGTTCTCGAACAAGGTCTTGGCGAGGTCCTTCCCGATGCTGTGGACGTCCTGATAGACCGTGCCGAGCACGATGGCGCCTTTGTATTCAATTTTCGTATGCACGTCGATGCCGGCCGACACCCGCATATACTCTTCGAGAAATCCCATGACCTGTTTCATCACGTCGGCGGACTTCAACAGATGCGGCAGCGACACCTCGCCGCGCGCGAACCCATCGCCGAGTTCGTTCATGGCGCGCATGAGGTGCGTGTTGATAAAGGACAGCGGTTCGTGTTTCTTGATGGCTTCAACTACCTGGAGCACGATCCGGTCGGCATACTTGTAGTGATGCCCGCCGACTTCAATATCGCCATGCTCGCGTTCTTTGAACCCATCCTTGATCCGCTCGCAGATAGCCTCTTCGAGGGGCAGATCTTCGTAGCTCGTGCGGCGTACGACATCGATCCCCTTCTTGCGATCGGAGATGTCTTCGAGCTGCTCGAAGGCTTCCATGTCCCGCTCGAGCACCGCTTTCAGCCCGAGTTCGTAATCCCTGGGATCGAGATCTTTCACGAACACGTAATGGTTGGGATTGATAATCGCCGCGTCGAGCCCGCGTTTGCGGGCCTCGTCCAGCCAGACCGACGTGAGCACCTTGCGCATGTACGGCTTCTTTGCCAGCCCGTTGGTCAGGTTTCCCACGCCGCAGATCGTGCGCAGGCCGGGGTGAATGGCCTTGATAAGCGGGATGGATTCCAGGGACTCGACGGCGAAATTCATTCCTTCCTCGGATTCGGATCCGATAGGGAACACGTTCATGTCGATGAAGATTTGGTCCGGCGTGACCCCGTATTTCGCGGCATTCTCGACGATCTGCCGCGCCAGTTCCGTTTTCTCTTCCCGAGTCGCGCCGGGTCCTTTGGGACCGGCCGCCAGCCCGACGTACATGGGCCAATGATCTTTCGTCGCCCGACACACGGCGTCCACCTTCGTCACTCCCGGCTCAACGTCCTCCATCGACATGGAGTTGATGATCGGCCGGCCGGGATACACGCGAATGGCCTCAGCCAACGCGTCCACCGCGAAGGAGTCCAGGCACATGGCGCCGGAAAAGTCCGTGGTCTGTTTGTGCACGACCTGTTTCAAGGTCTCGGTGGTGTCAACGACGTTCGAGTCCATGCATACGTCGATGACTTTGACGCCCAGCCCGCGCACCTGCTCTTCAACGACCTCTTCGAGGGCCGCCTGATCGATGACCCCGTCGCTCTCGACCGCTTCGCGCACCTTTTTCGATCCGCGCACGTTGAGCCGTTCACCGACCATGATCAGCGTTTCGCTGCTGTCGAGGAGAACCGCCTCCTGCGGACCCGAAACATAAAGACCACGCTCCGGCCGGCGATCCTTCGGTTTACGCCCGGAGACCCGCTGCGCAATCGCGGCGATGTGGTCGGGCGTCGTGCCGCAGCAGCCGCCGACAACGTTCACGCCGTACTTGTCGACGAACGAGTCGAGATACTCGGCGAGTCTATCGGGTTTGAATTTGAACACCGTGCGGCCGTTTTCCGATACGGGCAACCCTGCGTTCGGGATCACGGAAATGGGCAGCGGCGAATAGCGCGCGAGCTTCTCGACGGTCCGCTCCATGAGATCCGGGCCGATGCTGCAATTGATGCCAAAGGTGTCGATGCCGATCCCCTGCATCGTGACCAATGCCGCGTGGATGTCGGTGTTGAAGATTTGCATCTTCGAGAACTGGTCGACCGTGACCTGCGCCATAACCGGGACGTTACGTCCCGCTTCCGCCATGGCCTTGTGCCCGCCAAACACCCCGGCTTTCAACTCGAGGATGTCCTGCTGCGTCTCGTAGAGCAACACGTCCACACCGCCCTCGATGAGCCCGCGCACCTGGTGGTAGAAGTTGTCGGCCATTTCGTCGAACGTGGAAAGCTTCAGGTTTGCATCCGTGCTGGACAGCACGCGATTTGACGGGCCGATGGAACCCAACACAAAGAGCGGCCGGCCGTCGTAATCCTTCTCCGTCGCATATACGGTGCGCGCTTCGCATGCAATCTCGGCGGCGCGGCGGCTCATGTAGTACGCGAAGTCCTCGTAGCTGAGTTTGCGCAAGTCGATTCCGTAAGGAATCGAATCAAAGTGCGACAGGTCGAGCTTGCTGAAGTCATACTCTGCCATCCGGAATGGGGTCGACCCAAAGGTGTTCGTTTCCACGGCGTTCGCGCCCGCGCGGTAATACGCGAGATGAATGTCGCGCACCGCGCCGGGATGGGAGAACACCAGAATGTCCGGAAGCATCTTGAATTCGGCGCCGCCGTAATCGGCGTCGTGCAGATCGAGATTCTGGACCTGCGTTCCCATCGCCCCGTCGATGACGATGACCTGCTCGTGAAGTGTCTTGATGAAATCCATACCTACCTGAAACCTTGGTGTCGAGAAACCTGCCGATTGGTAAACGTGAACGGCGCCGGGATTGTTCCCTGTAAGCGCACAGCACGCCAAGTGTACCACAGAAGCGCGGCGCTCTTCCCGGCATTCTCGCGTCCACGAAGCCCGATTTCAATGCATATCTTTGTGCGCGGCGCTGTGTTTCAAACGTGTGTTGTTTCCACTAAACCCGGGGTTGTATTCGCACCTCCGAAACGCCCGATGGTTGCATGAAATCGAGCGATCGTTTGGCAGCGTCGTCCCCAAATCGATGCCGTTGTTCATTTCTTGCACGCCCCGCGCCAATCATGCGAATCTGTCGTCCATGCTGCACAAACCCACGCGCATCGTTGCATGCGGCGGCGTACCGTTGGACGCGCCGCACTGCCGGGTCATTCATCGGTTCATCTATGACCTGACGGGAGAGCGCAAACCCCGCGCGCTTCTCCTTCCCACGGCTGCCTACGACGACGCGGATGTGTATGAGAAGTTTCGGGTCGCTTACGGCAAGCGGTTGGGATGCTCGACAGAGGTGGTGTACCTGCTCGGCAAGGCACCGGCCAAACACGAATTGCGCGAGGCCATCGGCGGCGCCGATCTCATATGGGTAAGCGGAGGCAATACCTTGAAGATGATGCGCCGTTGGCGGCGGCTCGGAGTCGATGCGATGCTGCGCAGGGCCCACCGGCGCGGAACGGTCCTGGCCGGGTCAAGCGCGGGCGCATTGTGCTGGTTCGCCCACGGCCACAGCGATTCCATGTCCTTCTACCACCCCGGGAACTGGGACTACATCCGCGTGCGCGGACTCGGGTTGATTCCCGCAACGGGCTGCCCCCACGTGCTGGCGGATGATCGCATGACCCACTTCCAGGCCATGCTGTGGAAGCGTCCCGGCTCCGGAATCGCCATCGACAACGACTGCGCCATCGCTTTCGTCGGCAACGAGTACCGCGTGCTCGCCGCCCGTCGCGGCGCCAAGGCGTTTCGGTTGCACAAAATCGACGGCACGTTGGTCACCCGGGAAATTCCGCAGCGCAACGTGTATCGGCCCGTGAATGAGATAGTGGAGAAGTGATTCCGGCGAAGGTTGAAATCCCCAGTCAGGAATCGGCTTCAGACTCTTCCTGCGGAGTGACGAGATACCGCAACTTCCGCCCGCCCGTGACCGCAAAGCCGAAGCGTTCATAGAACGCCAGCGCGCGCGCGAACTCCGGTAAGGGTGGCGTGGCCAGTTCGAGCCGGGTCCAGCCGGAACGCCGCGCGTGCTGTTCGGCCGCCTCGAGCAAGGCCCGCCCGCAACCCCGCGAACGCGCGTCCGGCCGCACGTAACACTCCTGCACGATCCCGAACGCACCGCCCGCGTACAGGGCATGGCTTTCGCACAGCGTAAGCGCCCCGTTGGGCTCGTCATCCAGCGCAAGAACGAAGGCCGTATAGATACCCTGCTGAAGATACTCGACGCAGCGGGCAAACAGATCGTCCCGGTCCAGATTAAAGTGCTGCATGCCCGTCCGGTCCACAATCTCTTGCGTCAGTTCGGCGATCATCGTCGCCACGTCCGTCGCGTCTTCCACTCCGGCTTGATAGACTTCGACCTTCATGCCTGGCAGGCCTCCTGTTTGCCGAAAGCATAGAGAATATGCAGGGAGGAAGAAAAGGGTATTCGAATCCGCCGCTTCCGGCTTACTCGCGAAGTCCCCAGAGCGCATCTGCGAGTCGTAGGTGTCCGGCGCTCGAAAGGTGCAGTCCGTCCACTGTTGCACCAGGGGCAGCGAGCACATGCGCAAGTACGGACTTTGGAATGAGGACGACCCCATGTTTCGCGGCGAGACAGCGTTGGTCGGCCCCGAAGTGATTGTAGAACGGAGGAAGGGGAAGTTCGAGCAAAACAACAGAGGCGCCGTGGCGCGTCAACTTTTCCAGCATCGTATCCAATTCGTTTGCGAACGTCGCGGCCGGCGTATCATAGAAGATGTCGTTGCCGCCGAGTTCGACGATAATGAGATCGGCGTCGGACTGAACGCGATCCGCGTTGCCCATGGCCGTCCCGAGCCGGGCGCCGCCGAAGGCAAAGGCATGTACGTCCATGCCAGCCTGTTTCGCGAGCAGGGCTGGCCAATTCCCTTCCATGGTATCGGCGCCCATGCTGAGAGAATCGCCGAGCGTATACAAGACGCCGCCGCTCTTGTAAGGGACGTTCGGCAAAACACGATACGGGGCTTCCGCGGCCATCAGCGCGATAGTGATCGCGAGGCTGGCCGCGAGGATGGCACTACGAGTCCTTGATTTGAACGTCTCCGCTCGCGCCAGGGTAGACGAAGCTGCAATGAGCGTAAACGCCCACACGAGGTACAGCCAGACGGGGAGAGGAACCGAGCAAAGAACGGCTACGACAGCCGAAAGCACGACGACGATACGCCCGACACGGAAGAGGCGTTGGCTCCGCACGGTACGTAGAACAATGAGCCCCACGATGCAGCCGAGCAGCGCCGGATAAAACGCGCCGCCCCCGGCGAACAGGTATGCAAACCGCATCATCACAGGTGCACGCTCCGAACTATCGCGCGCCGCGCAAATCGAGACCTGCAAAGAGTCGCGACCCACGAATCGTTCAAGACGGCTGGGCCTAAATCTCTTCGCTGATGTCGTGGAGAATCAGCGCTGCTTCGTTCATCGGGAAAACGCCATCCATATCGTTCCATTTCTCGAAGCGCACGTGCCCGTCCATGAAAAGAACGTTGGCGCCACCGGGAACGTGATTGAAACTTTCGGGCTCGTCGCTGATGGAATCGTGCATCACAACGATGGTCGACTGGGCCTGGGCGGTCGCGGCCGGATTGTTGATGTCCGAGATAAAAAACCGCTCGATACCCTCGCGAAGCCGGGGAATCGAAAACCGGCCGCCTACCTCGTCGTCGAGTTCGAATTCCTCGTCCACGACACCCGGGTCCGTTGGCATCTTCTCTCCGATATCTTCGACTTCGTCCTCGAAATTGACGAAATCGGTTTCCGTTTTGAAGAGGTTCGCGTCGAAGGCCCAGCCGTAGTAGTGGTATGGGTCCTGGTTGATTTCGCAGGGTTCGACTTTGCCGTTGTTGCTGAACCCCGCCACCTCAATCCACTTGGTGTAGGTAGTCTCGCCCGCGTCGAACTGCGCGAGGGCATCTCCTCCCGCCGAGTTGCTCGGACAGATCAGCACATTCAAATCCGTCAAATACTCCGGGTAGATGGACACCGGGTCCATGATCTGGTCCCACACCACCACATCGCCCTGGCAATCGAAGGCTTTGATGTGGGGAAAGCGTTCACCTTCGCTCTCGCCGGTGTACATCTTCAGAATCAGCCCCAACTGTTTGAGATTGTTTTGACACGACGCACGCCGCGCCGCTTCGCGCGCACGGGCAAGCGCCGGCAGCAGGATCGCAGCAAGAATACCGATGATCGCGATGACCACCAGCAATTCAATTAAGGTGAATCCCCGCTTATACACTGCTTACCCCTTTCTACGGTTTTCTCGTAAGAACTTCTAACAAAATCAAGTGGTCAAATCGTGGTGCGGGCATCCCTGCCTGTCCCACGCCGTCAGACCAAGAGCAGCCAGGATGGCCGCACCACATCGAACGGAAAAGACATGTGGTTCTTTGAGAAGTTCTACGTATTATCGCGCTTGTAGTCGAAAACCTCGAAGCGCCCCACGTCAACGTCTTCTCGTGTCTACGCCCAAGGCATGCGAAAGCGTATTGCACTGCATTCGGTGGAGCATACCACACAGGCGAATTGTATGTCTCCGGGAAGTTGCGCTCCATTTCGCCTCAACGAACTCACCCGCACGACGGCGTCAAACCATGAACGCGACCATAGTCAACAGGTGCACCCCTTTGTCGCGCGAGCCCTCGATCTTCAATTGGTCTTTGAGTTGAACCTTATCCGGCCGTTTCGTGAATACCTTCCACGCCACGTCATGGGGTATGCGCACCGTCGTCATCGGTTCCTTGTCGATTTGCGTAAACAATTCCCAGCCGCTGTCGTCATCCGCGAGGTACCACGTGCCGGACGTTTCACCGGTGACGTGAATGGCCATGGCCTCTTTCGGGCGGGCCGGAACCATCCGGTACGCGTGAGGAAGGCCCCGCATAAAGGTATCCAGAACGGGATAGTACAACTCGGGTTCGAGCACCAAGGGTTGTCCCAGCGCTTCCCGAATCTGTTGCTGATGGTGCCAGTGCTCCGTGTATTCGCGGGCGATGTCGAACCAGTTCTCCGATTCCGTTTCGCCCGCCCACGCCACCGGGAAAAACGCCCGTGCCGCCGGGTCCAGCGAATCGAAGAAGGCATGCAGTTCGTGATTCGCCTTCTCAAGAAGGTCGATGAGCAGACGCGGGCCCAGCCGCCGCGTCGCGCGCACCCAGTCGTTGTTGATCGCGTTCAGGTATTCGACCAAGTCGTCGTGACCCGAAAACCCCTTCGGCGCGTCCGGCGGCGTGTACCCGTCCCGCTGCATGGACAATCGCCGCAGCGCGGTGTCCAGCAAATGCGCCGCTACATCCTTCACCGTCCACAACGACGCCGTCGTCGGCTTGTCCCAGTCCGCCGGCACCAGGTTTCTCAGCAAGTCCGTCAGCGCCGAGTCCAGCCGGGGAAACAGAGGAACGGTATTGATGGGGTCCGGATACTGCATACAATTCACCACAGCCTTCCAGCAATCACAACAACCGAATTAGAACACCCACGCTCTATAGTATACCGCACGGCCCGCGGCATCTAATGCATGACCTGCGGCGCGCGAACGGGAAACTTTCATTGCACGTATCCGCGGTGCGCATTCGAGGCATAGGCTCGCAGTCCTTCTGGAATTGAGGTATCGCGACCGAGGTATGCGTCGATAATTACCCCAACCTGCTCGGGATAATCATAGTGCCAATGGCCGAGGCCGTGGAGCGCGCCCTCCTGGCAAGGCAGGGATTCCAGATTGAGCGTCGATTCCATAACCGTGAGTGCGGTTTCGTCGAGAATCCGCTCTTCTACCGGCACCAACTTCGCGCTAAACGCAAGCATGTCCCACCACATGTAACATACGTCATTGAGCGGACTCGTGGGCCGTCTTCCGGAACAGGCCAACTCCGGTGAACACCGCTCGGCGAACACCTGCTCGTACACGGTGTATATACTGCGAATACACCGCGCCCGCAAGTCCAACGGAACCGACGCATCGTGAAGTCCCAGCGGATAGTCGCTCAGCAAGTTGCTGATGAGGTATTGAAACCCGTGCTGGAGCTGCAAATCCGAATAGCGGTCAAGAATTGGGCGCGGTTTTTCGAAGAGTTGCGCCATATACGCGATCTTCTGCTCCGCTGAGACATCCCATTCGATCGCGTCCATGATTTCCTCGTACGTCACAATCTCCGGTGCATCGTGGTCGAAAATGTGAGCAACCCAGTCCTCGAAAAGCGATGTCGCTTTGCGGTCGCGTTGGCACTTTCACCCCTCCAGCACCCACTCCCACACTTCACCGTCCTCGGCGTCGGTGACGGTTGTCGTCTTCGTAAACCCGAGCTTGCGGAGGATCGTGCTGGATGGCCCCCCCTCGGGCAGCGTGCGCGCCGTGACGATCACCGCGGAATCCGCTTCGCTCGCCTTGGTAATCAACGCGCGGGCCATCCCCGTGGCGACGCCCTGGCCTTCGAACGCAGGAAACGTGAAGTACGCAATCTCGACACGTCCGCGCTTGGGCGCCCCCTTGAACCCGCACGCGCCAACCCATTGTTCGTCGCGCCGGGCGAGGTAACCAATCCACGGTTCCACGTACCCGATAGCCTCATAGTAGGTAGGATAGGACGAAGCAACTTCCCGCGCGGCATCGTCACGTAGCGACTCAATGCCGGTTACACTGCCGTCCTTATTGATCGCGTATAACTCCAAAATCGCTCTCCTTACGCGAGAGGAATGTCACTGGTCGCCACACGGGGCTGGGCCAGGGCGTAATTCCGGACCGCCCGATTGAAAATCCGTTCCAACGAGTTCGCGAAATTCGCCGGACTGTGCCGCTCCCGAACCGCCTCCCGCGCAGCATCGCCCAATCGTTTGCGCTCCCGCGAATCCTGCAACAAGCGAAGGATCGCGTCGGCGAATCCGGCTTCGTCGTTGTCGTCGACGATGATCCCGGTGCGCTCATGTTCGAGCGGATGGGCCGCGCTGCGACAGGCCACAATCGCCTTCCCCGCCGCCATGGCATTCAGCAATTTAATGGGATATCCCGACCACGACACGCGCGGACACACCACAACCGCGTCCCGCGCCAGCAATGCACGCAGGCTCCCAAAATCCGTCGCCGGGACCGTCTCGGCGCCGTCGAAGGGCACGCGGTCCCGCGTGGCCAGCGTGAGGCGGGCCGCTGGGACCGTGTCGCGCACACGCGCGAGAACGTATTCGAGAAACGCGACGTTCTGGTACACATCCAGATTGCCCGTGTACAGCAGGGGCGGCAGCGCGTCACCGGGTTCCTCCGGTTCAAACCAGTCCGTCATCGCGGGCGGCGCGAGCACCGAAACCTTTCCCGGCGCGCAGCCGTTGGCGATAAGGTACTCGGCCAGTCCAGCGTGGGGCACGACGATCTGCGACGCGCGGCGGGGAAAACGACAGTCCAGCCAGCCACCGAGCCATTTGCCGAATCGCTCGAAGCCCGCGTAGTGGGGCAGTTCATCAGCCATGGCGTTGTGGGCCTGGTACACCACCGGTCTTACCCGTGCCGCAAGGGCCACAAGCAGCCCTTCGTAATTGTGCGCCTGAACCACGTCGATGCGGTACTCCCGCACGACGCGTCGCAACGTGCCGATCAGCGCGATATCGTACAGCGGCTTAGTCCACGACGGACCCGCCTTGGTACGTTTCGATCCCGGCAACCGCCAGGATCGGTGCACGTGCAGACCGTCTACGGCGGTGCCGTCGCCGTATCCGTAAACGACCAGGTGCACCTCATGCCCATCGTCCCGGAGGGCCTCGGCCGTGTCTTTCAAAAAGACCTGCGACCCTTGCGGCACGGGAAAGGGACAGGCGCTGACGATGGCGACTCGCATTACTCGAAGTATCCCAAGTCGCGCAACCGTCGTTCAACGACCTCCGTTTCCGCCGGAGTGTAGACGCGGGAATCGCAGGGCACATCCCACGCGTCGCTCTCAAGTGGCGCATCGAGCAGGCTGGTACCGTCCATCGGCGGGGAGGGCACCCCGATCTCCGCAAGCACCGTCGGCGCAACATCTTCCAACCGCGCTGCGCCGGAGACCGTCGGCTTTGAAAGGAACAGCACGCCCGTCGGACGATGGTTGCCGTTCATTCCCCGTTCCTTTCCGCCCAGGTATTCATCCGGGCCAATCCGCCGAAACGAGGGTCCACCCCGGCTCCGCAGGCAGGAGTGCGAGTAGCCGTTCTCAAGCGCCAGCTCGACGATGATGTCCGGCGCGCGGTCCACATAGGGGCCATCGTAAAGTTCCTCACGTCGCCATGCCTTCCGAATGGGTTCCCACGCCTCCAGCTTGGCGCACAGGCCCCTGCAAAAGGCGTCGTAATCTTCCGGCGCCACATGACCCTTAGTCTCCCGCCCGCGCAGGTTGATGCGAATGGACGGAAAGTAATTCAACTCCTCTGAAAAAGCCGTCGTGCGATCCCAGTCGATTCCGGCGAAACGGGAATGGCTTTCCGCTTTGGTCGCCAGTCCTCTTAGCGAGCGGAAAAGTGTTCCTCGTAGCCGTTGCGGCGTGTATCGCAATGCGAGACTTTTCAACAAGCTCTCCCGCGCCGGAATGAAACGGAGATAGCCGTTTTCCGCAAGCCAATTATTCAGATGAACGACGCCCGTGCCCGCACCGCCAAAACCGTGATCCGAACAGATGCCAATTGTCACATTGTCACCCGCCGCATCGACGAGTCTTCCCACCGCAGCGTCCAGCCGCTCATATACCTCGCGTATCGCCGTTTCGTGCCCCGTCCGATGTCGCGGGGAATTGGGATCGTGGAACATCCAGAAGTGGTGGGACACGGTATCCGACTCGCCGAAGACGACCATGAAGAAGTCCCAGGCCTCGCGCTGCAACAATTCGATGGCGATGGACTCTTTCACGGCAACCTTGTCCAGCAATCGCTGCAATGCCGTGTCGTGCCACCGTTCGCCGATGTCGTGTTCCTGGAAATCGGCGAAACGCCACTCCCTAACGGATTCGTACAATTCAGGCGGATACACGAAGGAACGATCCACGGCCGTGGCCACCGGCGAGTCGAAACCCGAAACCATAAAACCGGTCACTTCTTCCGGCGGATACGTCCCCGGTACGCCCAGTACACCCACGTGCTTTCCCGCCTCGGACAGAATGTTCCAGAGCGCGGGCGCACGCCGATGGGAGCTGTTGACGAAGCGCAGACCGTAGGCGCCGCGCGTCATCTCGGTGAAATCGAAGATTCCGTGGCGTCCCGGGTTCACGCCCGTCACGCAGGTCGTCCAGGCAGGATAGGTCACTGGCGGATCGACGCTCGCGCACCGCATGTACGCGCCCGTTTCACGCAGGGCGGCAAGATGCGGGAGGCGGCCCTCATCCATCCACCGCTCCGCGAGGAAAGGCTCCATTCCATCCAAACCAATTAGCAGGAAGCGCGGCATAGGCATTGCACCGTTTGACAGTCTCCAATTGCACGTCGGTGTATTATGCCACGAATATCCGCCACGGGTTGCATCTGTTGCCTCATCCCCGTAAAGTGCGTCGAAAACGGTCCAAAGGAACTCCAGCCCCGTGAAAGAAACCTGGCTCCATTCCGAACTCGTTCATGACGGCCCCATCATTCGCGTGCGCACCGGCCGCGTCCGGCTTGATGACGGCACGGAAGCCTACCGGGAAATCGTCGAACACGGCGGCGGCGTCGGGGTGGTGCCGGTGCTGGACGACCGGGTGATCCTGGTGCGACAGTTTCGCGCGGCTATCGACGCGGAAGTCCTCGAGATTCCGGCGGGCCGCCTGGAACCCGACGACACGCCCGAACACCGCGCCCACACCGAACTGGAAGAGGAATGCGGCTATCGCGCAGGGCGGCTCGTGCATGTGGCCTCGTGTTACTGCTCGCCGGGATTCACGAACGAGCGGGACGAGATCTACCTGGCCTTCGACCTCACGAAGACCGAACAGCGTCTAGAAGAAGACGAGCGCGTTGAGATCGTCGAAATCCCGATTGCCGAATTGAACGACCGCCTCGCGCGTTGCGAATTTGATGACGCCAAGACCATCATCGGCCTGCGCGAATTGCAGGTCCGGCTCCAGTCATGACCGCCTCGTCTCCCGCGGAAGCCTTCTCCGGCGTGCTGGTGTGCCCGCGTACCCACGCGAAGCTGGAACGTCCGCGAGGGTTCGTTGTTTTGCGCCAAAACCGGCCAGTCCTATGCGCCGAACCCGCAAGGCTATTTCGATTTTACGCTGGACCCCGCCTTTTACGATATGGAGTCCACCAGCGAAGACTACGCGGAAGAACAGCAGGCCTCGTGGCGGCGTTTCTACGACGAGTTCCTGAAGCCGTGGGTGGATCGGGAGTCGGCACGGCGCGTGCTCGAAGTCGGTTGCGGTGTTGGCATGGGGATTCGGTTCTTTGCAGAGGAGGGCTACGACGCATATGGCCTCGACATCCCGTGCCTGGCGAAGTTCTGGCAACGCATCGGCAACGACCCGCGCCATTTCCTCCTTGGCGACGGCGCATCCATGCCGTTTCCGGACGACTACTTCGACGCCGTGTACACCCTCGGCACGATCGAACACATCGGCACGAAGGTCGGCCACTACACGCTTGCCGATGACTACCGCGAAACCCGCATTGCCTTTGCGAAAGAGATGCTTCGCGTCACGAAACCCGGCGGGCGCCTGCTCGTGACCTGCCCCAACAAGTCTTTCCCCATCGATATCCATCACGAACCCACCGATGACGCCACGCCCGAGGGCGCCATGCGGTTTCGCCGCTACATCTTCGACCGTTACGGCCTGACCCTGCACAAGCCTTTCGGGAAGTATCACCTCTTTTCCTTCGGCGAATTGCGCCGGCTATTCCGTGTGGACAACGGCGCCACTGCCGCTGAAGCCCTGCCGCTCAAACACTACTTCGCATTCAAACGCACTGGCTCCCTCGACCTGTTGCGGCTCTTCAAAGGAGCCATCGTGAACTACGTCGAAAACATGCCCGCCCCCCTCCGCCGTTCCTGTTTCAACCCCTTCCTCGTCGTCGAAGTCCGCAAGTAACCACTTAACCTCCTTGGGGTGCGGCCGCTTGTCTTTGGATACCGTCTGCCTCCATCCGTTACCATACGTTTCGGCGCAATAGGCTTGGGAAGCAAAGCTACCGGACAATGGCTACTCTCGACACCAGACCAACCGATCACCCCGCGTTGCAGGGCGCGCGATGGGTATTTCTCGGCGTTATCATCAACGCCGCCCTCTCCGCCATCAAAGGCATCGCCGGAGTGCTCGGCAATTCCTACGCGCTGATTGCGGACGCCATCGAGTCGGGTATGGACGTCTTCCAATCCCTTGTGGTTTGGGGCGGATTGAAAATCGCCGCCGTGCCTCCAGATGAGGATCACCCCTACGGTCACGGGAAAGCCGAACCGCTCGCCGCGATTGTCGTGTCCCTCGGTCTGCTCGCGGGCGCCACGGTCATCGCTGTAGAGAGTATCCGCGAAATTCATCATCCGCACCATGCCCCCGCGGCCTTTACCCTGGTCGTATTGGTCTTGGTCGTCGCGACGAAGGAAACCATGTTTCGCGTCATCAGTCGGGTGGGTCATGCCATCAAGAGTACCGCCGTCCGTTCGGACGCTTGGCACCATCGAAGCGACGCCTTGACCTCGCTGGCAGCCTTCGTCGGCATCTCCGTCGCCCTCGTCGGTGGCAAGGGCTACGAGGCGGCCGACGATTGGGCCGCCTTGTTTGCATGCGGCATTATTGCCTTCAATGGCTTTCGCCTGTTGCGCCCGGCGCTGGGAGAGATCATGGATATGGCGCCGGACCCTGCGATAGAGAGGGAAGTGCGGCATGTAGCGGCGGGCGTTCGAGGTGTCAAATCGCTTGATACCTGCACCGTACGCAAGATGGGGTTCGACTACTTCGTCGATCTCCACGTGGAAGTCGACGGCGACATGTCCGTGCGTGACGGACACGACGTGGCCCACCGTGTGAAGGATGCCGTGCGCGACGCCAACCCCAGCGTGCGCGATGTGCTCATCCACATCGAGCCCAAGGACTGATCCCCATGACCGGCGCCAAAATCGGCAAACCGATCGTGCAGACCGAGTCCGTCACCGTGCGGTACGGACGGCACGTGGCGCTCGACGACGTCTCGCTCGCCCTCGAACCGGGAATTGTCGGACTGCTCGGCCCCAACGGCGCGGGCAAGAGCACGCTGCTCAAAACCCTGCTCGGCTTCTGCAGGCCCGTCCGCGGCACGGCGCACCTGCTCGGGGAACGTGCGGGTAAGCGGTCGCTCCGCCGCATGGTCGGCTACATGCCCGAGCGCGACGTGACTTCGCCCAAGTTAAGTGCGGTCTCGTTTGTCGCTTACTGCGGATGTCTTGCGGGAATGCGCTACCGCGACGCCCTGCAACGGACCCACGAAGTGCTCAACTACATCGGCTTCGGCGAGGAGCGCTACCGCACGATGGAAACCTATTCGACCGGCATGCGGCAACGGGCGAAACTTGCCCAAGCGCTGGTCCACGACCCGAAACTTCTCTTTCTCGACGAGCCCACCAACGGGCTCGATCCCGTGGGCCGCGTGGCCATGCTCGACCTCATCCGTGACATCGCGCGACAGCAGGACGTGGCGATCATCTTGTCCTCCCATCTCTTGCCCGACGTGGAACGAGTCTGCGAGCGGGTCGTCCTGCTGAGCCAAGGCAAGGTCTTGCAGCAGGGTGTCATCAAGGAAATGGCCGGCGAACAGGGCGCGCAGTTCCGCATTCGTGTCCGGGAACACGCCGACCGGTTCGCGGACGCGCTCGCCGGCCAAGGTTTCGAAACCGCACTGGCTGAGGACGGCGCCATCACCGTCGCCATGACGGAAGCGACCATGCGTCGCGACATCTTCCGCCTCGCACAATCGATGGACGTGCAAGTACGCGAGTTTGCCCCGGTCCAGAACCGGCTCGAGGACGTCTTCGTCCACGCCATGACGGGAAGCGGTTGAGCGATGCCCATCTATACCCAAACCTACAAACCCTGGGAAGCCCGCTTCGGGGGCCGTGCACGGTGGCTAGCCGTTGCCGCCCAGGAATTGCGCGTGGCGCGCACGTCGCGCCTCTACCGCCGCCTGCTCATGCTCAGCGCGCTGCCCTTTCTCATCTGCCTTTTCCTGCTCGTGGTCACCGACCTCATGACGACCAATCCCAGCATGCTGCTGCGTTCCGTGGTGCAACAGGTGCAGTTCACGAACGTTGACGCGCGATTCTTCCGGGTCTACGTGTCTATGGCCACGCCCTTCGCGTTCGTGTTTAGTCTCCTCGTCGGCGCAGGTTCCATCTGCAACGACGCCCGCAACAACTTGCTCGAGGTCTATTTCGCGAAGCCTCTGGGGAAGCTTGATTACTTCTTCGGCAAACTTGCCGCCGTGTGCTACGTGCCGCTGTGCCTCACGGCGGGACTTTCCCTTGTGCTCTTTCTACTGCATCTGATGTTCTCGCCGTCCACGGCCGTCGATTTCGTCCGGGACTTGTACTGGGTACCGTTCGCGTGCCTGGGACTGTCGCTGGCCATTGTCGTTCCCGTGGCGTTGCTCACCATGACCTGCTCCGCCGTGAGCAAGACAACCGGCTTCGCCTCGGTGATCGCCTGCGCGCTCGTCTTCATGAACGGCGCCTTCGCCAACGCCCTCGCCGAGATCCTGCGCAGCTACAACCTCCGCTGCCTCAGCCTGATTCGATCGCTCGTCTATCTCGGCGACGTGTTGTTCGACAGCCGCACGCGCATCACCTTGCCCTGGGGCTACGTCGTCGCGGGTTTAATCCTCTTCTCGATCTTGTGCGCGCTTATCGTACTGCGACGGATTCGCAATGTGGAGATCGGGTCGTGAATACCACTATCGCGTTTTGCGACGTCTCCCGCTGGTACGGCGAAGTCGTTGCGTTGAACAAAGTCGACCTGGAAATCGGTGCGGGGATCACGGGATTGCTCGGCCCTAACGGCGCCGGCAAGTCGACGTTCATGGGCCTGTGCACCTCGCAAATCCGGCCCAGCCAGGGGACCGTCCGAATCTTCGGCGAACCGGTCTGGTGCAACTACCGCCTCCTCCGGCGCGTCGGACTCTGCCCGGATCGCGAGAACTACTACGAAGACATGACCGGCTTCGAGTTCGTCTACTGGCTGACGCGCTGCGTCGGGTTCTCCGCCAGGGCCGCTCGCAAGGCCGCCCAGGAAAGCCTCGAACGGGTCGCCATGACCGGCCCGCATGCACGACCGGATCGCCACCTACAGCCGGGGCATGCGCCAACGTGTCAAGCTGGCCCAGTGCTTCGCCCACGACCCCGAGGTCCTGTTCCTCGACGAACCGATGACCGGCCTCGACCCGTTGGGCCGGCACGCCATTTTCGAACTTATCCGAACCCTCGGCCGCGAAGGCAAAACCGTCATCGTGTCCAGTCACATCCTCTACGAGATTGAACGCGTCACCGCGAATATCGTTCTGCTCCACCGCGGACGCGTCCTCGCCCACGGCGACGTGCATCAGGTTCGCGCGTTAATCGATGCCCATCCTCATTCCGTATCCATCCGGTGCAACCATGCGCGGCAGGTTGCGGCCAGGTTCGTGGACGAGCCGCACATTGTCACCATCGGCTTCGACGAAGACGGCGGCGGTCTCGCCATTACCACGCGCGACCCCAATACCTTCTATGACCGCCTCACCAAGTTGATCGCCGACGGCGCGGTGAGCGTGGAAAGCGTCCATTCCCCCGACGACAACTTGCAGGCGGTGTTCGAGTACCTGGTGAAGTGAGCGGCAATGCAGGGGAAGCTCGATATCGACAGTCAATCCGACGTGAGCGTGACGCTTCTGACTCACAACGCCGGCTTGTTGCTGCGGCGGTTGCTTCAGGCGGTGCGCGATCAGAAAACCGACCGTACCGTCGAGATTGTTGCCGTAGACTCGGGCTCTTCAGACGGCACGCTGGATACGCTGCGCGAGTTCGGCGCACGCGTGGATACCATTCCATCCGAGTCCTTCAATTTCGGCCGTACCCGCGACCGGGTTTTCGAGAAAAGCCGAGGCGCGATCGTCGTGTGCTTGTCTCAGGATGCCATACCCGCCCATCCGCGCTGGCTGGAAAACCTCGTGGCGCCGCTTGGCGACCCCGAAGTGGCGGCAACCTGTGGCCGATCCATTCCGGATCCCGATCGCAGCTTCTCCCAATTTCCCTGGGAACGGAACGGATGGTTCTATTTCACCGCGGAAATGGGCAAATTCCGGGAGCGCTACGGGCGCGGGTTATCCAACGCGAATTCCGCCATACGCTGGTCCGTGTGGGAACGCTTGCGTTTCGGCGAGCAATCCATCGGCGAAGATTTTTTGTTTCAGACCAAGTTGAACAAAGAGGGACTGCGCATCGCATTCCCCGATGACGCGCCCGTCCTGCATCACCACACGTACACGCTGGGACCGCTGTACAAACGCTGCCGCAACGAAGGCATGGGGCTCGCCGCGCTCGGCTGCGAATATACCGCAGGCGATCTTGCGCGCGATCTGGTGAGTCCCGGCAAGTACCGAGCGTGGCTCCGCGAACTAGCGCGGGGAAGCTTGCGGAACCCTGCCGCGCTCCTGTTCCCCATGGTTCGCCCCTTGGGCGTATTCGCCGGCAGCCGTTTCGGCCGGGAGTTTTTGCGATGAAGCGCGCCATCCAGGAGTTCTACGAGAACAACCCACTTATGGTGAGTTCGCCGTTCGGCGGCGTGGATGGCATCAACGAAGCGCTGTTTGAATCGGTGTTTCGCGCATTGAACATCGACCTCCATGGCAAGCATATCCTCGACGTGGGGTGCGGGCGCGGGTTCACGGGCGACTTCATCCGCGCGCGCGGCGGCAGGTACACGGGCGTCGATCTCGTGCGTTCCGGCTCCGGTTACCCCTTTGCCCTCGGAGACGCCACGCACCTGCCGTTTCCCGACGCGCGCTTCGATGGTGTATTGTGCATTGATGCCTTCGAACACATCCCGGACGGCGCAGCGGCGGCTCGGGAGTTCCGGCGCGTGGTGCGTGGCAATGGATTCATGTTCCTGTCCGCGCCCAACTACGGCAATGTGGCGGGTCTCGTAAAATGGGCATGCGAGACCTTTGGCGGATACGCCAAAGACACGTGGGCGCCCTTCCGGCGCTGGCAACCGCAGGAGTTGGAGCAACCGTTGACCGGCGCACAGGTGCGGCGATTGTATGGCAGCGCGGGATTTACGCGAATCCGGCGGATCGGACATGGGCCCGAAGCGGGGTTGGGAGTGTTCCCCTGGATCGACCATCCGGGGATGCCCGAGGCGATCCAGTTCCGGTTGCAACGGCTGGCCGCGTGGGCGGGACCCCGCATCGTGAAAGCATGGCCGGGGGCGAGCCTCCACGGCTTTTGGAAGATGGAACCATGATGGGCGAGATACGGCGGGTCATTCAGAAACTTAAACTACGCTACGGCTCCGACGAAACCATCCGCCGCACCTTGCGCGAAATGGGCATTCAGGTTGGCGAACGCAGCCGCGTGTACACAACCAAATTCGGTTCGGAACCGTGGCTCATCCGCATCGGCAGCCACGTCGGCATCTCCCACGACGTCGTGTTCATCACCCACAATTCCAACTGGACCTTTCAGGACAAGTACGAGACGCTCACGAGTTTCGGCAAAATCGAAGTAAAAGACAACGTCCACATCGGCGTCAACGCCATCATCCTGCCTAACGTTACCATCGGCCCAAACGCCGTCGTCGGTGCGGGCAGCGTGGTGACCCGAGATGTGGAACCCAGCACCGTCGTAGCGGGCAATCCCGCGCGCGTCATTTGCACCTTGGACGAATTGGAGCAGAAGGCCTTAGCGGCGCACATCGACATCCCGAAGGATCGTGAAGCGGCACGTGAAGTCTTAATCAAGCACTTCTGGGGGGAGGACGCGTGAAGCTGGCGTTGCTCATGGGCAACCGGTACAACGCGTGGCACCTGCAAGGGTTTCGGCGGCTGCGCGGCGAACCTACCATCACGGCCTTTCGCGCGAATTCACAGATCCAGGCCCATTTCAGCGAACGCGGTGAAGGTACGGAAGGCTTCGCCATCGAACGCATCGATTTCGACACACAAGCGGGCGCTCCAATCGCCCGAGTCAAGAACATCCTTCTCGAACGCTACGCGGACCGTGCGCCGCGCATTCTTCCCTTTCACGAACGGTTGAACGGATTCGACGTCATGCATTCCTGGGAATTGTTCACCGATTGGTCTGCGGAAGCCTTGAAAGCCCGCGAGCAGTTCAATATCCCCCTTGCCATCACGGTGTGGGATCTCATCCCCTTCAACATGGAACGCGACCCCGAACGCCGGGACATTAAGAAACGCGTTGCGGAAAACGCTGACCGCTTCATCGTCTACACCGATCGGTCCCGGCGCACGCTCGAAGTCGAAGGCATTGCGCCAAATCGCATCACGCGTATCAACCCCGGCATCGACGCAGAGGTATTTTCGCCTGGAAAACCCAAGGAAGAATCTGATGAATTCCGCATCCTCTTTGTCGGATGGCTGGTGCCACGGAAAGGAATCGACTTTCTCCTGCTCGCCTTGCGTGAACTGCTGGCCGATCCCGAACTGAAGGACCGGCGCATCCGGCTGCAAATAGTCGGTTCCGGCGCGGGGCGGGACCGTGTCGAAAACCTAATCGACCGCTTGGGCGTAGGCGATGCGTGCACGTTTACCGGCGCGGTAGCTTACGGCCAAATGCCCGAAGTCTTCCGTAACGCCGACGCCTTCGTGCTGCCGAGCATTGCCACGGACGAATGGCAGGAGCAATTTGGCATGGCGTTGATCGAGGCCATGGCCTGTGGCGTCCCGTGCGTTGCCTCGCTCAGCGGCGCCATCGAAGAAGTGACCGGGGACTGCGCACTTTTGTGCCAGCCCAACGATTTTCTGGCGCTGTACCGAAATCTCCGCGATCTGATTCGCGATCCCGCGCGCGGAGAAGACCTCGGCGCACGCGCACGGACTCGCGCCGTGGAGCGGTTTGGCGTCAAGGCCCACGCCGAAGCCTTGTCCGACATCTACGAGTCGCTACTTCCATGACGACGGACGATACCTATGAAGACCGGTTCAATCCCGTTACGCGCCGTCTGCGTCGTACGGTGCGAAGCATCGCATGGTCGTGCAAACGCAGACCGAACATCCTGGTCGAAACGCGCTGGCGTCTGGGTGACGAGGTCATGGCGATCCCGATTTACCAAGGGCTGAAACAGGCGTACCCTTCCGCTCACGTGACGGCATGGTGCAACCATCCCGACCTGTTGATCGACAACCCGTACGTCAATGCCGTGCACCCGGGTGATGAGGACCCGCGCGCGATCGCCTGCGACCGTTACATTCTGTTGCGTGGCGCGCCCCGGGACGTGTTTCGCCTCGACCACTACGCGGCCTGCGCGGGAATACCCACACCCGCTTCCGATCCCCGGTTGTACTGCGACGATTGGGACGCGCCGGTCGTGAACGAAGCCCGCGGCAACCTGGGCAGTTTCACGGCGGTGTGCACCGGAGCTACCTGGCCGACCAAGCGCTGGCCGATCGCGCAGTGGCGTGAACTGTGCCGTTATCTCGAGCGTACCGGAAACGGCGTCGTCCAACTCGGGAAAGACGACGAACCCATCGGTATGGGCCTGTCACTACTGAACCGCACCACTATCCGCGAAACCGCCTGCGTGTTGCGTGCCGCTGACCTACTCGTGTGTTGTGACTCCGGGCTCATGCATCTTGCCCTCGCCGTGGGCACGCCCGTGGTCGCCTTGTTCGGTCCGACGGTCGCCTCTATACTGATCCGAAAGGGGTTGCCGTGTACCGTGCTGACGAACGGGCGGCCCTGTCAGGGCTGCTGGAACATTTCAAAGCAAATGACCAAGCCGGGTGTATGCCCCTTGAAGATTCCATCATGTATGGAACCATTGGCTGCGGATACCGTGCTGGGATTCGTTCGAGAGGTGGCCTCGCGTGGGCGCTAGAGCGTTGCGGGTGTTGTTCCTGACCTTGTACCCGGACCGCGCCGCCAGTTCGCGCTACCGGGTGGCGCAGTTTCTGCCGCAATTGCGCGCTGCCGGCATGCAGTGTACGGTCGAATCCGCGATTGGAGATCAGGATTTTGCGCGCCTGACCGGACCGGACCGCGTTGGCCGCGCGTTCTGGTATCACGCGAAGGAAACGCCGCGCCGTGTGACGCAGGTCCTTGGCGCCTGGCGGTACGACGTGGTCTTTCTGCAGAAGGCCGTCATGACCGCGTCGCTGCGGGGAATGGACCGGTTGTTGCGTTCCCGCGCGCGCCGTTTGGTATACGATGTGGATGATGCGGTACACCTGGCGCCGCCTCACGCGCTCCGAGGCGTCTGGAAGCGGTTCGAAGATCGGGAGCAAAACCGTACCTTGATGCGCACGAGTGACAACGTTCTGGCCGGAAACGACTGGTTACGCAGCGCGGTCGAATCCTGCGGCGGCAATGCAACCACGTTTCCGACCGTGGTCGATACGGACCGCTTCGTACCGGCAAAATCGCCTCCGCCCGAATTTCGCGTCGGTTGGATCGGCAACTCGAGCACCACGCCCCACCTCAACGCAGCGGCTTCTATCGCGGCAACAGACCACGCCGATCTTTCCATCCGGCTGGTCGGCGCCGATCCGAACCTGACGCCGTGGCGCAGCGCGGACGTGCGGCCCTGGTCCCTCGACACGGAAGTCGCCGAGATTCAACAGTTCTCCGTTGGCATCATGCCGCTGCCCAAGGATGAATGGAGCCGTGGCAAATGCGCGCTCAAGGCCCTGCAATACATGGCGTGTGGCGTGCCGTGTGTTGCCACGCCCTACGGGGCGATTTGCGACATAATCCGCGACGGCGAAAACGGGCTGTTCGCGGATTCGCCTCAACAATGGCGCGACACCATCGAGCGTTTGCGCGATCCGGAACTCCGCCGGCGGCTGGGCAATGCCGGCCGCGCGACGGTTGACGATGCGTACTCCCTACGCGTATGGGCGCCGCGAATGCGGGAGATATTGGAGGCGGTCGCATGACCCGGCCCGGTGGCATGTTGACGCGCGTCTGCTTCGTGATTCCGTCGCTCCAGGTGGGCGGGACCGAGCGCCAGTTGATTGCACTGATGAAAGGGCTCATTCGCGACCATGAGTTGACCGCAATTTGTACCCGTCAAGCCGGAGCCTTGGTCGGAGATGCGCGCCGGCTGGGCGTGTACGTGCGCGAGCTGAACGGGGGTGGCGGCTGGGACTTCACCATGCAGCGCCGCATTCGCCACATCTTCCGGGCCCACCGGCCGGATGTCGTCCACACCTTCATGTTCGGCTTCGACCTCGCCGCCAATCGCGCGGCACGCGAAACCGGCGTGCCGGTCGTCGTTTCCAGCCGGCGTCAACTCGCCACCTGGAAGAAACCCCGCCACGTCCGCGTCCAAAAGAAAGCCAATCAACTGGTGGACTGTATCGTGGCAAACAGCCAGGCGGTCGCCCGGTTTGCACAACAGCAGGAAGGTGCGGACCCCGACCTGTTCCGCGTAATTCCCAACGGAATCGACGTCGCGGCCTTTCAAAGCGCCGCCGATCTGCATCAGGTGCGCCTGCGGTTCAAGATTCCGTTTCATACCCACGTCGTCGGGATGGTCGCAAATTTCAGCCCCGTCAAGGACCACGCCCTTTTCCTGGCAATCGCGGAAGAACTGATCCGCCGGAGAGCGGATGTTCATTTCCTGCTTGTAGGCGGCGGCCCGTTGCGCGAAAATATCGAGGAGCGGATCCGGAAACGCGGATGGTCCGACTTGTTCACGCGCGTTGCGGCGATCGAAGAAGTCCCGGATTTGTACAAAGTGATGAGCGTCTCCGTGCTGTGCTCCGAAGTGGAAGGGTTTCCCAACGCCGTTATCGAATCCATGGCGGCGATGCGGCCCGTCGTCGCAGCGGCCGTCGGCGGCATTCCCGAGGTCGTGGAAAATGACGTCACCGGCAAACTGGTGGAGACCCGGAATGGGGCACACTTCGCGGACGCCATCGAGTGGGTTCTGGACCATCCCCACGAAAGCGCCGCGATGGCGGACCGGGCCTGCGAACAGGTGTGCAATGCGTTGAGCCTGGAGCGGATGATCTCCGCGTATCGATTCCTATACCGGGAAATGCTGGTTCGATCCATGCGGCGGGGCGCCTGAGCCATGTGCGGCATCTGCGGAATCATACATGCTGACCGCGAACAGCGGGCCGATACTGCGCTCGTCGAACGGATGAACTGCGCCCTCGAACACCGGGGACCGGACGATTCCGGGCTCTGGCACGGCGGTCACACCGCACTGGCCATGCGGCGGTTGAGTGTGATCGATCTCTTTCGCGGCGGGCAGCCGATTACCAACGAAGATGCCACCATCGTGCTCGTCTACAACGGCGAGATCTACAACTTCCAGGAATTGCGCGAGTCGTTGGAGTCCCGCGGCCACGTGTTCCGCACCCTCAGCGACACCGAAGTCGTGCTGCGCGCCTACGAAGAATACGGCGACGACGCCCTCCACCATCTTAACGGCATGTTCGCCTTTGCCCTGTACGATGCGCGCCAAAATCGTCTGCTCCTCGCGCGCGACCGCGTCGGCATCAAACCGCTTTTCTACACAGTACGTAACGGTGCGCTGGCCTTCTCGTCGGAGCTCGATTCCCTCATGCAGTCCGGCATGATCCGTGGCGCGCTGAACTCATCCGCCATCAATGCGTACTTCTCTTTCCTGTATGTCCCCGCGCCGGACACCATCTTCCGCGACGTCTTCAAGCTCCCGCCCGCGCACAAGCTCGTCTTTCAGGACGGCCGGCTCTCAGTCGAACGCTACTGGTCCTTGGAATTGAAATCCGACACCAAACTAACCGTCCCGGAAGCGGCGGAAGAATTCGTGGAACTGCTGTGCGATGCCGTCCGGATGCAATGTGTCAGCGACGTGCCCATCGGCGCCTTCCTCAGCGGCGGCCTGGATTCGAGTTCCGTCGTTGCCATGATGCACGTCAACAGCGCCGCCCCGGTCAAGACCTATTCCATCGGGTTCGACGACGCGCACATGGACGAACTGAAATACGCGCGGGTCGCCGCCGAACATTTCGAGACCGAACACACGGAAGAGATCCTGAAACCCGACATGGTAGAAACGGTCCCGTATTTGATCCGCTTCTTCGGTGAACCTTTTGCCGATTCCTCGGCCCTGCCCATGTGGCTCGTGGCGCAGTTGGCGCGGCGCGAAGTCACGGTGGTGCTCTCCGGCGACGGCGGCGACGAACTGTTCGCAGGGTATACCTGGCTCCGCATGACCCGGCACGTAAACGCCTACCGCCGGATTCCCGCCGTTTTGCGCTACGGTGTCGACACCGTCCTCCGCCTCGCCCCGACGACCCCGTTTCTGGGGAAACTGCGCCGGTTCAGCCGGGACTCCTTTCTCGAACCCGACGCCGTATTTCGTCGCCGCGAAACCTGCTTCGACGCGAACGAACGGACCGCGCTTTATGGGCCCGAACTGGCTACTCACGTCGCAAAAGACGTGGTCGACCGTTTTCAGGAACACGTCGAAGATGCGGCATCCATGAGTGCGGAAAACCGCATGCTCCACCAGGACTTCAACATGTATTTGCCTGACGACATTCTCGCCAAGGTCGATCGCATGACCATGGCCCACTCCCTGGAAGCGCGCGTACCCATTCTCGATAATCGCGTCATCGATTTCGCCGCGTCGGTGCCGTTTCGAATGAAGATGCGCGGCAGCATTTCAAAGTACATCGTCAAGAAGGCCATCGGACCTATCATGCCGCCCGACCTGATCAGACAGCGTAAACAGGGCTTTGCCATTCCCATCCACCGGTGGATGCGGGAGGATCTCCGCGGCCATTTCCTGGATACTGTCCTTGGGCACGATGCACGCAATCCCCTCCTCCTGAATCGCCGGGCCATCCGCTCGCTCTTCGATCGCCATATCCAGGAGACGGACAATTTCGGGCATCACCTCTGGGCCGTTCTCATGTTCGAAGAATGGCTGCGCTACGCCGAAAAGCAACCGGGCATCACCCTTTCCATGTGACGCTCGCCAGCGATGGTGAGATATGCATGCTAAAGCCCAAGTTGTTCCTTCAGGAACCGGTCCATGATGTACAGACAACGCACGTTTATGGGTGCGAAGATATCCATGGCATGGTTCCAACCGGGTTCCCGGTCATAGACGTACTTGATGCCCAGCGCGCTCAGTTCTGCCGCCAACTCGTCCGACTGCGCCACCGGGACCAAGTCATCGGCTGTTCCTTGAAAAATCAAGGTCGGCGGATCGTCTGGCGTCAGGTACCGTATGGGGGAGGCTGCCGCATAGGCTTGGGGTGCTTCTTTCTGCGATTTACCCCCCATGAACCGTTTCACCGCCTTTTCGCGCGAAAGAATCGGGGCCGTCAGGTCCGCCGGGCCATAAAAATCGACGACCGCCTTCACCCGGCTGCTGTATCCGGGACTGCCATCCATCCCTTCCAAGTCCTCCACGTCCGACGAGTAAGCGACCATGAGCGCCAAGTGACCGCCTGCGGACTGGCCGATCGCGGCGATCCGCGATACATCGACCCCCAGTTCCTTGGCGTTGGCACGGACCCACCGTACCGCACATTTCGCGTCTTCCACCGCCGCGGGGAAGGGTGCTTCGCTCGAAATGCGGTAGTCGATGGAGACGCACACGTAGCCTTTTTCGGCGTAATGGGAGGCCCAGTAGGCAAAGTAATCGCGGCCGTGCCGCGCCCATCCGCCGCCGTGGATGAACACTAGGGCGGGGGCGTTTTCCACATGCGCCTTCGGATGGTATAGGTCGAGGAGCAGGTCGTACGCGCCACCACGGCCGTACTGAACGCCGTACTTCACCTCGACGCTGTCCGGAATCTCCTTCTTCGCGCGCATTGGTGCGAGCAAGCCGTCTTTTTCGATCGCGTCGAGATCCAGCGGGCCTTCGGGCAACGGCGGCGCGTCGGGCGCATAGGCAATCGCGTTCGCGAAACGCTCGCCATCGACGGCGGGTGCCACCGCGGCGGCCTCGTGCCTCCGGAAGATCGCGCAGCCGGTCACCAACACAATCAGGCTCAGCGCGAGGACGTGGCAGAATCGGCTATTTCGTCGGGCGTGGTACGTACTTGTCCAAAAACGCATCCAGGAAATACCTGCAGTAGTTGTTCACCGCGACCGCGGCGTCCATAGTGTGCGGCCACCCTTCGAGCACATGCAATTCGCATGGAACGCCGGCCGCTTGCAGCTTAGCGGCCAACTTTTCCGATTGTACCACAGGCACGAGTTGATCGATGCTCCCGTGGAATATCAGCGTCGGGGGACAACTGGAATCGACGTGCATTATAGGCGACGCCTGCTTGTACAACTCGGGGTTTTCATCATAGGTCACCCCAAGAAAATCCTCTACTTCGGAAGATGTCCGCGCCGTCTCTGTTGTCAAATCGGACGGGCCGTAGAAGTTCACCACGGCCTGGACAGCGCTGCTCTCGTCGGGGTGGCCGCCGTTTCCTTCCAACGAAGCGTCACCCGCCGTGTAGCCGACCATCATGGCGATATGCCCACCCGCGCTGCCGCCGATAGCCGCGATATGATCCGCGTCAAAGCCGTACTCTTTAGCGTTGGCGCGTACCCAACGCACCGCGCACTTGGCATCTTCGATTGCGGCGGGATACTTCGCCTCCCCGAGAAGCCGGTATGAAATTGTTGCTGCGGCGTAGCCCTGTTGGGCGTACTTGACGGTGTAGTACTTGTAGTCCGATCGGTCGCCTTTACGCCAGCCGCCCCCGTGGATGAAAACGAGCACGGGCACCGGCTTTGAATGGTCAGCCGGCATGTATAGGTCCAGCAAAAGCGAACGGTCCCCGACCCGGCCGTATTCGATATCCTTGGTCTCCACCACGTCGGGCGGGATTTGTGTCGGCGGCTGCACCAGCGGCACCTTGCCAGCCATCACGGCTTGCATTGCGGCGTCCGCGGACTCGAACCCGGGCGGAGTTTCCGGAGGCGGCGTCGCCGGTGTTGGCTTACCGCCAGGGGTGCACCCCGCAAGGACACCAAGCAGAAACGCCAGCGTGATTGTACGGGAAAAACTCAATACTCGTGTGCCAATCATGAGACCTCCAAACCGGCGGAGAAACCGCTAATCCGCCAAACCCCACCTTGTACGCCATGCCGTTTCAAAAAGCAACCCCCCTTGGCGCGCTAGCGGTGACGCGTCGTTGGCGCTACAATAATGGCAATGTTTCGTACCGTGCGTCTAAGTTCTCTTTCCACGTTCGATCCGATGCTCCGAACCGCCTGCCGCGTATTCGTCTTCGGATCGCTCCTATTCTGTCTGGCTGCGATTTCCCTCGAAGAACGGTGGCACGTTGACATCGGGCCCGGAGCGCGAAGCCTGCCCACAGTTGTGGATCGGAACGGTGACGGGGAGCAAGAAGTCCTGCTCACATCTCGATTTGACGGAACCATCTGGTGCATAGATTCCGGCGGCGACGTGACAAGCCGGTACCGCCGTTCCAACTGGCTGGAAGGGCCCGTCGCCGCCAGCACGCCAATTGGCGGGCGATCCCGCTTATTCACGTTTCAAGAATCTTCGGGCACGCTCAGTCTGGCCGATTTCAACACCGGCTTGAACCTGGTAGTCGACGTTCCCGGAGATCCGTGCATCGGTTCCGCCCCGTGTTTCGCCGATTTGAATCGTTCCGGCAGGCAGGAAATCGTTTGCGCACGGCGCAACGGGATTCTCTACGCGCTGGACCGGCGGCTCTCCGTGTTGTGGGAATACGACGCGCGAAGCCCATTCGATTCCACCCCGGTTGTCGCGCCGGTATTTATGGGTGCGGCGGCGGTCTTCGCGCAGTCTACGGATGGTGTGGTCCATTGCATCGACGGCGACGGCTCACCGCGGTGGCGATTCACACCGCAGAATCCGGCCGCCAAGTTCCCCTCAGTTCGGCGACCTGCTGGTCGTCGAACTAGATGCGGCAATACCGGTAGTCCTGGCGAGCGATTCTGCGGGTTGGATGTACGCGCTGGACGCTGTCACGGGACAGGAGCGATGGCGTTGTCACGCCGGTACGACCGCCCTCGGCTCCCCGGCCGTCATCGACGTGCAGGGATCCGGAGAACGTGAAGTCGTCACCGTCAGCGCCAAGGGCGAAATTGCCGTGATCGGCGCTTCGGGCGAACCGCTCGCGCACCGTAACCTGCCGGAGGGAACGTACGTTCCGCGCCCCCTCGTAGCCGACGTGAACGGTGATGGCGATCCGGAAATCGTCGTGGCGGCGCGCGACTGGCGCATCGTCGTGGCCTCCTTGTCCGGCGTGGTAGAGGAGGAACTCGCCGTTCGCGGAAATGTGCTTGAAGGTGTTGTGCTCGCCGATCTGGATGGCGACGGACCCCTCGAACTCCTGGCCGTCACCGATTGTGCGCGCGTGCATTGCTTTACAACCCGGGCGCGTTTCGGCTGGACACACCCGCGCGGCGGCGTGGGTCTCAGCGGCTGGGTATCGCCCATTACGCCGGTTTACCGGCAGGTTAGCGAACCCGGAAGCCGGCGCCCGTCCCGGCGGCTGCGCGTCACCGTGCCGGAGCTGAACCGGGATCATCCGTTCTCCGCGGCGGTCATCGAGTTGCACCGCTCCTACCGCAAGCGCAATCTGGTCGCGCGTGCTTCGCCAGCAAGATCGCATCGTCGGCGCCACGGTTGCCCCTGCGAAGGAAGGGAGCATTACGATCCCGTACTATCGGGACAGCCCCTTGCCGCTCAGTCTGACACTTGCGTTGCAAACCCCAGCCGGTGAAACGAAGAAACGGTATCAACCCATCGCCATTCACACCAGCCGCTCCATCCCCGTCCTTCTTCCATCGCGCAGTGAATTCATTTCGGCACTCGCCAAACGAGGCGAAAGGTTCGTCGTCCCGGATGCCTGGCAACTCCCCGAAGTCAGTGGCAAGAATTCATGGACCGTAGCCACGTACATGCCCGAGAACTGGAAACGCTTCGGTTTGGTAAATGAGCCATTTATCCGCGACGCCGTTCCACGCATTAACGCCCCCGCCACGGAGCCATCGCGCATGTTTTCACCCGCGCACCCCGCTTGGGGAGCCATGAAGAATTCGGATACGCCGTTCTTCCTGATGAATGGCTACTTTCAACCCGCGGGCCGTTACTCGGATCCCGACTACAACGCGATCGTGGATATGGCGGGCGACCGCTTCCTGGGATTCCCGGTCCACGAGTGGGGCTATCGCGTCTGGAAAGAAGCAACTTGAAGGGACCGCCGAAAAGCCGGACGACCGCAAGGAAGCAACGGAGATATTTCACAAGGATTTTGAACGGCTGCTCGATGAGACCCATGGGCGCATCTACGCCGGGGAGGGCTACTGCATGGTCCACCACCAGGCCTATGCGTGGGGAGCGCCCATGAGTTACGCGGAAATTGGAGAGAACATCCCCTGGGTCCCGCTGCAGGTGGCATTCCTTCGCGGCGCCGCCCGTCAGTACGGGAACAAACCGTGGGGCGCATACATCTCGAATTGGTTCCGGGGGGCCGTTCTTGGATACGCGATACCGCGGCGTGGACGAGGCGCGTCTCCAATGGTCGCCACCGGATCTCGCCACGGGCCCCACCTGCGGGCACTCGCCGTCCCTCGAATTCCGCCTGGCGATGGCGGCGCACCTCGCGGGAGCTACCTTCGTACACCATGAGTCGGATGCGTTTCATGGCTCCGTCTTCGTTCGAGAGGACCCACAAAACACCTTCGCACTTTCGGCACACGGCGAGGCATTCAAGCGATGGTACGACTTTTCGGCCCAATACGCGCGCCGAGGCATACCGTTTACGCCCATCGCGTTTATGGTCGCCTTCGATCAGGGTTGGCGTCCTCGTGAGCGAATCTTCGGCATTTGGGCCCCCGATCGCGGCGCCGCGTCTCTGGAACAGATGTTTCGCCACGTCTACAACTGGCAGGGACGTTTGGATTTCGAACGCGGATACCTGTCGAGCGGACCGTACGGCGATGTCTTTGATGTGTTGACCGGCGATGCCGTCTTGGAGACTATCAAGAACTACGGCGTTCTTTGGCCGTTGGGCGATATCACGCCGACCCCGCGGCAGCGCCGCGAACTCGAAGACTATGTGACGAACGGCGGCGTGTTAGTGCTGGACAGCGCGCACGCCGTTGATTTCTCGCACCGGTTTCTCGGGATGTCCGTTGCGTCGCGGCCGCTTCACGCGACCGGTATCCAAACGGCCCTCCAATCTATCCCGACCATTACCACGCCTTTCCCCTACCGTCCTTTGAAACCGGGCGACGACGCCCACGCCCTGGCGTGGACGGAATCGGGCGCGCCGCTCCTCGCATGGCGCGGCGTCGGCAAGGGAATCGTGATCGTTTCCGCGACAGACCACTGGCTGGACGCCGACAGCGAACTCGTTCCCATCGCCGGAGCGCTTCTGCGCACGCTGGCGGATGCGTTCGTCCCGGTTCACACGACTGCCGACGTAGAAGTGCTCATCAATCGCACGATTCACGGATTTGTCATCGGCCTGGTCAACAACCATGGCGTGTCCAAAGTGCCGACCGAGGCCGCGCTGATCGACTCGCGCGGCACGCGGGAGTGTGTGATTACCTTTGATACCGGCGCGCCCCAACGCTTCATATCCCGCATGGGCGAATTTCGCTGGAGTGCTCCCGCTAACGGCCTGCTGACCCGGATTCCCCCGGGCGACGTGGCCGTCGTGGAGGTGGTTACCGAAGGACCCTGATAAGTACGCTTCCCCGTTTCGCAATCGTAATCGAACCAGTTCCCGTTGTTACCAATACGCAAAGTACTCAACGGTTGCCACTCCGCCCCACGGTCCCTACAATGCAGATTGGATGCGCGGAAAATCCCTTTGAGGAAGATCCAATGATGTTACCCAACGCGCGGATTCGTTCTCTGTTCCCTGCATGTGCGTCCGTTGCCGCCGCCATCGCGCAATCACCTGAATCAGCGGGTACCGATCCCGCCCAGTATCTGGAGGCGATCAAAACCTACGCCGACACACGAAGCTCCAGGGCGGTTTGGAGTCACATATTTGACGTTTGGTGCTTGTGAGCATTCCGGGATAAGACTGTGGGCGGCGCATATGGGCCGGGAATTGAAGCCCCCCCCTCGTGCTGTACATCGATCGGTGAATTCCGCCGTTTTTCCCGCATAGATGAGCGCCTTGCAACTCTTGCCGCGAAGTGGGTACAGTTATGTCAAGGCTGCTGAACGGCGCTCCTAAGGGCGCCGAACCCCTTGAGGCTTATGGAATCGCAGTATCTTCGAGTTCATGACCTGCCAAAGCTTCCTGGCGCCCGTCTTGTCATGGGATTTTCCGGCTGGATGGACGGTGGCGACGTCTCGACCGGCACGATCGACTACTTGGTCGACGCCCTCGGGGCGGACCGCATTGCGGATATCAATCCCGCGCCGTTTTACATCTACAACATGCCCGGCTCCATGGAAGTAACCGCCCTGTTCCGGCCCCACGTGCGGATTACGAACGGGCTGATCGAGGACTTTGACGAACCGGAAAACGCCTTCTATTGCGCGCCCGACCGGAATCTCGTCCTCTTCACGGGCAAAGAGCCGAACCTGGCGTGGCCGGAATACGCCGAGTGTATCCTGCATGTGGCGGAGTCGTGCGGCGTTTCGATGCTCCATTTCATCGGAAGCGTGGCCGGGCTCGTACCCCACACGCGGGAACCCCGGTTCTTCGGTTCCGTGTCGGACTCCAACCTGCTGCCCTGGCTGGAGGAGCACGGCATCGTGCCGTCGGAATACGAAGGTCCAGCGAGTTTCATTACGTATCTGACCACGCGCGCTCGAGAGCGGGGTCTCGGCCTGACGACGCTCGTAGCCGGAATACCGACCTATGTGGAAGGCAAAAACACCAAATGCATCAAGACGACCGTCCAAAAGGTGGCGTCCATGCTCTCGCTGGATTTGAATCTGAAGGAATTGGAGCGGATGAGCGCGGAGTTCGAGAAACAATTGGATGCCACCGTCCAGGAGCGGCCCGAACTCGTCGAGCAAATCCGAAAGATCGAGGCCATGTACGACCAGGAAACGCTCGATACGCGGAACGAGGACCTGCGGGATTGGTTTGAACGACAAGGGTTTCGAACGGAATAACCGGACAATCTCGACAAGGGTTTGCCTTTGCCATGAATACACGAATGCACGTTGTCCCTCCTCGGAGATCAGGACCCCATGCGGAATAGGAAGCTGGCGCGGCCCGTTTCCCTTAGCGGTGCCGCCGGGCGGATGCCGGACTTCCGGGCAACCACAGCGAATTTGGGAGATACGCATTGAGCAAGAGATTTTTAATCGCCGCCGCATGCTCCATATTGGTCATGGGCTGTGTGACGACCGGTACCGGCATGCAGCGCGCCGTGATTCGGGCCAAAGATAAGGTTGCTCCCGCGCTCGTGCATATCCGCCCGGTCAAGGAAGTGTTCCAAGGCGGAAAACGCGAAGAGATTTCCATCATCGGCAGCGGATTCATCGTCTCGCCGGACGGGTACGTGGTAACCAACGAACACGTGGCCGGCGAAAGTACTTTGGTCCGCTGCGTGCTATGGGACAAGGAGGAAGTGGACGCGGAGGTCGTCGGCACGGATCGGTATACGGATTTGGCCGTCCTGAAGCTGAAAACCGACCGTAAAAACCTCCCCTTCGTTCGTTTCACCAATGCCCCCAAAGCCAAAACCGGCCAAATCGTTCTGGCGCTGGGAAGCCCCCATGGACTGGCGCGTTCCGTCTCGTTGGGCATTGTAAGCGTTACCGACCGCTACCTGGGCGATCGCGACGAAATGGTCTCGCCGTACAACACGTGGATACAGACGGACGCCGCGATCAATCCCGGCAATAGCGGCGGGCCGCTGGTCAATCTCAAGGGCGAAGTCGTGGGCGTTAACGCACGCCGGCTGGGCGGCGCGGAGAACGTTGGGTTTGCCATCCCGGCGGCCACGGCCCGCAGAGTGTTCGAACAGATTGTCGAGCACGGCCGTGTGCGCCGCAGTTGGCTTGGGTTCACACTTCAGGAAACCACGAGCCGGACAGACAACCCGAATCAGGAAGGTGTCATCATCGCCGACATCGATCCCCTTTCGCCCGCTTCCGATTCCGGAATCAAACCGGGAGACATTCTCCTGTCACTCAACGGAAAGAAGACGGATGCCCGTTATGTCGAAGAATTGCCGAAAGTCCGCGAGTTGATTGCGGAGCTTCCCGTCGGCGAGACGGTAACGGCAGTCGTCGCCCGCGGCGATGAGCGCGTCGAAATCCCCTTGAAGACGGCCGAACGCAAGGACTTGAAGGGTGAAGAAGTGGAATTCGCGGAATGGGGATTCACTGCGACCGAACTGTCGCCCGCGATCATCCGAAACGCGCAACTGCTCTCGAACGAGGGTGTCTTTATTTCCGGCACCCAAGTCGGCGGAATTGCCGCGGAATCCGGCCTGAACAACGGCGACATCATACTAAAGGTGGACGATCAGCCGGTCACGAATCTTGCCGTATTTAAGGAACTTTACGACCAGCGCGTGGAATCCAAGCAGCGCCTGGTATTACTGAACGTTAAACGTGGCGCGTTGACTCGATATGTCTTGATCAAACAAGAAGAAGTCGGAGAGCCCACTGAAACCAACGCCGAAAGTCCGGCAGATGAACACGGAGGCATGCAAGAATGAGGGCTCGGGTACTGGCTGTAATTCTCGCCGCGCTATTGGCACAGACAGCGGCTCGCGCCCAGGAGATGCAGGCGTCGTTCATCCAATCGGCGTACGATCGCGTCACACCAGCGGTGTGTATCGTCAAGTATTCTTCCGAAATCACCAATCCCAATACGGGCCGCAGTTCGCGGCGTAACACGCGCGCCCTCGGCTTGATTGTGTCGACTGACGGGCTCGTCATGGCCCATGGTCATATGGAGGTCGAAAACTCCGAGCCCTTCAATATCCGGGTTACCGTAGGCGAAGGGGATAACCAGCAGGAATACGACGGCAAACTCCTTCGCAAACCTGAGGACGTGAACGTCTGCTTCGTGCAGATCGAAACGGAAACGCCCGTTCAATTCCCCTTCATTCATTTCACCGATCGAAGGCTGGAGTTGGGCGAGCCCCTCATGCTGGTCGGACTCCTGGGGGATTCGCTCGATTTCAGCCGCTCGGTCCTGCTGCGGCGCGTCGGTTCCATCATCGACAAACCGCGCACCACCTATTGCATCGATGAACGGTTGCTCTTTGGATTTGTGGGCTCGCCGGTGATCGATCCGCGCGGGGACATCGTGGGGGTCGTTGGATTCGATCTGAACCCCTCGGAAGGCGGCGATCTCTACGTGCGAAGCGGACACCCCCTAGTCTATCAAACCGCGCTGTTCGAGCGGTACATCGATCACCCGCCCACGGAAGACACAAACAAGCCGGAATCGGACGGCGCGTTCCTCGGCGTATTCACGCAGCCCTTAACCGACGATCTGGCCGAATACTGGGGCGTGCCCCAAGAGGGCGGCGTGGTCGTGGGTACGACTATCCCCGGATCGCCCGCCGACAACGCGGGTCTGCGCATGGGCAACGTCATCATTCGCTTCGACGGCGTACGCGTCAAAGCGAAACAAGATCGGGAGGTGCTCGGTTTCACCAAGCTCGTGCGTGATGTGGGCGCCGGCCAAACCGTTCCGGTTACCGTGCTGCGCAACGGCGAACCGGTCGATCTGACCGTGACACTCGCGGAACGCCCGAAATCGGCGAAGGATGCCGGCGAGTATGAAGACACCGTATTCGGCCTTACCGTGCGCGAAATTACGACCGACGTGCGCATCCTGCTCAACCTGTCCGAAGACACGCAAGGCGTCATCGTGCGCCGGGTGAAGTCCGGCGGCTGGGCCTCATTGGCAGAAATTATCCCCGGCGTCATTATCCTGAATTTCGGCGGGCATCCGATCGCCAATCTCGACGACTACAAAGCCGCCGTCGAGCAAATCGCGAAAGAGAAACCGAGCGAAGTGGCCGTATTCTGCCGTGTGGGGGCGCGGACCGGGTTCTTCCGCATCCAGCCCCGTTGGGAGAATGGGTCGGCCGGGGAATAGAAGGTGGCTTATCCAGCGTGCTACGCGGGCGACCGAAAGGGTTGCAGATGCGATTACTGGGCGTGGTTGCGATAGGCTTGTGCATCGCGTCATGCGGGAAACCATCCGAGCAGGAAGACCTGTTCGCGAAAGGCGAAGCGCTCTACCTGGACCAGCATTACGACGATGCCATCGCCGCGTTCAAGAAATACCTCCTCGATCATCCGGATCAAGCGGGAGCCCATTTCTACCTCGGTACCTGCTACATGGGCTCCAAAGACAATCGCTGGCTGGGAATCGCGCAAGGGGAATTGCAGACGGCCATCGCGCTCTTTGAACGGCAAGGCAAGGTCAGTCCCATCCCGCGATTCAATGCGACCTATTTCGAACTGATCGGCCACATCAATCTCGCCAAGATCTATTTGAACCTTGTTTTCACAATCATCGAGAATATGCCGCAGAACATGGCCCATATCGACAAGCGGCAGGCGATTGCGTTGACGCTCGACAAGTGTGAAGAGCAGTACGAGATCGTTAAGAAGATTAAGCCCGATCACCCGGATGTGAAGTGGCTCAGGAATCAAATCGACACGCTGCGGAAAACACTCTCGATTCCGCGCGCGGAGAAGACTGAACCCGACAGCGTTCATGCGTGATTGGGCGGTGAACCGTCGTGGCGCAATCCGATTATAGGGGGGAGCAATGCCCGATAATGAATCCGTTCCGGCCCGCGACTGGACTCGGCGAAACTTCCTCAGTGTCACTGCCGCCGGTCTGGCTGCGAGCGTAACGGGCGAAGCGGTCCACGCCGCACCACCTTCCCGGCGTCCGAACATCGTGTGGATTTGGGCAGACAACCTCGCCTATGCCGATCTAGCGTGTTACGGAAACGATTCCATCGATACGCCGAACATTGACGCCCTCGCCCACGACGGCGTGCGACTTACCGAGTATTACGTCGCTCACAGCGTGTGCAGTCCGTCACGGGCCGCCCTCTTGACCGGACGACAACCCTGGCGCGCGGGCGTGGTTGATGTGTTGCGCCCCGACAGCCCCAGCGGACTTCCGTCCGACGAGATCACGCTGGGCGCCGCGCTTCGCGAAGCCGGGTACGCTACGGCCGCGTTCGGCAAATGGCATTTGGGCGACCGTACCGAGTTCCTCCCGTGCCAGCGAGGATTCGATCATTATCTCGGGCTTCCGTACAGCATGGATATGCTGCCCACCCTGCTGATTCGGGATAACAAGGTTATCGACCGCCTGGACGGCAACAAGGTGCGGAACGTCACGGAACGCATTAACGACGACGCCATCGCCTGGATAGCCGCGCCGCGCGACGAGCCGTTCTTCGTTTATTTCAATCACACCTTGCCCCATCCACCGCTCAATCTACCCCCGGAGCGCCGTCACGAGGATCACAGCCTGTATCGTGACGCGTTGGAATACATGGACGCCGAAGTCGGACGCCTACTGACGGCTCTCCAGGACGCCGGGCTGGCGGAGAATACCTTGGTTGTTTTCAGCAGCGACAACGGCCCCATGCTCCGCGAAGGCGATACCGGGAAACTGCGCGGGCGAATTCGAGAGCATTACGAAGGCGGTCTGCGCGTCCCATTCATCGCACGGTACCCGGACAAGATTCCGGCCGGACGCGTAGACGCCACGCCGTGCACCGCGATGGACGTTTTCCCGACGCTCGTGCATCTGGCGGGTGGACACGTCCCGGCCGATCGAACTTATGACGGAACGGACATTTGGCCAGTTCTAACCGGTACGGGCTCGATTGAGCGGTCGGCGCCCCTGGTCTGGGTGTACCTGCAACGCGTTAATGCAATTCGCGACGGCCGGTGGAAGCTCCATTTGGCACATCGCGACGAACTCTTGGCGGATCCCGAATTGTACGATGTGCAGACGGACCCCCAGGAAAGCAACCCGTTGCAACGCCAGCGCCCCGAGGTGGTCGCGCGATTGCGTGAGTATGCAAACCGCTACGAGAAGGCAATCCCAAGGGTTTGGAGTCTGCAATACCCCGTTCGGGACGATGCGCGACGCCCCAGCGGGGTCCGCCGGGAGTAACCGCCAATCCAAGTCTGGAAAAGAAGAAAAGGCGCCGACCTGTTTGACCGGCGCCCTATTTATCAAACACGAATGCAGAATGGGATCAGGCTGGGTTTTCGACCGAATCGGTATTTTCCTGCGAATCGGATTTCTTGCCCTTCTTTTTACGCCGCCGTGACGAGGGTCCCTGGTCCGACTTTGCCGCAGCTTTGGACGCCCCGCCGCTGTACTTGCTCCAGTAATACACCACCGGGCTCGCAATGAAAATCGAGGAATACGTACCCACGACGATACCCACAATCAGGGCGAACGCAAAGTCGTTAATGGTCTCGCCACCGAAGAAGTACAGCACCACGACTACGAACATGGTCGTGCCGCTCGTCAGTAAGGTACGGCTCAAGGTCTCGTTGATCCCTCGATTCATGATATCGAGCACACTCAACCCGCGGCCGCGAAGAAGTTTCATGTCTTCTCGGATGCGGTCATACACGATGATCGTATCGTTCAATGAGTAACCGATAATCGTCAAAATCGCGGCCACCACCGCAAGCGAAATCTGACGCCCCGTCAGCGCGAACAGCCCCAAGGTGATCGCAACGTCGTGGAAAAGGGCCACCACGGCGCCTACCGAGAACCGCAGCTCGAAACGGAACCAGAGGTAGGCGACGATGAAGACGATCGAATAAAGGATCGCTTTGAGCGCGTCCCATTTCAACTGCCGCCCGACCGTCGGACCGACCATATCTTCCTTGTCGATTAGCACGTTGTTCACGTCGTCGCCAACAAGGGGTGCGAGCGTCTTCTGAACCCGGCCCGCGATGGTGCTCTCCGCCGCCGTGCCCGTGCTCCCTTCGACGTGGGTGCCCGTTTCGCCCAAATGGATCATGAAACGGTTGGGGTGTTCCACGTCGGCTTCTTCGTACGCCGTCACCGTGGGTTCGACGAATCCCGAATTCTCCAATGAATCGCGAAGCTGCCCGACCGTGATGTGCGAGTCCGACTGCATGGTCAATACCAGGTTGGTGCCGGTGGTGAAGTCGACCCCGAAGTTTTTGTTGCCGCGCATTCCGAAAATGCCAAGGCCGATCACGATCGTCACGAGGCTAAAAACCACGCCAATCCGGCGGTAGTTCAGGAACGGGATCCGTGTGTCGGGCCGGATCATGCTCAACATGGTGAGATTTGAAATCCACTTCCCTTCGCCCAGGAAGTCAAAGACTGCACGCGTCACGATCAAGGCGGTGAACACGCTCGAGCACACGCCGATACCGAGCGTGATGGCGAACCCTTCGATGGGACCCGAACCGAACTGAAGTAGTACGCCCGCGGCAATCAACGTCGTCACGTTCGAGTCCATGATCGCCGATGTCGCGTTGGCAAACCCGCCGTCAATCGAGGCGAGCAGCGATTTCCCGTTGCGCAATTCCTCGCGGATACGCTCGAAGATCAGTACGTTCGCATCCACGGCCATACCGATCGTCAGAATTAGACCGGCGATACCGGGCAATGTCAGCGTCGCCCCAAAGTAACCCAACGCACCGATGATCAGAAGGGCGTTGACCATCAGTCCCAGGTTCGCCACGAGGCCGGCCAGGTGGTAGTACACGATCATGAAGATCATGACCACGGCGAGGCCGATAACGGCCGACCAAATGCCCTTCTGAATGGATTCCTGGCCAAGCCTCGGCCCGACAACACCGGTCTGTTCTTCCACAATCGGCACCGGCAACGAACCCGAGTTCAGAGCGATCGCCAAATCCTGCGCTTCCTCGCGGGAGAACTTGCCGGTGATGCTTCCGTTCGTCGTAATTTGGCCGCGAATAACCGGAGCGGATTCGACCACGCCGTCCACTACGATGGCCATCGGTTTCCCGAGATTCTTCTCGGTCTGCTCTCCGAAGATCCGGCCGCTGGCCGTATCGAGACCAAATAGAATCTGCCAATTCCCGGCGGACTGCTCATCGGGACGGGCCACCGCACTGGTCAGCCCGTCACCGGTCATAATCGTCTCTTTGTTCAAAAGGTAAATACCGTAGGCGGGGGGTTCCCAAGGTTTCGGCGCACGCCCAAAGGCCACCATCACGTCATCAGGAATCAACCCCGGAACCTTCTCGGCCTTGGCGATCAGATCGCGAACGTATTCGATTTGATCGGCAGGGACTTGCAACACACCGCCGGATTGCGGCGCGGGCCGTTCCAGCCGTTTCAATAAATCCCCATTGAAATGTTCGTCGATATCTCGGAATACCTTAGCCGTCAGGTCAGGCCCCGACACGATGTGGAAGGTCAAATAGGCGGTCTTGAGAATGAGTTCCTTGGCGCGCAGGATGTCCTTTTCACCGGGTAGTTGCACCTGAACTTGGCGATCCCCCATCGTTTGAATGATGGGTTCCTTCGCGCCGAATTCGTTGGCCCGTCGTTCGATGGTCTGCAACACCTGCTGCTGCATCTCGTCCAAGATCTGCGTGTCGGTATAGCCTTGATCGATTCGGCGCTGCCGCACCTCGGGATCGAGCTTGTCGTAGTCGATGCCGACGACCATCTGCACGCCACCCTGCAAGTCCAACCCCAAGTTGATCACCATGTCCCGGTCACATTCCGCCCAGCGTTGGACCTTCCGCTCGGTTTCTTGCCAGAAGGACAGCCGCTCGACCTGACTGTCTTGGTGGCGCCAGACTTTCAGGCGATGCTCCCGTGCGGCCGGCGACAGCGTCATCCATCCAATCGTCGGATAGACGTATACGGCGGCAAGGATCAAGGTCGCGTAGATCAATAACGTTCGTGCCAAATGCTTTCTCATGCGTGACTCCAGTGCGTGTCCTGCCGGCGGGCAGTCTCACGATCTCGCGGGCGGATCTGCCGTTTGTGGGCCCGGTTATTCGTCCTTCTCATCTTTCGCGACGCGCGAAACGGCCGCCCGAAGAAATTCCATCTTGACCGGGGGTTCTTCGCTCACGCGGATGACGACCGATTTCTCGGTCAAACCAACTATGATACCGCAAATGCCCCCGTTGGTGACCACCTTGTCACCCTTGGCCAGCGCAGCGAGCATTTGGCGGCGTTCCTTTTCGCGCTTCTGATTGGGACGGATCATGAGGAAATACATGATGGCCATGAAGGCGATGAAGAAGAACCAAAGACTTTGCGTCGGGGCTGCTTTGGGTGTCGCGTCCGTGGGCGGGGTCTCCGCAGGGGCGCCCTCGGTTTGGGCCAGATACAGCCCCTGATACAACAGGGCAAGGCTTCGTTCAATCACAACTGATGCTCCTTCGCGGACTATGGAAAAAAGAAAAAACCGGCCTCAAGAGGCCGCATAACCTTGGAGAAATTCCCGCTTAAACTCCAGAAAACGGCCAGCCCGAATGGCCTGACGCACGGCAGCGGCAAATTGTAGCATAAAGCTGAGGTTGTGTAAAGTATTCAGCCGTAACGCCGAAATCTCTCCAGATCGGTACAGGTGCGAGAGATACGCACGACTGTACTTACGGCATACCACACACCCACACGCCGGGTCGAGCGGCCCAAAATCCCGGGCAAATCCGGCGTTCTTGATGTTGACCCGGCCCTGTGAGGTGAACAAACTCCCGTTTCGCGCATTCCGGGTCGGCATCACGCAGTCGAACATGTCGATTCCGCGCTCGACCGCTTCGAGAATATCCTCCGGAGGGCCAACGCCCATCAGGTACCGAGGCTTCTCGAGGGGCAACTGTGGCGCGGTCCACTCTACGGCGGCGACCATTTCTTCCTTGCTCTCCCCCACGCTCACACCACCGATAGCATAGCCGGGAAATCCGATTTCGACCGTCCGTTCCGCACTTTCCCGGCGAAGGTCTTCGTAAGTGCTCCCCTGGACGATGCCGAACAGGGCCTGACGGGACGCCTCACACTCCACCCAGCGGGCTTTGCAGCGCGCCGCCCAATCGGCCGTCATCCGCAGGGATTCCGCTGCGACTTCGCGCGTCGCGGGATAGGACGTGCACTCGTCAAAGCACATCATAATGTCGGAACCGATAGATACCTGGATGTCGGTCGCCTTTTCCGGCGTCAGCACGTGCCGCGAACCGTCGATATGGCTCTGAAAAGTCACCCTATCGGGGGTGACCTTGTTTAGATGGCCCAGACTGAAGACCTGAAAGCCGCCCGAATCGGTCAAAATAGGCCGATCCCAGCCCATAAATCGGTGCAATCCGCCCGCCGCTTCCAGCGTCTCCGTCCCGGGCCGCAGGTACAAGTGGTAGGCGTTCCCCAGGATAATCTGGGCGTCGATGGTGAGGAGGTCTTCCTGGGACAGGGCCTTCACCGAGCCCTGCGTACCTACCGGCATGAACGCCGGCGTCTCAAACACCCCGTGAGGCGTAGTCACGCGCCCCGTGCGCGCCCCGCACGCCGGATCTTCCGCCTCAACCGCAAACTGAAAATCACATTGCATAACCGGCGGAGTGTACCAGACATACGTCATCCCTCGCGAACGCGTGCCTCTTCCGGCCTGCACCAGCCCCAGCCTTATAGGCCCCTATGCGGAAAGCCGGCTTGACTTTTGCCGGGAGTTAGCATACCATACCGTATGGTATGGTAATCATGGCGCCAGATAAACGAATCCCGTGGCTCCAAGCCGGGCTCTTTCTCCTCGAAGAGATGGGGCCGGGCGGTCTCACGATTGACGAACTCACGCGCCGAGTTGGGCTCACCAAGGGGTCGTTCTACCACCATTTCAGGGATCGCGGGGCATACGTCAACGCTCTGCTCGAGTATTGGGAGCGGGAAATGACGCACCGCCTCATCGAAGAGGCGGACCGTCAAGCGCCCAGCAAGAACAAGCAGCGGCATCTCACGCAATTGACGCTCGCGCTATATGACTCGCCACTGGAACTAAATCTGCGCGCGTGGGCCATGGGTTCAGACCTCGTTCGCTCCTACGTGCAACGGGTCGATGCCGCGCGGATTGACTATCTGGAACGCATCGCATTGGAAATTACCGGCGACGCAGCACGGGCCCGCCAATTGGCGGAGATTGCGTACGCCGTCTTTGTCGGGGGACAGCAGATGATTCCGCAAATCTCGCGGGAACGTTTATTGGAGTTGTACGGCGAGTTGGATCGCTTGTACCGGTAATACCGGGGGAAATCGGCAGTCGTTTTTGCAGAAGACCCGCGGCTGGTGGACGGTTGGCCGAGGGACAGTCACCAGGACCCATAGATCCCAGCAGCATATGCCTCGCTGTTAAGCCTCACACCTCCCTGGTGGCTGTCCCTGGGCCTATCGTCCGGGGGAAGGAAGTATTTCGCAGTGGACCGCATCCTGCTCAGCGGGAATGAGGCAATCGCCCACGCCGCACATCACGCCGGGGTATCCATGGGGACGGGCTATCCCGGAACCCCTTCGTCGGAAATCCTGGAGTGTCTGGACGCCCTGGGGAGCAAGGCGCAATGGGCACCCAACGAAAAAGTCGCGCTCGAAGTGGGGATCGGCGTCGCCTTTGCCAACGGACGTGTACTGGTGACCATGAAGCATGTGGGACTGAATGTCGCCGCCGACCCGTTCTTTTCTGCGGCGTTCACGGGCGTCGATGGCGCACTGGTAGTCGTATGCGCGGACGATCCGGGGATGGCATCGAGCCAGAACGAGCAGGACAGCCGCCGCTACGCGCTGGCTGCGGGCGTCCCCATGCTCGAGCCTAGCGATTCTCAGGAAGCCTACGATTTCGCGTGGGAAGCTTTCGCCCTTTCCGAACGGTGGAAGCTGCCTGTCATGTTGCGGGTCACGACGCGGATCTGCCATTCCAAAAGTGTCGTGCGCGTCCGCAAGGAACGACGACCCCGGCCGGATACCCACTATCGCCGGGACATCCCGCGCCGCGTGATGATTCCCGCGCACGCACGCCCCGCACACCGGCGGCTCCGCAATCGCCTCCATGAATTACAGGAATGGAACGAAACCTCGTCGTTCAACGAGACAACGCAGGGCGATCCGTCCCTTGGCGTCATCACGTCGGGAGTCGCATATATGCACGCGCGCGAAGCCGCGCCCAACGCAACCTTCCTCAAACTTGGGATGACATACCCGCTTCCATTGGAACGGATTCGCACGTTCGCGGCATCGGTCGAGCGTTGCATCGTCATCGAAGAGGGCGACCCTTATCTTGTGGAATCCGTGCGGACCGCTGGAATCGCGGTCCAAGACAAACCGGAACCGCACCGCTTCGGCGAACTCAACGTGGGTCGAGTCCGCCGCATTCTCGCCCGCGACAACTCGCCCGAACCCGAACGAAACGGCGGGAAACCGCCCGAGTTGTGCGCGGGGTGCCCGCACCGCATGTCCTTCAACGTGCTCGACCGCTTGAACTGCATCGTGGCCGGCGATATCGGCTGTTACACTCTCGCAGCGCTGCCTCCCTTCGAAGCCATGGACACGCAGCTTTGCATGGGCGCGAGCATCGGGGTGGGGCTGGGTCTGCGGCATGTCCTTCACGACGAGGAAGCGCGGCGAGTGGTGAGCGTAATCGGGGACAGCACCTTCTTTCACTCGGGCCTAACCGGCATTGCCGAAATGGTCTACAGCCCGCCGCGGACCGGGCACGTCGTAATCGTTCTCGACAACGGCACCACCGCCATGACCGGTATGCAGGAACACTCCGGCACAGGACGCGCGTTGAATCATAGTCCTGCCCCCCGAATTTTTCCCGAGGAGGTCGTCCGCGCCATGGGTGTGCCCAATGTGACCGTGGTCGAATTCGGACAAGCCCTGGAACGGGCAGTCACGGACGCGATGGCCAAGAACGAGCTGTCCGTCATCGTAATGCGCCAACCGTGCCGGCTGATTGAAGTAGGAAATCGGCATGGGCACAGTTACAAACGTGGTCTTCGCCGGGCTCGGGGGCATGGGCGTCATCACGGCGTCCGACATACTCGCCACGTGCGCGTTACGCGCAGGCTTCGACGTGAAGAAGAGTGAAGTCCACGGCATGAGCCAGCGTGGCGGCTCGGTACTGAGTGAAGTCCGGTTCGGCGATAAGGTGTTCAGTCCCATGGTGCCGGAAGGCGAGGCCGATCTCCTCGTGGCGCTGGACGAATCCGAGGTGGAGCGCAGCCGATATCACCTGCGCGCCGACGGGACGATCGTCACGCCGCATCCCCTCGCCGTGATTCACGGGCCCATGACTGACCTGGACGAGCGCGACCTGCCCCTCACAACGCGCAATTTCAACGTAGCGCTCCTGGGGATGGTAAGCGTTCATCTGCCTTTCCCAGATGATGAATGGGAATCGGCTATAGTCGCGCATGTGCCTGCCAATGCGGTGGAGCAGAACCGCGAAGTTTTTCGGCTCGGACGGCGTTTCGCGTGATATTCTACAAGCGTACAGGGATGGGGGACCCACAAGACATGAAGACGTTGACCATGGCCGCAGCTCAGCGATTTCATCCGCTCAGCGCTCCGGACTTTCTGTCCGAGGAGCATCTGCGCGCCTTGCAACTGGACCGGCTGCGCGATACAGTCGCCCGCGCTTTCGAACGGGTCGAACTGTTCCGGAGCCGTATGTTGCAACGCGAGATTACTCCCATCGACATCCAATCCCTCGACGACATTGTGCAGTTGCCCTTCTCCGGGAAAGAGGACCTACGCGACACCTATCCTTTCGGACTGTTCGCGAGCCCTATGGAGGAGATCGTGCGGTTGCACGCGTCGAGCGGCACCACCGGAAAACCCATTGTCGTCGGGTATACCCGAGAAGACCTCGAAGTCTGGTCCAACGCCATGGTGCGAGCCTTTGCATCGTACGGGTTGCATCGGGGCGACATCATCCAAAACTCTTACGGATATGGATTGTTCACGGGAGGACTGGGCGCGCATTACGGCGTTGAAGCCCTTGGCGCGACGGTCATCCCTACTTCCGGCGGCAATACGGACCGGCAACTGACCGTCCTCCGCGATTTCGGGGTCACCGCGATTTGTTGCACGCCAAGCTATTTCCTCCGGCTTATCGAACGTGCCGGCGAATTGGGAATCGACATGAAGTCGTTGCCCCTCGCCGTTGGCATTTTCGGCGCGGAACCCTGGACGGATGCAATGCGCAGGCGTATCGAGGTTGCCGCATCCATCAAGGCCTACGACATCTACGGTCTCACGGAAATCATCGGGCCGGGCGTCGGCGCCGAGTGTTTCTGCCAGGTGGGTCTCCATGTTTTTGAAGACTTCTTCTACCCCGAGATCATCAATCCCGAGACCCTCCAGCCGGTGCCGGACGGAGTAGAAGGGGAACTGGTCCTGACGACCCTGAGCAAGCGGGCCATGCCGATGATCCGCTATCGCACCCGCGACATAACCGCGATCTATCCGGAGCCGTGCGCTTGCGGCCGCACGCTTCGTCGCATCCGGCGCATCAGCCGCCGCAGCGACGACATGCTGATCGTACGTGGCGTCAATCTGTTTCCGTCCCAGATTGAAGTCGCACTCCTCGAAGCCGAGGGCACGCTGCCGCACTACCAACTCATCCTGACCAACGACGGCACGCTGGACCAGATTGAGGTCCAAGTGGAGGTCACCGCGGATGTGTTCAGCGACACCGTCGGCGCAATGGAATCGCTTCAAGAGGACTTGGCAAACGCCATCGAGCGCGCGACCGGCCTGCGCGTCCACGTGCGGCTCGTCCAACCCAGCACCATCACCCGAAGCGACGGGAAAGCTCAACGCGTCATCGATCGACGGCAACGCCCGGAGCAATAAGCCATGAAGATCCATCAAATCTCCATCTTCATCGAGAACAAGCCGGGAAGCCTTATGGCGCCATGCCGGGCCCTCGCCGACGCGGGCATCAATATCCTCACGCTATCCCTAGCTGACACCCGAGATTTTGGCATCGTGCATTTCATCGTGGACGACTGGCGACGGGCGAAGGACGTGCTCGAAACGGAAGGCTTGGTGGTAAACGTCGTGGAAGTGATCGCGCTGGAGGTCGATGACCGTCCGGGTGGTCTTGCCGACATGCTGGCGATCCTCGATCGCGGCGGATTGAGCGTGGAATACATGTACGCCTTTACCTTCGGCGCGGGTGGTAAAGCCGTGCTGGTGTTCCGGTTTCAGGAACCGGATCGGGCCATCGCCCACCTCGCGAAGTCGGGAATCCGTTGCTTCGACACACCCACGCTGATGGCCCGCTGCGTCAACAACGGCTGACCCACACCGCTGACATTCTCCCCTCCTATCCCTCCGGCCATATCCTGTACACTGTCATCCAATCCAAAGCCGATTGGGAGGAATGCTCCATGAGTCGAATTGCTGCGGTCATTTCAGTGCTCTTCGTAGTACATCTCGCCATCGCTCAGGACGGCTCGGCGCCGGACCGCGAAGATCGGTCGGTCATCTACCAGCCCGCGGACGGGATACCGGGGTCCGCGCCCGCAGCCGATCTGCCGATTCCTGCGCTACCCGGTCCGCATTTACTCATCGATGATTATTTGATCGCGAACAGCGAACACGTGGAGCGCGTCATTGTCCAGCCGCAGCGTGAACCGTCGATCCCGAACCCCATCGTCAATGCGGAGGATGACCACAATTTCCAACCTTACTTGACCGTGTTGCGCGATCCGGAGACGCAGAAGTTCCGCATCTGGTACGGCGCGTTCCGTGACGATAAGCGAACCGACCGTTCGCAACTGTGCACGATGGAGTCCGATGATGGGATCCACTTCCAACGCCCGCATACCGTGTGCGGCACGCCGGAGATCCAGTTTGGGTCCGAGGTCATCGATCGCGGCCCGGACTATCCCGACCCATCAACGCGCTACGTGTACAGCTATTACCTGGGAGAGGGCATGCGGATTCTTGCGTCGCCGGATGGCATCGTGTGGAAGCCACTGGTTGCCGGTGAAGTGATCCACCACAACCACGACATCGATGGGATCGACTGGGACCCGGTGCGGAAGCAATACATGGCGACCGTATCAACTTACGTTGAAGGTCCAACGTGGTCGGGCAAACGGCGCACGACGATGATGAGCTTGAGCGATGACCTCGTCCATTGGGACGAGCCGTGGTACATCCTGACCGCGAATGACGCCCTCGACGACGGGGAGACGCAATTCTACGCCATGGACGGCTACCTCACGCGCGGAATGCTCCGCATCGGGATGGTGAAAGTTTTGCGCGACGACCTCCGGGCGACCGATACCGCGGAAGGCAGTTTCGGCCGCGCCCACACCTCGCTGGCCTGGAGCCGCGACGGCCGCACCTGGGTGCGCGACCGTGAGCGATTCTTCGAACCCGACGACAATCCGGCCGCCTGGGATCACGCCCACGCGTGGATCGATGAGCAACTCATCGTCGGCGACCAAGTCTATCTCTACTACGGTGGCTACAAGCAGGGACACAAGATGAACCGCTTCGAGGAACGGCAGATCGGCCTGGTGCGCATGCCGCTGGATCGCTACGCGGCCCGCCGCGCGACGGGGACGACACTCGGCACGCTGCGTACCGTGCCGTTCCGGCTGGCCGCCAACACCAAGAATCTGACTCTAAACGCCGCCCTGAAGGGCCAAATCCGCGTGCAACTCCGCGACGCCATGTCCAATGAGATTCTCACGGGGTTCAGTTTCGACGACTGTCAGCCCGTGACGGGGGACGGATTACGCCAGGGTGTGCGCTGGCAGGACAACGTCTTGCCCTCCAACCGCACACATCCCGTTTCGTTGGAATTCGAAATGGCGGACGCAGACCTCTTCGCATTCGCATTCGAACCGTAGCCGCGCCCTCCGGTCATTCTGTGCGCCAACGGATTCTGGAGGGGCCGTGGGTTGCGTTCGCGGTCAGAGGATGGCACGATGCTTCCCAGTAAGTTTGAATTAAGCAACCAACCAACGAGAGTATTTGACTCATGATTACAGCCGACGCGCGGACCGAAATCTTGAAACGAGGTAAGACCTCCCTGGCGTGGGAAGGCGAACCCCTGCTGGGCGGCAGCTACGGCGAGGAAGAGATCGAGGCGGCGGTGGCCGCCATGCGCGATTCCATGACGCCGAGTAAAGGCTTCGGATTCTCGGCGCCGCCGATTCCGGACTTCGAAAAAGCTTTCGCCGAGTACTGCGGCACGAAGCACGCCGTGGCACTGAACAGCGCGGGACCCGGGCTCGACATGTCGATGCGGTACCTGAATCTGCAACCTGGCGATGAAGTTATCGTGCCGGCCGTGAATTTTGTCGCCTCGCCGTTGGCCGTGATGGGCGCGGGCGGCCAGATCGTCTGGGGCGAGGTGGACCCTGTGACGCTGCAACTCGACCCGAACGATGTGGAGAAACGCATCACGCCACGCACCCGCGCCATCTTCCCCGTGCACATGAACGGCCTCGCCGCGCCCATGGACGACTACTTCGAAATCGCTAAGCGCCATCCTCACGAGAAACACGGTCCCCTTGCGGTGATTGGCGACGCGGCGCGTGCCTGCGGCGGTTCGTACAAAGGCGAAAAGATCGGCAAGGCCGGTCTCATGACCGTGTTTTCTTTCCACACGATGAAGAACATGTGTACCCTTGGCGAAGGCGGCATGGTCACCACCGACGATGACGACATCGCCGCGTTCTGCCGGTCCTCCCGCTTTTACGGTATGGATACGGACGTGTGGGGTACCTCCAACGTGATGACGAAGGTGCAGGCCGCCGTGGGGCTTGTCCAGTTGAGCAAGCTCGATGGGTTTATCGCTTCGCGCCGCCGTCTGGCGAAGCGCCGCGATGAACTGCTCGACGGCATCGAGGAGATTACCTTGCCCTACGAACCCGAGGACTGCGAACACAGCTACTACCTCTACACCATCCTCGTGAAGAACGAATGGCAGGGCGAAAAGCGCGACCAGATCATGAAGATGCTCGATGACGAGCACAACATCAAGTGCGTCATCGCCAACCCGCCCGTGTACGAGAAGCGCAAGCTCCTCGCAGACCATACGAAGGGGCAGCGCCTGCCGCTATCCGAAGAACTCGGCCGCCGCCTCTTCTGCGTCCCCATTCACCCCGCCATGAGCGACGACGACAACGAATACATCTGCGCCGCACTCATCGACTGCATCGAGAAGTTGCGGTGAGAAGAAGAGTTATTCTACTGTGGGGGTTTCCGTGACGCGATTGAGCACAATACTCCCAAGATCGACCACGGAACTCGCGTAGACTTCCGCGTCGCAGGCCTCAGACGCGTAGACTCGGGTCTGTCCTTGGTAAGCCGTCACAGAGACGCGACCGCGGACCGCGGGATACCCTTGTCCCAAGGCAAATCGCCCGTCGGCATGGGTCGTGGCCGACTGCTTCACCCGGTTCAACTGCACTCCGTTCTTTCGGAAGGTGAAATTCTCGGAATCGAAGGTGACAGTTATCGGTACGTTTGTGGCGGGCGTGCCGTCTGGATAGAGCAGTACTCCTTCAATTCCGCCGCCTTCGTACAAGACAACCGTTTCCTCGGGATAGACGGCACCGGGTTCGCCAACGACGGATTCGGTTTCGGTCGTCATGTACCCATCCTTCTCGATCACCATGTGTCCGTCTCGGTACGGTGCGAAACCGGACCAGCCGCAACGTCCCTCTTCGTCCGGACTGCCGGGAACGGAACTGGGCACGTAGTCGACATTCGCATCGGTAATCGGAATTCCGTCCACGTCAACGATCCGCGCCGACAGCGCGAACGGTTCGGGCAATTTGAAATCGAGGACGAGCTGTTCCCCGGCCGTCCACGTGATTCTGCGCCCCAACCTCGCCTTTTCGACGCCCTCGTCCACGCCATTGTACCGGGGCCAGATCACATAGGTTCCCGGTTGCTCGAGAGTGATTTCGTAGCGGCCCTCGGCTGCCGGATCGGGGGCGGCCCAGGAATGGACCTCACTTTCAAGGCGCTTGTACGCAACCAGGACTGTGTCAAGCGAATTACCGGTTTGCTGTCCTCGGACCACCCCCGTGATCTTCATAACATCGGCGTTCCCGGGAATCGCTCCATCCCACGTGATGGCTGCATTTGGATGGATGGGGCCGACGTGAAAGGTTGCCAGCTTCTTTAACAGTGGACCATCGCCCGGAAAAACTACGGTGAGCACGAAGTCCGGACCCGGTGCAAATGACTCAAAGGTAAAACGACCATCCGGGCCGCTCTCCGCGTGGTGACTGTACGCACAACCGATTCTCGAACGCGTTGTACGACTCAACCTGGTCCGCGTAGTTCGGCGACTTCTCTGTTTCCGGGTACCGGCAGGAGAGACTCAGGAGCACCCCTTTCGCGGGTGTGCCATCGCTCCAGGTTAGGTGCCCCGCGAGGGATGCGGAGGGTTCCATCTGCAAGGGAACTTCCGCTTCCGTCCCGACTGGTACAGCGTAAAACAGCGACTCTCCTTCTTCAGCTGATGTGACCAGCAATGCCGCGGTTCCGGGAGAGTGAAAACCGAGAAGGAATCGTCCTTCCTTGTCGGTTGCGCTGAAGATATATGGGATGGAGGATGTATTCGCGGAACGGCAGTTCACTGTGGCGAACGCCACCGGGGCGCCATTCGGAGTGACCACTCTTCCGCGGAGCGTGGCGCCTGGAGACAACGTGAACGCCACATTGTCGATCGTCTGTCCATACTTAATGTTCACGCGCTTCCCGGCAGTAGTAAATCCTGGTGCGGAAGCACTCAGGTCCGCGAAAACCAGACGGTCGTAAGGCAGACTGTGCGTGAACCCTGTGAACGCGTAGTGGCCGGTATTGTCCGTTGTCGCTGCCCACGTCTGTGTTCCCCTGAAATCGTAACCGCTGGCCCACGTGGCGAGGACCACTCTCGCTCCGACGATGGGAAATCCGCCTTGGTCGACCACGTAACCCGTAATCGCCGCATCCGGCGGTGTTTCCGGTTCCTGTGGCTCCGTCACGGCAGCCGTGGAGGTGGTCACGGATAAGGCTGCGGGACCAGTATTGCCGGGCTCCGGTACCGGTGATGGCTGCGCCGCTACGGGTTCGGGAACAGCGTCAACCACGCGAGGCCCAGGCGTTGAAGTAGTCCGGTTGTGCATTCCAAAGTACGTGGCTATGCCAACGAGGGCGACCAGCCCGACAAGAACCGTAGACATCTTGACAACGATTCCGTTGACGCCTGTTGCAGCGCCCGCCACGGGGACTTTGGAGTGGGCTATCGCCATCTTCGCGATCGATGCCGTCAAGCCCGGTGGTGCAGCCTGGGCAACCCGCGTTTCCAGAATGCCGATGACGACGGCCGCGCTGAGTGCAACCCCACGCTTTCTGAGTGTGTCGCGAATCCGTTCAAGTCCTTGGTTGATCCGGTATCGTACGGTGGATTCTGAGATCGCAAGCGCATCCGCAACCTGTTGATGGGTTTTTCCCTCAAGGAACCGTTCCACGATCGCAGTGCGCATTGTCTCAGGCAGCGCCGCAATCGCTTCATCTACGTGCGCGAGCATATCCTCGGCAGTTGCTTCGCGGAGTTGCCCGATCGATTTCGCGTAACGCTCTTCGCGTTGTTTGCGCCGCCCCTCCGTCTTTGTCTTGTCAATGCTACGTCGAAAGGCAACCGTGTGGAGCCACGGCGCGAGGGAATCCTGAACCCGGACGTGCGCCTTCATCAGCTCGACAAAACACTCCTGTGTCAAGTCTTCCGCGTCTGCCGCGTTCCCGAGCACGCGTTTGCACGTGGTGTACACCATGCCAGTATGGCGCAATACCAATTCCATGAAGGCGTCCACATCTCGCTCGGACCGCCACCGTTCCCAGAGTTCCGCGTCGCTCGTATGCATTGATGTCTTCCTTCCAGCTCACGCTGTTGTATTCTAACCGTATATCGACGCGATATGGAGAAAACGCAGAGCGCATTCCGTTCACGGAGCGTCGCAATACGAAGGAAGTTTTGCCGCGGAGAATTGGCAACGCGTTTCCAAACGCGCGCCGGTGGCGAATGAAGGAACAAGCAATTGCGTCCGTCTGAATACCGAAGGCGCCTCCGGCTCTTGGTCCGGAGGCGCCTTTCGCGGTTTCACGCTCTATTCTGCAAAACCTGCCGTTACTGCATTCGGACGCTTTCGCTGGGTTGATGGAAGGTCGAGTGCAGTTTGGCAGGGTGATGGTGAAGACACCGTCCTTATAGCTGCTTGTCATGGCACTGTCATCGACGGGTTCGGGCAAGTTCATGCTGCGTTCGAACTGGCCGACGACCCGTTCCTGGCGCAAGACTTTGCCGTCCTTCTTCTGAGCCTGGGTATCGGACCGCGTGCCACTGACGGTTAACGTCTGTCCTTCCAAGTTGACCTTGATGTCGTGCTCGCTGGAACCGGG
>CAVUWV010000010.1:0-504542 GCA_963745075.1 Candidatus Hydrogenedentota bacterium | reverse complement strand
CGCAACATGCCAGCCCAGCGCGGCATAGCCGCAACCAAAAGTGAGGAGATGAATGGCGTTTCCCCTTTGCAGATACAATAGGTATCCGCAGTGGTCTAACACGAGAAGGAGAAACGCCATGCTTGAGTTTATGCAGAAGTACCGGGATAAAGCCAGTTCGATTCTGAGCGGTTTTGATCGAATCGTCTTTCGAGGGCTTTTGCGGTCTATAGTCCATCCAGACGGCATGAAAAGGCACTTGTCGCGGTGTGACGTTCCCCGCCGCAACTTCGGAGCCCATGTGGAGGAGACGACCAAGAAACTGAAAAAGGCCTCGTTGGCTCAGGCTGAACATCTGGATAGACCGGTCATCTACGTGCAATCGAGTCAAACCCGTAAGGAGACTATCGCCAGACAGGTACTCGCGGAGAATCCCGTCGATTCCGGTTTGCTGTGCGTGCTTTCTTGTGTGGAGCCCTGCATGACCTACGAGATGTATCGCAATCGGGAGGCCAAGAAACTGGAACTCGTCTATCGTCTGCGTAAGTGTCTCCACTTGTATCATTACTACGTCGATCCTCTGTTCGGCTTCATGCATGCCCGCATCCAAACCTGGTATCCCTTTCACGTCCAAGTCTGTGTGAATGGACGGGAATGGCTGGCTCGGCGAATGGATGCCGAAGGTTGCAAATACATCCGCTACGAGAACAGTTTCCCGCATCTAGAGGACCCGGAGCGCGCCCAGCAATTGCTCGATGAACTGGTCCGTCTCAACTGGACCGAAACCCTTCACGAAATCGCCGCGCGGTTGAATCCTGCGCATCAAGAGATCCTCGGTCCCTATGCCCGCTACTACTGGACCGCTCACCAAACCGAATGGGCCACGGACATCACGTTTACCTCGGCCCAAGACCTCCAAGATATCTATCCTCAACTTGTCTGGGGCGCCATCACCACCTTTTCCACACGGCATGTCATGCGCTTTTTGGGCAAACAATTCCAACGCCACTTTGCCGGCGAAGTCCAGAGCCATTATCACGACCGTCTCGACGGCCTCTCCGTCAAACATGCCGTCAACAACAATTCCGTCAAGATGTATGACAAAGGGGCCCAAATCCTTCGCATCGAAACCACCATCAACAACCCCCACGACATCCCGGTCTACCGGCCCAAGGAAGGCGGTGACCCCAAAGACTTGGCTCACCGTTCCATGCGCAAAGGCGTAGCCGATCTCGAACGGCGCACGCAGGTCTCTCAACGCGCCAACGAACGCTACCTCGAAGCCCTGACACCATTCGATACCTCCACTCCCTTGGCACAACTCCTCGCCCCCGTCACCAAAAGGGTCACCAAAAAAGGAACGACCTATCGCGGCCTGCGGCCTTGGGCACACCAAGACCTCGAACTTCTGCAAACCATCAACAAACCCGAGTTTCTCATCGCAGGCTTCCGCAACAAGGACCTGTCCGCCATCCTTTATCCCAAGGATCAGGGCGACCTCCGTGCCCGACGCGCCGCCTCCGGTCGCGTCTCCTATCGCCTACGGCTTCTCCGAGCCCACGGTCTTATTGCCAAAACATCACGCACCCGTCGCTACCAAATCACCACCAAAGGAACTCAACTATGCGCAGCCATACTCATGGCCCAACACGCAACTATCCAACAACTTACCCCCAAGGCCGCTTAGACAAATGCGAAAGTTTTTTACGATGTTTGCGGTTAGGGACCCAGGGCAACGCCCTGGGACAACGTATCCACCCAACTTGATCGCCCTGAAAGGGCGCAACAAAAGCAAGTCCCAGACGTATCGCTCATCGTACTCCACGTGGTATCGCTTCAGAAAAAGACGGAACTCTTCCTGGAACGTTACCGAGCGATGATGCTCTTCCTGAGACTCAATATACCGGCGCGCCTGCGCCACGTGGGATTGGCTTACAGAGAACGAGCCGTAACCGTTCTGCCAGTGGAAGTTCGCAAACTCCGAGCCCTGCGTCTTAATCCATTTGGATGATCCCTTCTTGACCTGTTCCACGATTCTGGACAGGGTGTGATTCTTTGACAGTAAGAACAGGGCATGTACATGATCCGTTGTTCCGCCAATCACGAGTGCCGGGCTGGCCCATTCCTGAAAGACCCCCGCCTAGTAGGCGAATAGGTCGGGACGTATCGCTTCCGTGAGAAAGGCCTCCCGATTCTTGGTACTGTAGATGAGGTGGAGAAGGTTCTTCGACAGGGATTGCGGCATGAGACTACTCCTGTTTCGCCCCTTCAGGGCTTTCGAGAATTGAATCGACTGGTTCCCAGGGCGTTGCCCTGGGCTGGCATGTTTCGGCCCTTCGGGCAGGAATGTAAGACAGCCCAGTTTCGGCGTCGGGGAACGTAGTTCAGGGACTGTCCGGCGCCGCCGCCATGGTGAACCGCAGCTCGCCGCCCTCGGCGATCGCGTCGTGATTGAAATGCCAGTCCGTGAGTTCGTGACCGTTCAGCCGAACCGCGCGGACATACAGGTTCTCCGGGGCGTAATTCTCCGCGATCACGGTCAAGTTCTTCCCGTCGCCCAAGTCCACAACCGCTTCCGGAAACAGCGGCGCGCCAATCTCGTACCGGGTCGTTCCCGCGATGGGGTAGAACCCGAGGGCGCTGAACACGAACCAGGCCGACAGGGTGCCTCCGTCGTCGTTTCCGTCCAACCCGACATAGTCGTCGCTGTATTTGGTTTCGAGAATGTGCCGGACCCATTTCTGGGTCAAGTCCGGCCGTCCCGCCGCGTTGAACAGATACGCCGCGTTGAAGAAGGGCTCGTTCCCGTGCCAGTAGTGCGACCCGGGATGCCACTCGCCCACCTTGTTGTTGGACTTTTCGAAGTAGTCCTCCAACGCCTTCACAAACGCTTCCCGGCTGGGGAAGAGCGATACCAGGCCTTCCGCGTCGAACGGCACGCTCCACCGCCACATCATCGCGCTGCCTTCCACGAAGTCGTCGGTGAATTCATGGTCCCAGTCGGTATAGCTCAACACCAGGGGATCGAACTTCTCCATGAACGTCCCGTTCGAGTCCCGGGGCACAAAGAACTGGCGCGCCGGGTCCCACAGGTTGCGATAGGATTGGGCGTGCTTCCGGAACTCCGCCGCATCTTCGTGATGTCCCAGCGCCTCCGCCAGCAGGGCCAGCGCGGTGTCGCACCACGCGTACTCCAAGGTCGCCGACACCGCATCGGACATGGTGTCCGACGGGCAATAGCCATATTGGACGTACTCGCGAAAGCCTTTCCGCCCGGGGAAACGGGTTTCCGGCAGGTTGCCCGTCAGGGAAGTCTCCCGCATTTTCTCGTACGCCGTCGCGATGTCAAAACCGCGAATCCCTTTCAGGTAGGCCTCGGACACCGCGATATCGGCCGGCGTACCGAACATGCAGTTCGTGTACCCGCAGCCCGAGGGCCAGCGCGGCAGTTCCCCGCCCGCTTCCGCCATGGCGACGAGCGACGCCATCATGTCGCTCTCCTCCGATCGGGCGATGAGGTTGTATAGCGGCTGCACCGTCCGGAACGTATCCCACAACGAGAAGTCCGTGTAGTAGGTCGCGCCTTCCGGCACCTTGTGAACGGCACGATCGAAGCCCATGTACTCGCCGTTTACGTCGTTGAACGTCGTCGGCATCTGGAACGCGTGATACAACGCGGTGTAAAAGACGCGCCGGTCCCGCTCGCTGCCCCCGGCGATCCGAATGCGCGACAGGTACCCTTCCCACCGATCCCGCGCATCCGCGCAGACGGCGTCAAACGACCGATCCCCGGCCTCCGTATCCAGATTTTGCTGCGCGTCCTCGATGCTCACGTATGACAGGGCCACCCGCACTTCAATGGGTGCATCCGCCGGGTCCGCCGCGAACCCGAGATCCACGCCAAGCGCGTTCCCTTGGCCGGCGAGCGCGTCCTTCCGAAAGGTGTCTCCAGTCCAGACGCCGAAGTCATCGAAGGGATGATCGAACTGCGCCACGAAGTACACATCCAGCCCCCCGTATCGCCCTGAGAAGGAACCGAAGAGGCGCGTGCTGCCCTCGACCCGCTGCTGCTCCGGCCGGATCCAAACCTGCCCGTCCTCGCAACGTTTGTCGCCGAGGCAGCTCGTCACGTCGAGCATCAGATGGGGCGTCGCATTGGCCGGAAACGTGTAGCGGTGAACACCCGCGCGCGTGGTCGCGGTCAATTCCGCCAGGATGTCGTTCGAAAGCCGCACGGCATAGTAGCCGGGAAAGGCCTTCTCGTTGGCGTGGGAGAACCGTGCAAACCGCAGGTCTCCAGGTTGGCCGCCCGCCGGCGGGGCCGTCGCGGGAAAGATCCGAAACACACCCCCTTCCAACGCATCGGCGCCGACCAACCGCGTGTGACTGAACCCGAGGATCTTGTTGTCGCCGTAGAAGTATCCCGAGCGATTGAACCCCTGGGTCTTATTGAACAACGACGCCGTATCGGGCCCTAGCCGCACCATCCCGAACGGGACCGTCGCCGCCGGCGTGTCGTGCGCGCACATCCAGGGCACGCCGCCCGTGCCGATGAACGGGTCGACCTCCGCGCCCAGTTCTCCGGGTTCGGGCGCCCTCTCGAGCGCCCCTGGCCCGGCGGTTACTACGTACTCGTACGTACCCCAAACGCCCAGCAACGCCGCCAGCGGAATCGCCAACAGGATCAGTAGCAGGACGAGGATCCACTTCAGAATTCGTTTGAAGGTCTTCATTGCGGTATCCGGCCCCCTGGGTAGATTCGTGCGGAAAGATGAGTCAATCCCAATCTCGCCGTCATGATACCAAGAACCGCCCCCCCAACGTGTCGGCTCACGTTGTCACACGATACGACGTTAGGATGTGGGCCCACTGGGAACGCCAGGCACCAGCTTGGCGGGGTTCGGAGCATCCAACGGCTACCGTGCACCAACTGGGATTGCGCAGCCTCGATTGATTCGCTCCGAGGCTTCGCCAGGCTGGTGCCTGGCGCTCCCAGTGGGGCCGCGAAGGATTTTTCCCTGGTCGCGGCAATACAATGGGTAGAGAAGCGCAACGGAAACAACACCTACATGGAAACCGAGCGCGAGGAGTGGGAAGAACGCGGCCTTCGAGCCGCCGTGTTGGCTGGGGACGAATCGGCGTGGCGCGCCTTGTACGAGCGCCATTTCGATGGACTCTACCGGTTTGTCTTCGCGCAAGTTGGCCGAGATGTCCATCACACGGAAGAGGTCGTGCAGGAAGCTTGGATGATCGCCGTTCGCCGGATACGCGCCTTCGACCCGACCCGCGGCGGGTTCGGGGATTGGCTGCGGGGCATCGCCCGGCAGGTAATTCTGGGCCAACAACGCAAGTGGGCCCGCCGTCAGCGTCTCGCACAAGATGCTGTGGGGCAGGAAGATACAGAAGCTTCGCCCTCTGAGGGCGTCGTACGTGCCGACCAGGTGCTCGCGTCGCTCCCCGAGCGCTACGAGACGGTGCTCCGCGCAAAGTATGCCGAGCAGTACACCGTCGCCGAGATCGCCCGGCGCTGGGGCCGGAGCCCCAAGGCCATCGAATCGCTACTCACCCGCGCCCGCACCGCCTTTCGGACCGCGTGGCGCGAGTGGGAAGAAGGTGCCATGTTGAAAGAAGGAACGGTAACCGATGAAACCGCAAAACGATAACGAACCCCTGCTGGACGGGGACGAAGTACCGCGGGAACTGTGGGATAGCCCGCCGATTTCCGCCGATTTCCGGGAGTCCGTCTTCGCGCGGACCGCAGCCCAGGTGCGTGGGAGAAGCCGTCGCCGCCGTTTGGCGGTGGGGAGTGGCCTGGTAGCCGTCGCCTACGTCGGCGGAATCGTGACGGCGTTTCTTGCATTCCAACCTGCGCCGCCGAAGATGGGGACCGAACCGCCGGTTGCCGTGGCAAGCGACGCGACCGTGCACGAACCAGCGCTGCCGGACCAGGCGCTCGTCACGGATTCCTTGCTCCGGGATCCCGAGGCTTTTTCGCTGCTTATCGCCAGGTCACCGATCGACAAGCAAATCGAAATACTCAAAGCCGCCGGGGACCGGTATCTGAATGGATTTGGAGACATCGATCAGGCGATGAATTGTTACCGCCGAATGCTGTCTCTACAACAACCGCAGACCGGCGTGGCGATGAACGTGGATGATTCCTGGTTATTGAAGTCAATGAAGCAGGCGCGCCTGCGGGAGGATACCCATGAAGATGCAACTACTTAGAGCGGTCTTGATTGCACTTGTGGCGATTGTCGCATCCAGTGCCGCCGGCGCTCAGAATACAGATAACGCTGTGCCCCCACGGGCTCAGCCAATCCCAGCTCCAGGAGCGGCGACGGACCATCCGGTTCCCCTACCGGTACCCGCGCGTCCCGCGGTACCCGGCCAACCCGGCGCGTTCCTGGGCGTCCTTCCGCCCCAACTATCTTCGGAAACCAGCCCCGAAGTCGCGATTGCCGAGGCCCAACTCCACGAGGCGGAAGCAAGACTGCGCCAAGCAAAGATCGAAGCGGCCCAACGCGCCATCGAAAATTCCCACGCGCAACAGCTTGCGGACCTGGCGCGCGAAAACGTCAAACTGCTGAAGGAAAGGTTCAACAACGGCACGAGTTCCATGATGGATTTGAACCTCGCCCAGGAGCGCCTCGCCCAGGCCGAAGCCACCGTTGCGAAATTGGAAGCCGCCTCGAAAATCATGGAATCGCCAGCCCGCCAGCCCGACAGCGCGCGAGAGTTGGGGTTGTTAAATCAGCCTCGTATCCCCGCGCCACGGCCGGAATTATCCGAGGAGAACAAGAGCCAGACTGCGATGGCTCTGGAATCTCCCGTCAGCATCGAGTTCGAAAAAGAGACCCTCCGCAACATCTCCGAATTCATCAGCGAGTATGTGGGAGTCAACATCGTGATGGACGTGGGACTTCCGGCAGCCGATGAACCCGTGAGCGTCAAGCTGCAGGATGTTGCGCTGAAAAACGCGCTGCTCGCCCTCGTCGACGCCTACGGCGACCTCTGCTTTGTGATACGCGACTACGGTATCTTCGCCACCACGACCGAACGCGCCATGACGATCGACGCCCCAACCGTCCCCGCGAACGTCCCCCTGCTGGTTTCCATCCAGGACGCTTCCGCAAAAGGCATCGGTTCCGGCGGCTTCGGCTTCGGCTGGTCCGCTGGTGGAGGTGGCGGGGGTGGTGGCATCGGCGGTAGCGGGGGATTCGGTGGTGGTGGATTTGGCGGAGGCGGGGTCGGACCGTTCCCCGGGGCAGGTCCCGGGAGTCTTCCCCCTCGTGCAGTCGGCGGTTCGTCAAGTCTGCAAACGGAATCACACCATCCGGAGCAGTGATCACCTACCGTGTTAAGCCAGGCGACACGCTGGAAGGCATCGCACGGCGATTCGGCGTCACGGTAGACCAAATCCACGAATCGAACGGATTGGCCGATGGGGCAGTAAAAGTAGGTCAGGACGTTACGATCAAATCTGAGTGATGTTTCAATACTGGCAATGGCAAGAAAGCGAACCGGCCCTTCGGCATGCAGATACCGAGGGGCCGTTCACGATCAAAGCCGTCGTAGGCGTGAACTGAAGACACCGTTTATGCCGAAAATCTTGACGTACTGACCGGGGTGCCCAGTACCAATCCCCCGGGACCGGTTGGCGTCGACGCGCTCGTCGAATTATGAGGGGCTCGAAGCGTGGGCTCGTTCGCGGAATGCCCCAGCCAGCTCGAGGGCATACCCGATGCAGACCATGGGAATCCCGGCGGCAACGTAGTGAATGTTCCCGGATATCAGGTAAAGCAGTATGGCCGAGCCGGCGATCAACATGATGAGCATGGCATTGCGTTTGGCCACGGCCGTGAGGGATACGCCAACGAACGGCAACATGACGGTCCCGACGCCGAGTGCAAGAACGATCCATCCGAGACCGCCCCTGATATCGCCTCCGCTGGTACTGATGGGTCCCAACTGGGGCATGTTTTGCGTCAGCGGGATTCCGGCAATGCGGAAAGGCCCGGGCTCAGGCAAGAAACCGAAGAAAATACTCTCACTCAGGCTGGTACATAAACTGGGGGCAGGTCAAAGTTGGTTCCAATCCACCTGCGGGACAGGAAGTCCGACCGGGCCCTTGCCGATGGAATTCGATGGCGCAACGTTCATCCGCGCCATTTCCTTGTTGAGGTCGATGGAAAACCATGGCAGCAGAAACCCGACCAGAACGAGTGCGGCGCCGGCAACGAGCAATCTCCTGCCTCCGGTGATCGGCGTGGACCGGGCCGCGCCGGCACGCGCGCTATCTGCGAGAGCGTTCAGGAGTTTGACAGGAGATTTGATTCATTGCTGTGAATGCGGCCTTCGGGCAGGTTCTACGAAAGGTATTTCGGGTGGGATGACCGGCCCCTCCGCGAAAAACAAAGCGGCCCGTCGACGCTTTCACGTCAACGGGCCGCTCGAATATAAAGCCGGCAACGTCCTACTCTCCCACCCAGTTGCCCGGGCAGTACCATGGGCGCTGGTGGGCTTAACTACCGTGTTCGGAATGGGAACGGGTGTGGCCCCACCGCTAAAGTCACCGGCAAAGTCGTGGCAACGCGCCGGAGCGCATCACCGAAACTGGTGACAGCGAATGCAAGGGAGCGCAGAAATGCGCTACGCGACAGAGTGCCTTTGCCTTATGAGTCCGCTATTCCCATGCGCCCTTTTGCAAAACGCACTGGGAATAGCAAGTTTAAAGGCCAAGCCTCACGGGCAATTAGTACTGGTCAGCTGAACGTATCGCTACGCTTACACCTCCAGCCTATCAACCTGGTAGTCTTCCAGGGCCCTTTAGGGACCAAGTCCAGGGAGATCTTATCTTGGGAGGGGCTTCGTGCTTAGATGCTTTCAGCGCTTATCCCGTCCGAACATAGCTACCCGGCGGTGCCACTGGCGTGACAACCGGAACACCATAGGTTCGTTCACCCCGGTCCTCTCGTACTAGGGGCAACTTCCCTCAAATCTCCTGCGCCCGCGACGGATAGGGACCGAACTGTCTCACGACGTTCTAAACCCAGCTCGCGTGCCACTTTAATCGGCGAACAGACGAACCCTTGGGACCTGCTTCAGCCCCAGGATGTGACGAGCCGACATCGAGGTGCCAAACAACTCCGTCGATGTGAACTCTTGGGAGTTATTAGCCTGTTATCCCCGGCGTACCTTTTATCCGTTGAGCAACGGCCCTTCCATACGGAACCGCTGGATCACTAAGCCCTACTTTCGTACCTGCTCGACTTGTTGGTCTCGCAGTCAAGCTCCCTTCTGCCTTTACACTCTGCGCATGATTTCCAAACATGCTGAGGGAACCTTGGGGCGCCTCCGTTACTCTTTGGGAGGCGACCGCCCCAGTCAAACTACCCACCAGACACTGTCCCCTGCCCGGCTTCACGGGATCAGGGTTAGACTTCCACTGTAATCAGGGTGGTATTCCAAGGGTGACTCCACCGAGGCTAACGCCCTAGCTTCAACGTCTCCCACCTATCCTATACAGACTAAAACAAAAGTCAATATCAAGCTGTAGTAAAGGTGCACGGGGTCTTTCCGTCCTGTCGCGGGTAACCTGCATCTTCACAGGTAATACAACTTCACCGGGACCACTCTTGAGACAATGCTCAGATCGTTACGCCATTCGTGCAGGTCGGAACTTACCCGACAAGGAATTTCGCTACCTTAGGACCGTTATAGTTACGGCCGCCATTAACCAGGGCTTCGGTTCAGAGCTTCGCATAACGAGTTACGCTAACTCCTCCCGTTAACCTTCCGGCATTGGGCAGGCGTCAGTCCCTATACGTTGTCTTACGACTTAGCAGAGACCTATGTTTTTAGTAAACAGTCGCCTGAGCCTCTTTGTTGCAACTCCAACCAGCTTACGGGGCAAGCCCTTCACCGGCCAGAGCACCCCTTCTTCCGAAGATACGGGGCCAATTGGTCGAGTTCCTTAAGAGTGGTTCTCCCGAGCGCCTTAGAATTCTCTTCTCACCCACCTGTGTCGGTTTACGGTACGGACACCGGCCTCCTCACTAGAGGTTTTTCTTGGCAGTATGGAATCGAGCAATCCGCTTCACCCGAAGGATCCACGTCCCTTCACGCCTCGGAGTAGTGCAGCCCGGATTTGCCTGAGCTGCCTCCCGCACGCTTAGCCCGCCATCCGATAGACGGGTACCCTATCCTCCTGCGTCACCCCATCGCTCAAACGGAGACTCGGTGGTACAGGAATCTTTGTGCCTGTTTTCCATCGCCTACGCTTTTCAGCCTCGGCTTAGGGTCCGACTAACCCCGGGATGATTACCATTGCCCGGGAACCCTTGGGTTTTCGGCGAACAGGTTTTTCACCTGTTTTGTCGTTACTGATGCCGGCATGATCACTTCCATACGGTCCACACGTCCTTACGGTCATGCTTCAATCCAGTATGGAACGCTCCCCTACCGCGAAATACCAGAGGTATCTCACCCGTAGCTTCGGTTTCGAACTTAGCCCCGTTACATCTTCCGCGCATAACCACTTGACCAGTGAGCTGTTACGCACTCTTTAAATGAATGGCTGCTTCTAAGCCAACATCCTGGTTGTCTGGGCAATTACACATCGTTTCCCACTTAGCTCGAATTTAGGGACCTTAGCTGACGGTCTGGGCTGTTTCCCTTTTGACCACGGAGCTTATCCCCCGCAGTCTGACTGCCGTAGTTCCACCAACGGTATTCGGAGTTTGATTGGGTTCAGTAATCTGGTAGGACCCCTAGCCCATTCAGTGCTCTACCCCCGTTGGCTACCGTACGACGCTATACCTAAATATATTTCGGGGAGAACCAGCTATATCTGAGTTTGATTGGCCTTTCACCCCTATCCACAGCTCATCCAAAGCGTTTTCAACCGCCACTGGTTCGGGCCTCCATTTCCTTTTACGGAAACTTTACCCTGGCCATGGATAGATCACTCGGTTTCGGGTCTACTCCGTGCAACTGAACGCCCTGTTCAGACTCGCTTTCGCTCCGGGTATGGACCAGAAGCCCTTCCCCTAGCTACACAGAGTAAGTCGCCGGCTCATTATGCAAAAGGCACGCGGTCAGACGGGCCGAAGCCATCGTCCTCCCACTGATTGTAGGCATGCAGTTTCAGGTACTATTTCACTCCCCTCCCGGGGTGCTTTTCACCTTTCCCTCACGGTACTTGTTCACTATCGGTCACCGAGTAGTACTTAGCCTTAGGAGATGGGCCTCCCAGATTCGCACGGGGTTCCACGTGACCCGCACTACTTGGGAACATATCCAGAAGGATCGGCTCTTTTCGATTACGAGGCTATCACTCTCTTTGGCTCCGCTTATCCAGCGGTATTCACCTAAAAGCCGATTTTGTAACCTTCCCAGGGACCCGTATGGCCCTGAAGATACGTCCCACAACCCCGTACGCACAACGGATACGGCCTATCACGTACGTACGGTTTGGGCTATTCCGCTTTCGCTCGCCACTACTCACGGAGTCGCGTTTTGCTTTCTTTTCCTCGAGTTACTAAGATGTTTCAATTCTCTCGGTTGGCTTCGACAGCCTATGTATTCAACTGCCGATCGTCAGGGTTTGCCTGACGGGGTTTCCCCATTCGGAGATCCACGGGTATGCTTGCTTCCAGCTAACCGTGGCTTATCGCAGGTAGCTACGTCCTTCATCGCCTCTCGGTGCCAAGGCATCCACTGCACGCCCTTACTAGCTTGGCCAAAACCCTTTATCTCACGAGCCCCGCCTTGCGGCAAGACCCGGGATGATATTGAGTAATTTTAAGACACTCTATTATGGTAGTCATTGCTGGCTACCCTTGCATTCAACTGTCAAAGATCATCCCGCTCGCCCTATCTTCGGCGAACGTAAAATCGACCGCGCCGCCCGGCAACTTCGTATCCCCGTCGTTGCCCGGCCACTCGCTTGGTGGAGATGATCGGGATCGAACCGACGACCTCCGGCTTGCAAAGCCGGCGCTCTCCCAACTGAGCTACATCCCCGCGCACTGCGTGCGCGTTGCGACGCATGTAAAACTGTGAAATGGTGGGCCCGAGTAGAATCGAACTACCGACCTCACGCTTATCAGGCGTGCGCTCTAACCAACTGAGCTACGGGCCCACGCCAGAAAGCGTATCCCTGCGTCTCGCGCCCCCTGAACGCTGAATACGATGCATGCCAATCGACCGACCATGTGATCGACCGTAATTACGCCGCAAGGGCGTAATTTCGTTTTACTCCTTAGAAAGGAGGTGATCCAGCCGCACCTTCCGATACGGCTACCTTGTTACGACTTCATCCCCCTTACCAGACACACCTTCGGCACCTCCCTCCCTTGCGGGTTGGGCCAGTGACTTCGGGTGCACCCGACTCGGGTCATGTGACGGGCGGTGTGTACAAGGCCCGGGAACGTATTCACCGCGTCGTAGCTGATACGCGATTACTAGCGATTCCGACTTCATGGAGTCGAGTTGCAGACTCCAATCCGAACTGAGACCGGCTTTTTGGGATTAGCTCCACCTTGCGGTCTCGCAACCCTTTGTACCGGCCATTGTAGCACGTGTGTAGCCCCAGGCGTAAGGGCCATGATGACTTGACGTCGTCCCCACCTTCCTCCGACTTATCATCGGCAGTCTCCTCAGAGTGCCCGGCCGAACCGCTGGTAACTGAGAATAGGGGTTGCGCTCGTTGCGGGACTTAACCCAACATCTCACGACACGAGCTGACGACAGCCATGCAACACCTGTCACCGAGCCCCCGAAGGGGAAACCTGCTTTCACAGGCGGTCTCGGGATGTCAAGCCTGGGTAAGGTTCTTCGCGTTGCCTCGAATTAAACCACATGCTCCACCGCTTGTGCGGGCCCCCGTCAATTCCTTTGAGTTTCAGTCTTGCGACCGTACTCCCCAGGCGGTGCACTTAATGCGTTAGCTCCGGCACAGAAGGGGTCGATACCTCCTACACCTAGTGCACAACGTTTACGGCGTGGACTACCGGGGTATCTAATCCCGTTCGCTCCCCACGCTTTCGAGCCTCAGCGTCAGTAACGTGCCAGAGAGCCGCTTTCGCCACCGGTGTTCCTCCAGATATCTACGCATTTCACCGCTACACCTGGAATTCCACTCTCCTCTCACGTACTCAAGCTTCGCAGTATCCAAAGCACGTCCAAGGTTGAGCCCTGGGATTTCACTTTAGACTTACGGAGCCGCCTGCGCTCCCTTTACGCCCAGTAATTCCGAACAACGCTTGCAACCTCCGTATTACCGCGGCTGCTGGCACGGAGTTAGCCGTTGCTTATTCCTGAAGTACCGTCAGGGCCGGAGCATTTCCTCCCCGGCTTGTTCTTCCCTCAGAAAAGGACTTTACGACCCGAAGGCCTTCATCATCCACGCGGCATGGCTGGATCAGGCTTGCGCCCATTGTCCAATATTCCCTACTGCTGCCACCCGTAGGTGTCTGGGCCGTGTCTCAGTCCCAGTGTGGCCGATCAACCTCTCAGCTCGGCTACCCATCGTTGCCTTGGTGGGCTGTTATCCCGCCAACTAGCTAATGGGGCGCGGACTCATCTTCCGGCGAGGCCTTAAAGGCCCCTTTCCTTGTCCCGTCCGAGGGCGGAACAATCGTATGCGGTATTAGCGGCCGTTTCCAGCCGTTATCCCCCACCGAAAGGCAGATTATCCACGTGTTACTCACCCGTTCGCCGCTTTATACACCCCCGAGGGGGCTTTAATCGCTCGACTTGCATGTATGAGGCCTGCCGCCAGCGTTCGTTCTGAGCCAGGATCAAACTCTCCGATAAAAATCGAACAGGCCGCCACGGCTATAGTGGCGCCCTGTTTTAAGCGAGTCTGATTCCATGTTGTTGGAATCTAGAATTGTGAGCCGTTTCCCCGTTTCCGGAAAAACGCTCAGGGTTGGTACGGAAACCGAAATTTCCGTTCCGCACATGACCATGTCTTTCGACATGCATCGTATTCAACTCTCAAAGAGCGCTTGGCTTGAGCTGCCGCACCCGGCCTCGCTCGCGGACCCGCCGAAACGCGTCAACAGAGCGAGGTATACCCTTGCCAAGTTTTGTGAAAAGCTTCCAAACTACGCAAGAGCGGGTGAAACCACCACCATCCAGACAACGCACATCGTGCGCCATCCAGCCTCGTATTGTACCACCGGTTTGGGCCCGTGTCAACTCCTAGTCCCTCAACACACAAACCGACCCCCGAAGGAGTCGTGTGTGGGAAGCACTGCTGACCACGGCGCACCGCCTCAGCGGCAACGAGACGCGTACTTTAACAAACGGGAATGCCCATGTCAACAGAAAAATGAAATTATTTTTCCGCGCCTTTTTGGGGACCGCCACGGACCGGAAAGACAGGTCGATCCAACCGATCGGTCCGATCAGTCGGCTTCTGTGTTTGCCTTACCCGGCGGCCGCCCGTTCCCAGTTCGCCCAGCCGGTCTTCATATCCGGCACCGGATTGTCCGCACTTTCCTCGTATTCCATTACAATCGGTCCCCCGAACCCGAATGCTTGGAGCGCCGCCGCCAGCCCGACCAGATCCAGATCGCCCTCACCGACGATCGTTTCCTTGCCGCCGGCTTTCCAATCCTTCAGGTGCACCGAGATCAATCGGTCGCCCAGCGTCTCGGCAACCGCATGCGGGGTTTCGCCGGACCGGATGCAGTGTCCGGTATCGAGGCACGCTCCGATCAATGGACTTCTTCCGTTGACCGCGTTCAAGGTGTCGGACACTTTGTCGTATCGCGCGCCGGGACCGTGGTTGTGTATCGCGATCTTGATGCCGTACTCCTCGCAAAGTTTCTCGAGGTTGTCAAAGGAATCCGGCGCCGGATCGGCCGTCAGGATATCCACTCCCAGGGCTTTCGCAAATTCAAACTTCTTCCGGTTCGCCGCTTCGTCGGCAGTGAATCCTTCCACGCCGTAACACGGTGTCGCGATCCCTGCCGCGGCAATCGCCGCCTGCACGTCGGCGAAACGTTCCGCGTCTTTGTCCGGCGGAAAGTGCACCGCGCAAAACTCCATTTCCTTCAGCCCGAGTTCTTGAATGCACGCGATCGCGCCCTTCAAATCGAAGTTGCGAAAGCTGTAACTCTGACACCCCATGTGAAAGACCTCCCTCCGTTTCTCCCGAGCAGACGCGTCATCCGGCGTCGCCGGTGGCGTACTCGCGCTCGCGCACGCAAATGCATGCAATCGCCAGCAGCGCCAGCGTCGCACAAAGCAACGCACCAATCGCTCCGGCCGTACTCACCGGATACACTTCCCGCATCAGTTCGACCGGCAGTTCCACTTTCGCGATCGCGACGCGGCGAAAGTCAACCGGCGGCAGCAACTGTCCCAGATACTTCTGCAGCGTCAGGAAGTCCGCATAGCCGGGCAGCGCGATGACCATCTTTTCCCAGCCAAAAATGAAAAGTGCCGATACCAGCACCGGACGCCGCGTCAACGTGCTCACCATCAGACACAGCGCCCCGTACGCCGCCAGCCCCGACGCGCACAAGACGGCGTACCGGATCAGCAAGGCATCGTGCGCCCCGGTCAACGGCAGTTTCAAGAAGAGCGCCGCCGAATAGAACGTCGCCGCCAGGGAAACTGAAATCAGGACGGTCGACACCAGCAGAAACGCCGCGTACTTCCCCAGGATGAACGCGCCGCGCGGCACCGGCCGGGACAACAGCAGGGGAAAGGTATGCCCTTCCGTCTCTTCGGCAAGGAGCGCGCACGCGTAAAACAACGCCGTCAGTGGGACGAGGGTGTAAACGTAGAGAAAGTCGAAGAGAGCGACGAACAGCGATTCCACGGGCATCCGGTGCTCGGGCCCGTAGTACACCACCAAGACCGGCAACGCGCAGGGCACGAGGATAAGCATCCCCATGATCCACGTTCGCGTCCGCCGGACGTGTAGCCGGACGGTCATCAGCGCAATGGAAACCGTTATCCGCAGGAAATGACTCGCACCCAAACTGCTCGTTCCCTCCATCGGGATTGCGACAGGTGGTCGCAACAACACGCCGCGCCCGAGTATAGCACGGTCCAAACCTGTCGCGATTTCCCTTGACAATGGCAGCGGCTTAGACCAGACTCAAGTGATCACGACCACGTACGCAGGGGAGTATGCCGTGGACAAGGGGCAAGCGCAGGCGCTTTTTCAGAAGGCGGACGACTTCTATCGTGCCGAACGATACGAGGAAGCCCTCAATGTGCTGAACAAGCTTGATACCGCCTTTCCCGAAAAGCGCAACATCATGTTCCCCCGGGCGCGCTGTCTGCGCCGGCTGAAACGTCCGCAAGAAGCGATGGCAATCTGCGATCGATTGATCGAACGGTTCGGCGACAAACGTGCCGCGAAACTGAAAACCGCCATTGCGTCCGCCGAGGCCGCCAGTCAACAGGAGTCCTCGGTTGGATTCGCGCCCCTGACGCTCGAAGATCTCGGGATCACCAAGCCCCCTTCCGAAGCCCCGCCGCCGCCACGGCCCGCGCACCGGGGAACGCGGATTACGATTGCGATGGTGCTTGCCGTCCTCGCGATCGTCGTTATCGGACTCGTCGTCCTCCTCTCCCGCATCCGAAGCTGACTCAAAAAAAATCGGGGAACCCGCTATCGCATGAAGGGTTCCCCGAGATTCAGGCGCCTCCTACGCGCCCAACAGATCCATCACCATTCGAGACTGGCGGCCGTCTGATACTCCGTCACGCGCGTCTCGAAGAAGTTTTTCTCCTTCATCAGATCCATCGTTTCGCTCATCCACGGAAATGGATTGCTCGATCCGTACTCCGCCTTCAACCCGATCCGTTCAAGCCGGCGGTCCGCTACGTACTGAACGTACTCCTGAAAGAGGCCCGCGTTCAAGCCCAATATACCACGAGGCAGGCAATCTTCGGCATAGCGAATTTCAAAGGCGACCGCCTGACGGATCAGGTCGAGCACTTCCTGTTGCAGCGCCGGCGTCCATACGCCCGGGTTTTCCTCTTTGATCGTATTGATGAGATCGATGCCGAAATTCAGGTGAATTGTTTCGTCGCGCAAGATGTACTGAAACTGTTCACCGATCCCCGTCATGCGATTCTGGCGATGAAACGACAGGATCATCACGAACCCGCTGTAGAAGAAGATGCCTTCCATGACGACGTAGAAACCAATGAGGTTCTTGATAAACTGTTGAATGCCTTCAATGGAATCCGTCGAGAAATCGTCGCGCATGATGCCTTCGGTCAACTGCATCACGAACCGATCTTTGCCTTCGATAGAATCGACCTCGTTGTACATGTTAAACACTTCGCGTTCGTCCAGCGACAGCGACTCGACGATGTAATGAAACGTGTGCGTGTGCACCGCTTCCTCGTAGGCCTGCCGCAACAGGTACTGTCGCGCTTCCGGGTTCGTGATGTGTTTGAAGATGGCCAGCACGATGTTGTTGCCGACCAGGCTTTCGCCGGTGCTGAAAAACCCGAGGTTGCGCATGATCACCAGGCGCTCCGCGTCGGTCAGCGAATCGGATTTCCACAGCTCGATGTCCCGCTGCATGGAAACCTCGCTCGGCAGCCAGTTGTTGTTGCACCCGTTCAGGTAGTGCTCCCAGGCCCACTTGTACTTCAGCGGCATCAATTGGTTCACGTCGACCTGGCGGCAGTTCAATAACCGCTTGTCCTCAACGTTGATCCGTTTCGTCAAATCATACGGCTTGGGCGGCATTCCCGAGGCATTGCAGCATGCTGACATTAAGTTCTCTCCTTCCCACGATCCCCTGGCCCGGATAAATCTGAAATCCGAAACAAATTTGAATGATCGAAAACCCCAATTCTTAAAACAACCGTATGTTCCAGTCACGCCCCAACCTGTAGTCGCACGCATATTCCCGAAGTGTCATCCGAACCTGAGCATGGGAGAACCTGCTCTCCGTTTCGGTATTTGATCCTTCGAATTTACTACTGGCATGCCTCGCAGTCCGGGTCGGCAATACTGCACGCTTTCGGCATGGCGGCGGCCTCCGCTTCGTCGCGATGGACCTGCACGTTGCTCGACGCCGACTTGTTCTTCATCCACCGGGGCTGGATGCCGCGCCGGTTAATGTCGACGGTCGACTTCTCCACCTGCGTCGCGCCGAGGGACCGCAGGTAGTACGTCGTCTTGAGTCCCTTGCGCCACGCCAGGAAATACATTTCGTTCAGCATCTTCCCGCTGGGCGTGCCCAGATACAGGTTTAACGACTGGCCCATGTCGATCCACTTCTGCCGGCGGCTGGCGCATTCGATGAGCCACCGGGGTTCGATCTCGAACGCGGTCTGGTATTTCCGCTTGACGCGATCGGGGATACGCTCGATCTCCGCGAGGCTGCCGTCGAAGTATTTCAGATCGTCCACCATCTCCGCGTCCCAAAGTCCCAGCGCTTTGAGATCGTCCACGAGGAACGTATTCACCCAGGTGAATTCGCCGGAGAGGTTCGATTTCGCGAAGAGGTGTTTGTACGTGGGCTCGATGGATTGCGTCACGCCCGTGATGTTCGAGATGGTCGCCGTCGGCGCAATGGCCATCGTGTTGCTGTTGCGCATGCCATGCTCTTTCACCGCGGCGCGGACCATGTCCCAATCCATGGTGTGCGATCGATCCACGTCCACGTCCCCGCCGCGCTCTTCCACGAGCGAGGCGAGTGTGTCCATCGGAAGGAGTCCGCGGCTCCACTTCGATCCCGGGTGGCTCGGGTAGTGGCCGCGTTCCCGCGCGAGTTCGGTCGAGGCGAGGATCGCGTAGTACGAAACCATCTCCATGCTGCGGTCCGCGAAGGTCACCGCCTCGTCACTCGCGTAACTGAAGTCTTGTTTGAACAGCGCATCCTGGAATCCCATGATGCCGAGCCCGATGGGACGATGCCGCAAATTCGCGTTGCGTGCTTCGACCGTCGGATAGAAGTTGATGTCGATGACGTTGTCGAGCATCCGCACCGCCGTACGAACGGTGCCCGCCAACAGTTCTTCGTCCAACCCGTGCTCCGTCGTATGTGCCGCGAGGTTGATCGAGCCGAGGTTGCAGACCGCCGTCTCCTCCGGGGAGGTGTTCAGGAGAATCTCCGTGCAGAGGTTCGAGCAGTGCACGACGCCCATGTGGTCCTGTGGCGAACGGACGTTTGACGGGTCTTTGAAAGTAATCCAGGGATGCCCCGTCTCGAACAACATGGACAGCATCCTCCGCCACAGCACCTGGGCTTCGATGCGCTTGTGCTGGCGCAATTCGCCGCGCTCGGCCTTGGCTTCGTATTCGAGGTACCGCTCTTCAAAGGCCTTGCCGTACAGGTGATGGAGGTCCGGCACGTCGGACGGATTGAACAGCGTCCAATGACTTTCTTCCGCGACGCGTTTCATGAAGAGGTCGGGAATCCAGTTCGCCGTGTGCATGTCGTGGGTCCGGCGCCGTTCGTCCCCCGTGTTCTTGCGCAGCTCGAGAAAGTCTTCGATGTCGAGGTGCCACGTTTCGAGGTACGCGCACATCGCGCCTTTCCGTTTACCGCCCTGGTTCACGGCGACGGCCGTGTCGTTGGCGACTTTCAAGAACGGGATGACGCCCTGGCTGGTGCCGTTCGTACCCTTGATGTATCCGCCCGTCGCACGCACGTTGCTCCAGTCGTTGCCGAGACCGCCCGCCCATTTGGACAAGCGCGCGTCGTCGCCGATCACTTTGAAAATGTGTTCGAGGTCGTCGTCGATGGTCGAAAGGTAGCACGAACTGAGTTGCGGATGGAGCGTGCCCGCATTGAACAAGGTCGGTGTGGAGGAGGTAAAGAGGAATCTCGATAGAATGTCGTAGAACTCGACGGCGCGTTCGTTCTTGTGTTCGCCTTCGTTTGCGGCGAGTCCCATTGCAACCCGCATCCAGAAGTACTGTGGCGTCTCGATCCGCCGCTGGTTGCTGTGAATCAGATACCGATCGTACAGGGTCTGCAACCCCATGTAGGTGAACTGACGATCCCGGTCGATGTCCAGCGCGTCCGCCAGTTGGTCCAGGTCGAATTCCAGCAAGGCCGGCGCGAGCCGTTCCAGTTCCACTCCTTCTGCGAGATAGTGTTTGAAGTGGGTGCGATGGACCGTCGCCGCGGACCCCACCTCGACCGTGTCCGGCAGCACTTCGCTGTAGATTACGTTAAGCAGAAGCCGGGCCGCGACGTAGCTGTATGCGGGGTCGCGCTCGATCCGGGCCTTCGCGGCGAAGATCGTCGCTTTCGCAATCTCCGACGGCGTGATGCCGTCATAGAGCGATTGGAGGCTCTCATGCTCCATCTGGTCGAGGGCCACGGTCTCTTCCAGGCCGAGGCATGCCTCCGACAACGTCTTCCGTACGCGTTGAGACGACAGGCGCTCCCGGGTTCCGTCCGGCAGGTGGACGAACATTTCGGCCAGCGCCGCGCCCTGCGCATCGGTGTCGCCGCGAAGGGCCCGCGCTTTTTTCCGATCTTCACGGTAGACGATGTAGCGGCGAGCCACGGCGTAGTCACCGTGCTTCATCAAGTGCCGCTCGACGGCGTCTTGAATGGACTCGACCTCGATGCGTTCGCCCTCGGCGGACCGCTGGAGGGCCTCCTGAACCACCGTGTCGGTGATTTCATCGACCCGGCGTTGGGTTACCTGGTCGAGTTTCCCGCCTTCGTCCAGCGTAAGTTCGGCACAAAATGCCTTTTCAATAGCTTTGTAAATGCGGTTTGAATCGAATGGGACTGCCCGTCCGTCCCGTTTTACAATGGTTTGCGATGCCTGCGCCTCGATCACCTGGTACGCACCTCCTGCACACGTAGCGGCGTCCCCCCGCCTTTCTAAGTTCGCCCTCTCAATAGTGTTATAATGCGTGAAGATGGCCGCGCACGACCCCGCTGCCCAGTATAAACCATTCCTTCCCGCCCCGCTAAGGAATCCGGTATTCTCGGTGCGTAAAATACGCAGACCAGCTTCAAATGCGTTTACTGCCTGCAAACGGACCAGGGACACCCAAGACGTTTCACCCCAACAGCCCGACGAGATCCGATATCCTTGCATGCTAGTGCCCGATTGGATCGGGCCCCTGCGATGAAATCCACAATATACTGTGGTCGCCTTTTCTGTCAATACCAAATTTAGCGGAGGGGAGGTTTTATGGAAGTCTTGGACTTTCAGGCGCAGTATGCTCGTATTTCGTCTATTTTCTGTAAATAATATCCTCGCACGAGAAGACCAAGGGCAGTTGCAGCTTGCTCGATAGCGTTCGATTTCCTTTGACAACCCGGTGTCCGTTCGGAAATAATACCTCTCCAGTAAGGAATGGGGGACAAATGAACATCTCATCACGATGCGAATACGCCTGCCGGGCAGTTGTCGAGCTGGCCCGCCACGAGAACAGCGACTCCCCCATCACGGCCGTGCACATCGCGGAACGGCGGGGGATTCCGGAAAAGTACTTGGTCCACATCCTCTTGCAATTAAAACGGGCGGGCCAGGTTAAGAGCGTTCGCGGTGCACAAGGCGGGTATCTGCTCGCTAAGTCGCCCGATGAAATTACCTTATTGGATTTGGTGCAGGCCATCGACGGGCCTATTCTGGATCCGTTGCCGGTCGAGGACGAGGGCGGCGGCGATTTGAGGTTGTCCTGGCGGGAAATCGCTGCCGGCATCGAAGAATGTCTCCGGGGCGTGACGGTCAGGGATATTCTGAACCGGGCGACCAAAGCATCGATGTACCACATCTAAACCGGTATGGGCTTAATAAACGAGATGGACAAGTAGAGAAACCGATCCTTCAATCCGGTCCATGAAATCCATATCGTCCATACTGCCCATTCAAAGACAAGGATACGACGATGGAACACGAGATCACCCACGACGGCGAACCCAAGGCAAACCAGATCCGGAAGCGGCTGACGGCGGTTACGGGCAAAGGGCAACGCACGTATACCCCCACGCAGATTGTCGTGGAACGCGCCAAGGGCTGCCGTCTGTGGACGGTTGACGGACGGGAGCTGTTCGACTTCACGTCCGGGGTGCTGGTGTCGAATCTCGGTCATGCCCATGAAGGCTTTGAAGCCACGTATCGCGCGTATTGCGCGGCGTTGCCGCGAACCTCGTATAACATGGTGACCGAACTGGAAGTGCTCGCGGCGGAACGCCTGGTCAAGAGCATGTCGACAAACTCCCGCGCGCAGAAAGTCTTGTGGGCGGCCAGCGGCTCGGAGGGAATCCAGAAGGCCATGTGGGCCGCGTTGCACAAGCATCAGGATCGGCCCATCATCCTCGCGACGCGGTTCGGCTTTCACGGCAAGAAAGGTCTTGCCGGCGATGTCACCGGCGAGACCAGCCCCAACCCGAACGTCCGATTCATCTCGTTCCCTATGGATGAAGCGCAGCCCCCGAAGTTCTACGAGGCCGAGTTGGATGCCCTGGCCCAGGAGTTCCCGAACCGGATCGCCCTTTTGATTACCGAACCGTACCTCGGCGCGAAAGGGTCCTTCCATCCGCCCCAGTGGTACCACCAGCTCCTCCAGAAATGGTGCAATCGCCATGACGTAGCCTTCATCTTCGACGAAGTCCAAGCCTGCCATGGACGCACCGGTCACATGTATGCCTTCGAATCCTACGGCGTGGAACCGGACTTGGTTGTCCTGGGCAAGGGCTTGGCCAACGGCGAACCCGCCGCGGCGGTCGTGGGCCGCGCGGACCTGATCGATTCATTGGACTACGGCGAGGCGTCGGACACGTTCAGCGGGAACCCCCATGCCTGCGCAGCGGTCTGTGCGACGCTCGATGTCTTCGAGGAGGAGAAGATCGTCGAGCATTGCGCCAAGGCGGCCCCGGTCTTACACGAGGGACTCGAAGCACTCCGCAAGGAATTCGATTTTGTGACGGCGGTGCGTGGCGAGGGGTTGGTGTTCGGCATGGAAATGGAAGATGCGGAAGCCGCGAACCGGTGCGTCCTCGAGGCCTACCTCGGTACCGACCAGGGAGGCGTTCATTTCCTGGGACCGCTCGCGCAAAAGGTGCTTCGGATCAGCCCGCCGCTCGTCATTACGGAAGCCGAGATCGAAACATCGCTGGGTATCCTCCGAAACGCCTGGTCCCGCGTCGCAAGCATTCGCTGATTCGTGTTGCGACGTTCGTCTCGCTGAATCGGGGCATCTGAGTCTGGCGGCCAAAGTAGACGCGGCTTCCAGCCGCGTCAGATCTTTCAGTTCAAATCTGGTTCCACGTCAAAGAATCAACACGGCTGGAAGCCGTGTCTACGGTACTCTCAGGTCTCGGTGGATACTGGCCGGTTAGAAGAAATCCCAAATGGCCTGGCCCTGCTTCTCCGTGTCCGGTTCTTCCGTCTTGGGTTTGCGCTCCGGCTTCTCCTCTTGCTTCGGCTCTGGCTTCGCTTCGGCCGTGACGCTTTCCGGAACCGGCTCCTCAGCAGTCTCATCCACCGTGTCCGCGCCCCGGTCGCGGTCGAGATCATACCGCCCAGGCGTGGCGGGGGCCGGTTCCGCCTCATAGGTCATATCCGTCCCTTGAATGGACGGAACCTTGCGCTTCTTGGAAGGCACCCGCACCCGGGTGCTCGCTTGGGGCGGCGGTTCCGCCACGACTCCGTCCGCCGAGTCCCAGCCAGCAGCCAGATAGAAAATGTAGTCCACGGGCTCGCGCAACAGACGGGCGACCTTGAGGCAGATGAGAATGGAGGGATTCAGGCGGCCCTTTTCAATGGCGATGATGGTCTGCCGGGTGATGCCGACTTCGCGCGCCAAGTCCGCCTGACGTATCCCCAAACGCGCTCGCAGCTCCTTGACCCGGTTTCGGAGAGGCGATTGCTTCTTCATGAGAGCAGCATACTGTGGATTCGGCAAAATATCAAGCTTTGATTACATTCTGTAACCAGTGCGTTACATTGGGCGAGTCAGGCACCCGTTCAATTTGGTGCAACCGCCACGTGCACAAAAATGTCCCCCACATATTTCTGGGATTTTGGGCCGTGCAATTCTGTACGATCCTGCTAATTCGAGTCCGGCAAGACTCGGTTCGCGCCACGCAGTGACCTCCGCCGCGTCGGTTCGGATTCACACGGGCCATGCGGGTAGTCTGCCGATCGGTTGGAGTGAGCGATCAGGTCTTGAAGCCGTCTCGCTGGGCATTGCGCCATGCTCCCGTGGACGTTTTTGCGGTCCCAAACGGTATACCCTTGGCATTCCGGCACGGGACGGTTCCAACGAGTTGATTCAGATCTCAACGGGAAGCGCCGGGACCGAGATGATCCGGTGTAAACGGTTGCCGCGGCTGAAACAAACCGTGAAACACCAACGCAGTTTTCCGTAGGTCGTCCCTGGTTGCAGTGTCGTTCGTCAAATCGGAACACCTCTACGGAGAAAGGGGGAGGGGAGAGGTTGCGCCGGTGCGCGATCTGGTTCCGTAGGTCTCAAAGATGTGCCTGACTCATCGCTTTCTCGGGCGTTGCAGCATTTTGGCGAGATTCCAGCCGGCGCGCGGAACCCCTGAAACGCGCGCATTGGACCGCTCGTGACTCGCCGGTTGGGGTGATGAGGGCACAGCGACGGAGTCCTGGCTGCTCTATTGTGAATCGTACAGGATGGGTGTGGTTCCGGTGATTCAAATTCGAGCAGCGGCCTATAGTGTGGAGCGTTACGATGGAATTCCGACATTGGCGCGTCAGTTCAAGTTTGAGCGGTGCAGTGTTCTCGGAATGGTTCCAGTCGTAACGAACGCGCGAGAACGTGATAAAGTCCTATACGATCTGCCGGCGTGGTAGAAATGGATTGCCGGTTTGTGGTGTTATCTGTCGAAGTTCAGCGCGGCGCGCGCCATCCGTGAGAGCGGATCGAGCGTGCCGCGCTTGGGTTGTTTTCCACGGAATTGAAGTAAGTAGCGCGCCGGCGGTCGGCGTGACGGGGTGGGTGTATTCGCATGGGACGGTTGGCCTGCGGAATTGATTTCGGGACCTCGAATTCGAGTGTCGCGGTTTCGGAGAATCAGGATGTCCGCGTCCTCGACGTAGACGCCTTGAACGACAGCCCCAAGTCCCTCCCGTCCCTGCTCTATATCTCGAGCGACGGCGAAACCATCGTCGGACGTGCTGCTGCTAACGCCTTCATCGATCGAAACGTCGATCGCGAAGTCGTGCTTCAGCAAGTCGATCTCGGCATCGACATCGAGGGCTACGTCGCCTCCGAGCCGGACAAGACGGAAGGATACCGCCCCCGGGAAGACGGCGACGGCATGCGGGAAGCGGTCCGTGCGCGGGCGACCGTCGAGGTTAATTCGCCGGGCCGGCTGTTCCAGTCCATCAAAAGCTCGCTCCGTTATCGGGATTTTAAGGGCACGGAGGTTTTCGGCACCACTTATCAGATCGAAGAACTGACGGCCATGATTCTCCAGCCCATCAAGGAGGCCGTGGACCGCCTCGCGGGCGAACCCGTCGAGCGGGCGGTTTTTGGGCGGCCGGTCCATTTCTCCATGCGGCCGGGTGAAGATGATGTCGCCGAGGAGCGCCTCCGCCGTGCGGCCGGTTTGGTCGGGTTCAAAGAGGTGGTTTTCTTCTACGAGCCCGTGGCGGCCTGCGTCGAGTACGCCATCGAACGGGACCGTAAACAACGGCTTATGGTGGTCGATATCGGCGGCGGCACCTGCGACATCTGCATCATGGAATTTGGCGGGGCGCAGAATGCCGCGGAACGCCTGGCGGAAAGCCGCATCCTCGGCGTGGCGGGCGTCCCCATCGCGGGCGACGCCATCGACAAGGAGATTATCCGGGCGAAGGTGTTCCCCTGTCTTGGGAGCCGCTCCCGATACGGTCCGGCCCAGTTGCCCATGCCCCAGCACGTGTATAACTCGATTATCGACTGGCAGAACCTCTACAAGCTGAACACGGAGGAGATCATCAACTGGCTTATCGCCACGGAGGTGAGTTCCACGCAGCCCGAGGCCATCCGCGCGTTGCGGACGCTGATTCAGCGGAATTACGGCTACCCCCTCGTCCGTAAGGTCGAGGCCGCCAAGAAGCTGTTGTCCACGGAGTGGGAAGCCCACCTCGAGATCCACAAAGAGGCCATCCAAATCAGCGAAAAGCTGGGCCGAACCGAGTTCACCCACATCATCGAGCCAACCCTCGAGGATATGTTCGCCAGCATCGACGAGGCCGAGAAGACCGCCGGGATCACCTCGGACCAAATCGATCGGGTCCTCACCACGGGTGGTACCAGTTTAATCCCCGCCGTCCGCCGCATGCTTACCTCCCGATTCGGGGCCGAAAAACTCCTCCAGCGCGATACCTTCACCAGCGTCGCCACCGGGTTGGCGGTGGTGGCGCAGTACGCGTAAGGCATTCACAAGGAGACAATTACAGACTCGTCCCCGTGGCATGGAAGACCACAGCCGGGGGCGGCTGTGCCACACTCGCATTCCTGACACATCGTCTTCGGAGTTTCAGCCATGGATTTTCGATGAGCACTCTGTCACGGAAGCCGAATCAGGAGTCACTGGAGTTAGACGTGTGGCACAGCCGCCCCGGCTGTGTCTTTCTCCAAGAAAGAGCACTAGGGAAGACTGGGGGCAATAAACCCAGTCCTTGACAAACCACAGTTATGAGCATATACTCATAATAGAAACTGAAAGCTATCAACCATGGCTCGACCACACAAATGCCGATGGATCGGCGCAGACCCGCCTGCACGGGTGTTCAAGCCCGCCGGAATTCCGGTCCGGGAGATGGACGCGGTGACGCTGCGCCTGGATGAGTTGGAAGCCCTTCGCCTGGGGGATTTGGAGGGGCTCTACCACGGGGATGCCGCGAAGCAGATCAACGTATCGCGGGCAACCTTTGGCCGGCTCATCGAAGGCGCCCGCCGAAAGGTTGCGCAAGCGCTGGTCCATGGCTTGGCGGTACGAGTCGAAGGGGGAACCATCGCCATGAAACGCGATCGACATTTCATCTGTTCCGAATGCAACCACCGTTTCGCCGTGCCGTGCGGCACGCCGCGTCCGGACACCTGCCCGGCCTGCGCCAGCGAAAACCTCCACCGCGACCCCGAAGAACGAGGCCACGCCTGCACCGGCCAACATGGCCAGGAACGCCACCATCACGGCGAATGCTGCGGTCATGGCGGGGGACACGGTGGCGGCGGTCAGCACGGCCATCGCCACGGCCAATGCCGGGAGCAGGAACCGCAGCACAAGTAACGAGAACGACGTATCCGCCTCAGCCTTTCAACGCGGCGGCGAGTCTTGTCGCCATGTCGGGGTAGCGGCGGTGGTAATCCTCCTGGGCGCGGCGAATAACTTCTTGGGCTTCTTCGCGGCCGTAGACGTGGGTGATCTCACAAACTTTGTCGACCGCATCAGGGGCCTGTTTATAGGTCAGGAAGTAGTGGCGCATGCGATCCACCAGCCGCGACGGGCACTCCTCGATCCGGCTCATTTCGCCAAAGGTCTCGTCGTCGACCATGGCGGCGATGATTTTGTCGTCGGCCTCATTGCCGTCGAGCATGCGCAGTCCGCCGATGGGGATGGCCCGCAGCAGGACGTTGCTTTTCCGGATCGGCTTTTCGGACAACACGCAGATATCTAACGGGTCGCTATCGCCGACGATATCCTTGCGCCCGGTTTTCTCCCGGCACAACTCCGCCGACAAATCGCCGGAATAGGTCTGCGGCACGAATCCGTATAGCGTCGGGCATACGCTCGAATACCGTTGCGGGCGGTCCACTTTCAATAGGCCGCTTTCCTTGTCCAGCTCGTACTTCACGTTGTCCGTCGGCGTCATTTCGACGTAGACCGTGACGATCTCGGGCGCACGTTCGCCAATGGACACGCCGTGCCACGGGTGCGCGCGGAAAAACAGGTTCATCAAATTCCACAGGGATTCGGGGGATTTGTCGCTCATTCAGGCGTCTTTCATGCGTTGGGGGAAAGGGGTGTCACCGGGACTTGATTGTAATGCACGGGGATGAACGGGACCAAATGAATTCCGGGAACTCTGCTATTGCTCGACCGTAAAGGTCAGATCGTCGAAGTAAACCACCTGCCCGTTTCCATCAATCCACGGCGTTACGAAACCGAACCGATCGAAGGTCGCGCCTTCCTTCAGGTGATCCGATTCTACGGGCAAATCGACCGTCACATCATCGACGGTAAGTGTAATGCGTGCCTCGTCGCTCGCCTTCCCGGGCGCATAATCCAACGCCCAGGCGTGCACGGCGCCGTCGGGGTAAATGTTCTTCGCTCCGGCGACGCGTCCCGCGGCGTGGCCGTCACCGTGCACGCGGTAGACGGGATACACGAAGAACCCTTCCGAGGACGGACCCTCGATGGCGATGCCGAGAACGTCCATGGGGTCGGCGTACTGCTGGGAATCATTTACCAATACACTACTCGCGGAATTGAAGAAACCAAACAGCGTGGTGCTGTCGGTCACGCCGCGGCAGAGTGCGAGTTTGCCTTCGGCGTGCAGTGTGCTTTCGAGATTCAGTGGTTTGGTTGGCGCGCCGTAATATGCCAGCCGTTCGGGATACCGGCAATCGCCGCGAAAGAACAAGCCGCCGACTTCGCCGGCCTTGCCGCCCGCGTAGTGCGTCGGGCTATACCCGAAATCGAAACGCGGCCGCACGTCGCTGCTCTCAAACCGCGTGCGATTCCCGACGCCCTTCCAGCGCGGATCACGACTCAGATCCTGTCGTTCGCCATCGATCATCAGATCGCCAAGCCATAACCTGCCGGGACCGTCCGCATGTTTGATAACGTCGAGTATGCCGAAGCGATTGAACGTTGCTCCATCGGACCGGTGCGCTTCCGTTAGCGCACACACCGCGCGCACGTCATCGAATGTCGCGACGATTTCGCCGCACCCGTCGGCGCTTGACGGATCGTACGAAAGCGACCAGGTATGGAGAGTTCCACTTGCGATCTCCAGTGGATACACGCGGTCCGCCGCTTTGTCCACGCGGCCGATGACGCCCGCGCCCGCGCGCCACTTCGATGTCATGTATTCGACGTGAACGTGAAAAACGTCCCCACGTCCATATATCCGGAAGACCAACGAATTCGGCGTGCGCCATTCATTGAGCGTGTCGGCGTTGAAGAAACCGAAGAGGGTGTTGCCCGGGCCCGGTTCGACGCGGATCGTGCCCGAGGCGCTGAACGGCGTATCGTAGCCACGGGCTGGAACCGGCTTCGCATAATACGAGGGAACCCCGATGGGGGTGACCAGACCGCCGATGGCGCCCGGGCTTTCCCCCACGCGAACGTCCGGGGCGTAACCGAAATCCTGCACGATAACGCGCTTCTCGAACGCTTCCGACCGATTGTTCAGCCCGTCCCAACGCGGATCGCGGTCAAACGTTTCCGTGTGGAGCGATCCCGCTTTCGCCCACGGCGCAGAACAGAGAATAACCGCCAAGACCCCAGTCACCACCGGCAATTTGCACATGAGTGGCACCCTCATTCCAGGACGTTCACCATAGCCCAGCGCTCCGTTCGGTCGCAAGACGACGGTGATTCGTCGGCCGTAAACTTCTTGAATATTTCATCGGCGTGTGGTGTTCTTAACGGTCGTACCCAAATACTCGCTATCGGCATGAGGCCGGTCTAACGGTAACTGCAATTAACGAAGGAGGAACTTTTCATGACGAAGCGCAAGAAGGTTTTCGCTACTGCTGTTACGCTGGGCGCGGTCGCCGTTGCGGCGGCGTTGTTCATCCCTCAGGTCACCTTTGCCCACTGTCAGATCCCCTGCGGGATCTACGACGACGCCGCGCGGTTCGCCCAAATGCGCGAGCACGTGACGACCATCGAGAAATCCATGAACGAAATTAATGAGCTGTCGGCCGAACCGGGCAAGAACACGAATCAACTCGTGCGCTGGGTCATGAACAAAGACGACCACGCGGATGAATTGGCGGAGGTGGTGACCTACTACTTCCTGCAGCAGCGCATCAAGACGCCGGCAAGCGGCGACGCGGCAGAGAATGAGAAGTACGTGAACCACCTCACGCTCTGTCACAAGATGCTGGTCACGGCGATGAAATGCAAACAAACCACCGACCTCGAAAACACAAAAGCGTTACGCGGCCTGATCGACGACTTCGAGAAAGCGTACAACGCCGCGTAACACTCCCGCGCGAAATTGAATCGCCCCGGAGCGATGAACGGCGCCGGGGCGATTGTTTTTGCTGTGTGGACTTTATGGTCGATATGGGCTACGGGTCTCAGTCTCCATCGGCATCTACGTATCCGACTTCCAGGGAGTTGGTGAACGACAACGTATCGCCCGGCGGCAGCGTTACACCTTTCGCCCAGGCCTCGACTTCGAGTTCGTTCAGGGTTTGCGGGAACGCGCAGAGCCACGTGAAGTCCATTTGTCCGGGATCGAACCGCTGCGTCACTTGGAGTCCTTTACTTCCCGTAAAAGTCCACGCGCCGTTGGGGGTGTTGCGATCCCGGTAGGCCTCGCCCTCGCGCAGCCCGTCCACGATGGGTTGCATGTCGCGCATCACATTCTCGCCGCCGCGGTTGACAAAGGCGACGCGGGTTTTCATGAGGTCGCCGAGCTGGAGTTCGAGATGGCTGTGGATTAAGACGAGCTTCGGCTTATCCGTTCGATTTGTAACTTCGTTTGTAACCGTTAGCACCGGCGAATTCGCTGCGAGCGTGAGAATGCGCCGCAATGTTACGCCGCCGAAGGTTGCCTCCAGTGTAATGGCGTCGTCCGTGCGTTCCACAATGCTGAAGGGAACCAGCGACGTGCCTTGGGGCGCTTCGAATGCGGTCCCCATACGGGTTTCCTCTCCGCCGGCGAAGGGGAAATAGAGATTGCGCGTGGTGTCGTACGCGGTAACGCATTCCGCAGAGTCGCGGTGAATGATGCGAAGCGCCCGTCCGCCGAAGGCCGGTACAACGTCAACGATCAGATGGCCGTTGGTGATGCGCTCGTACGGAAGGCCCATCGCACCCACAAGGGACCACATCGTCAATTGTTGCGGGTCGCCGCCGCGCTCGCGAATCGTCTGGAAGCCGTGGCTCTTCATTCGCTCGATGAATTCCGTCGTTTCCGCCATGCTCGCGACGTCGCCGTCGAATCGCAGCGTCCCGTTTTCGAGGGTGTACCCGTTGCGCGGAAAGATGCGCGCATAGGTAAGCGGCATGCGCGCGACCCGAACCCGTTCCAGCAGTTCCGGATCGTCCTTGACCGTTTCTTCGGCTAGGTCGAAAAGTTCCCCGGCGGTCTGCAGCAAGCCGTCCGGCAAATACCCCTGAGCGGGATTCGTGTACAGGTGCATGTGGATGTTTTCGTTGTCCACCTTGTCGTGGATCATGGTGATGTATTGCCAAATGGGTTCGGACGCGGTGCCGTAGTACCCCTGAAGGAAGTCGCGAAGAATCGCGTCGGCATCCTGCCCGGGATCCCAGAGCAACTTCATGCCGTAGTATCCCCGCAAGAGGCTGAATTCGCCGCCGCCGCCGCCGTGGCCCATGGCTTGCAGGTAGATGCCCTCGACACCGATCTGCTTGTAGAACTGCATGTCGGCCGCCATGGCACGGAAGTTGGGAAAGGGTTCGTAGTAGTGGGCGAAGTCGACCACGTAATGCCAGATGTACAGGTGGTTGCAGTTCTCCGACCACTCGAGTGCGCGGTGCTTGTATGCAGCCTCGAGCGGGCAGGTCGCAATCGGGTGGCTGTCGCACGAGGGGAACATATGGCACAACCAAACCGCTACGTTGGGGTGTATCTTCATGCCCTTCGGGTACTCTTCGGTATACATATAGGCAAGCGTGCCGATTAGCTTGTCGGGGAATACCTTCGCCGTGCGTTCGGCAAGTTGATTCACAAACCAGAACTGCGTCGCTCCCGGCGTACCGTATTGTTCGTCGATAGCCCGGCAGCGGTCGCATTGGCAGAAGTTGTACCAATCCATCTGCGAAAAATTGTGCTGGCGCACGCCGGGCATGTCTGCCATGCGTTTGAGCATCTTCTCGGTCACGATTTCCAGCACGTCGGGATTGGTGAGGCAAAGCTGCGTTTCGTCCTGGCGGCGGAAACCGCCGATCTCGGAGAAATACTCCGGGTGATCGGCGAAGTATTCATCGGGACTGATAAACCGAAAATAGCTGTGGCATGTGCCGTCGAAGGCGTATTGGATCCCGGTGGAATCGTCGGGACCACCCGATCCCGAATTGTCCCGCACGTGTGCGTTGAAATCCGCGTCGCGGCCCGGCCACGTGTAGCTGGTGTGCCGCCAGGCAAAGGCCGGCCGGATCGATTCGTCGATTTGCGGTAGCGGCAGGGTTTCGAGATGAGGGATCTTCGTTACGCCGGGCGCATACCAGCGCATTCCGAGAGAGCGTTCGATGAAGTCGTAGACACCGTATAACGTGCCTGCACCCGGTGTGCCTGCAATGACGAGGTGCGGTCCCACCGTTCGCATCACGTAGCCTTGCTCGCCCAGGTCGTCCGCACTCGGGTTGACGCCCAAGCGCTGGGCCTCGGCCCCGGCGCCCAGCACGATGGTGGGCGCGTTCCCATCGGACGGCGGCACGTCCACGATCGGTAGCTGCGCGCCGGTCACCGCTTTCACAGATGCTTGCAGTTCCTCCGCGGCGCGCCGTTCAGACGCACTCGGCTCTCCCGCCAAGGACGAAAGCACGATCTGGTACGAACTTTGCCCACCGTCAACCAATAAGAACTCCGGAGACGGAGCTGCAGCGGGTTCGGCGCGTGCCAAGTCCAACGCGCCCCGCCACCCGGGGCCGAGAGCACCGAGGACGAGCATTCCCAACAGGACTCCCATGAATCGCAGCGCGGTTTTCATGTCCCCCTCCTTCATGCGAAAGAATGCCACATTGGCTACGCGGAAGTCCTGCGATTGGTCTCGGCCCTTCGCGCTCCCCGCAGTGGGCGACCGAACCCAACGCGGAACATATAGCCGCTGCCATTTCGTTTCCTAGAAGACGGTGCACCGTATATCGCGTCGCATGAGGGACGAATTCCACCAAAACTGCCAAATTTGAAACGCCGGAGAGAGCACGGATAGGCTCGCGCGGCTAGTCCGCATTTCTCACCGCCGGAAAGGCGTCGACGTGCAGACCGGTACCTTGGGCTGCGGTGAGAAATGTTTTCGAGAAGGGCTATAGGATCACGAGTGTGGAATTCTCACACGACTCGGTCAGCCCCGAACGCTCGGACGGGTATGTGAAGCCCCGGAGCGGACTGGGGTTATAGATCCGGCGTTTGGTGCGTGGGAGATTTCCGGGCTGGGGAGTTCCGCCATGAAAATATTCGTCGCTGGAGCCACCGGGGTCGTGGGTAAACGGCTCATCCCGCAATTACTCGCTGCAGGACACGACGTTACCGCCGTGGGCCGGACCACGAAGAAGCGCCTTGGCCTTGAACTCAAGGGTGCCCGGCCCGTCGAAGTGGACCTCTTCGACGCCGCCTCCGTTCGTCGCTCCGTTGCCGGGCATGACGCCGTCGTTAACCTCGCCACCCATATCCCCTCGAGTTCTCTGCACGCGCTTATTCCGGGCGCCTTCCGTGAAAACGACCGGCTCCGAACCTTCGCGTCGTCCATCCTGGTGGACGCGTGCCTGGCCGGCGGCGTCGAACGGTACGTTCAAGAATCGTTCGCCCCAGTCTACGAGGACTGCGGCGACCAGTGGATTGACGAAAACATGGGCATTTTGCCTACGCGGTACAACCGGTCCATTCTGGACGCGGAAGAGGCGGCGCACCGGTTTACGGAACGGGGGCGCAAAGGGATCATTCTGCGGTTTGCTTTGTTTTACGGTTCCGACGCGTTTCAAACGCACGACATGATGCGTAGCTTGCGCCACGGTTGGGCCTTGTTTCCGGGTGACCCGCAGGGATTCGTTTCGTCGATAGCGCACCGTGACAGCGCGAACGCGGTGGCTGCGGTACTTGATGCGGATGCGGGCGTTTACAACGTGACAGATGACCAACCGGTCCGGCGGCGCGAATACTTCGACCTGCTGGCCCACGAGATGGGGGTCCCACCGCCGAAACTGCCGCCGGCCTGGACCGCGAAGTTGTTCGGCTCGGTCGGCGAAACCTTATCGCGATCGCTGCGAATCTCGAATCGAAAACTCCGGGAACACTGCAATTGGGCGCCCAAGTACCCCAGTGTGCGGGAGGGATGGCATGCCGTTATCAAGAAGCTCCGCAAACTCGAGAACACCCGGCAGCCGGCCCCGGAGCGATAGGGGCTTGCTGAATGCTGTTCGCTTCGCCGCGGTCATGGTCACCGCCGTCGCCATGTCCGCCGGCTTTGCACACCTCTACGAATTGCCGAACAAGATCGGACTGTCCCAGAATGATTACCGAATCGTTCAGCAGAACTACCGCGGATGGCATTATCTCGGATTTGCCGTGGTCGGGGCATTGATCCTGTTGTTGCTGCTCGCCTTTCTGGAACGGAAACGCCCTGCCGGTTGCATCTTGGCTCTGTTCGCGGGACTATGCATCGCGGTCGATCTGATCGTATTCTTCGCATACACCTTTCCGGCAAACCAGGCCACCTCCAACTGGACCACCATGCCTGAGAATTGGGAAGCCTTGCGGCGGCAATGGGAATACTCTCACGCCGCCGGCGCCGGGTTGTATTTCCTCGCCCTGGCATCTCTCACGCTGTCTCTCCTCGTCAACCGCGAATGACGTACGCCGCTGCGTGCGGCCCGATGCGCATAACGCGCTGTGAGCGGGGAACACAGTTGGATTTCCAGAACCGGAAGATGGGAGGTGCATCATGGCAGGGAACTACGAGGAACACTCCTTTCACGCATGAAATTACCCGTAAGCGACGCAAGGGATTCCCTTCGGAGACCTGCGTAAAACGGGGCCGCCGCATTGTCGGCGATGGCAAAGAACTCACCGAGAAGCTGGGGCGCAACGACCTCTGCCCCTGCGGCTCGGGACACCGCTTTCAAACGGTGCTGCATGCGCAGCAAACAGTTTGACGGCGCACCGCGCAATGACTTCTTTCAGAGAATGACCTTCACAATGAGCCCGCGGGGTACGGCCACTCCGCGGGTGTCCTTATGCCGATCTTCCCGCGACTTCTCGGAATCGGACTTGACAACATCGCGTTGCCGCGGGCTTTGTCGGCGGCGGACGAATCTCACACGGTTGAAAAAAAGCAGCCGCAAGCGACCGCACTCCAAAGAGTTTCCGAATCCGACTGGCGTAGTGTAAGGGTACCGGCATAGGGCGCCGGCAACGCCACGATGAACGAATACACAGGGGGAACGCGGGGGTCGAACTGGTGTTTAATAGGCCGTAGAATTACCATTATCTCGCAAAGGGCACAGGACGAACCGGCCAACGGCATCACATGCGTCGGGGGACGCCGAGGGCTGGTCTCGGGGGAGACTGTAAAAATGGGGGGAACCGTGCTTCTGGCGGCGGTTTTCATGGCGAGCCTTGCGGCACAGAGCCCCGCGTCCGTGTACGAAACCGACCACGCCATTACTCCGGCAACGCCCATTGACCGCATCGTCCTGGACGGGCTGCGCGCAAAGGGTATCGAACCGGCCCATCTCTGTTCGGACCAAGTCTTTATACGGCGGGTGTATCTCGACGTCATCGGCACGCTGCCCGCGCCCCGCGAAGTCCAGGGCTTCCTGAAGGACCGCCGCCCGAACAAGCGCGCCGCGCTGATTGACGACCTCCTGGAACGGGAGGAGTTCGCCGACTACTGGGCCTTGAAATGGTGCGACTTGCTCCGCGTTAAGTCGGAGTTTCCCATCAACTTATGGCCAAACGCCGTCCAGGCCTACCACCACTGGATCCGGGACGCTATCCGGCAGAACATGCCCTACGACCAGTTTGCGCGCGAACTCCTGACGTTCGAGCGGCAGCAATTTCCGCGTCCCGCCGGTCAACTTCTACCGGGCAATCCAGGGAACGGAGCCGGCCACCATCGCCGCGGCGGTATCACTGACCTTCATGGGGACCCGTTTCGAAGGCTCGTCGGAGGATTGGCAGGATAACCTGGCCCAATTCTTCTCGCGCGTCGCGTACAAGAGCACTTCGGAATGGAAAGAGGAGATCGTCTATCTCGATCCCGCCACGGATACGGTTCTCACCGCAACATTTCCCGACGGAACGGCGGTACAGATCCGGCCGGACCAGGATCCGCGGCAGGTGTTTGCCGATTGGTTGATCGCGCCGGACAACGCGTGTTTCGCGCGCAACATCGTGAATCGCGTCTGGGCGTGGCTGCTGGGCCGGGGGATCATTGACGAACCCGACGACATCCGGCCGGATAATCCGCCGGTGTATCCCGAGTTGCTCTCGTATCTCGAATCTGAATTGGTGCAAAGCCAGTACGACCTCCGCCACATCTATCGTCTGATTCTGAATTCCGAGGTGTATCAACAGTCCTGCATCCCGCAAAGCAGCGATCCCGATGCGGAGGCCCTGTTCGCCCACTATCTCGTGCGCCAACTGGACGCAGAAGTTCTCGCCGATGCGTTGAACTGGATCACCGGCACCCGCGAACGTTACTCCAGCGCAGTCCCGGAACCGTTCAGCTTCATCCCCGAAAGCGAACATTCCATCGCGCTCGCGGACGGCAGTATTACCAGCCCCTTTCTCGAACTGTTCGGACGTCCGGCACGCGACACGGGTCTCGAATCCGAGCGCACGGTGCAGCCCACGGACGCGCAGCGCCTGCACATGCTGAATTCGAGTCATATCCAGAGCAAGATTGAACGCGGCTGGCGGCTCCGCGATCTGGTCAAGAAGTTCAAGAAGAACCCCGATCAGCTCGTTCGGACCGTCTACCTGGCAATGCTTTCGCGGCAACCAACAGCGGAGGAGGTTGCCGCGGTGGAAGCGTACTTCCAAACCGATGCGCTGGGTTTGCAGGAGGCCGCGACAGACTTGGTTTGGGCACTGATTAACACGAAGGAATTCTTGTATCGACATTAGGTGAATTGGGTCGGCCGAAGAACATCCCCCTTGATCCCCCTTCAAAGGGGGAATGGGCCGCAACGCTTCGCGTTGCGTTTCGGGCCAACAGAAATCTGGAATCTGAAGTTTGACCGTGTAGGTACTGGTGAACGAAGTTCAGCGTAATTCCCCCTTTGAAGGGGGATCAAGGGGGATGTTACGGGGCCTACCAGAGTCCGGACAATTGTTGCGGCACGACAGAGAAGACAACCACAGAGAATACACAATGAGCGGACAGAACATGCGGTACACGATGACGCGGCGGGCGTTGCTTCGGCAGGGGCTTGCGGGGGCGGCGGGATTGGCCCTGACCGGTTCCGGCGCGCGGGCGTTTGCGCAGAGCACCGCGGCGAATGCTGCCACGCAGCCCGCAACGATCCCGGCGAAAGCCAAGGCGGTAATCCAGATTTGGATGTGGGGTGGCCCGTCTCATCTGGACACGTTCGATCCGAAACCGGACGCGGGCTACGATTATTGCGGTCCCTTCGACAAAGTAATCCCCACGAACGTGGACGGCATCGTCGTTAACGAACACCTGCCGTTGCTGGCGCAGCACGCGGATAAGTACGCCATCATCCGCAGCATGACCCACGGCGTCAACGCCCATGAAACGGCGTCGTACCGCGTCCAAACCGGGCACCAACCCGGCCGGCTGGTCTACCCCAGCATGGGCGCAGTGGTCTCGCTGTTCAAAGGGTACGACCGCGGCTACGACGGGCTGACTCCACCGTACGTCGTCTTGACGGAAGGCCAGGGCCGTTTCTCGGAAGCCGGTTTCCTGGGACAACAGTATAGACCGTTCGTGACGGGCGGCGACCCCAATCAAAAACCATTCATCGTGGAAGGGATTATCGCAAGGGGGATTTCAGACGAGCGCCAGAATGGTCGGCGCGAGTTGCTGCATACCCTGGATTCCCTCGGCCATGCCATGCCGGCGAATCCGCACTTCGCGGATCTCGATCGGACCGAGCAAAGCGCGTATGACCTCATGTTCGGCGAGGCGCGCTCGCTATTCGACCTCACCCAGGAACCGGACGAACTCCGGGACCGATACGGCCGCAACAGCTTTGGCCAGTCCTGCCTGATGGCGCGGCGTCTCGTCGAAAGTGGGGTCCCGTACGTGACCATCAATTACAAGGGTTGGGACACGCATAAGCAACACTTCGAGATCATGCGCCGCAAATTGCCGGAATTGGATTCGGGCATGGCGACCCTGCTCCAAGACCTGACGGACCGCGGCCTGCTCGACAGCACCATTGTGTGGTGGACCGGCGAATTCGGCCGGACCCCGCGCATCCAATGGCAGCCGCCGTGGAACGGGGGGAGAAGCCATTACGGGAAATGTTTCTCCGCGGTTGTGGCGGGTGGCGGATTCAAAGGCGGCTGCGTGGTCGGCGCGTCCAATGCCACGGGAGAAACCGTCGCGGAACGTGCGGTCTATCCCGAAGATCTACTCGCGTCGATGGTCGAACTGCTCGGAATCGATCCGGATGGCGCGTTGCCCAATTCGAGCGGTCTTGACGTGCCGGTCATGCCGTCCGGCAGTGACGGCACCGGGCGCGTTCGGGAACTCACGTAGGGGCGGGGGACGTATCATGTCGCTGTTTGGAAGAACGCAAACGTCGGGACCTACCGGGCCAAACGAGTGTTTACGCGGTATGCGAACATCCCCCTTGATCCCCCTTCAAAGGGGGAACTTCTCGCAACGCTTCGCGTTGCACTTGGAGATAATCAGGCATCTTCGCGTCGAAGCAGGAGCCGATCCGCAGTCCACAAAACGTGATTGGGCGATTCCCCCTTTGAAGGGGGATCAAGGGGGATGTGTATTTAGGGCCGTTCGGACGTTGTATAGGAGCTGCTCTCCCTTAGCGGTTCGGCTTCAGTCACTCATGAGGCGCAGGATTGCAGGTTTAATCACCGCAGTGATTCTGTGTGTTGCCTCCACGTGGGGCCAGACCGCCCCGAGCGAACCGCACATCGGCTATCTCTATCCCGCGGGCGGACAAGCCGGCACGGTCACACGCATCACGGTCGGCGGACAGTTCCTGCGCGGCGTAAAGGAAGTCTACGTGTCCGGCGAGGGCGTCCACGCCGAGGTGCTCGGGTATTACAAACCCATCCGCAATATCAAGAGCGAACAGCGCAACGAGTTGGTACAGCGTCTCAAGACGGTTCGGGACGCCCGACTTGCCGAAGAGCGGGGGGAAACCCCGGCGCCCGCCGTCGAAGTGGCGACCCAGCCTGAAGCCGACTCGAAACCACCGTTTCAGCCGGTGCAACTTCCCTTGCTGTACGACCTGGAAAACAAGTCCCTGCGCGAATTAGCGAATATCTCCTGGATGATCTTCTTCCCGCGCGATAAGCGGCAACTTAATGCCCAGATCGGCGAGACGGCACTCCTCGAAGTTACCATCGACCCCGGTACGCCGCCGGGCCCACGCGAATTGCGGCTCAAAACGGCGGGCGGGTTGACGAATCCGATGGTTTTTGAGGTGGGGCAGTTCCGCGAGGTGAGCGAACTGGAACCCAACGATCCCGGGACGAACTCGAAGCTTCCCGAACCACCGCCGCTAACTGTGCCCTTCGTGATGAACGGCCAGATTATGCCCGGCGACCGCGATCGGTTCTCCTTCCGCGCGCAACAAGGGCAATCGTTGGTGGTGGAGGTCGATGCCCGTCATCTCATTCCTTTCCTGGCGGATGCCGTGCCTGGTTGGTTCCAGTCCGTCGTGACCTTGTACGACGCGCAAGGCCGCGAGGTCGCCTTCGATGACGACTACCGTTTCGATCCCGATCCGGTCTTGTGCTACACGGTCCCCGAAGACGGCGTCTACGAACTCGACGTTCACGACGCCGTGTATCGCGGCCGGGAAGATTTCGTGTATCGGGTGACCGTGTCCCAGCGACCGTTCATTACCTCCGTGTTCCCCCTGGGCGCTCCTGCGGACAGTGCCGCATTCGCGTCGGTGACGGGTTGGAACCTCGCGCGCGACCGCGTCCAGCTCGATACCATACCCCGGGGCGATTCCGTACACTTCCTGTCGCTCACGCAAGACGCGGGCGTCTCGAACGCCGTTCCTTACGCGGTGGATATGCTTCCGGAGCGCGCCGAGGCGGAACCCAACAATCTCGCGCCGACCGGGATGCGGATTGACCTGCCCCAGGTGGTGAATGGGACGATCGGAGCGGCAGGCGACGCCGATCTATACCGGTTCGAGGGGCATGCCAGCGATACCGTTGTCGCCGAAATCACGGGCCGCCGGTTGGGGTCGCCGCTGGATTCGTTGGTGCGGCTCACCGACGCTTCCGAGAAACTCGTGGATTGGAACGACGACAACACGGCGGTCGAGTCCGGATTAAACACCCACCACGCGGATTCGTATTTGCGCACGCAATTGCCGACCGACGGCGAATACGTTCTTACTGTCACGGATTCCCAGAATCACGGGGGCGAAGCCTACGCCTATCGACTGCGTGTCTCGGCGCCGCAGCCGGACTTCGCCCTGCGTATGACGCCGTCGAGTCTGAACGCGCGTGCGGGCCGTGCGGTTCCGATCACGGTCTACGCATTTCGCAAAGACGGATTCGACGGCGATATCAAAGTCGCGTTGCAGGATCCACCCGACGGCTTTACCCTGCAAGGCGAACGCATCCCGGCCGGGAAGGATCGGATCCGCATGACGATCACCGCGCCGCGCGACGCGTCGCCCGAACCCGTGACACTGCACTTGGTGGGGCGGGCGTGGGTGACCGATCGAACGGTGACCCGGAGCGTCGTCCCGTCCGAAGACATGATGCAGGCGTTCATCTACCAGCACCTGGTTCCTGCCGAGGAATTGTTGGTGCTGGTGCAGGGTGGCGGCCGGCAACCGTCCGTCGGATTGGCGAGCGCTGTTCCCGTGCAGATTCCAAACGGGGGTTCCGGCGTTCGTGCAGCTTCGCGCGCCGAAAGGTCCGGCCCTGTCCAAGGTGCAGTTCACCTTGAGCGATCCACCGGACGGGGTGTCGATCGAGAACCCCACGGCGGCGTCCGAGGGGCTCGCGTTTTCACTGAAGGCGCAGGGCGATGTGATGCCGCCGGGATTTACCGACAATCTCATCGTCGAGGCCTTCGCCGATTTTCCCGTACGATCGAAGGACGGCACGCCGACCGATCAAACCCGCCGGGTGCCGCTCGGGTACCTCCCCGCGATCCCCATCGAAGTCGTCGCGCCGGGAGGCTGAGCTGATGACACCGTACCTCCAGGCGCTACAGGATCGGAAGGAACGAATGCCGTCTATGCAGTATCGAGTCTTGGATTGCGGGGATATGCCTGCTACGGTCAACTTCTCGTGTTTTGCCGGACATAGCGGCGTGCGCGAGTATCATCTGTGCGTACGCCCGACGGACTACGCCGGGAGCCGACACGCAACTGGAGTGGGTGGATCAGGCCTACCGGCAGGCTTTAGCCACACTCGGCATTGGTCTGGCTACGGCCGTGTTCCGGCGGTTTTATTGCAGCGACATGCCCAATCAAGTTGCCGACCTCGAAAGCCGGCCATTCTCCAATCCGAGATACCAAGACGATCCGTGTGCCGTGTCCTGGGTCTGTCAGCCGCCGATGCCTCCGGTCAAGGTTGCGCTGTGGGCGTATCACGTATTCGATTCTGAGGCGGATCTCGATAAGAAGTTCAACAAGACATCACTCATACTCGACCGCGCCGGTCTCCGGCATGTTTGGACCACCGGCATGGTCTGTCCCGGTGACGGGTCCGCGTACGAACAAACACGCAGCGTGTTCGAGCAGTACGAGGCGTCGCTCCGAGATCACAATTTGTCGCTGGCGAACGACGTGATCCGAACGTGGTTGTTTGTGCAAGACGTGGACGTGAATTACTCGGGGTTGGTCGCCGCGCGCCGCGAATTGTTCGCCGAACGCGGGCTTACGCCGGATACCCATTTCATTGCCAGCACCGGCGTCGAAGGGACCGGCGCAAACCCGTCTGCGAAAATCCTCCTGGACGCGTATGCCATCGCGGGTGTGGAGTCCCGGCAGATCACGTACCTCGCCGACCTCGACCATCTCAGTCCAACCCACGTGTACGGTGTGACCTTTGAACGCGGCACGTCGGTCGCCTATCGGGATCGGAAACATATCTACATTTCAGGCACCGCGAGCATCGATCGCAATGGCGAGATCCTTCATCCCGGTGACGTATCGAAACAGCTCGACCGCGCACTCGAAAACGTGGGAGCACTTCTCGCGCAAGCCGGTGCCACACTGAACGACGTGTGCGCCTTCATCGTCTATATCCGCGATCCCAGCGACTACGGACTCGCGTGGTCGGAGATGCGCAAGCGCTTTGGGGATGCGCCCGTGGAAGTGATCGAAGCGCGTGTCTGCAGGCCGGGTTGGCTCATCGAGGTCGAAGGGATTGCCGTCGTTCCCGGCGGACAATCCGGAGCTACCAGAATTCTGAGGCCCGGCACGCACACAGCCTGCATCGCCCCGTCCGTGTCCGTCCGTGAATCTTGACCCTCATGCGTTGGTCCGCAGCTCCACTTGGTACAGATCCGCAAAGGTCTTCACCTGCCGGCCGAAATCACCGCAATACAACACGGGATGCGGACCCGGGTACGTCGTGCACACGTCGTCCACATCATCGAGTTTGACCAATGCACGTGTCGCACAGCCACCCGTCGGCGGACAGGTCGGCGATGAGATCAACTCGCCGGTCCATGCGTCGAGGCGTTTGTCCGTCGAGTTGTACTTGCACAAGGTGACCCGTTCGCCCGCGGGCCAAATAACGTCCAACGCCGCGGTCTTCGGCAGTTGATGGAAGAAGGGCCGTACGCCATATGGCGCATCCGCACCGTCCGGGCCGTGCAGTTTCGTTAGGCAGGTGCAGTGCGATCCGAAGTACAGATTCTCTTCCGTGTCGTATTCGGGGTTGTGCTGGAATCCGCCGCGACCAAAGAGATTCGCGCCGAGCATGAGTGTGAGCGACGCGTTCAAATCGTTCTCACATCCGCAGGGCACGAGTGCGCCATTGTTCATGGAAAAGCTGATGCACGGTTTCCGATGTTTCAGGAACAGGCATTCGATGGTGATCGCGTCCGCATCGAATTCGTCAAGCATCTGCAAGACCGTCGCATGGGCGCGGGCCGCGTCGACGAAGGCGGGTTCCTGTACGTCGGTCACGGATTGCGCGCCACCGTAAACCGCAGTCGCCAACGCCACCAACTCAGGGGCCTCTTTCATCGCGTCGAAACGATCGTTGAAGTAGCCCGCGGGCACGCCGTGGATCGGCATGTCGAAGAAGTCCTCGCGGTCGTCGGCCTCGGCTTCGAGTTTGCCGGACACCCGCAGCAACCGGCTTTGCCGCATGCGCACCTTCGCGTGCACCGCGCGGAGGCCGCGTTCCAGCGCATCCCAATTCTCCATGGAGTGGATGTATTGCATGCCCGGCTCCGTGCGGAACCGTTCCGGCGGCAATTGATGGTTCGCGCCGAGCGGGTGGTACAGGATAATCGGACCGTCGTAGGCGTCGAGGATGGGTTCAATCTTCTTGCTGAAACTGTTCCAGAAGTTGAAAAGGAGCAAGGCCTCGGGTTTGGTCGCCTGAATGTCCGCGATGAAGGCCTGGATTGCTTCGTCGGTGTAGATCGAACGCTCGTCGATGACGACGTTGAGATCCAATGGCGCGCAGATGCGGTTCACCTGCGCCATGAACTTGGCCTGCTGCTCTTCCGGCAAAAACTGGTTGCCCGGCCACGTGAACCAGTTGTGCTTGGCCCAGTTGTCCTCGGCTTTGCCGTCCAACACGACTTGCTTCGGCGGATAGAAAAATGCCCCGCGCACGAGACCGGCCTGCTTCTTCCGCGGCCCCGGATGCAGGTTTAATGGTGTCTGCCCCAGCCCCATTTCCGGCAGCACTCCTGCCGCTGCCAACGCCGTCATGGATTTCAGAAACGACCGACGATCCCAATACGTCGTCATGATTGGTTCCCCCCAACCTGCGTGCCGCCGCAGCGGGCACAGTCCGGTTTTAGCCGCCCGTCCCCCGAGGGACGGCTCCCGTTCCAGTATACACCGATGCCCCACTGGGAGCGCCTGGCAGCAGCCTGGCGAGGTTGGGAAGGTTTGCTGACTGCGAAGCACCGACTCTGATTGCGCAGCCTCGATCCAGTCGCTCCAACGTTTCGCCAGGCTGCTGCCAGGCGCTCCCAGTGCCGCCCAGTGGGTCTGGTCTGCTACGACCCGCTCTGGCGCTCGATCTCGGCGCGTAGGCGGTCTTCTTGTTCGCGGAGTTCCGGCGTGAATTCCTCGCCAAAATCCTCCGCCCCGAAGATCGGGCGGATCTCGAGTTCCGACTCCTCGCCGGGCATGCAGTCCGGGCAGCGTTGCACCCATTCCAGGGCCTCGTCCATGGATTTCACCTGCCAAATCCAGAATCCGGCTACGAGTTCCTTCGTCTCGGCGAAGGGGCCGTCAATGACGGTCTTCTTTCCGCTGGAAAACCGCACGCGCTTACCCTTGCTGCTTGGGTGGAGGCCTTCGCCAGCCTGCATGACGCCGGCTTTCACCAGTTCCTCGTTGAACTTGCCCATCTCGGTAAGCAGCTCTTCGCTGGGCATCACGCCGGCTTCAGAATTCTTCGTCGCCTTGACTATCACCATGACTCGCATCTTCGTGCTCCTTTGGGGTTGGGGGAACGCCAGCGCGTTCCTTCTATTCTACGACGAATAGGCCTGTGCCAGGTGGACACGCACGAGGCGCTCCTTTCGCAGAGTCAGACCGCGCATTAGGATGCGTCCAGCCTTTAAGGTGACTTTGCTTTAGTTTTTGCGTCAATCGATCACAATGGGATAAGACCGTGATATACTTAAACCACTTGGAATAAGTGGATAAATATTCAATGACGAACTTAAACCAGTCTGGATTGGACGAAGCTTTCTCCCTACTGGGAAAGCGTTTACACGCGATGGGGGTACCCCATGTGGGTCTCGTTGTGTGTGGCGGCGCCTCGTTGCTTGCCATGGGACTTGTTTCTCGCACGACCCGCGACGTGGACATCCTTGCACTTACGGAATCGGACGGGGAATTGGCGGACCCGGACCCGTTGCCAACATATCTCCTGGATGCCGCCGCCGAGGTCGAGACGCTGCTCGGTCTTCCCCCTGAATGGCTGAACAACCGTCCCAGCCGCGGCGAGGGCGGGCTGTTCCGAATGGGACTACCGCCCGGACTTCGCAATCGCCTTCACGGCCGCGAATACGGGGACAAGTTGTCGGTCTGGTTTATCGACCGGATCGACCAAGTCTATCTCAAGCTGTACGCGTCAACGGATCGAGGAGGTTATCACATTGCGGATCTGATGGCATTGAAGCCTTCGGAAGAGGAAGTAGAACAGGCTGCGCGTTGGACGATGACGCATGATGTCTCAGAAGGTTTTCGAGAAGTGCTCGGTCGTCTACTGACGGAACTTGGTTATGGAAATGTCGTGGAGCGACTTTAGAGGTCGGCTGTTGGACCAGGCGTTGGAATTCCTCTGGCAGGAATGGTCTGCGCTGGGCGTTCCCGGGTACGCCCGTGAACGCGGTGATTGGTTAATCGATCCCGAAGCCTTGTTGGCGTTCACCTGTACCGTCGGCCGTTACGACGCGCGGCTTTTCGACGCGGTCCTGGATTGGCTCGTAGAGAACGGGCGCTTCATCAACCTCCAACGCTTTCGTGGGATGTTCAAACGCGGCGGTTTCACAAGCCAAGCGATTGCAAACGCCGTAGTTGCCACGATGCAACGCCACACTACGTCGTCCAAGTGGCGGATGGTTCGCGAAACGGCGGCAACCTACGGCACACCTGAACCGATGTTTCGTTTCGCGAACGGCACACCGCTGCCGGTACCGGGCGAGCGCGACCCGGACTTTCTTGCGCACGGTTTAATTCGGAACCCGGTTCAACTCCGTGGGCTCGCGAGGCCATTTTCACACGAAAAGCCATCGGCGCTGTTGCTGCGGCTGCGCGCGCTATTTGGCGTGAGTGCGCGTTGCGAGATTCTGGCGTACCTGTTGTGCAAGGGACCTGGTCATTCGTATGGAATCGCCCGCAGCACGGGGTACTTTCAGAAGACCGTTTACGATGCCTTGTCGGACATGGAGCGCTCCGGCCTTCTCGTGTCGTCACGTACCGGCCGCGAACGGACGTACAGACTCGACTCAACCGATTTCGTTCACGCGCTTGGCGACCAACGTGTGGCGCTTTGGAAAGACTGGTCACGCTTCCTGGCTTCGGTCGAGCGGCTCTGGCTGGACGTCGACCGCGTCAATCGATCGAATTCGAATCACACCGACATGGACCTAAAATGCCGCGCCTTCACACGCGACTACCTTGAAACGCTCGCCGGGCTGGACATGGGGACGGAGTATCCGTTTAATTGGATTCGGCACTACGCGCTGTCCCGTTCAGTGTAGTACGCTGGCTACTGAATCGACGATACGGGATTGAACGTCAACATGACCGAAGAACCCTATCCCTACAACCTGCCGCCGTGGCGGCGATCGCACGCGGCCACGTCGCCAGACGGACGTTGGCGCGCGACTCTGGAGGGCGCGGTCGAGATCTTCATGTCCGGTCCGACGAAAGGGACCTTGCGCATCGATGGCCTCTTCGATGTCCCGGATTGCGGTCCGGACTTTCTCTGGTCGGACGATTCGCGGTACCTTGCCGTACCGCAATGGAAGTACAAGTTCCGCCCACGCGCACGCATTCTCCTCATCGACACCGAAGAACGCGTGGTCTACGCATCCCGAAGCCGGCTGAAGATCGCGATGTTGGAATCGTTTGGCAACGGCGTTCTTGCCGGGGTCGAATCTCCGGTCCACGATCCCCGGCCCTTTACCATCGCCGTGGCAGAAGTACCGGCCACGTTCGAGATCGTCAAACCCGCCAACGCAAACGGCGCGACGAATCCTCCTTCCATGGAATAAAACCCCGTACGACAGTGTACTCCGCAAGAGTACACGGCCTTTGCCGAACCCGCCAACCTGGAAGGAGATTTCCTTTATGCGATCCGCCACGCGATACCTTACCGCATTGGCAGCAACAGCCGCACTGCTCGCCGCCGTCCCGGCGTTTGCCGCCGACACGTACGACCTGGACCCGGTCCACTGCACCTTCCTGTTCAAGATCAAACATATGGGCGTGAGCTACACGTACGGGCGATTCAACGAATCGTCGGGGACATTCACGTTGGACGCGGAGAATCCGGCGAACAACCAGATCGCCGTCGAGGTGAAAACCGCGAGCATCGACACGGCCGTGGAAGCCCGCGACAAACACCTGCGCAGCCCGGAATTCTTCAACGTCGAAGCGTTCCCCACCATGTCTTTCGAGAGCACGTCATTCAAAAAGATCGACGACACTCATTTCGAGGTCACCGGCGATCTCACGATTCATGGCGTGACCAAATCGATTACCACGACGGCCGAGTTCGTCGGCATCGCGAAAGGCATGAAGGGCGAGACGCGTGCCGGACTGGAAACGACATTCACCATCGATCGAACCGACTTCGGCATGGACACGATGGTGGGCCCCGTTGGCGCGGAAGTCGAACTCACGGTAAGCGTCGAGGGTATCCGGCAGTAGACACCGCGCTTTCTTAGGTCTGCGGCACCAACGGAGGCGGCGAACCGCTGGGCACCCCGTTGGTCGATGGCGGCGCCATCGGCTCGCTGTAGGTTTGGCGCAGCCGCTGCTCCATCTGTTCCTCGAGTTCGCGGGCCCGCTCTTCTTCTTCCCGGCTCGCGGGCGGGTGCGTGCCTTTCAGGAAATACTCGTCAAAACCACCTTTCCAACCCGTGCGCGTCTGTCGCTCGACCGGAATGACGTCCACAACGGGTTTCCCATCCGGTCCCTTCGGAATCTCGAAGTCCTTGACCGGAAGCCCCTCATGGGCCTTGATCATGAACTCGGTCCAGACCGGACACGCGAGGCGGCCGCCGGTGTAATTGGCGCCGCGACCCAGCGAACGGTTGTCGCGATAACCGATCCAGACGACGCAGGTGTAATACGGTGTAAATCCGCAGAACCACACGTCGCGGGCATCGTTGGTCGTGCCCGTCTTGCCGGCGCGCGGGCGGTTGAGATCGGCGGAACGCGCGCCCGTCCCCCACGTGGCCACGCCTTGCAGGAGGTGCGTCATGACGCAGGCAAGGTCGGGTTTGAAGGCCGGTTTTTCCATGTCGCGGACCTTGTCCGGGGTGATGGCGTAAATGGGGATGCCGTCCTGGTCCTTGATTCCCTCCACGAACACGGCGGGGTGGTACATTCCGTTGTTCGGGAAGATGGAATACGCGAGGCACTGTTCCAGGGGCGTCACTTGGTGCGTACCGAGCCCGATCGTGAGCCCGATCGACTCGTCAATGGGAATCTCGAAGCCCGCCTTTTCTATGTACGTCCGCACCAGCGGCAATCCCAAGCGCTCGACCAATTGCACGCTGATCGTATTGATGGAATGCTCCAATGCGTAGCGAAGCGTCACCGGTCCTGCATGGTCCCCGCCGAAATTCTGGGGATTCCAGGTTCGGCCCAGGGCGTCGTATCGAACGAACTCTTTGTCCTGCAGAATGCTCGCAGCGGTGAGGTTCGTTTTTCGTCCTTCGTCCAACGCAGCCGCCCAAACGAAGGGCTTCACACTGGAACCCGGCTGACGGCGCGCCTGGGTGGCCGTGTTGTATTTTTCCTTGCTCCAGTCGCGGCCACCGACGAGCGCGCGTACGAAACCTTCCTTGCCCGGCCGATTGTCGACACACACGAGGGCGCCGGATACCGGTTCGAACTCGTCCAGGCGCCCCGCCGATTCGAGGGATTTGCGCCGCTTCTCGTCGAACTCGTCCAACTGCTTGAAGAGGGCGTCTTCCGCGGCGCGCTGCAAGCGCATGTCGAGCGTGGTGGTGATTTCGAGCCCTTGTTCGAGCAGCCTTTCCTTGGAGAATAAATCCGCGCGCATGGCCCGCTGCCGCATCTCTTCCACGAAGTACGGCGCGAGGAAGTGGTTGGGGACGATCGTACTTTCTCCCCGCTCGGCCCGGGCTTCACGTTCCTCGTTGGTCATGACTTCCTCGGCTACGTTCTCGGCAATCGCAGCGTCGTATTCTTCCTTAGTGATGAACTCGTTCTCGAGCATTTGGTCGAGGACCGTATTGCGCTTTTTCGTGGCGTCGTCGGGATACCGATCCGGCCGGAGGTTATTCGGCGAGCGGAGGATCCCCGCCAGCACGGCGGATTCGCCGAGGGTCAGGTTACGGCATGACGTGCCGAAATATTGCTGCGAAGCGGCCTCCACTCCGTAGGCGCTGCCCCCGAGAAAGCTCTTGTTCAGGAACAGTTCGAGGATCTCGTCCTTCGTGAATTCCCGTTCCACCTGGAGGGCGACGATGGCTTCGCGTGCCTTACGCGCTAATGTTTGTTCGCGGGATACGCCGGTGACCGACTCCACGTCGCGTACGAGCTGTTGCGTGATCGTGCTGCCCCCGCGGATTCTCCCGGTGCGCAAAATAAACAGCGCGGCATTGAGGATGGCGTCGGGCCGAACGCCTTTGTGGTGGTAGAACTTGTCGTCTTCCGTTGCGATGAAGGCTTTCTGCAAGTGCAACGGGACTTCGCTCAGGTTGACGAGTTGCCGGTACTCGATGTTGTACTCGCCCAGCAACTCACCGCGGTACCCGTCTTCGTCGGAGTAGATCTTGCTCCCCACCTTCGGGCGGTACGTGTCGAGCGCGACAACCTGCGTCTCCGCATCGCCGAGATACCGTACGAACACGCCGAGCGCGGCCCCCCATCCCGCGGCCATCACCATCATGATGAGAAAGAAAACAAACCCGCACCCGCGACTCTGCATGCGGCGGATCGGGGTGGGGTCGGATGTCTGGGATTCACTCATAATCGAAGATCGTACCATGCTGCGGTCACGTGGACAAAGGTGCTCTACTTCTTATCCCCGGAAGACGATCCGGGTTCCCTGAATTCAAAAATGGGACCTATACGTCCTATACGACCTATAGGTCCCATGGGTTTTAGCGCGTACGAGGTTGCCGGCCCGGGGTCACCACTTGATCACGAGGTTTTCCTTCGCGGGCAGGGCCGGGAACGGGTTATGGGGTTCGAGTTGATACCAGTACGCCACCGAGGCTAAGTCATCCTGCAACGGCAGGTACCGACCCTCGCTCTGCCAGCCCAAACATTGAATGGTCACGCGCAAGTCCTTATCGAAATGTACCGGATCCAGGATGTGCCAGCGGTACTCGCCAAAACGGCGTTGCTCCCCCTCGTAGGGCACATGATAGAAGCCCGTGTACGGACTGGTGAAACTCGTATAGACGGTCTTGCCGTCTACTTCGCGATCATCATAACCATAGGAACCGTTGAAATAGTCCTCTTCGCCGGTTCCGCAGATGGTGGGGAATTTCTTGTCGCCGTCAATATAGAACTTCGCCTCGCCTTCGCCCCACCAGCCTTCGCTGTTGGCGCCGTGGGCGAGATAGGTGCCCACGTACTGGCCCTTCCCCTTGATGCCGTCGACGATGGTGTAGTCGTCTTTGAACGGCAACGGGTTCACCCGGCGGAATTGGGCATGGAAATACGGCGCATTCTTCTCCACCTTCTGCAAGGAATAGTCAATCTGGTAGTACACGCTCGCCGCTTTCTCGCCCATGTTTTCCATGGTCACCTTGCACTTCTTCCGGAAGGGCATCTGCCAGTAGGAATTGAATCCGCTTCGCGGGTTGACGCACACCGCCAGGGACGTAATCCGCGGCTCGTGGTGCATCCCCCAACCGGCGGCAAAGAAATCGCCGACCGGCACTTCGACGGACGGGTTGTCCTCGCCGTCCCAGTAGAAGCGCAGGATCATCAGCCGGTAATCGCCGACTGGCGTCATCCAGATGTGGTGGATGATGCCGGGTCCGTCCATTTCGCCCAGGGTAAAGGTTTCGCCGGGCTTGATGTTGATGTACGGATTCACCTTCCATCCCTGGCCCAGTTCCCGGGCGGCTCTGGCGGCGCTGCCTTCCTCGAGCGTGGCCATCCCGCCTTTCCCCTTCTCACCCGTGAAATTCTCGGGGCTGATGGATCGTGATTGGGCGTCGGTGAGCTGGTACAGGCTGTCCATCTGCGCCGACTGTGCGTACAGGAAAGGGGCGCTCAACAGAAGCGCCAGCACCACTACAAAACCTCTCTTCATGTCCCTCGTCTCCTTCATGGTTGTTCGTTGCGTTGCGGATCGTGCACTCGTTCGTCCTGCATTTCCGCGGCCCCCGCGTCCTGCCACCAGCGGTAGCAGAGACCGCACTGTACTGCCGCCGACCCGGCGAGGTCGGCCATAATGTCGACAATATCGAAGTGTCGCATGGGCACGAATAACTGGTGGATCTCGTCCGTCACGCCGTACAGCGTAGCGAACAGGACCGGCACAAAGCACTGGACCCACGGTGTCGCCGTCCGATCCGACCGCCGAATCCCGAAGGAGACGACCGCCGCCAGCCCGCCGTAAAGAATCATGTGTCCGACTTTGTCGATGCCGTCGAACGTGAACGGCAATTCAAGGCCCCCGGCGTCGGACTGAGAGGATAGAAACCAGATAAAGGCACAGTAGCACACGGTCGCGAAGATGTAACGTTTGCGCAAGATAAACCCCGTCTTACCTGCGATTCACCCGGATGCTGATCCCTTGGGGGTCGGGTTCGAAGGTAAAGGTGTAGCCATTGATGGCGATGCCGTTGCAGATGCTGATGTTCGCGGGTACGTAGTCGCCGGGCACGCCGAAGTCGTCCGGTGCGGCCTGCCGGATTTGGCCGAGAAAAATGCGGGAAATGGCCGTCCGCGAGTGGGAGATCCGGCCCAACGGATCCGTGGCGTACAGCACCGTCGTGTTGGACCCGCCGGACAGCATGTCTGCGAGCAAGAGGAACGAATCGATGGCCTCCTGCTTTTCGAGTTCGAACAGGAGCATGCCCATGGCGAACGTCCGCGAGGAATCGATGAAATAGGGATAGGCCACGGACGGCAAGAGGAAGTCGGGGTCGTTGTAGTACGCCGAAGGCGACACGATCTGGAACCGGCGCAGGAACCGTTCCCGTTTGCCCCGCGCGTTCGCGAGGATGATGTCGCGCCGGGCGCGCAGTTCCGGGCGCTTCGCAAACTGCACGTCCTGCACCGCGCGAATGATGCTCGCCGCCGTCGTGATCGTGAACAGGGATGCCACGGGCTGTCCCAGCCGCTCGGGGAATTCCTCCGGGCTGGTCGTCGTGCCCGTGGGAATCAGATCGAGGAACACGATCTGGATGTCCGTCGTAAACGGTGTACCCGCCGCCACCCCCGTCGCGTCGGGCACGATGAACGCCCCGATGTTGTGCAGATTGTCCGGGATTACGGTCAGCAGAAGGTCCAGGCTGTTCAATTGCGCGCCGTCCAACGAACCATTGTCGAAAAGGAGAATTCCCCGGGATTGCCAGAACATCCGTGTCGCATCCCGGAACCCCATAATGTCGCTCACGGTCTCGCGGCTGTCCGGATTCCCGGTGGCGTATTTGCGCAAGGTAAGCCCGTATTGCACGTACGCCGGGTATCGCCGCGGCGACTCGGCCAGCGCCGCGATGGTCTGGTTCCCGACCGCATCGGCGAGCGCCGAGAAAATCGCGCTGCGCCCGTTCGCGCCCACGCCCGCAGAGATCGTCTCGAGCCAGTCGAACCCGGCCGCGAGGGTCTGAATTGCGGTGGCATCGCCGACCGATCCCGACCCGAGGCTGCTGCCGATGGCTTCCGCGGCCCACAGCCCCGAAATGAGTCCCACGCGCAACTGCACCTCGCCGGACGTATTGCCCAACGCCCAATTCCAGAACGTGGCGTGATTGGGCGTAAACACGCCACCCTGGTCGAAGTACGTGGCGAACAACTTCTGCCAATCGGCGGTCGTGTACCGGGAATCGGAGAGATACCCTGCGACCGCGTTCGCGGCCTGGGCGTTCTGCGACTGCCCCAACGCATCAAACGCCGCCAGCAGGTCCGCTTCCGCATCCTCGTCAAACGCGGCCCAAGCCAGCGGCGCCGTCGCAACGACGATAATGACGGTAATGGCGTGTACCAACCTTCGCATCGGTCCTCTCCCTGACAACGCCGTTCAGTATGCGGGTTGACCGCACGCGGGGTCAACGTTTGGAAAGAGACCAAGGCTACGGGACACAGCGGTCGCCAAATCCGAAACCCAAAGCACGAAATCCGAAACAGCTCCGAAAGATCGAAGTGGGGAAATGTCCGGAACGCTGAACTGTTATCCGGTGGCTTGGGCATCCTTGCCCAAGGTCCCTGCGCGTTGGCGGGCCATCCCACCAGACTCCTTGGGCGAGACGCCCAAGCCACGAATCCAAGTCCCATTCTCGCAATATATGCCCCGGACGGGGCTAAGGAACCTAGCCCAGCGTGAACGCGTCACAAAAAAAGAAATGGGGAAAACCCCTTCCTCAGAAAAGGTTTCCCCAGTTTGAATCGATTCGACTCGCTTACAACTTCTCGGCGATTTGTACCGCGTTGAGCGCTGCGCCTTTCAGAAGGTTGTCCGACACAATCCACATGTCCAGCGCGGACGGGTGCGACAGATCCTCGCGGATGCGGCCGACGAAGGTTTCGCTCTTACCGACGGAATTCGGCGCGAGGGGGTAAAGCTGTTTGGACAGGTCGTCCTGGACCACGACGCCTTCCGCTTTGGACAGAATCTCGCGGGCCTCGTTGGCGGTCAGCTTTTTGGTGGTCTCCACGTTGACCGATTCGCTGTGGCCGCTGAACACGGGCACACGGACGGTCGTCGCGGTGACGCGAATGCTGTCGTCGCCCATGATCTTCTTGGTCTCGTTGACCATCTTCATCTCTTCGGTCGAATAGCCGTTGTCGATGAAGGCATCGCTTTGCGGAATTTGGGGCAGACAGTTAAACGCGATGGGATAGGGGAACACGCTGCACTGCGGCTCTTTGCCGTCGAGGATGGCGCGGGTCTGCTCTTTCAGCTCGTCCAACGCCTTGATGCCGGCGCCCGACACGGCCTGGTAAGTCGACACGACGACCCGCATGATCTTCGCGGCGTCATGCAGCGGCTTTAATACCACCACCATCTGGATCGTGGAGCAATTCGGATTGGCGATGATGCCCTGGTGCTTTTTGATATCGCCGGGGTTCACTTCCGGCACGACCAATGGCACGTTCGGATCCATGCGCCAGGCGCTCGAGTTGTCCACCACCACGCAGCCATCCTTCGCGGCGCAGGGCGAAAACTTCTTGCTGGTGCCACCGCCCGCGCTGAACAGGGCCACGTCGACCCCTTTGAACGAATCCTCAGACAGAACTTCGACCGGAATCGTTTCACCTTTGAACGTGAGCGTCTTGCCCTTCGAGCGTTCGGAAGCCAACAGTTTGATGGACTTCACGGGGAAGTTGCGCTCTTCGAGCACGTGCAGCATTTGTCGCCCGACCAAGCCGGTAGCTCCCGCTACGGCAACCACTTTCGGTGTCATGATTCGCTCCGTTCGTTCTGTTCGAGATGGGTTCCCTTATCTCAAACGGTTATGCGCATCCGGCGCCCGGATACACTACGCCCACGCTTAATCAAAACTGATGGTTATGTCTGCGGATCCTCGCAAGCCCACGGCCGGCGAGCGCGCTCTTACCCCTTCACGAGCGCGCGCAGCCCCTCCGCCGTGTGAACCCCTTGCGATCGGGCCACCACTTTGCCGTCGCGCAGCACCAAAACGGTCGGCAACGCGCTGACCTCGTAGCTCCAGGCCAGTTGCTTTGCTTCGTCCACGTTGACGACCGCAACCCGATACCCTTCGGACGCGATCGTGTTCACGGCAGACGCCGAGACCCGGCACGGCACACACCACGGCGCAAAGAAATCCACGAGTACGGGCTCATCGCCCGCATCGGCCACCACTTGGTTCAACTCCGCTTCTGACTGGACTTGCGCGATGGGCGCGGCCCACACCAGCGGTCCCGCCAGCGGGCCCATTGTCGCGCGCACAACCCCGTAGCCCACAAGCATGGCCAGCAACGCGATGGTTAAGGGATCCCGGAGGATGCCGCGCGATCCGTCCATGCCAAAGCGGTACGCCACGGCATAGGCGACTACGCCGAACAGTCCAATAATGATTAGCTTCGTGAGCATGGTGCGATCTGCGGGTGGAAAGTCGCCGCCGGATTAACTCGCTGCCTGGTTCAGCGCCTCGACGAGTTCGTCCTTGGACGTCACTCCCACGAAACGCTTCGAGAGTTCGCCGTTCTTGAACACAATGAGGGTCGGGATGCTGGATACGTCGAACTTCATGGCTAGATCCGGCTCGTTGTCGACGTTGATTTTGGCGATGCGCGCTTTGCCGTCGTATTCGCTCGCCAGCTCGTCCAGCACCGGGGTCATCATGCGGCACGGGGCACACCACTCGGCCCAGAAGTCTACGAGGGTCACACCTTCCTGGACGGTCGTGTCGAAGTTGCTGGTGGTCAATTCCTGTGCATTGCTCATCGTGTCGCCTCCTGAACAAGCCTAACGGTACGTCTCGCCCGGCTATTCCGGTTAAGACGGGGCACCCGGCCCGAATTGGTTTCTAATGTCTTGATACTGCAACCGGTTGCGTGGTTTCCAGATATGTCTTCCGGCCTCTCCACGCCCAAACGCCGGATTATACAGTAGATCGCGAAGACACGCAATTCTGAGGTCAAAAACAGGCAAACCTCGCGTCAGGTGGTACTATTCCCCACCGTCGTTCAGCAGGGTCGAAGTACAGAATCGCCGGCGCCGGTCAGGTCAAGGGTTCCCCGTAAGGGGCTTTCCAGGACGCGTTCGTCGCCATCTCCTGACCCAAGGCAGCGACGTGCGTTCGTTCCTCGTCGGTAAACGGCTTGGCCGTCGCGACCGTTCGCGCCGCCGTTTCGACCTCGTTCGCATCAAGACACCCAATGACGCTGACCGCGCACCCAGGGATGGACAACGAATAGCGAACGGCGATTTCGTAATGTTCCTTGGCGAGACGAAACGTGTTATCGCCGCCCGACGCGCCGCCAAGTACCTTCATGGCAACCAGACCAATATTCTCTTTGCGTGCGCGTTCCCACACCTTAGTCTCGAAGTCGTAGACATGGCGGCACACGAAGTTGACCGCGTTCATCAGCACGTCGACGTCGCCGGTATCGAGTATCTTGTCGAACCGGGACGGGTAGAGGTGTCCGCTCGCGCCGATAAACCGGATAACCCCCTGCTTCTTGGCCTCGCGCAAGGCGCCCAACGTTCCCTTGTCGCTGAAGACGAAGTCGAGGTCTTCAAATCGGGATTCCAGCCCGAAGTTGTGCACGTGGACCATGTCGAGATGATCGGTCTGCAAGCGGTCCATGCTTTGCCGCATGAGATCCCACGTGCCTTCGTACGTCGGATCTTCCGTCTTGGAAACCAGGAAGATTCGGTCGCGGATCTCCTTCACCGTGGGGCCCATCTTGACTTCTGCGAAGTGTTCGCCCCGGCCATAGTTCGGGGCCGTGTCGAAATACGTTACGCCGCACTCCAACCCGCGGTGCATCGCCGCGTGGACGTCGTCCGGCGTCACTTGCGGGCGCTGAAAGTGCGCGCATCCAATGCCCAGGCGGGATACTTCTACGCCGGTCCGCCCCAGGACGGAGGTTGGAACCTTTATCTCCGGCGACGCTTGCGCTAACGCCGGACCGGATGCGGCCGCGATACCTCCCGTGAGTACGGCGGCATCCCGCATGAATTCTCTGCGACTCACTCGATCCCTGGACATGCATCACCTCCTGGGGTTGGAACATCGCTTCAGCAATCCGGCACCATTCAACGCCGTCCATTGTAACCCAGATCCCACGGCGGGGAAAGCCGGGAATGGTCGTTCGGATATTTGGTATGATCCCGACACGCTTACAAGGAGTTGCAGTACATGTTGTCGCAGATTGTAGCCGCCATGGCGAACTACACGGTCGTGTTGGAACCGGATGAAGATACGCCGGAGTGGTGGGCCGGTGCGCCTTCGGTTACCCGCGGGCCGGACGGCGCCTTTTTCATGGCCGCCCGGATGCGGGAGGGTCTATCCCCGAAAGGACATCGCGGATACGAAATCCGGATCCTCCGAAGTCCCGACGGCGTGAATTTCGAGCCCATCGCCCACCTCACGCGCGAGGATGCCAAGGTCCCGGGGTTTGAGCGGCCGACCCTCCTGTGGGATCCCGCCGACGGCATATACCGACTCTATTGTTGCGCGAGTTTGGATCGAGGCTGGACGGTAATGCGGTTCGACGACGCCGAGAGTCCGGACGCCTTCGACGCGTCGACCGCCCGGCCCGTGTTGCAGGCCGACCCGGAAGACGATGACACGATCCAGATCGCGGGCTACAAGGATCCGGTGATCCTGCGCATCCGAAACGATTGGCACATGTTCGTTATCGGACTCGACCGCATCGAGCGGACCTATCATTTCGTCAGCCCGGACGGTGAATCGTGGTCGCCGGTCGGTGCACTGCCCATTTTCGAGAACCGCGGTTGGCACAACATGTATACCCGGCCCGCGAGCGTTCTCCCCATGGCCGTGGGATACCTGTTCGTGTACGAAGGGTCCGCACTGGGATGGTATGACCCGAACTACAATATCTGCACCGGCCTGGCCTACACGCCGGACTTGACAGACTTTCACGATCTCACGCCCGCGGCGCCGCTGCTGGTCAGCACAACCCCGGGCGAGTTGCACAACACGTGGCGCTACTCGCACTGGATGCGCGTAGGCGACGAGATCTTCGTCTACTTCGAAGCGGCTCGCCCCAACCGAACCAACGAAGTTCGCCTGGGGCGCTTTCCCGTTACCGAAGTCATGGGAGCCAAATGAATACTTCTTCGTCACAACGAGAGCGTATGATCTCGCTTTGTATCGGGTTGTTATATGTATGGCTTGCTCTCACGAGCACCAAGAACACGTGGGCCGGGTTCTACGCACTCGTTTATATAATGGTTGCGTGCTGGTTAATCTGGTATCCGGACCTGGTGTCGAAAATGCATTTCAGCTCCAGGTTTCGTACCCATCTCCGAATCCCGCCAATCTACATCCGCTATGTGGGCTGGGTGCTATTGCTGGGGCCGGCGGCCGTCGCCATCGCGGGCGGACTCGTCGTGACGATCGCCGGGCGCAAGGTCTAGAGTGAATGGGAGAATAAACGGAGTATTTGAAATGAGCGCATGGAAGACTTCGGATCGGTGGCGCGTTACACCTTGGGCTCCGCTTGCCTGCGTAGTGCTGGCCGTCTACGGCAGCTCCTGCACGACACTCGAGTATGATGGCGACGTCTTCGCGCCGTCCGACAAGGTGGACGTCTTGTTCGCGCTCGAAGACATCGAACAACCCTACACCGTGATCGGAAAGCTGACCGCGCGGGCCCAGGCCAACAAAGTCGGCGTTGAACGCATGCAGAAGAAAATGATCCGTGCCGCCATGGATCGCGGCGCGGACGCACTGGTCTACGTCTCCAGCAACAAGTCGGAAGTCCCCAACACCGATCGCTACCAGGAATTCCGCGATCCCGACGACCGCCCCGAGTTCGGCCCCGCCCCCACCGACACCGTGCGGATCGTCAAGGCCCTCCTGGTCCGCTACGGGAAAGAGACAAAGAAGACCATGCCGTGACCTTTCTGTTTTGGGTCCGCCACCTGGCCCATCCGACGGAGCGGACCGATCGGACGGATCCGTCCGATCAACCCTTTCGGGATGCGCTTATAGCGAATCCAGGAAACCCGTGAGCGGCGAGGACGCTTCGGCCGCGTCCCGTTCGGGGCCGAGGCCGGCGACATAGGCCATGCGGCCGGCTTCCGTGGCCATGGCGAAGGCTTTGGCCATGGCGCCGTGATCGCGCGCGTCGGCGAGCGCGGTGTTCACCAACACGGCATCTGCGCCGAGTTCCATCGACTCAGCCACGTGAGACGGCGCGCCGAGACCCGCGTCCACGACGACCGGCACGGTGGCTTGTTCGACGATGATCTTGATGAGGTCGCGCGTTTTGACGCCGCGGTTGCTGCCGATGGGCGCGCCCAACGGCATGACGGTGGCCGTGCCCGCTTCCTCCAATCGTTTCGCGAGGATCGGGTCGGCCTGGATGTAGGGCAAGACCACGAACCCATCTTTGACTAGCATTTCCGCCGCGCGCAAGGTCTCGATGGGATCGGGCAGGAGATAGCGCGGCTCGGGTGTCAATTCGAGTTTGACCCACGGTTCGCACCCGGCCGCACGCGCCAGCTTCGCCAGCCGCACCGCTTCCTCGGCGGTTCGCGCGCCGGACGTGTTCGGCAACAGCAGATGCTTCGACGAATCGATGGCGGACAGGATACCGTCACCCGCGGGGTTGGTCAGGTCCGCCCGGCGCAACGCTACCGTCACGATTTCCGCGTCCGACGCGTCCAACGCGGCGCGCAACGATTCCGTGGACGGGAATTTCCCCGTCCCGATCATCAACCGCGACCGAAATTCGCGTCCCGCTATTACAAATGGATCGTGACTCAAGGCGTGCTCCAAAACGGATGGGCCGAAGCGGCCGTAGAACTCAAAACGGTATTGTACCAAAGGTATGAGGGGCGCTCAACGCGGCGCGGGAAGAATGGGGACCGTAACCATTTATTCACATCGCTCTGCGCCGCTTCGTTATTTCGACGTTAACCAGTTGAACAAATGGTTACTGTTAGCATTTTTCCTATTTCCCGGCGAGTTTGGCGCGCCGGGTCAGGAGTTGCTCGAACTGCTGGATGCGGATATCGAAGAAGCTCATGAGCTTCTCGTGGAGATCTTTGTTGGCCGCGGCGATAAGTGACCGGTGGTTCGACACGCTGCTGTCCAGCAAGAGCACGTCGTCGAGACTCTCGCCGTAGGCATCCGTGACCACGCATCCCGATTCGATCGCAATAAGGTAGGACGCGGCGATGTCGTACGGCGCGATCCCGAGGACGATGCCCCGCCCGGCGTTGATGAACTGGTCTTCCACGGCATCCGGAATATCCCGCAGGTACCGGTTAGCGAAGTCCACGCACGCATCGAGTTGATTGGTCAACATCCGCGTCAGGCTATAAGACGTGCTGTTGCATGCGAAGAACCCGCCCTTCAGGCTGGACAAATCGACCAGTTTGGCCGCTGTCGGAAAAATGAGTTCTGCCGGACGCGCCGGCACGGTCATCGACCAGGAGATGGTTTCGAGATTGGAATTCTTCGACAGCTTCGCCTTCTTGACGGCGTCGTTGACATAGATTCGGGCGCCTTTGCCGCGCTGGGCATAGAAGGTCCGCGGTCCCACGATTTCCATGACGACCCCGTTGTCCACGTCTGACATGCGCGGGCGTTCGATCACCCGGGTGCTGGCCACGGACACGACGCACGACTCGAATCCGCTCTTGGCGGCGCGCGATCCGTCGACCGGATCCACGACTAGCAGATGTTCGGGTTGCGCGCTCGTAAAGGTCGTGTATCCCGCGTCTTCCGAGTAAAAGGCCACGGGCACGCGCGCGTCGCGCAGGAAATTCAGCAAGGCCCGTTCCGCCACCTTGTCCAGTTGAAAGGTCGCGTCTCCGCTGGTGGCGCTGCCAATGATCTCCCGGCCCTTCGCCGCCCGAACCAAGGGCAGCACGGCATTACGGATCGTGGCGGCTACTTCCAACAAGAACTCGCGCGGCAGCAATGGCTTACGGTTCTTCGGCTTCTTCGCGGGCGGACCCGCGGCCGTGGGCCGTTTCCGGGACGTTGCAGCGCCCACCTTAGCCTTGGCCGCTGCTTGAACCCGCGCGGCGCTGCTCCGGGTCGCGGCCTTGGCGGATGCGGACTTCTTCTTCGCCGGCGCTTTCTTAACAGGCGTCTTCTTCGCCGGCGGCTTCTTCTTGGCAACAGCCTTCTTTTTCGACACCGTCTTCCTTTTCACCGAGGCCTTCGCCTTCGGTTTCGCTTTGGGCTTGGCCTTCGGCTTGGTCTTGGGCCGAGCCGTGGGCTTGGACTTCGCTCTGGGTTTGACCTTGGACTTAGCGACCGCCTTTGCCTTTACGGACTTCTTGGCGGGCTTCTTCACGGGCTTCCTCTTCGGTTTGGCCTTGGTCTTGGCGGCTTTCTTCGCTTTCTTCCGTGACGTTGCCATGGTTTCCCGCGGTCTCCTGTAGGTTTCCTACCCCGGAATTCCCACACGCACAAATCGTCGAACATATAACCTCAGTCCGCGCTACGCCTTCAGAAAATGGACGAATCGCTTGAGCTTTACAGTGTGCGTGTGAAAATTCCTCAACAGTGAGCCTTCAAGTCTTCTCGAGAGCATCTCTCACCGCCCCCCGAAAACACCGTCAACAGGTGGACGTCTTCGGGCGGTGAGAAATGCGGGCCACTACCCCACGGTCACTTCGGGTGGGGCGATGTAATCAAGGAACCGTTCCCGGACCTTCGCCTTCCCTGCATCTCCCTTGTGCATATAAATCCTATAATTCCAGGGCGTTGCGCTTCCTTTACGGAACCGCATGTCGCCCCGTTGTTTCCGCTCCGGGCGGAAGTAGCTCCAACCGAAACAATTGGCCGTCATCAATCCATAATTGCGCACGTGCCATTCCGTCGGATATCGCGGATTGGTTTCGTGGTCCATGACAGCAATGCCAACGTGTTGGCCGTCAACGACTCCGCTATAGTCGCACCAGGGCGCTTTCTTGCCCCAGGTTTCCTTCTCATCGCATCCGCCGTACCCGTTTTCGATTCGGCCGCCGCGCGGGACATCCATCGCGCTTGCCACCCGCACCGAAATCAGGCCGCCTTCCTTGGTGTCCCGAAAGGTGACTTCACGCTCCGTCATCCTGAACGAGATACTCACGTCAAAAAGCCGGGCACCTCCCGGGACGGCGTAGAACCGAAGCCGGCGCGTTTCTTCGAACTGCTTGCGTTCCTTGGCATTACACCAGTCAAGCTTGGCCACGAATTCGCCATAAACCGGCCCGGAAACGAGCGACAAAAAACGCCGGTGCCGCTGGTACCCGTGGCCCTTGTCTTCCGACCAGTTGTCGACAGTATCGCATTCTCCGTAGGCCACCCACAAGGACTTATGGTGACGATGGTCCCGGGTCTCTCCTTCGATCCCCTTTTCCACGGGCCAGTTGCGGGTCATTTTGACGCCGCCGGGGCCGATAAGGGGCTGAAAGAACGGTCTAACCCATTTAGGACCATAATGATATGTCGTAAACGGCTTTCCGGATACCAAAACCTCCAACCGGCCGGACTCTTCGTCGTTCACCAACTTCACGCGGTCCACGAAGGGTACCCGCTGCGGGATGATTCGGTATTTCCGCGTTTCCCCGGCCCGAAGCCGCTTGAGCAGAAACGTCAGTTGCGTCCCTTTTCGTGCTGGCGCGGTCTGACACGGCTCGAACGCGCCGCTGCGGGCGTCCTGGACTGCTATCGCAACGGGGTCGCCAAACGCTATATAATTAACTGGTATCTCTGCGCTTACGGGGCAGATGGCGTGATCGTGATTCCCCGCTTGCACAGTCAACCTACCTATTGCTCTCACGCACAAACTCCGCCCGGCTCAGTAAATAGCTGGCAGTACACTAGCCTTCGCCCCACTTTAGCACTTTTGTTCGCAACTGTCCAGTACATTCTTTTCATAACCCTCGAAAAACGATTGCGACAATCCGCGGAATTCAGTAAAGTCGGGACGCGATCCTCGTGGCTGGATCGCCGGACCTTGGGGAATCATGGACAACGCATCACACAACGTACCGGCCGAACCTCCTTCGCGCGATGCATGGGTTGCAGGGGTCGTGGCTGTTCTACTTTTTGCGGTTACCGTCGTCGCGTACGTCCCTGCGCTGCGGGCCGGTTTTGTGAATTACGACGACGGCGTTTACGTCACCGACAATCCCATGGTGCGATCCGGCCTCAACGCGGAGTCCGTGGTTTGGGCCTTCACCAACGGGCACTCCGGGACGTGGCAGCCCTTGGCGTGGCTGTCGCATATGTCGGATTGCGCGATGTACGGGATGAAACCCTGGGGCCACCATCTCACTAACGTCATATTGCATGGGTTGAACGCGGTGGTCCTCTTCCTGGCTTTGCGCCGGATGACGAAGCGAACGTATCCGAGCCTGTTCGTGGCGGCCGTGTTCGCGTTGCATCCGATCCATGTCGAGTCCGTGGCGTGGGTATCCGAACGGAAGGATGTGCTCAGCACCTTCTTCGCTATGCTGACGCTGTGGGCCTACGCGGCGTATTGCGAAAGACCGTCACTCCTGCGATACGCGATGACCGTGGCTTGGCTCGGCTTGGGGTTGCTCGCAAAGCCGATGCTCGTGACCATCCCTTGCGTATTGCTATTGCTCGATTACTGGCCGCTGGGACGTTGGACCGGTACCGGAAACACCCCCTCTCTAACTCCCCCCGTTCACGGGGAGGGCCGGGGACGCGGTCTTGCGTCTTCGGCGTTTGTTGCGGCGCGATGCGGAGCGTCGTCGAACAACGGGTTCCGCCTTGTTCGCTTACTCTTGGAAAAGATGCCGCACCTCGCGTTGGCCATCGTGTTTTCCGCATTGACCGTGTGGGTCCAGCGTGGTGCAGGGGCCACCAGTTCGCTTGCCGCCCTGCCCATGGCGCTGCGCTTGAAGAACGCGGCGTATTCCTATGTGCTGTACGGGGTCAAGGCCTTTTGGCCTAGCCACTTGGCGGCCTTCTACCCGCACCCCGGCAATTCGCTGACGACGATTCAGGCGAGCCTGTGTGTCCTGTTGCTTGCAGCGATTACGATTACCGTCATCCTGGCGCGCGCGCGCAGCCCCTACTTGCCGGTGGGGTGGTTCTGGTACCTGGGCACGCTCGTCCCCGTCATCGGGATCGTTCAGGTTGGTGTCCACGGGTTGGCGGACCGGTATACGTACTTCCCCCTCATCGGATTGACGATCGTGGTCGCCTGGGGGGTATCGCAGCTCGCTGACACAAAGCTGCACGTGCCGCCGAAAGTTCTGCGTGTGGCAGGTGCGCTCGCGGTCGCCGTCTTGGCTTGGCGGACCTGGGTCCAGGCGGGGTATTGGGCGAATTCGGAGACGCTGTTCCGCCACGCCCTGGCCGTCACGGGAGAGAACGCGGTCGCCGAACGAGGTCTCGCCAAAGCCCTTATTACCGAGGAACGGTACTTGGATGCATTGCCGCACGTCACGCGTGCAGCGGAATTAAATCCCGGCAATGCGGAGAATCAGTACAACCTGGGCATCGTGCTGCAGAACCTCGGACAACCGGAGGCCGCGGCCGCCGCCTACACCCGCGCGACGGAACTCGATCCCGGTTACAGCGAAGCCTACAACAACCTGGGGACTATCCTGCTGGGCCTCGGTCACCATCTGGAAGCCGTGAAGGCTATCGCGAAGGCCGTCAAAACCGACCCCAAAAACCGGGAAGCCGCGGAGAATTATGGGGCCGCGCTCTTCGCCGCCGGCCGTCCAGCGGAAGCCGAGGCGCAGTTACGGCCCCTGGTCGAACGGACACCGAACGACCCATCCCTGCACCAAAACCTCGGACTCGCCCTCGCCGCGCAAGGCAAGTATGCCGAAGCCCGCGAGCAGTTCGAATTGGCGCTGCGCCTCCAGCCGAATTTCCCCAAGGCGCAACAGGCGTTACGAGCGTTGCCGAAGCAGTGAAGATTTCCCAGGGCGTTGCCCTGGGCCAACATGTTTTGGCCCCTTCGGGCCGGTTGGCAATATACGACCCTTTGCCGACTCTCACGGCAGCTTCGAAAACCCGCGTGCCGGGATCGTCTCACCCGGTCGCTTGCACTTCGAACGGAGCGAACAAGCCGTAACCAACGGTGCTGTAATCCGCTCCGGAGGGCGGTCCGGGGATGGGGCCCTTCCGGAACATGTCGGGTGACGCGATGCCAAGAGGCGGATTCCCGTGATGGGGACCCAGCGTGTTCTTCGGCGTGCCGATCACTTCGACTTCGACGACGTTTTCCCCGGGCTTGATCGCATCGCTGACATCGCAAGTTGCCGGGCTATGGTAGATGTACCCCACGCCCTCGCCGTTCACGCGCACCTTCGACACGCTGCCGAGCCATGCGGGAAGCTTTACGCGATACGTGCCCGCCGGTTTGTCGACGGTAAAGGTCTGCCTATACGTCACGCCTGCGCCGTAAAGTGGACACCCCTGCTGATCCCAGGGACCGGCCGTCAGCACGCTCGGTGCGATGATATGAAATCCGGAATCGGCATTGAGCAGACTGAAGTCGCCGAGGATATAGGCGCGCTCCAACTCGTGGAACATGGTGAACGGCTGCGCGACGGTCGTCAGCGTGTTTTCTCCGGACTGCACGCAGTCGCTGATGTCGATCACGCCGAAGGCGCGGTCCAGCCACCATTCGCCCGGCATCGCGGTCACGGGTTTTCCGTTGCAGGTAATCGTGTAGAGATCCGTGCGCTCGACGACGGCATACAACGGTTTCGGAACATCGCCTTCGATAGTGAAGCGGTAGGTGGCTTCAAACCCGCTGTCCGGCGGGAAGGTCTTGCTGATGAGTTCGTCATTGAATTGCACAGCATGGTCCCACGGGTTCCTCTCGAGACCGTGCTTCTGGAAAACAAATTCGGCGGCGGCGTAGAAATACTGCGCCTCCCGCGTTTCGCCGCCCGCGGTGACGTTGACGTAGTCGAGGGTCAATACATTCGGTGACGAACGTTCAACAATCATGTCGCCCGTCGCAGTCAATGCGGTCCAGACCGGCTCCGGCGACGGGGACACGACCTCGCGTGTTGCTTTCGGCAGGTACAACAACAAGCTGCCGCAAGGCGCAAGCTCGAAGTCCGCAAGAATGCCATCCATGCGGGGCGTGAACGGATAGGAAATGCCGGCTTCACCCGTTTCGAGGTCCCATTGTTCGACGCCGCTCATACTGGATCGAAATGAACCGATGCCTTTCGACGTATCGCTGGTGTTGGCGAGAAAGAGAAGCTCACCGTCCCCGTACGTGCGCCGCTGATGGTAAACGATGCCTTGGTTATCATCGGCCAAGGTAATGCTGAACGGCGATACCGTCTGCTGCCTCTGGTACAAGTCGTCTTCGCCGGCCGTCTTCCAACTCGCTGCTTGGCTCAAGTCCACGACACGGCCGGATGGACGCCCGTCGATCATCGCCGGCGGTGTGTCCCCGTAGTCGAGCACGGTTCCGCCGTTCTTCAAGAACGCTTCGAGAAGATCCACCGTCGCCGTGTCCAAACTCTCGGTGCCCTTCGGAATGACGAAGACATCATACGCGCGCTGTCCTACGACGAACTTGCCGCGCTCGACATGACCCCAATTCGCGAGGATGTACTCGCAGCCGATGTCGAACTCGACGTTCTTCTTCGCCAATTGCGTCACGAACGCTTGAAATGCCTCGCCAATCTGTTCGTTGTGGTCGCGTCCGGGACCCTGGTACATCCACGTGGTCGTCGTCGGTTCGAGGACCAGCACGTCGTTGATCTGCTCACCGTGGGACAACACCAGCGACACGCGCGCGAAGTAGTCGGCCAGCACGTGATAGGAATCCCACCAGGGCGCGTGGTAGGAGAAGGACTGGGGATAGTCGCCCTTGCGCGCGCCGCGTAAGGTCGAGTGGGTCAGGTGCTGGTTGTTCAGCGTGACGCCCAACACGTCGACCCAATCACCGATGCGTTTCATGTCTTCGAAGCGAAGATCCCAACCGCCGCCGCCGTAGGTTTCACAGAGCCGGAACCGTCGCCCGAGCTGGTTCGCGACACTCGCCAGTTCCATCACCGCGCGCACGTTGCCGAACTGGGCGTGGACGCCTTCGCTGTATTGATTGAAGAGAATGTCGATGCCGGGCGCATGCTGCCACGCGGACATGGCCATATCGTCCGGCACGTGTGTCAGTCGCGGCCAGTCGTGCTCCCAGTAGTGCCCGGTGAACATGAGACCGTTGCGTTCGCAATAGGTGTAATACGGCTTCGCCCAGCGTTCGATGAACAACTCGTTGATCGTGGCGTAATAGTCGTGGCGCACTTTCTTCCAGTCGCCGAGGTCGTACTTCAGTGATGGGAGATTCTCCATGAGGTCGTAGCCCCAACGTTTCTGGAATACTTCGGGCAGATCGGGGGTCCAATGAAACTCGCCACCGGGCACGAGGTGCGGTTCGTCCGTGAACGATCCGGGAACCCGTTTGCCGAACTGATCGCCGAAGTGGGCTTTGCAGGCATCGAGCGTCACCTCGAGAAACTTCTCCGTCACGCCGGGACGCAGCAAATCGACGTAGGTCTTCCCGCCGAACCACGGCGACGGTTGGGCCCACGCGCGTTTGGCGAGAATGTACCGGCCGGAAGGCAGCGCGGTCTGCGCATCTTTCGGCGTTGCGTCGGTGTAGGTGTCGCCGATAACGGCGTAGACGCGCAGCACATCCTCCGGAAGCGGATTCGGCACGTCCGTGACTTCTTCGAAGACCAGTCCCTGGCCCCGAGACTCGGGCATCTGGTCCGGCACGAAGCCGCCGGCAAATCCGGAGGGATAGGAATTCTCGTCGTAGATCCAGATGTGCATGCCGAGTTTCTCGGCTTCGTCCAGCGCGACGGCCCATAGGTCGAACCACCGGTCCGAGAGGTACGGCGTCATCAGCCCCGGCCGGGGATGGACGAAGGCCTGCATGACGTGCTGCGACGCGAGGTCGCGCAGAGCCTGGCGGACCTCGTCTTCGGTCATCCAGTCGTTCCACACCCACAAGGGGCCCTGGCTGTTCTCGACCGGCGGCGCGGCGAACTGGTCCCGCACGACGGCAATGTCTTCAGCGGACACCGCAGAAATCCCTGCACCAAGCATCATTAGCACCAGTACTCCCCAAACCCAAACGCGACCGGACCACGCATCGTAACTGGACATCCCGGAATCCCCCCGTTATCGAATGTTCCACAGACGCCACCCCCCGGCAGCGCCGCACCGGGTTCCAGTATAGCGGAAGAAGGCCGGAGGGGAAATACCACTATTCAATCCCTAACAGGAATTCATGTAGCGCAGGCGTCCCGCCTGCAATTTTGCGGCCGCGTTCTGAGACTTAAGAGTTGCAGGCGGGACGCCTGCGCTACATGGCCCCACTTGTCTTCGGTGCAAACCGGCAACCCGCTATAGGGAAAGATTTGGTATCCTGTGCAGCGTACGTGGCGGCGTATATTCGGGGAGGTGCGGACCATGATGCATCGTTGGACAGGCGGAACGGATTGGCGTGCGTGGATTATGGCGATAAGCCTTCTTCTGGCTATCGCAGCAGCGGAGGGGGAAAACGCGATGGAGTTGTATCGAGTTCCTGATGGCGCGGAATCGCGCTGGTCGAGTTTTGAGAATCCGGACGGCGCACGCGGCGCAGGGGGACACGAGAACGCGGGCGCGAAGGGCGCGGCTTTCGTGCCGTTTCCAGCCGGGTCCTCCCTCGTGCTGATGCACGCGGAAGGCAGCGGCTGCATTCACCGCATGTGGTTCACGATGCGCGAACGCGATCCTGAGATGTTGCGCGCGATCAAACTGGAAATGTTCTGGGATGGCGCTTTGACCCCGGCCGTGTCGGCACCCATCGGCGACTTCTTCGGCGCAATCCTCGGACGGTCCGTCGCGTTTGAGAATGAACTGTTCACGAATCCCGAAGGCCGGTCGTTCAACATGTACATCCCCATGCCTTTCAAGACCGGCGCGAAGGTGGTCGTCACCAACGAGTCGGACCAGAACGTGGAGAAATTCTTTTACGACATCAACTACGTACTCACGCCGAAACCCGACGACGGCGCCCTCTACTTTCACGCGTACTGGCATCGGGAACGGTGGACGACCTTGATGAAGGATTTTGAAATCCTGCCGCCGGTCCACGGCGAAGGCCGTTATCTCGGCGCGCACCTCGGCATCATCGAAAAGCCGGACAACGTCGGCTGGTGGGGCGAAGGTGAAGTGAAGATGTACCTCGACGGCGACACGGATTTGCCGACCATCGTCGGTACGGGCACCGAAGACTACATCGGCACCGGTTGGGGACAGGGCGCCTTTCAACGCCGCTACCAGGGCTGCCTCATCGCCGACGGCAAGGACCGGGAGTACACGTTCTACCGGTATCACATCCCCGACCCGGTGTACTTTCACAACGACATTCGCGTGACCATTCAACAGATGGGCGGCGCGGAAAAGAAGCAGGTCGTCGAATTGCTGAATAAGGGGGTCAACATAAAACCCGTGAGTCTCGATTACGACGGCAAGTTCGTCAAGCTCTTCGACCAGGACAAAGAGATCGACATCCGCAAACACGAAGCGCCCGATGACGCCTGGACCAACATGTACCGGCAGGACGACTGGTCGGCCGTAGCCTTCTTCTACCTCGATTCACCCGAGAACGGCCTCCCGCCCATCGCGCCGGTGAGTGAGCGCATCGAGGCGGTGGAGTAGGCACCGGGGGTCGTACTCGCTCGTACTACTCCACGAATCGGTACTCAGAATCCGGATGTTCTTGTAGGACGGGAATGATTCCCGTCCAGTACTTTCTGATTGACCCCGTGTTTGGCCACCATCCATCGGTATTCTGAGGGACTCAGTCAACCAGAACTCCCGGGACGGAAATCACTCTCGATAGGTGTATACTACGGCCAGGGGAATGCAGGGGCCATCAAGGGAGGACGAAACAATGACCGCGAACAATTCTCGGAAGTTCTCAGTTTGTCGGTTGGCAGGTACCGTCGTAGCGATTCTGTTCCTCATCGTTGTGGTTTGGTTGGGTGGCGCTCCAGGGATCTTCGTTAACGTCCCATCGATTCTTCTTGTATTGGGACTCACCTTTGCGCTCCTGACTGCGCTACACGGGGAAGATTTTCTCCGCTTCTGCGGGGACGCCTTCCTCACGTTCTTTCTCGTCAAGGTTCCGCCGAATCCGCGGTACGCCGCGATCGCGCGGAGCGGGAGCCGGTTCGCCGTCGCCTCGGGCGTAATTGGCAGCCTCATGGGCGTCATCCAAATGCTGACGACGCTGGACGACCCCGGCAAGATCGGGGGCGGACTGGCGGTGGCGTTGTTGACGGCGTTGTATGGGCTCGCGCTCTCCGAGTTCGTGTTTGGCTTTCTGCAAACGGCGTACACCGACCCCACCGGCGGCGGCACGGCCGAAGCGGCGGCCCCCGCGCGGAACCTGGGCATCCCGATTGCCTTGCTCGGTCTGATCCTGACGACCTTCCTGATGTTGATCCTTTCGTTCAGCGTGCTCGATACGAACAAGGTCTCACGCACATTCGGACGAGACGCGACACCGTTCAACAGTTTCGATCTTCCCCAAGACCTGTCGCGGCATATCGAGCGGTAGGGGGCCTCTTCCGGAGAGCAAGTCTTCCCACCTGCTGCCACCGCGACCGCACGGGGCGCGTTGCCATGGACGCAATGGACGCGATGGACGGAGCGCCGAAACAACAATCCGCCCCCAAAGTTCGTGTATCCTGAGACGCGAAGGTCTCCGGAGAAACCGCCATGCGACCCAGAACGTTGACCGCCATCGTGCTCGCTGTAATCGTCGTCCTCGGGGTTCTGGCGTGGATTCCGATTCGCGGCATCCTGCAATACCGCGCGACGTATCCCGGCCCCGTGACCTTTGTCGGCCACGCGGATGGCGCCTTCGGCACAGAGTACTATCGCGTGTTTATGTGGCGCGCGCCGGATGACACCTCGCCGCTGCCACCGGTGAAAGTTTTCATACAAGGTACCGCCTACGCGTTGTCCGACTTGAACGATGACTTGATGCAGTCCCTCGGCGGCACCGCGCACAAGGGCGGCTTGAAGGATGCGGCGGACGTCTATTTCCAGTACCGGTTTGAGAACGGCCGGCTCACGTGGTTCTCGTTAGATCCGCGGCATCCCGCGTTACCGCCGTCGCCGGACCAAGGGCAAACGGATCGCTTCTACCTCCAGTTCGGTGACGGGCCTCCCTTCCTGCTGCCGGTTTCACAGGCCCAACTGATTCAGTACGCCGGCCGGCCGCAGAACATCTCGCGCGATATTGCGAACTGAAAGCTATCCTCGAACCGGATGGACGCCGTCATTCTGAGCGGCGGACCGCGCTTAGAACTCGGCGAATACGCGGAAGAACAGTCACATGCGGCTGTAACGCAAACGAATCTCGAAATCGGGATCGCTATCGGGATCGGAATCGAAGTGGAAAGCGCCAAGTGCTCTCGATTCCGATTTCGATTTCGATCCCGATTTCGATCCCGATTTCGAGAGTGATGTATGTCGCAACATGCTCGACTGTTCTCGCCGCCAACAACCACGCTCGCGGCGTGGTCCGCGCTCAGAATAACGTCGCGTTCATTTGCCGGTAACGGGCACATTCGGCGTTTCCCGTTTGCTTTCCCGCGCGACCGTGTGGTTTGATGCCCTCCGATCGCGAGGGGAGCCAACGCGATGATTCGACATACGCTACTGACGACGCGGCTCGCACGGATGGGAGCCGGTCTTCTCATGTGCGCGGCTGCTTGGTCCGCCGAACCGGTAACGCTCTATTATTGGGGGAACGACATCGCCCTCGAGAACGACGTTCTCGTCGCGCTCGATCTCATTCAACAGTTCCAAGTCCTGCACGACGGTAGCGACGGCAAACCCGCGATCAAAGTCATCCTGGGTCAAAGCGCGACCATCGATCGCACCGGCGACCCGCAACGCTTGTTGTGTTCCATCGCCGGCGGCGACCCGCCGGATGTGGTGTGGTTCGACCGCTTCGCCGTGGGCGAATGGGCGTCGCGCGGCGCCTTTGTCTCGCTCCAGCCGTACCTCGATGAGGACCTCAAGGAACGTCCCGACGACCCTTTTACGCTCCATCCCAAGGACTTTTTCGACGCCTGCTGGCAGGAAAGCCAGTATCACGGCACGCTGTATGCCGTTCCCGACGACACGGACAACCGCGCCCTCTTCTACAACAAGGACATCCTCGACAAGCACGCCGATGAATTGATCGCCGTAGGTTGCGTGGATCCCGAGGACCCCACCAAACCGGGCCCGCCCCGCACCTGGGAGCAACTGAAGGACGCCACGCGCATCCTCACGGAATTCAACGCGCAAGGCGACCTGGTCCGCATTGGGTTCTTGCCGCACAGCCCCAATTTCGGCAACTCCTGGCTCTATATCTACGGCTGGCTCAACGGCGGCAAGTTCATGAGCGCCGACGGCAAGACGTGCACCCTGAACGATCCCCGGATCGTGGAGTCGCTCGCCTACATGACCGAACTCTACGACATCATGGGCGGCGCCGAGAAGGTCATCGCCTTCCAGAGCAGCGCCATGGGGGGCAATCTCGATCCCTTCCTGTCCGACAAGATTGCCATGAAAATCGACGGGGACTACTACCTCACCGACATCGCCAACAAGCGGCGCGATATGCGAATTGGTGTCGCGTTGGCCCCTGCGCCCAAGGGGAAACAGCAGCTCGGCTGGTGCGGCGGGTTCGCCTACATCGTCCCCCGGGGCTGCAAACATCCGCGCGAAGCCTGGGAGTTTATCAAGTACCTCTCCTCGCAACGGGCCTTTGAAATCAAGGCCGACGCGGGCAAGCAGCTCAGCAACGCGGCGGGCAACGTGTACATCCCCCGAATGAGCGCGCGGCGCGACATCACCGAATGGGCGATGCAGAAATACTTATATAGTGTTCCATCAGTAGCGGAGCGATTCAAAGTCGCCAAGCGAGTGTTCATCGAGGCCATGCCCTTTTCAAAATTCCGGCCGGTGACACCCGTGGGTCAATTGCTCTGGAACGAGCAGGTCCGGGCCATGGAATCGGGGATCTACAAGCAGTACGACCCCGACGTGCACGAGAACGCCAAGATCGCCCTCGACCGCGGCACGGCGATTGTCCAGGCGGAACTCGACAAATTGAACCATCCCGTTGCCTATCCGGTCATCAGTTGGCGTCCGGTGGTGATTGGATATCTTGTCCTGTTGCTCCTGGGGACGGCCGCGGTCTACTGGATAGCGTCCCGCCGCGTGCAGGCGAGCGGGTATTTCCGCAAGGAGTTTCATGCCGGCTATGCCTTTGCCTCGCCGTGGTTTATCGGCTTTTTGGTCTTCGGCGGCGGCCCGATTTTCTTCTCCCTCATCATGAGCTTTTGCCAGTACAGACGTCATGTCGCCACCCAAGTGGGTCGGTTTCCAGAACTACGTCGATCTTCTCACCAACGACCCCTTGTTCTATAAGTCTCTCTACAACACGCTCTTCATGGCGCTGTCGATCCCGTTGACCATGATCGCCGGGCTGGCCATCGCCATGCTGCTGAGCAGCGAAACCCGGGGCATGGCGTTCTATCGCACCATCTTCTATCTGCCCGCGATCATGCCGGCCGTGGCTGCGTCGATTCTCTGGCTCTGGATTTTTAATCCGCAGGAGGGCGTGCTGAACAACTTCCTCCGCTCGATCGGTCTCGAAGGCCCCGCCTGGCTCCAGAACCAGTACATCGCAAAGCCCGCGCTGATCATCATGCTGGTCTGGGGCGCGGGCGGCAGCATGATTATCTGGCTGGCGGGACTCAAGGGCATTCCCAAGCACCTTTACGAGGCGGCGGAGATTGACGGCGCAGGGCCGATCCGCCGGTTCTGGAGCGTGACATTGCCCATGCTGAGCCCCTACGTGCTGTTCAACCTCATCATGGGACTCATCGGTACCTTCCAAATTTTCACGCAGGCCTACGTCATGACACGGGGCGGCCCCCTGGATGCGACGCTGTTCTACGTCTACGCGTTGTTCAACAACGCGTTCCGGTACATGAAGATGGGCTACGCCTCGGCGATGGCGTGGATACTGTTCGCCATCATCCTGGTCTTAACCATCGTGCAGTTGCGGCTCAGCAAGGTCTGGGTCCACTACGAGTCAGGCGACTGACCGCGGTGGAGCTACTGGCGTACATCGCGCGACGAGTCGTTGCCCACGCGGCTTTGTTGGCGGGTTCTATCCTCTTTGCGTTTCCCTTCGTCTGGCTGCTCAGCACCAGCGCGAAGGTCGCGGATGAGTTGTATCCGCCGCGCTGGATCCCGCAGATTCCCGATGGCGTCGTCACGTCGCCGTACTTCGGCATCCGTATCAATGAGCGCCCCGTTCGGCCAGGGCTGGTTTCCGAGGAGGATTGGGAACGGGTCAGTCCCGTTGCGCAGGAAGCGATTTCCGGCGCCGTCGAGAAGATTGGCGGCGAATTGCCGGCGTTCTTTGGTCCCAATCTGTCGAATCCTGTGCTCGCGGAAGGGATCTATGCTCGGTTGGTCCGGCGGGTTCCCAACGAAGTTTTCACGCGTCCAACCGACGAGGCCGCGCGGTGGTTTGCAGACGCGGTCAAACCCGACTTGGCGCGGGAGGTCTTCGACGCCGTGTATCGCCGGATCGCGGTATCCACGGTTACGCTTCACGGCTGGGACCTGACCGTCGAGCATCCCACCGGGGACACGGGCTTTGATTGGAAGGTCGTTGACGGCGACGCGACCTTGATCCGGCGGGAGACCGGGTTATTGCGGCCCGCGCAGGAGGTTCACTACTCCTTTGAGAACGACAAATCGTTCACGCTGCAAACGACCGTGCCGTTGAAGATGGACCTCGCGAATTTCCGGAAGATCGTGGTGGGGAATCACGCCGATCGGTCCTGGCACCCCATTCATGCGACCATCGAGGTGGGCGGCCGGAAGTTCGAGTCCGCGGAGAAGGCCTTCGCGGGTACGGATACGTGGCAGGACCTGACTTGGCAGTTCCCGAGCCCCGACGACGATTCCATCAAGATGAAGAACTGGCTGCGCTTGAAGGAAACCGGGCCGTCGGCGCTCGTCGATCCCCATACGGTCCGGATTACGCTGAAGTACACCCACGCCCCCCACCTGCTGGCGACGTGGTACAAATATACCCACAATTACCGGGAGGCTTTGCGACTGGCGCCAATGAAGAAGTACGCGTGGAACAGCACGCTGCTGGTGGTTCTGAATGTGCTGGGCCAGATCTTCGGATCGTCGCTGGTGGCCTATGCCTTCGCCCGGTTGCGGTGGCCGGCGCGGGACTTCTGTTTTGTGCTCGTGTTGGCGACCCTCATGATTCCGCCGCAGGTAACGATGATCCCCGTGTTCCTCATCTTCAAGGAGCTGGGCTGGTACAACACCCTGAAGCCGCTGTGGGTGATGTCCCTGTTCGGCAGCGCGTTTTATATCTTCCTGCTCCGGCAGTTCATGCTGGGGATACCGAAGGATCTCGAAGACAGTGCGCGAATCGACGGCTGCGGCTACTTTGGGATTTTTCGAAGGATCATTCTGCCATTGGTAAAGCCGGCGCTGGCGACGATTGGGATATTCACGTTCTTGACGGTTTGGAACGACTTCATGGGACCGCTTATTTATCTGAGCGATCAGCGGCTGTACCCGTTAAGCTTGGGGTTGTTTTCCTTGCAGGTGATGAACGTGAATGCCCATCAGATTCTGATGGCGGCGTCGGTCATGATGACCTTGCCCGTGATGGTCCTGTTCTTCGCGGCACAGCGCCAGTTTATTCAAGGCGTTACGCTGACCGGGCTTAAGGGATAGTTGCAGGAGAAACGACGTAGAGTTGGCCGCGGCGGAGTCCTTCCCGGGTCCAGTCGTCTTCCCAATGTTCCACGTGGAACCTTTGGGCAGAAGGTTCCACGTGAAACATTTCGGGCGCCAGTTCCCGCGGATCGCCCGCCTGACACAGCAATTGCGCCCCCGCCTCCACAAACACGCCCGCTTCCCGGACGATGCGCTCCGGCTTCTCCACCGCCCGCGCGGTAATCACATCCGGCCCAACGTCCCACGCATGCTTCGGGAACTGCCCACATCGCACCTCCACGCCTGCCAAACCCAGCGCACCGTGGACTTTGCGCAGGAAACCCACCTTCCGTTCCGACCGCTCGAGCAAGACCAAACGCCATTCCGGTAGAACGACGGCCAAAGGGATGGCCGGGAAACCTCCCCCACTCCCTATATCCAGCAATGACCCCCGCGTCAGCCCGCGATTCACCAGTAGGGGCACCAACGACAACGAATCGATGACATGCCGCGTCTCCAATTCCGCCAGATCCGACACGGAAACCAGGGACACGACACGGCTCCATTCCCCGACCAGCGCCATGTGCTTACAAAGTCGGTCCTCAACGTCATTTGCCAAGTCAATCCCGGCGCTCTCCAGCTTCGCCAGGGCCAAAGACAAGTCGGCCATCACATGCTACTCCCCCAAGCTAAACGCTTGGATACCACATTCCCCAAAGACTTAGCCAGTGCCGCGAACGCCACTTCGATCCACCTTCACGGCGCGCTTATCCAATATTCCTAATCCATAGAAAGCCAACCACATAGCCTTGACTTCCCTTCTAGCAATATGCTATCTTCGCTTAATTGTGGCACCCGATCAAGCCCGGTGCTCCGGAGGGCTTCTACGTTGAAATTCCTCGTCTTGCTCGGAGACGGCATGGCCGACTTCCCAGTAGCCGAACTGAAAGGCCGTACCCCCCTCGAAGCAGCCCATACCCCAGCGATGGACGAAGTCGCTAAGCAAGGGCTCTGCGCCTTGTTCAACCCCATCCCGGAGGACCTTCCCCCGGGCAGCGACGTCGGCAATCTCTCCGTATTCGGCTACGACCCCAAGGTCACCTACACGGGGCGCGCACCCCTCGAAGCGGCCCGCCAGGGAATCCTGCTCGCCGAGAATGAGGTTGCATTCCGCTGCAACCTCGTGACACTCCAAGACGATGTTATGAAAAGCTTTACGGCGGGGCACATTTCCTCCGACGAAGGGGCCGAACTCATCGCCACCCTGAATGAGAGCTTCCCGAATGGCGATATCCGCTTTCACTCCGGTGTCGGCTACCGCCATCTCGCGATCATCCAAGCCTCTACCGTGCCCCTGGAAGACCTTGCGGAGACGGTGTGCACGCCTCCCCATAACATTTCGGACCAGCGCTATCGCCCCCATCTTCCGGATGGTGGCGCCGGGGCGTTTCTCAGCGAGCTCATGACGCGCTCCCGGGCGACCCTCGATGGACATGCTGTGAACCGCGCCCGGATTGAGGCGGGCAAGCCACCTGCGACAAGCATCTGGCTATGGGGCCAAGGCCGCTCCCCGGTCATGGCGCCGTTCCACGAACGCTTCGGGATCCGCGGCGCGGTAGTTTCTGCTGTTGACCTAGTTAACGGCATAGGCATATGTGCAGGCATGGAGGCCTTGCAGGTCCCCGGCGCGACCGGCTATCTCGATACCGACTACGCGGGCAAGGTGCGCGCGGCGCTCGATGCCCTCGAGCGATTGGATTTTGTGTACCTGCATGTGGAAGCCCCCGACGAGACGGCCCACGAAGGACGCCTCGATCTCAAATTGCAGGCCATCGAGGATTTCGATCGGAACGTGGTGGCGCCGTGCCTCGAGTATGCCGCGAGTCGCGGCGACGTTCGCATTCTCGTTGCACCGGACCACGTGACGGCCTTGTCCACCCGAACCCACGCGGGCGGTTCCGTACCTTTCGCCATGTGCGGTCCCGGGGTCGTTCCCGACGACGCGACGCGTTACAGTGAGACGGCCGCGCGGGACACGGGCCTCCTCTTCCCCACCGGACACGAGCTGGTGCCGTTTATGATACAATCGGCACGGGTGGAAGCGGGCGCCATTTCAAAATAATTCCAGCCTCCCGCGCCGGCCGTCAGACAGGGTATCCCCCGGGACGCCGGGTATGCATAAGCCCGTTGAGGAGAAACGCCTAGTCAGGAGAGTACCAACGTGTCGACCCGCATAGAAATTTATGACACCACATTACGCGACGGCGCCCAGGGGCGTCTCGTCAAGTTTTCCGCCGAAGATCAGATCCGGGTGGTCAAAGCGCTGGACGATTTTGGCATTTCCTACATTGAAGGCGGTCAACCCGCGTCCAATCCGAAAGCCGCTGAACTGTTCGCCCGCACGCGCGACATGGAACTCAAGCATGCAAAGATGGCCGCATTCGGCAGCACGCGCCATCCCAAATCGGCGGTGGAAGACGACGCGAATTTGAAGGCCCTTCTGGACGCCGAAACGGAAGTCATCACGATCTTCGCCAAGTCCTCGCCGACTCACGCGAAGCACATTCTGCGCGTGTCGTTGGACGAGAACCTGCGGCTCACGGCCGAATCCGTGGCGTACCTGAAATCTCAGGGACGCCGCGTGATCCTGGATGCGGAACATTTCTTCGACGGCTACTGCGAAGACGACGGATACGCCCTGTCCGTCCTCGAAGCCGGATTTCGCGCGGGCGCCGAAGTCCTCGTACTGTGCGACACCAACGGGGGCCGTCTCCCGTCCGAGATTTCCCGCATCACGCGGTCGGTTCGCGAACGGTTGCCCGAAGCCGCCATCGGCATCCACACCCACAACGACAGCGGCTGCGCGGTTGCCAACACGCTGGCGGCGGTCGAAGAAGGCGCCGTCCACGTGCAAGGCACCATCAACGGTTACGGCGAACGCACGGGGAACGCCAATCTGTGCACCATCATCCCGGCGCTGCAATTGAAACTCGCCTTGCCGGTTGTAACGCCGACGCAGCTCGAGAGCCTCGCGCCGCTCTCCCACCTGCTGGCCGAGTTGTCAAACATGATCCCCCGGGACTCCGACCCTTACGTGGGACGCGACGCTTTCACCCACAAGGGCGGCATGCACGCGGATGCGGTGAAGAAGCTCAAGACGAGTTACGAACATATCCCGCCGGAGCTGGTCGGGAATCGCACCCACATTTCCGTGAGTGAAGTGTCCGGCCGATCGAGCCTGTTGCAAAAGGCCGCGGATTTCGGGATCGAACTCGACCGCGACGCACCCGAAACCAAGGCTGTGTTGAAACGCGTGAAGGAAATGGAAAACCAGGGTTATGAATTCGAAGGCGCCGACGCATCGCTCGAACTGCTGATCCTCCGCGCGAAAGGCGAGCATCGATCCTTCTTCAAACTGCACGGCCTGCGCGTTACCGTGGAACGACGCAACGGTGAACCCGAGGGCGTGTCGGAAGCGACGGTCAAGATCGAATTGCCGGACGGCGCCATTAAGCATACCGTCGGCGAAGGCGCTGGCCCGGTCGACGCGTTGAACAATGCGCTGCGGAAGGCCCTCGATGGCACCTATCCCGAGTTGAACGAAGTGCACCTCGAGGACTACAAGGTGCGTATCCTCGACGCACGCGCTGCGACCAAGGCGAAGACGCGCGTCCTCATCGAATCCTCCGACGGGCAGATGGAGTGGGACACGGTCGGGGTATCCGAGAACATCATCATCGCGTCGTACGAAGCCCTGGTTGACAGCATCGATTACAAGCTGCTGCGCTCCCGTGGCATGACGGGGTAACCCGCCCTTTCCGGTGCCACTGGACTTACGCTCTCGACGTTCTCCGAAAATCGCCACTCGGAATTGGGATGTTCCTGTAAACGGGAACGGTTCCCGTCCGCGCGAGTTCCTCAGAGCGTACTTCAAGAGTGGTCCCGATGCTGTCCAACAAAAAAGGCTAAATCGTGGTGCGGGCTTCCAATCTGCTCCTGATGCACGTAGCCACCCAGGATGACGACAAATACCCTACATTGGAAACACACTCTAAGACTGAGTCCATCAGAATACCGATGGGTGGTGAGAAATACGGGCTAGCGGGCAGAAAAAAATGGGGTGGCCCCCCCCGCGGACGGGCCACCCCACCAATTATCACCAACCAGGCTCGAATACCTGAGCCCCAGGGCTGTGACATATTTTACGGGATCAAAGAATACGCGTAAGACGAATTCGAACCCGCCTGGTTGATAAGTACACGACCGGACGGAGCCGCCGGGTCGCTGTACAGGATCGTGATCGATCCCACGCCATCCGGCGCGGTCGGAGCGATCGACTGCGCGTGCGGAATACTTGCACCCGCACCCTGGTTTCCGTCCGAAGTGTTGAACGGACGCCAACCACGCGCCGAATTCCCCGCGATGGAGAACGTGTTGTCCGTCGGGGACAGGTCATCTCCCTTCAGGGAGAAGTACAGCAACGTGTACACCTGAGGCGACGCTGTGTTGTTCTTCAACACAACCCACGAAGCGTCCAACGAGGGCGGGAACAGACCGCTATCGGTATCAGTACCACGGTCAACGTAGTGAGGAACCGAAATCGTACCTGCCAGCGCCGTCATGGCACCCAATCCGAGGATCGCAACAAAAACAGCTACTTTTTTCATAGATTCATTCACCTCCTTCCTTGAGAACACTGCATACCAGACCTTTAAGGGTAACAACCCGTTTGGGTATTACAGGCGATAGTGGAAAGTATAACCCCGCTTTGTTAGACCCGCATGTGCGTTTACCGAATTTCCCCTCACACCGATTACCGCACCTCTTTAATCGGGCTCCGTTACCGCGAGTCCTCCCACGGCTCGACCGATAACAGTGGTCGCAGTATAACATCGACCCGGGAACCTGTCAATCGAAATCCTCGCTTCTCAGAGGCCCAAGAAAGGGCGCCCCAGGAGAGGGCGCCGACTGCCGCGTAACCCGTTGCGGAACGTCTGAGATTCAACTATCCCGGGAGGAGCACAACGCGTGCCAAGCGCCTCTTAGTTTTCAAAACGTTATACATTAATAACTTACACACGCAAGGCCCCTTGGCCTCAGGGAAGGAAGCGACACTTTTTGCGCGCAGTTGACGACCTTTGTCGCCGTCAACTGACCGGTATTTGACGGTATCCCTCGATTTCCCTTTACGAATTCGACTCCGATTCCTGCAAGCCCAACTCCGTAATCCGAGCCGATTCCTGGTACTCGTCGTAGTCGGTGTTGACGGCCCAAAGGTCGTGGCCGGCACCCTTGACAATGTTTTCCGCCGCGAGCGATCCCATCAAGATGCTGTGATCCTGATTGTTGTATTTGAAGGCCCCGTAGCGCCCGATCGCCTGAAGCCCCTCGATTCCGCGCAGATAATCCTGGACCGGATACAGTCTTGATTTATATCCGGCATTGTAGACGGGATAACAGCGATGGATCTTATGGACCGACGCATCGGTGATAGCGGCGTCGCCAATAAGGTTTGTGGAACGCAATTCACTTTTTGCGAGATCGATCAGCACTGCCGGATCCGTTGCCCATAGCGGATCGTCGTCATTTGCCCAATATTCCAGGGCCAGAATGCTCCCGGAGGCGTCGCCATACAGCGCCGGCGACCAGTTCCGGAAGTTTGTCAAGCGGCCCATCTTGAGCGCCGCGGAATGCACGTACAGCCACTGATCCGGGAACAAGTTCTCGCACGCTACGTTCACGTACACGAGGATTGTGTTGCGGAATCGGAGGGACTGAGCGGCCGTGTAAATCGCGTCCGGCACTTCCGGAAGCCGGGTCACGAGAAGACCGATCGGCATGGAAGAGATGATGTGGTCGTACTTCCGCTGCGAACCGTCTTCCAGTTCGAGGGCGTGGGCCCGGCCCTGGCGTGTCAGCACCCGGCGAACGGGCGTCTCGAGGTGAACGCGTCCCCCGTTCTGGCGCACGCGCTCGGCCATGCGCTCGTAAATCATCCCCGTGCCATGCAGGGGATAGGCAAATTCGTCAACGAGCGTTCGGTGTTGTCCGGCGCCATCCCCCTTGGCGCGGAGGGCATTCTTCACCGCTTCCATCAGGTCGAGCCGTTTGATCCGTTGCGCGGCAAAATCCGAATCCAGATTCGTGCACGGAATCCCCCAAAGCTTTTCGCTGTACGTCTTGAAGAAGATTTCGTAGAGCCTTCTTCCAAAGCGATTTACAACCCATGATTCGAAGGTGTCGTAGGGCGCCGATTCGCTGGGGGCGACCTTCTCGCGAAAATAGCTCATCACGCAGCGCGAGGCCTCGAACGGGCCCAGTTCGGTCAGGGCGTTGCGAGGAACCAGCGGATAGTGGAAGAACTTGCCGTCATAGTAGATCCGCGTGTTGCGCTTGACCATGACATAGTCGGAGCCGGCGACATCCAGCCATAAGCCATTGACGCGACGAAGCTTGCTGAAAAAACGGTGGGGACCCAGGTCTACGGTCTGCCCCCACAGCGACAGGGACCGGGCAAGGCCGCCCATGTGTGCGCTGGCTTCGTAGAGGTCCACATCGACGCCCTGCCGCGCGAGTTCATATGCGGCCGTCGCTCCGGCCGGACCCCCACCGATGACACCAACCGTCATTTCGCCTCCACCGTCCCGCCGATCTCACTGGCCCCTGCTGCCGGCAAGTTCCTGCGCAGATTGAAAATGGGAAGCCTAGCAAACGCCCGTGACAGCGTCAAAAAACCGAAAGGGCTGCGGGATTCGGACCGATATCCGGCGGCGGCCGTGCGCCGAATTTGACTGCATCATGGGGTGAACTTATAATACCCGATTCCAAAGGAACCCTTTGTTCCTTGGGGATTTGGAAGTCGTTCCCGAACCGGCGAGTACCCATGAGCACAGGAAGTCGAAGGAGTCCCGATCTACCCAGCAGCCGCGATATATCGTGCGGCCCATCACAGGAGAGCGCCCGTGGCAACGTATTATAACGAGCCCTCGCGCACCTTCAGCGAGTATCTCCTCATCCCCAATCGGACGACGAAGGACTGCTCCCCGTCGAACGTGAGCCTGCGCACACCACTCGTCAAATTCAAGAAGGGCGACGAACCGGCCAATCACCTGAACATCCCCTTTGCTTCGGCCATCATGCAGGCCGTGTCGAACGACACCATGGCCATCGCCCTGGCGCGGTTCGGCGGCATCTCGTTCATCTTCGGATCCCAACCGATCGAATTGCAGGCGGACATGGTGCGCCGCGTGAAGAAGTTCAAAGCCGGATTCGTGCCGAGCGACGCGAACCTGCGCCCGGACCAAACGCTCGGCGACGTGGTCGATCTCATTGCCAAGACCGGCCATTCCACGATTCCCGTCACGGAAGACGGGTCGGCGAACGGCACCTTGCTCGGAATCCTCACCAGTCGCGATTACCGCATCAACAAAGCGGGACGCGACGCGCCGATCGAGAAGTTCATGACGCCTTTCGACAAACTGTTTTACGGGCAAGAAGGCGTCACCCTCAGCGAAGCCAACGAGATCATCTGGGAGCACAAGCTCAATTGCCTCCCCATTATCAATGAACAGCACCAGCTTCGTTATCTCGTTTTCCGCAAAGACTACGACCAGCACAAAGAGAACCCCGACGAGTTGGTCGACGCCGAAAAACGGCTCGTTGTGGGCGCGGGCATCAACTCGCGCGACTACAAAGATCGCGTGCCCGCGTTGGTGGACGCGGGCGTCGACGTGCTCTGCGTGGATTCGTCCGACGGATTCTCGGAATGGCAATACGAAACCATTCACTGGGTGAAAGAAACTTACGGCGACAACGTCAAGATCGGCGGCGGCAACGTCGTTGAGGAAGAAGGGTTTCGTTATCTTGTGGACGCGGGCGCGGACTTTGTCAAGGTCGGCATCGGCCCGGCGTCTATCTGTATCACGCGCGAACAGAAAGGCATTGGCCGCGGCCAGGCCACGTCGGTGATCGAAGTCGCGAAAGCGCGCGATCGGTATTTGGAGGACACCGGCATCTACGTGCCCATCTGTTCCGACGGCGGCATCGTGCTCGATTATCATGTGGTGCTCGCCCTCGCCATGGGTGCCGATTTTGTGATGCAGGGGCGTTACTTCGCCCGTTTCGACGAGAGTCCCGGACGGCGGCTGCGTATACGCGGTAATTACATGAAAGAGTATTGGGGGGAAGGATCCGACCGGGCGCGCAACTGGCAACGCTACGACGTGGGCGGCGATTCAAAATTAAGTTTCGAAGAAGGTGTCGACGCGTACGTGCCTTACGCGGGACGCTTGAAAGACAATCTCGACATGACCGTGGGCAAGGTCAAGTCGACCATGTGCAACTGCGGTTCCCTGTCCATCCCTGAATTGCACCGGACCGCGCGGATCACGCTCGTCTCCGCCATCGGCATCCGGGAAGGCGGCGCGCACGACGTCGAACTGAAGGAAAGCGACATCGCTCCGGAAACGTGATCGCCCCACCGCGAGACAACCAATGCAACACAGCAAACCCATCATCGTTCTCGACTTCGGCGCGCAATACAGCAAGCTGATCGCGCGCCGCGTCCGCGAGGCGAAGGTCTTCAGTCTCATCATGCCGTTCAACACACCGTTGGACACCATCAAATCGCAGCAACCGGCCGGCATCATCTTCAGCGGCGGTCCGGCTAGCGTCCACGCGAACGGTGCGCCGAAACCGGACCCCGGCGTGTTTGAACTGGGCGTTCCCGTGCTCGGCATTTGCTATGGCACGCAGCTCTTCGCCGACATGCTCGGCGGAAAAGTCGAGCGCGCCTCGAAACGCGAATACGGCATCGCCCACCTCGAGCATACCGACGGCGCGGGGTTTCTCGACGGCATGGAGTCGCGCACGCAGGTGTGGATGAGTCACGGCGATGCGATCACGCAGTTGCCGAGCGGCTTCACGACCATCGGCACCACGGAGAATTGCCCTTTCGCGGCCATTGCCGATCCGAAACGCAAACTGTACGGCGTACAATTCCATCCCGAGGTCGTCCACACGCCGCAGGGTCCGCAGTTGCTCTCCAACTTCGTGCACAAGGTCTGCGGCTGCGCGTCCGATTGGGACATGGGCTCCTACCTCGACGCGGCGGTGAAAACCGTGCGCGAACAAGTCGGCGGCGGACGCGTCGTGTGCGGGTTAAGCGGTGGCGTAGACAGCAGCGTCGCGGCGGCCCTCATTCACAAAGCCATCGGCGACCGGCTCTCGTGCATTTTTGTGAACAACGGACTCCTCCGCAAAGGTGAAGCGGACCTCGTGCAAAAAGTCTTTCGCGACAATTTCCACGTGGACCTGCACTACGTCGACGCGGAGGATCGGTTCCTCGACGGGTTGGCGGGAGTCTCCGAGCCGGAAGAGAAACGCAAAATCATCGGCAAACTCTTCATCGACGTGTTTGAAGAAGAGGCGACCCGACTAGAAGGCGTCGACTTCCTCGCGCAAGGAACGCTCTATCCCGACGTCATAGAAAGTGTGTCGGCGACGGGTGGACCATCCGTCACGATCAAAAGCCATCACAATGTGGGCGGGCTCCCCGAGCACATGAACCTTCAACTCGTCGAACCGTTGCGCGAACTGTTCAAAGACGAAGTGCGCGCGCTCGGCAAAGAACTCGGCTTGCCCGACGACATCGTGTGGCGGCATCCGTTCCCCGGTCCGGGCCTCGGCGTGCGCTGCATCGGCGCGGTCACGAAAGAGCGCCTCGACACGTTGCGCGATGCCGATGCCATCTTCATCGACGAGATTCGGAACGCGGGATTGTATCGCGATATCTGGCAGGCCTTGGTGTGCTTGTTACCCGTTCGAAGCGTCGGCGTGCAGGGCGACGAGCGCACCTACGAAGAAGTCTGCTCCCTCCGCGCCGTCACCTCCGAAGACGCCATGACCGCGGACTGGTTCCGCTTCCCACCCGACGTCCTCCAACGCATCTCCAACCGGATCTGCAACGAGGTCAAACACATCAACCGCGTCCTCTACGACGTCACCAGCAAACCCCCCGGCACCATCGAGTGGGAGTAGTTATGCTCCCGGCGTGGGCGGAGGGCCGGGACGTTTCTTTTCGTTGATCCGCTGAATCTCTTGCATGACTTGTTCGGCGTTCTTCTGTCCCTGTCCCGACTTTCCGGCCATGCGTTTCATTTCTTCAGACGTGACGTAGCCGATCTCTTTGCGCCACGCGCTGGTGATTTCCTGCTCGCGGTATTGCATGGCGATAAGGTCATCAAGATTGGTGCACAACCGCGGCGCAAACCCTTCGTCGATCTGACGCCAGTCGGCCATGGTATCACGGTGAAAGGCCAGCAGTTCTTCAAAGGGCGTGTCGTCGGAGAAGAGGTTTTGGCTGATGGCGGGTGGCTCGTCGAGCAGTTGTTTGCCCAACGAATTTGACGTGCGCAGAAACGCGCCATTGACAAACTCCGTTTCAAAATCCAGCGTGCGAAAACGCTGCGGCATCAAGTGAACCCACTGCAACAACTTCATCCACCCCTTGGGATTAATGTCGTAACACGCCGCCACGATCGATCCGTCTTTACTGAGAAACACGCGAAGAAACGTACGCGTATTTGGATACACTCGGGACAACGTGAGGTCCTCGAGGTCGGCCGCCTTCTTGAACCCCTGCGTTGCAAGCCAACGTTCACACACGTCGTAATGCTCGGGGTTGATGTGCGGAAACTCCTGCGGCGTCACCTCGCGGAATTCGTGCGGGTTGGCGTAGAGCTCTTCGAGTTGTCCGCGGATCTTCTTGGCCGCGCCGCCCGCTGCGGGATTGCTGTGACTCAGTGCCTTCTGGATGATGACGAATAAAACCGCGAAGATGGCGATATACAGCCAGAAGTTGATTCCCATGTGCACCCTGCCCTCCCGGTGATCCAAGGATACATGACGCGGGAAGGTTTGGGTAGGAAAAGGACTCCGTCGCGCCGCTTACGCGGTCACGTCAAGATTCGCGCCGACGGCCTGGTCCGTGATGACGGCGGACTGGATGAGTTGGAGGGCGAGGTCGCCTTGGAGGTTAAGCGCGTCCACTTGACGCCGCAGCGCCAGCGCCTGGTATTCCGTTTCCAACCGCGCGCTTTCAAGTCCCGCGCCGAGCGCGGCGATGGATGATGCCCCTGCCATGAAATCGCTCCCAGTACTCTACTCACTGAATGCATTCTATCATACGGCGCGAGCGGTTTGCCGAAGGAAGAAACCCGCGAAGCGCCTAAGTTCCTATAAAAGGGGCTCTTAGCCGTTTCTTAATTCAAGTCCGATACAATTTACATCCACGACCTTAGCTACTTTAGCGTCGTTTGTCACGAGTACCGCATCAAGAACGAAAGCTGTGGCGCAAATTATTGCATCGGGAAGGGGGAGCTTGTGCCGACGACGCAGGCGAATTGCAGAATCCTTCACGTCGTCCGTAATACCAACGACTTTCACGTCAGCAAGAAACCGTTTGATAAGCGTTTCTTCCTCTTCAGTGATATCGGGAAAGCAAAGAAGCTCCAATTCGGTAATCACGGAGACCGCGTATTCGGCATCCTCAAGCGGTTCCGCGAGCTTGCCTTGAAGCAAATACAATGCAGCGTTCGTGTCGAGTACGCGTATCATCCCCACTCGCTGCGAATCGCATTTTGGTACTCCAAGGGATCGAGACCAGCCGCAAGTACTCCAGCATGTTTGGCGAGATTCGTCTTCCGCGCCACGGACGCTTGTACTTCAGCAAGTTTCGGCTCAAGTGCCAGCCAATCGGCGTAGTCAATCTGCACGGCGACTGGTCTGCCATTTTCATCAGTGATTATGTTTTTGTGCAGTCGTCCCATAACCTTCGTCCAAGGTGCAGAAGCCAGTTTCCAAAGCCATAATACCATCGATTACGCATAAAGACCTACCGTCACGCCGAAATCGTTCTTTCCCAGCACCTTCGGCACAGTGGTCACCGTGTCGAGTTGCGCACAGAACGGAATATCCTCTTCGAGGCCCACGGAGCGAAGCTTCTCCGCATGGGGAGCAGTAGCAAAGAGTTGGGGTAAGCCCTCTGACTTGACCCGCGCGCGCCAGTAGTCGAACCGGTCGTGTCCCTCCCCTGTTGGAAGGTCTAGTGCTATGCCGATGGCTGCGGCCGCGACCCAGTCTTCCTGGGCGTCGAAGTTTGGGTCGGTCATCAGACCCGCCGGAATGAGTACGATGTCCCTTCCGTGCGCGCGGATGGAATGGGCCACGGCGGCGGCGTTGACGGTCGTGCCCATGTAAATTACTGGGGCACTGCAACATGCGACCAGTCTGCCCGCGCCGGTAGTCGTGGTAAAGATGACGCGGCGACCCTCAACCCCCTGGATTAGGCGTGGGCTATTGCCGAGATCAAACCCTTCGGGTGGCAGCCCGCCCCGTTCCCCCGCTAGAAGCGCATCCGGATACTGTTCCCTCGCCGCAAAGGCCTGCTCAATCTCGGTGACGGCAATGATTTCCGCGGCTCCGTAGTGGAGAAGGTAGGCAGCCGTCGCGCTGGCGCGCAGCGCATCCACGACAACCGCAACACATTGATGCTCAATGGCATACGCACAACCCGACGCGCCTTCGATGAAATGGCACCTCACGGCCGTCCGACCCGGCGCACCACGCGACTTATCTTACCCGACGTGCGTGAATTCCCCCTTTGAAGGGGGATCAAGGGGGATGTTCTTCCGAAGCCGCGAGCCGACCTATCCAGCCCGATAGCCCCTTTCGACGGTTGCGGGTCGTGAGTGCCTATAAGTACTTGGCGTAAGAAGCACAAACAACATCCCCCTTGATCCCCCTTCAAAGGGGGAGTTTCGTACATCGGCAATTGGCTGCGAAGACTTCGCACTGGAGGGCGAGTCGCAGATTAATGCGCGCGACAACGCCGCAAGTAACCAATTATCTATACGTTAGCACCACTTTTGGAGACGATGTGTCGCACGATCGCGGGGCCGTGTTCGCGGCTGTTCTCGACGAAGACGATGTTTGATTCCTGGCCTGCGCAGAGGGTGCCCGCCACATAGAGGCCGGGGACCGTCGTCTCGAAGTGCTCTGACAATGCCGGTTTACCGCAGGCCTGGTCCACCTCGGCCCCGACGTTTTCGATGAGCGAGGTATCCGGCTCGTAGCCGGTCATGGCGAGCACGAAGTCGTTGGGGACGATGGTAAATCCCCCACTCTGCGCCTCGAGCAATACGTCATCCGGCCGGATCTCGCGGACTTCGACGTTGCGGAAGCACGCGATCGACCCCTCCTTGATTCGGTTTTCGATATCGGGCTCGATCCAGTATTTCGTATGGAACCGGTCGCCCCGCATGGCGACGGACACGCGTGCGCCGTTACGCCACAGTTCCAGCGCAATTTCCGCCGCCGAACTCCCCGCGCCGATAATCATGACGTCGTGATCGGCGTACCAATGGGCTTCCGTATACCGGTGATTCACCTTGGGCAGATCCTCGCCCGGGATGCCCATGGGACGAGGACTGTCGTAGAAGCCCGTGGCCATTACGACATTGCGGGCTACCCAGAGGTATTCGCGGCCGAACATGTCCTTGCCCACAATCGTGAAGATGTCGTCGGCCGGTTGCACCGAAATGACTTCGCAATACGTGACGACTTTCAAGTCGAAGTAGTTGACGAAGGCCCGGCAATACTTCAGGTACTCCTGACGCGTTGGATTCTTTTCCGTCGTCACGAGTGGAAACCCGGCGAGTTCCAGTTTGTCCGTCGTGGAAAACCAGCGCATATAGGTGGGATGCGAACACAGCGCGCTGCAAACCGGCCCTTTGTCGATGGCGATGGCTTTCAAATCCGCTTGCTTCGCGGCGTGCAACACGCCCAGCGCCGCCGGCCCCGCGCCAACGACGACAATGTCCACGGTCTCGTTCAAACCGAATTTCTTCATGATGCTCCCAGATGCCGGACCTATGCTACCACAACCGGCGCGAGCCGTCGCGCCTCTGGTAGCCAACACCCGAAGGGCCCGATTCCTGCCCGAAGAGGACACCCGGCTTGACGGCAATTCGCGTCCTTGCGACAATAGCGCGTTTCCGCACGTCGGTTACGCACGTTTGGTTACGGCAGTTCAACCGCTAAAGGAAGTTGCAGGCTATGGCTGGTAAAAGACGATCTACGCTTCGCTGGATCGAATTGGTGGTGATTCTCGTGGTGATTGTGGTGGGCGTTTTGCTGGCGCTGCCCGTAATCCACAACACGCGTTATCCCGTGCAGTTGCGCACGTGCCAGGACAACCTACGGCAATGGGGCACGATTTTCTCGATGTACAGCCGGGAGAACGATTGGCGATGGCCGATGCCGCACGGCTTCGAATCCTTCGGCGCTGCGTCGAACGCGCCGGGCTGTCTCAACATCGACGACCATTTCGATTTTTCGCCGGACCGGCGCATTGTCTTTCCCGACTACGCGAACGATCCATTGCTGTACGCCTGTCCGGACGCGCCGGGCCTTCTGCCGCCGACAAAGGTGGGGCCAGTCATCCTGAAGCAATGGCGATTGGATCCCGTGACGTACGGCATAGCGGAAGACGCGTCCTGGCATTCCTGCGCATTCACCGGGGACATGACGCGAGGCGACGCCACCTATACCTATCTCGGATGGCGAATCGATCCCTTCGACGCGAGTTTTCACGTCGTGACCCGGGAAGAAGCGTTGGAGTATGGGTTACCCGCGTCGGGTCCCGCCAACATTGTTGCGCTGCTTGCCCACCTTCAGCCGACCGAATCGCGGGACTTCCGCGCGATCCAGGCCGAGCGGTATACCGGAATCCGGCCGTCCCGCTACTTGAAGGCCTTGGGAACCCGGTGGGTGGAGCACGTCGGCAACGACAAAGGCGACGGGATAACGGTCCCATGGCACGGAGCCGGCATTCTCTACCAGGGCCTGGGCGAACCCGCACCCTTTCCCTGGATTCCGGTGACGCCCATCATGTGGGACACGATCCACCAGGATGCAAACGGGAACCCGACCTTCGCCCATACCGAGCCCAGCGGGGTCAACGTGCTGTATATGGATGGCCACGTCGAGTTCAAACAATATCCGGGTGACGTGTTTCCCGTTGTCCCCTCCTTTGCCACCATGCAGCGGGTCCCGTGAGCCGAGTCGACCTCAACAGGATCGAATCATTTCTGCTCGATATGGATGGGACGATATATCTCGGGCCCACACCCATTCCGGGGGCGCCCGAGTTCGTCCAGTATCTGCGCGACACCGGCCCGCGCTTTCTCTTCTTCACGAACAACAGTTCGGCCGACGCGCAACGGTACGCGGAGAAGCTGACGACGATGGGAATCGCCGCTACGCGGAGCGATGTGCTGACCTCCGGCGAGGCGACCGTCCGTTACTTGATCGCGGAGACTTCCCACCGTCGTGTCTACGTCGTGGGCACGCCGTCCTTCGAGGCGGAAGTAGACGACGCCGGGCTGACGCGTACGGAAACCGATCCCGAGGCCGTCGTGCTGGCGTTCGACCGAACCCTCACGTACGAGAAGCTCGAACGCGCGTGCCTGCTCTTGCGCGAAGGTCTGCCGTATTACGCCACCAATCCCGACAAGGTATGCCCGACCGAGTACGGATACATCCCGGATTGCGCGTCCATGGCCGCGCTGCTCCACGAGGCCACCGGCCGCACGCCCGAGTTCATTGGTAAACCCAACCCGACGATGGTCCGCATGGCGCTGGAAAAACTCGCCGCCACAACCCGACACCACCGCCATGGTCGGCGACCGCCTCTATACCGACATGCAGATGGCGTACAACGCAGGCATCGCGTCGATCCTCGTGCTCAGCGGCGAGACCACAGGTGCCGATTTGGGAAAGGTTGAGCGGAAACCGGATTACGTCTTCGCGTCTGTCTGCGAGTTGCACGCCGCACTACTGAAGAAGCATTAACCGGGGACGGCCCTCGCATCTAAGTGGGGCGTCAAGGAGGGCGGGTTTACGTACGCGCCTTACGAAGGGTTGCCCTTCGCGAGGAAACCGCCACCCACCTGCATCTGCGAGTGAGTGGGTGCGATGTTTCCGGTTGGGTCGTTCGTGTAGCGGGCAGGAAAACCCGCCCTCCGAAATAGGCGAAATCATTGGGATGGTGCGCGCGTGTCTTGACTTCAGCCCCCGTCCAACATCCGGACCACGTCGTCGCGGGTGTGGGTGTCGCGAAGGCCGGGGCGGGCGGCGAGGTAGTCGACGATGGCCTTGTGGGGGAGGCCGTGACAGATGGAGAGACCGGAGGCGATCCGTTGAAGGTAGGCCGGAGCGGGGATATTGTACGGAATCGAGGTCCGTGGGGCGTCCCACGTAAAGGTGAGGACGGGGTCGCTGTCCACCTCGCCGAGGTTCAGGATGGTGCCGTACCAGCGCTCCCGCAGCACCGGCGTGGCGGGGTTCGCGAGCACGGCGCCCCAATCAATCCCGGCGTTGGGGCGGCCGCCATTTTCTTCGGCGAATACGCCCGCAAACTGTTTTGACGTAATCCGGTACAGGCGCGCGTAGGTGACGGCGCCGTCGACCGGTTCCTCGGTAACGAATGCGACGCCGCCGCCGTTCCAGGTCGGCGACGCCTGGGCAAAGTACAGTTCGCGGGGGATGGTGAAGGGCCGGTCGTCCGTTGGGGGCGTTTGGTCGCGGGTTCCGGGATACACGCGCGTACTGCCCGGCGCCTGTCCACCGGCCAGGTAGATCATGAAGCGGTCGCGGCAAAGGTTGGAACCGTAGCAGGCGTACCAGACGTAGGATGGCGGATTCATGGGGCTAGTGTAGGGCGGTCCGGGGTATCGCGGCAACTGTTTGTCGGTCCGTAAATGCTGCGCGCTGCGAATGGGTCGAAGAAATGACGCAAAGGGCCAAGACGACATAAACGACGAGATGGACAATATGGAAGGGCCGGGGGCCCGCGTGCACGGCCTTCTCGAATACGTCCCTTTCGTCCTTACGGTCTCTTAGGCCGTTTACTACATCGCGCGCTGGGCGAGGGCGTCATCCTTGCCTCGAGTGCGAAAAATGCTTTACCAACGGAGCGCGGCACCCTATAATGGGGCTCGTTCATTCGCACTCATAACGGGCAGTGCCGCCATACGTTCGGGGAGGTTTGTCTATATGGCAGAGGAGCAAAAGCAGGCGAATCTGGCCGATGCGCTCGTGAAAGACGAGATCATCACGCGGGAGGAATTGGCCGAGGCCCGGGCCCGGGAGAAAGCCACGGGGGTCCCCTGGTACCGGTCCTTGCTTCAGATCGGCAAGATTTCCTTCGATACGCTCGACCAGACCTTGCGGCACGAGTTTCATCCCAAGAGTGTGCGGGATGAGGATCAGACGCTCGGCCGCACGCTGGTCAACATCAAGGCGATCACCGAGAAGCAATTGAAAGATGCGCTTGAGGAGCAAAAGCGCACGGGACGGCTACTCGGGAGAATCCTGCAGGACCGGGGCGTGATAACCGGCCGCGCAATAGCCATTGCGTTGGGCAAGCAACACGGCCTCGAATACGCGGATCTCTCGGAGACCCCGAGCGCACGGATGGCCCTCGAAGCGGTGCCCGAAAGTATTGCGAAGAAGTATCAACTCATTCCGGTTGTGCTGGAAGGGGACAAGCTTACGGTCTTGATTGTGAATCCGCAGGTCACGGAAACCCTCGGCGATTTGGGCGTTATCCTCGGGAAACGGGTTCATCCCATCCTTACCGACTGCGAAGATATTAAGGTGGAAATAAAGGCCCGCTACGCATCGGGCGGCAAGCGCCATGTGGCGGTCTCCGCAAAGCGGCAAGTCAAGGCTCAAGAACCACAAAAACAGGAAGCCAAACCTCCAAAGAAGAGTGCCACAAAGCAACCCAACGCCAAGAAAAGCGCAAAACCCAAAGAGGAGGCGAAGATCGTGGCTACCGCGGAAAAGACCCAGGATAAACGCCGTTTTGACGAGATTGCAAGACTGGCCGAGGGTGCGCCAGTCATCAAGATGGTCTCGACAATCATCGAGGGGGCGGTCAATTCGGGCGCTACCGATATCCACTTGGACCCGCAGGAACCGGAAATGCGTGTGCGCTACCGGATCGATGGGGTTCTCCACGACGTCATGAGTATCGCGCCGGAAATTGAAAACGCGGTAGTCTCGCGCATCAAAATCATGGCGGATCTTGATATTACCGAAGTGCGCCGGCCTCAAGACGGCCATATCAGCATCGAAACCAGGGAACGCGAATTTGACCTTCGGGTTGCAACGCTCCCAACCTACCTGGGCGAACGGGTCGTCTTGCGCCTTTTGGACCAATCCTCCGTACTGGCCGGGATTAAGGACTTGGGACTGGAGCCCGATGACGAAGCCACGATGACCCGAATGATCGAGCAACCGTATGGCATGATTTTGGTTACAGGTCCGACGGGAAGTGGTAAGACAACTTCATTGTACGCGGCGTTGAATCAAAAGAACGTGCTTACTGAGAGCATCGTGACCTTGGAAGATCCGGTCGAATACCAAATGTCCGGGATCAACCAAGTCCAAATCGATACAGACATCGAAGTGACGTTTGCAAACACCTTGCGGGCCGCGCTGCGGCAAGACATCGATGTGCTGCTCGTGGGCGAGATTCGGGACAGCGACACGGCGCGGATCGCGATCCGCGCAGCGATGACCGGGCATCTGGTCTTCAGCACCTTACACACCAATGACGCCCCCGAAGCAATTACCACCCTGCGAAACATGCAGATTCCTTCCTACCTGATTTCCAGTGCGCTTACGTGTGTGGTGGCCCAGCGACTGGTCCGAAAAATATGCCCGGATTGCCGGACACCCTTCACTCCCACAAAGCCGTTGTTGAAATCACTACGCTTACCGGAAAGCACGAAGAAACTGTATCGTGGTAAGGGCTGCGACAACTGCTATCATACTGGCAATAAAGGCCGCACCGGAATCTTCGAGATTCTCGAAATCACCGCGGATATCCGGCGTCAGATTGCCGCGGACGAGCCCACGGAAAAGATCGTGAAATCAGCCAAACTGAAGACCATGGCTGACCGCTGCCGTTTGAAGGTTAAGCAGGGGTCGGTGGCGCCGGAAGAATTCTTGCGGGTAATCCGTACCTGACCAGTATAAGGCGCGCACGACACAAGAGAACCGCTCTGTATACGGTTGTTCACGGTCCCATACGAAGGTGTGGGGGCCTTTACTAAGGCCGCTACTTGGCATGTGAACGAGCCGAAGTGCTTGCTTTTACCGTTACCCTTTGATAGCATGTCGCGCGGGGCGAAGACTTACACATCCGTACCCGTGAATAAGGTGTGGATAAGTGGTTAGAGACCGCGCTCAGGGGCCAAACATAATATATGGCACGGACACACCAAGTCCATATAAACGCGAGGTTTACAACCACTTTTCAGTACTTGATCCTGACCCGGTTTCTTCCCTGTAAGACATTCAAAAATTTAATCTTAGCTAATCCGACGGATGCTTTTCTTTCGCGCGCAAAAGCGGAATATGTATTGTTCCACAGCCAGTGGTCAATCCCGGTGAAATTCACCATAAACAGTTCAAAACTAAAATGAAAGGGCTGTGGAAAACTTTTATTTTCCGTGGAACATTATAGTGAGATGCTGTGTGTGGAAAGGTAGTTAATAAGATCTGGATAACCCGCGATGTTTTCCAGATATGACAGGCTAAAGCATCTGATTTATCGACGACGATTCGGGGCTTTGTGGATAGTCATGATTATTCAAACAGGTTATCCCATAAGATACTGACAGTCTAAGTAATTCATCGGTTACTGGTTTACCCGGTAATCCACCGTTTACACAGCCCCTATTACTATGATTACTTATTTTGTAGAAAAATTACATCAGCAGAAAGTAAAACCAGTTCACCGGAAGCCAGACTTGGAGAGTACCTCATGAAGATTGCCATACCCCGTCAAGATCTGCTCGATGCAGTGAACAAAGTGAAGACCGTGGTATCTCCAAAATCTGCGTTACCGATCTTGTCTCATATTTTAATCGAGACCGGCGATAGTTCGATTAAGCTCACCGCTACCGATCTCAAGGTAAGCATCGAGTGTACCGTGGACTGTACGGTAGAGGAACCGGGTTCGCTCACGGTTTCTTCGCAACGGCTTTCATCTATTTTAACGGAATTGCCCGATGGCGATTTAACCCTGTATTTGGGCGAAAACAATGTGATTGCTTTGGAAGCCGGTAAAATTCACACGAAGCTGTTTAGTATGTTAGCGGATGAGTTTCCACCGGTTCGTGGCTTTGAAGGAATCGAGCCGCTCGTGCTTCCGCAAAGTTTATTGAGGCGCTTGTTCCAGCGCACGAGTTTTGCTATTTGTTCAGACCAGGCGCGGTATAACTTAACTGGTCTGTTGTTTGAATTAAGCGGTGGAAGATTAACTGCGGTAGCGACTGATGGCCGGCGCATGAGCCTCTACGCCGAATCAGAGGGAATCCCTGATGGTATCAACCTTAAGGTGATTATTCCGGGTAAGATGATAGCTGAGCTAGAGCGTCTACTAGGTGACGACGGTGAAGTCAGTGTATTTCTAGATGAAACACAGGCGGCCTTCTCTTTTGACTCCATCCGGCTGGTTACGGCGTTAATCGAGGGGAACTTCCCAAATTACGACATGGTGGTTCCAAAGAAGCATGATAAAGAAGCCTTACTGAACACCTCGGCCTTTCTCGAAGCTGTTCGGCGTACACGTACGATGACAAATGATAAGTTTAACTCTGTGCGGTTTAACCTGGACGACGGTGTGTTGACGTTACATGTTGTTACGCCTGAGGTTGGTGAATACCAGGAAGAAATGGCAATTGAATACGCCGGGCAACCTGTCGAGATCGCGTTTAATCCGGATTTCTTACTTGAGGTCCTTCGGCGAATCGATACCGCGAAACTTTGTATTGTCTTGAAGGATGCTATGAGTCCTGGCATGATTAAGCCATACGACGATGGACCACAAGATAATTATCTCAATGTAGTGATGCCAATTCGCATCTAATAAGTAAAGAGCCTTCCGTGTTTTTGAAGGGGTTTTGTGTTTAGCCTTACCGGGACACAAGGCCCCTCTTCCTTTTTTTCGTATTCCCAATAATTGAAGGGTTCTTGAGGATGCTGTGAATGACCCAAGATATAGTGTATGTATTTCTTTTTGTCGTGTAAGTGTCTTGTGGAAAAGTATGGGGAAATCACTGAATTCATTCTCCTTTGATTGTCGAAGAGCTGGCAAGATGACAAATTCATAGAAATAGAGATAGGTTTATTATTGATATAAGTTATTTTATATAAAGATGTTAGAATGTATTGAGAATCGTACTACGGGTTTTCTTGGCTTTTTCTGTCCTGAGTGGCAATTCGTAAATAGTTCTCGGAACACCTGTGGATAACTTGGGGATAGTGTGGAAAACCGGCTCCTCAATATGTTGTGGTTAGTTCAAAAATTAGTAGTCGGAGGTGTTTAAATGGAAGGGGTTGCTCACCTTGGCTTTATCGGACTGGGAACGATGGGGCGGGATTTGTTGCGGGCGGCCGCGGCAGTCTCAAAAATAAAGCCTTCGGTGTTAGCCGATCCCGACGTAGAGAACCTGCAACAAGCCTCCGCCCTGGTCGAGAAAGAAATCACGACCTGTACGGATTACCGGAAGATATTGGAGGAAGGGCGCTTAGATGGCCTAGTCATCGCCGCGCCGCAACACGCACATGCCGAGATTGCGATTGCGTCTCTGCAAGCAGGGTATCACGTCTTCTGTGAGAAACCTATGGGGCTCAACGTGATCCAGTGTGATGCGATGATATCCACCGCGAAGGAGAGCAGAAAGATCCTGATGATCGGTCAGGTACTCCGATATATCAACGTGTATCGGTATATTCTGGAGCTGATCAACTCAGGTGCCCTTGGTAAACCCTTAGCGATGCGTACGATCCGCACGATGGGGAAATGGGGCGAATGGGCGCGGCCGTGGCGTATGCGGCGTGCCACGACCGGCGGCATGCTTTTGGAAGTGAACGTCCATGAAATCGATCTGATGTTGTGCATTCTTGGGGAAGCTGTCTCCGTGCAGGCGCTGGGTAAGCGATTCATAAATGACGAGGTGGACGATGAGGACTTCATTACCTTCCAGGTAGCGTTCAAGAATGGGACTATCGGGACTTGTACCTCTTCTTCTATTGACCGCATTACGCGAAACAGTGGAGAAGTTTTCTGTGAGAAGGGGACGATTTACTACGACAGCGTGACCTCGACCTTACGTGTCGGCCGGGATGGCGAGGATCTGGAAGTGCTTGCCTATAGAGACATTCATCCGGAGTGGGAAGACGGGGTTACGCGCGAGATCCGGGAATTCGCCGAAGCGTGCCTGGGCGAACGACCGGTTACTATCCCGGGGGAAGATGGACTTCGTGCGGTAGAAATTGGCGAGGCTGCCTACCAAAGCGTTCAGGAAGGTCGAGTCATACATCTTCCACTGCCCCGAAACTGAACGCTCTTTAGTCCATTGTCCCGTGGAATCAAGCGTTCTATAATCTCGGTTCAAGGGGAGGATCCCATGGCAACGTATTTGGTGACTGGGGGTGCGGGCTTTATCGGCAGCAATCTGGTTCGTTCCCTGCTTGAACGAGGCCATTCCGTGCGCGTGCTGGACGATCTATCCACGGGGCGTCGCGCGAATCTCACGGAAGTTTTGTCCCAGATTGAGTTTATCGAGGGATCGATCTGTGAAGTGGACTTGGTCAATCAGGCGATGGACGGCGTGGAGTATTGTCTTCATCAGGCGGCGGTGCCGTCCGTTCCGCGTTCGGTTGAGGATCCGCTGCGGTCCAACCGGGTCAATGTGGAAGGGACCCTCAACGTCTTCCTGGCCGCCCGCGAGCAAGGTGTACGGCGGGTCGTGTTTGCGTCTTCCTCGTCGGTATATGGCAATACGAGTGTGAGCCCGGTACGGGAGGATTTGCCGACCCAACCCATCTCGCCCTATGGGGTCACGAAGGCGACCTGCGAACTCTACGCCCGGGTCTTTTCGTCCCTTTACAATATGGATATCGTTGGTCTTCGGTACTTTAACGTGTTTGGGCCCCGGCAGGACCCGGCGAGCGAGTATGCGGCGGTGGTCCCCATTTTCCTGTCCAAGATGCTGCGAGGAGAACGCCCGCCGGTCCATGGTAACGGCCGGCAATCGCGTGATTTCAGCTACATCGGGAACGTGGTCGACGCCAACCTCCGGGTTTGTGATGCGGAGGGTCCGCTGGCGGGAGTCTACAATGCGGCCTGCGGCGCGGAAACGTCGATCCTGGGGCTGGTTGCCTTGTTGAACGAAATCCTGGGGACGAAACTGGAACCGGTCTTCGAGCCATCCCGCGCTGGGGATATTCGCCGGTCCTGTGCAGATATCCGGAGGGCGGGCGAAACCTTCGGATATAAACCGCAGGTCAGTGTTGGGGAAGGGCTGAAGCGGACGGTCGAATGGTACCGGTCGCTGGCCGGGGAATCATCGGTGTAGCCCGACCCAGCCTGCCACGGCGAAGAAGACTATAATTCCCACCAGCAGGACCGATGTCACGGGATGATTTCGGAAATCCCGACCCACCCAGGTGCTTCTGCCATTCAGAAAGAGCAGAGAAATGGCGAGAAATGGCATGAAACACGCCCCAACGACGGCGTAGAGCTTTTGTATGGCGCTGAATCCGTAGAACAAACCGATCATGGGGATCAACGCGAGCAGGTACAGGTAGATGCGGTAGGTCCGAGATTGTTCGGAGACGCGGGTTTGCCGCCGCTCGCTGGAATCTCGGAGGGCCATGGACCAGGCGTCGGCGAAGATGTAGGGGACGCTCTGCCAGACGCCAAGCAGGCTGCTGAACACGGCACCGTACGCGCCGACGAGGAACGCCCATTTCGCGACTGGTCCGATGCTGGCGCTGAGTTGGTTGGAGAGATCGACAATCAGGGTAGCGCCCTTGCCTTCGATGGGAACCTGGCTGCCGATGATGACCATGGCGATTCCGAAGAGGGCGGTCATGGCGTATCCGGCGCCGAGATCGATCCGGCAGAGGCGGACGGCGTCGCGTCCGGTGCGCCCCTCCTCGCGAATCCAGTAGCCGTAACACAGGACCGTCAGCGTGCCGCCGACGCCGCCCATCAAGGCGACGGTCCAGGACAGGCTGTCCCGGCTGGCGTGCGGGATCGTGGGGATTGTCAGCCCGCGAAGGACGGACAGCCAGTCGACGGGTTGGAGCGCGGCCGCGGTGACCACGGTGACGAACATGACGCCGATGCACACGCTCATGACGCGGCTGAAGAGGCGGTAGCCGCCCATGCGAACCAGGATCACGCCGAGGATGCCGTGAGCAATTCCGAAGGCGATCTTTCCCATCGGAGCACTGTCGAATACCGGAACCATGGCATGCATCGTGGCGCCACAGGCCGCCATCATGGCGGAGCCCACGAAGAAACTCCATGGCAGAAGATAGCAAAAGAAGGCGACAAGAAAGGGCCGTCCCATGTGTGCCGCGCAACCTTCCAGGAGGGTGCTGCCCGTTGCAAGTTGCCAGCGGCCAAGGCCTTCCGTGAGAACGAACTTGAGGAACGCGCCGACGAGGACCGCCCACAGGATTGCGACACCGAGCTTCGATCCCGTCAGACTTGCAGTCGCCAGATCGCCGGCCCCGACGCCAGTCGCCGCGACGAGCAAGCCCGGGAGCAGAATGCGGAGAGTGGAGCGTTTGTGTGGTGTGCCGTTCATGGACTCCATTGGTTACAGGGTAGACGCGCCTTCCAACCGCGTTGGATCTTTGTTCCGAATAGGGCCGTTTGTCTTGGAGAATCAACGTAGCTGGAAGCCGCGTCTACCCTGAGCAGCGCGTTACTCTCTTGCCTCATGACGTGCATCTATCATACACATCTTTATCGGGTACTGAGATCTTATGGGTTTGTACCCGTCCCCCCGTAATTTCCGGGTTACCGGGTGCGCGGATGGTCAACGCCCATCGGCGGGACTGACCCCGTCTTTCGCGCCCTCGGGACTGACCCCGTCTTTTTGCACAATGGGGACTGACCCCGTCTTTTGCGGAGTCTTCGGAGCAAAACACGGGGTCTGTCCCTGTCCCCACCAGCCGGATTGATGACGACTTGGCAGCTTTCGATACGGCGCTGCGCATTGGGGAAGACGGGAAGGAGACGTTGAACAACCTCGGCAGCGTCTGCGCGGAATACGGTCAGTTGGGGGCGGCGGAGCGGTATTACATGCAAGCACTGGAGACTGACCCCGAGTACGGCACGTCGCTACGGAATCTGGGCAAGGTCTACGTCCAAACGGGACGTTACCGCGAGGCATTGCCCCTCTTTGAGCGGCTGCTGAAGAAAGACCCCCTGGAACCCGAGGCCAACTGGTTGGCCTTCACCTGTCTGAAAGGGCAAGGCCGTATCGACGAAGCCATCGCCCAATTGGGACGGATGGATACTTTCCCCGGCGACTACCGCGGAGCGAAGTCGCCTGCGTCGCCAGGCTTCACGCCATCAGGCGTGATATCGAGAGACAAAGCCCGCATCTACCGCGAACTGGGGATGATCTACCTCAACGAGAAACGCCAACCCGCCATGGCTCAGCGCTATTTCATGCGGAGCTTATCCATCGACCCCGAACAGCCGGAATTACAGAAGGTCATCGCCCAATTGCAGTCCGGTACCGGCCCGGAGACGGGCTCGAATGCACCGCTCATGCCGGAAGACTTGATGCCGGGACTACCGGGAATGCCGCCTCCCGTACCGACACCGCAAGTGCCCCAGCCCGGTGTTGACTTACCGGCCGTGCCTTGATAAGGAAATTGCTGCGGACGGCGCTCGTCAACCGGTACCGCCCGTCATAGCCGTAGTCCCAGAACGCCCCGTCCTCATGCGTCGTCTGGGCTCTCATGGCCTCGCTGCCGCTGCGGCCATTGCCACCGTGCCGACTTCGCTTCGCTCCAGTCGGCGATGTGATATTCCCCACGTCGTCCAGGGCATAGGTGAACCCGTCCAACACGTTCGCCCCATCCTTATGCTCGATAGTCACGCCGCAGGCGTGATTACGCGAATCGTACCCGTAATTCGTCGTCATCCCGTTCGGGATGTTGCACCGCGTCGCGTCGTGCTCCTCTCATTGATTTTGATGAGATAGCCCGGCTGGCATGGCTGGGGATTGACGAAGCAGACCGTCCTTGAACGCAGATAACACGTCAGCCTGTAGGAATACCCCATAGCCATTCGTACGAGCCACGAATACCATGTCAGCATCGTCAGCATCGTCAACATTGAACACATACCACGAACTGCGGAATGCAAAGGGCATGTCATAAGGATCTCTCACCAGGACTTGATTCGACCAAGGGTCCATATCCTCAACATGGAACGGTGTGGCACGTGGGGTGGTGGGACGCGGGAACGTACGCAAGTTGTCTAACGTAAATCCATCTTTGTCCACCTTGCACACATAGGATTTGATACCTGTGAAACGCCTATGGTTCAGCACGCCTCCGTCACGAGATTCTTCGAACGCTGTCGCAAAAACATGAATCAGATTCCCGTTACGGAATACTCTGAAATTGGATAAACCAGCCACATCGTCTAATTCGCAGCGATGATTATCACGAGAACATCCGACTGCGATCAGTTTTCCATCTCTTTGGACGAGACACACACTACCAGATGCCTCCACAGCCAGAATGTCGCCCTGCTCAAGGTCGACCAAGCAACCATACTCACCTGTTGGAAACGGTGCTTTGGTGACCATTACAGACTCCTGTCCTCCACTTCCAGTAAGCGTTAGAGCCGTAGGTTCCCTTTCGTTGCCCCAACCCGCGAATACCAATACCTCTGATCCCGTTCGTCCTCTCTCAATTAGGATCGGCATCGAGGTTCCGAACCCGAGATCTTCTGCAATGGATTCCACGTAACCATAGCTATATCCGTAGAAGTGGGGGGCAATGTCCCTATTCCGCTCCACAACTTCCCTCTTCGGTACCGACACTACTATGGCCGACAGAACGAGGACTGAGACAAGGAAAAGCATGCCCCATTTCCACCTTCTGGATTTTGTGTGAAACATAGTACGTGCGTCTTCCCCTAGTAGGGGTCGTAGGGGCCACTTAGTTCACACAACAACCCCCGAATACAACGACCCAGGAAATCACAGGTCTGATTATAGAGATTACCTGCCCCCTGTCTAGCAGCATCGTCAATCGGCGTTCTGCCCAACGGCAACGGGGGCTGCTCAAGACCCCACTTGGCGAGGCAATCGTCGACGGCATTATGGCAGTCGTTATCGTACGGTATCCAGAGCCCATCATTTGCAGCCGCTTGGCAACACATCATCAACTTGTTCTCAAGCCCGTCACTTCCATTGACCTTAACGCAATAGTCGTTGTTCCGGCCCGGGCCCAACTCGTCCTTATCCAGCCACGGATTTCCAAAGCCGAACATCCCACTTGTTCCACATGACCGAGTAACACGGTTTCTCAAGGGACCTTCGCGATCATCCCACATGTACGCGTGCATGCCAACCCCCATCAACGTACTACGATAGCATTTCCAAATAGCCGTTCCCGTTGGGTCGATATAGTTGGTCGGATTTGCTTTCACGTAAAGGTAAAGGTTAGAGCTGTCAGTCATTCCTGCTGGATCTCGCGTAAGCCATCGAGTTGTTTCCGGACTATAAAAACGATTCTGTGACTGGTAGATGTCAAGATCTGGATGTAACCGTAGTGCTGCAAACATCCGACTAGTGCTGCTTCCCGACGAGGCGTAGTCACTGCCGTACGGGTCGAATTCGCTCGATTCAGAAGTTGCCTTGTCCTCGCCTCGAACTATACGAGTGGTTCTCACTCTGTCCCTAAGGCGGTATTCATATGTGCCCATGGCATCCCGGTTGGCAAGCCCAGAAACATTCGTGAGTATCAGATCGCCCTGGTCATCCTCGACACTTACCACGGATGAGCGCGATCGCCAATTGTACCAACTATTTCCAGAGGGTGAGGAGGTTTCCCACAATCTCTTGTCGCCTGTGTACTCATACGTCACATTCCCCTCGCCGGGGAAATCGCTGGTGACCGCGCAGAGCATCTGCCCATACCGGTAGCCGTACTTCGCCTCATAGCTTCCGCGGGCCTTGCTGGTCATGCGGCCCCAATCGTCGAAGCCGAAGGTGGTCGAGCCGTTGTAGTCGGTCATGGACGTGAGTTCGTTGGCGTTGTTGACGGCGAACGTCGTCGTGTTGCTGAGGTCGTCGGAGAGGATGCGGATGTTGTCGATACTGAAATCCGCGTCCGTTCTGGGCGTGAACGTCACGTAGTTCGTCGCGGTAGCCGTGCAACTCGACGTTTCCAGGATCTTCGTTTCCAGTTCCCCGGCTCGCTCCGGTACACCTCCACGTTCGACCCGTCACACACGATCCGGACCGTGTACTCGGTACCCTCATCGCTGTCGGCGCCGTCCCAATCGAGTTGCGTCCAGACGCCGCTTACCCGTTGCGCCAACACCGCGCGGTCCGGGTAGAAGTACAGATAGATTCGGTCGCCCCCCGCGGCATAGCGCGGCCCCACAAGCAACCCGTAGCTGGTATTGCTGTCGTCGTTGCATACGTACGTAAACCGCAGTTCCAGGCTCGCATCCGTGTTCGCCTTGGCGATGGTGCCCGCCGTGCCCGGCGTCATCCGGAGAGAGTTGTTGGACGCACTCCACGTGCCCGACCACACCGACCAACCCGTGTAGTTGCCGTCATTAAAGTCGTCCTCAAAGGGCTCGACCTTGGTCAGCAAATTGTCCCCGTCATCGTACGTGTAGGCATAGTTCGCCTCGATCGTCTCGTTGGCGTTGCTGCGCACGGCGCTGGTCAGGCGGTACCGCCCATCGTAGCCGTACTCCCAGAACGACCCGTCCTCATGCGTCGTCTGCGTGATATTCCCCACGTCGTCCAGGGCATACGTGAACCCGTCCAACACGTTCGCGCCGTCCTTATGCTCGATGGCGGTCAACCGGTTCCGCGAATCATACCCGTAATTCGTCGTCATCCCGTTCGGGATATTGTAATACGTCGGCTGCCCGATGTCGTTGTAATGGAACGTCCACGTCTTCGACCCCGGCGCCGTCAACGTGCTCAACTCGTTCCGGTCCCCGCGACTGCAACGCAGTGAAGTCGCGCCCCAGTGGCAGGCATGGCTTGACCGCGCGAGCGGGCAAACATGCCGGGAAAGTCCCGCGTCTGTCTCCATCGTGTTGCCGTGGCTCCCGCGACTTCGCTTCGCTCCAGTCGCTGCCGCCCAACCGGCTTCGCCAGGCTCCAGCCGGAGGGGTAATCCGTCATGGACGTGACGTTCCCGGCGGCGTCGTAGGCATACGTCAACGTCGAGTCGTCGTAATCCGTGATGGACGTGACCTGTCCGTCCTGTCGTACGCTAGCGTCATATTCGACCCGATAGGGCGTCTGCACCTTCGTCAACCGGTTCATGGCATTAACAACAGATGCCCACTAGCTATGTAAAATCAGTCACTCCAGATCGTCTCTACAAGATAGTCGCGCGCGCCGCAGACTATACGTCTTCTTACGGACGGTCGAGGCAGGGGCACTGGTCCGTCTGACTAATCATCGACTGCGTCTCGGGTTGATGTCCCCCTAGGATCCCAGACTCCACCCCAATCATATGCAGAACCTGGAGGCCAATACTCATCATAGGTTGCAGCCCTCCAACGAAATAAGAAGGGTAACTTCTCACGCGTCGCCCTGTCTTCAACCACGACTTCCAGTTCGGCCTCTTCGAAAACACCTGGCAAGAAGACGAGCATCAGCCTGTTCGACTCACCTGGATGTACGACAATGTCACGCAAACCCCTTACAGGAACCCAATCCAATCTGTCAACAACGTCTGAGTTAAGGTATTGCGTGTAATAGCCGCATTCCTCTTTGCGCAGAAGCACTTCCAACTGCTCAGCAGGAAGTTCAGTGCTTGCCATCAGGCAGTACTTCATCGCATCCACCTGATACCCGACTTGAATAGGACGAAACGCTGGGTGACTACTTCGAGATACCACACGTGGGGCGTTTTGGTCCGTCAGTGGTTTACCGGCATCCGATTCCCGTGCAAGTCCCAATGATCTCAGCACATCCTCACTCAAAACGACCTCATTGGAGATAAAGGCCACATCACTCTCTCCATGATTCTCAAAGTAGACCTCCATCAGACAATAAGACCTTGATAGCATGGCTCTCGTAAATCCAAGCACGAATCCCTGCGTCGCAATGAATGTCTTGTTCTGACTTTCGTGAATGTACGGAGCAGAGCCCACAACCCACGCTCTGTCGTCATTGCGCAGTTCGTGGCTGCCCTCTCTCTCGAGTACAACCTTTGTCGGTTGAGTTGTACCGGCGCCAGTCACGATGAAGGCTCCCACACATACCAATACAGCGTCTGGCCCCGCGCGGTCCCCTGGTGTCAATTTGCGCCAATCGTCACAGGCAAGGCCTGCGACTATGGTCAAAATCAAGGTACTTCCTACGAGAACTCCGACGCGGTCTAGACGCATGCCTAATATCCTAAAACTTCTTGAACACACGGTTGTTCCTTACACGGAGCCTCTAATGTACTCTAGTAGCGGCATCCTTTGACGAAATCGTTCGCTCGCTTTTCGTATTTCCCAGCATATGATGTTGGATATGGACTATAGACATCGCCGTCATTCCACCAGTAGGACGGAATGTAAGGCAACCTCCACCAAGGGTTGTATTCTATCGCATGCCCAATTTCATGTAGAAGGAGGGGTAGTAGTTCTTGATCACTTAGGTCGCACCAATCGTAATTGATATCGATCCAGTTTGACCACGGACTGAATGATACTCCGTCAGGTAGTCCGCCAAAGGTGACCTTCAGATTGGATGGTATATAGCAAGCCGGGTTCATCGCGTTCATACTCCGCAGCTTATCTATCTGCGCGAATACCCTTTTCTGACAGTCCTTATTGCGTTTCATCAACGCGTCGCGCGGCGTGATATTAATCGGGTCGGCGTTCGGACTCGGATTCGAGATAGTCATCCCACCAATCTTTATCGATGCTCGGGAAGTTAAAGGGGAAGAGTCCCCACGGGTCAACGTATAGCACGGGATTGTCAAATCCATATTCGTAAAGGTTCGGACCGTCCAATCGAGCTGGCTCACGGGAGATCCATCTGCCAATACTAGGCATGTACATGCGAAAGCGAGTGAAGTAAAAACCGCTATACCCATCGGCGCGCATCCCGGAGAACCCTCGCATGGCCAATAGAACATCCGCGTGAAAGTAGGTCTCTCCGTACGGTTCGTACTCAAACTCACTCACTAATTCCCTTGATTGGTTTCGCATCGAACGCGTGGATCCGAGGCGGTCTAGGAAATAGTATCTTGTAGATCCACTCGACGGATCGCTCCCCAGTATGTCAGCAAACCTGTTCACATGAGTTCTCGCAAGCGCCCCGTTTTCATCCTCCTCTGAAACGGCTTGCGTGCCGAGCCCCCAAGAGTAGGAAGAGGCTTCCGTCCCATGTGTGGCCGCGCGTCTCTTCCCGTCGCCCCCGTACTCATACGTCACGTTCCCCTCGCCGGGAAAGTCGCTGGTGACCGATCTCAGCATCTGGCCGTAGCGATACCCATACGTCGCCTCATAGCTGCCCCGCGCCTTGCTGGTCATCCGGCCCCAATCGTCGAAGCCGAAGGTGGTGGTGCCGTTGTAGTCCGTCATGGACGTGAGTTCGTTGGCGTTGTTGACGGCAAAGGTCGTCGTGTTGCTGAGGTCGTCGGACAGGATGCGGATGTTGTCGATGGCGAAATCCGCGTCCGTGCTGGGTGTGAAGGTCACGTAGTTCGTGTACGTCATGGTGCAGTTCGAGGTCTCCAGCACCAACTCCTCGAGTTCGTCCGGCGCGGCCCGGTAGACCTTCACATCCGAATCGTCGCAGACCACCCGGATCGTGTACTCGACGCCCTCTTCCGTCGTCACCGCCGCGCCGACCAAGCCTGTCCACACGCCGCTCACACGCTGCGCCAGATTGATCGACCCGCGCAGGATGTTCAGGTAGATCCGGTCCCCGCCGGTCCCATACCGCGGCCCGACGATGAGATAGTAGCCGTTGTCGCTGGTGTCGTTGTTGACGTACGTAAACCGCAACTCGTTGTCGTTATCCGTGTTCGCCTTGGCGATGGTGGCCGCTGTCCCCGGCGTCATATGGAGGTGGTTGTTCGCCGCGCTCCACGTCCCCGACCACACCGACCAGCCCGTGTAATTGCCGTCATTGAAATCATCCTCGAAAGGCTCGACCTTCGTCAGCAGGTTGTCCCCGTCATCGTAGGTATAAGCATACGTGGCCTCAATGGTCTCGTTGGCGTTGCTCCGCACGGCACTCGTCAACCGATACCGCCCATCGTAGCCATACTCCCAGAACGACCCGTCCTCATGCGTCGTCTGCGTGATATTCCCCACGTCATCCAGGGCGTACGTAAACCCGTCCAACACGTTCGCGCCGTCCTTATGCTCGATGGCGGTCAACCGATTGCGCGAATCGTAGCTGTAATTCGTCGTCATCCCGTTCGGGATGTTGTAATACGAATAAATGGGGACAGTAACCATTTATTAGGGCCCCTTCCTTGATATTTGATGCCGGTCGGGTAAATCCGATGCATTCACGCACACGTGATCCTTTTGTAATACTACCACTCGCGCCCAGAATGCGCAATGTATTTACCTCTAAATTTCCCCGCCTATCATGGATGTCCCTAAATTTCCTGTCCCTAAATTTCCCTGAGCAAACAATGGCCTCTCTTGTCTACCCCTTTTTACAGAAACGATCCTACGCGACCCATGACCGCCGAAAACACAGGTGGATCAGTTTTCGGGATGGACCGATTGCAAGGTCGATCTGTGGTGGGGCGACAGTCCGGGACCCAGTTCCAACTGTCCGGCAATAGGCTCCATCTGAAGGCTCGTGATAATGGCGCTACCTTCCGATGCGCTACCTGTCATATCGGGGATGGCAGCCCCCGCCACACCCTCGATGCCGGGATCGTTAACCAAAGGCGCCCAGCGCACGGCTTGTCCCGCCGCAAGTTCAAAACTATTCTGAGCAGGAGTTTGGTCTACACCGGCTACGTCGCGGTATTCAACCATGATCGTCGTCGCCTGAGCCCCGAGATTCATGACGGTAATGAATGAATCCGGCCGGAAGTAGGGCGCCACGAGCGAACTCGTCCACTCATTAGAGCCACTCAACCGATATGCGGCGTTTGAACCGCCCATGTCACTCTGCTCCAAGTGGCCAATGAGAGGCGCATCGGAACTGATGATTGCGTATCCCTCCGTTTCTGCGAATCCGGGCACGTCCACGAAAGGCGACCAACGGGAGGTTGCACTGGGCGGCAATTCGTGAGAACTGACAAAGGGCGTTCCATCGCTAAGGTACGAGTATTGAACCGAAACGGTTGCCGTTGAAGCCCCAAGGTTTCGAATGGCGATGTGCGAGCCCGTGCGGAAGTAAGGTACGGCAAGCAAGTTACCTGTCGCCTTGCCCTTTGCACTCCCGGAGATGTACCCGAGTGTGTATCCACTAAAACGTGCGCCGTGGACTACTTCTAGCTGGCCGGCAAGGGGCTCCGTACCTGAGATGAAGGCGCTGCCTTCCGACGCGCCACCTGTCGTATCCATATCGGGGACGGCAGCCCCCGCCACACCCTCGATGCCGGGATCGTTAACCAATGGCGCCCAGCGAACGGTTGCCCCTGCCGCAAGTTCAAAACTATTCTGAGCCGGAGTCCGGTCTACCCCCGCCAAGTCGCGGTACTCAATCGTGATCGTATTCGTGGCGTTCGCAATATTTCTCACGGAAATAAACGAAGCGGTTCCAAAGTACGGCACCCCGAGTGTATCGGTAGCTTCCGCAATCCCACCGAGTCTATAGGCGCTTGTGGAGCCGTTCTTGAGGTATATCTCCAAGTGGCCGGCTACAGGCTCCGTGCTGGAAATGGTCGCGCTCCCCGCTGAGGCATTCCCCGTCATGTCGGGTACCGCGCTTCCAGCCGGTCCCTCGATTTGGACATTGTTCGCTAACGGTGCCCAATGTACCGTTGCACCGGCAGCCAGATCATAGGTGTTCTGAGCGGGAGTTTTATCGGCACCTGTCCAATCACGGTATTCGATTGCGAGGGTGGTCGATACATTCGAGAGGTTTGTGATCACGATAAGCGAATCCGTTGAGAAGTACGGCGCCACCAGCAACTGAGATCCGCCTGCGTCTCCCAGTGTGTAACCGCTGATGTCCCTGTTGCCCGCTCCCGGACCGCAGCCAACGGACAGAAACGAGAGACTGGCGGTCAGAAGACAGAAGAGCCCAACTGTAAGTTTTGATTGGGAATCACAGGTGATCGTCATGATCGAGCCCCTCCGGTTTGTCATCGCTCGTTTCCTCACGGAAAAGCACCATGGCACAGAGACACAAACTACCTGTTGCAGACCCGAGGAAGGAGCCTTTCGCAGGGTTATCGATCCCGAAAGTCTGCTAGACCCATATATTAGCACTCTTCAGGCGTAACGTCACGTTATATAGGCGGTCGCGCTGCCACGTTCGGTGGATTTGCCGGAAGGATCTTATCAGTGCTTGAACTGCGGCGCGGGTTCTTTGGGTTTATGCTCGGGCTTGCCCTTGAAGTGCTCCACAACTTTCCGGAGGTCGTCGAGCAGCATGGATGCCATATCCCAACTGAATCCTTCGCGTACGACGACCCGCAACACGGCGACCTCTTCGGCGTTGGCCGGCATCGTATAGGCGGGAACCTGCCACCCGAATTCTCGGAGCTTGTCGGAAACGTCGAATACACTGTACGTGTCGACTTCGTCCTTGAGTTTGAAGGCAAAGACCGGCATTTGACTGCCGTCACTGACCAGTTCGAAGGGGCCCAATTCCGCTATCTTCGCGGCGAGCCCCGTGGCGATGTCGCGCAGGGCGGTCATGATTTGGGTGTACCCCGCTCGACCCAATCGCAGGAAATTGTAATATTGCCCCACGACTTGGTTTCCCGGCCGGGAGAAATTCAGTGTAAAGGTCGGCATGTCGCCGCCGAGGTAGTTGACGTGAAAGACGAGGTCCTCGGGAAGATCCTCGTGGCTTCGCCACACGACCCAGCCGATGCCGGGATACACGAGGCCATACTTGTGTCCGGAGACGTTGATGGACTTGACGAGCGGCAAACGAAAATCCCACTTCAGGTCGGGATGAAGAAACGGCGCGACGAAACCGCCGCTTGCGGCATCGATGTGCATTGGAATTTCCCACCCGGTCTTCGCATTCTGATTCGCGAGGGCTTCGTGAATGGCTTCGATGGGTTCAAATTCACCCGTAAACGTCGTGCCCAGGATGGCCACCACGCCGATGGTGTTTTCGTCCGTGGCGTTGACGACTTCTTCCGGCGTGATGACGTAACGCCCTTTCTTCACGGGAATGTATTTGGGCTCCACCTCCCAGTAGCGGCAGAATTTCTCCCACACCACCTGCACATTCGAACCAAGGACGAGATTGGGCGTATCGGCGGGTTTACCTTGCGCGCGGCGCCGGCTCCGCCATCGCCATTTCAAAGCCATCCCTGCGAGCATCACCGCTTCACTGGAACCGATTCCCGAAGCGCCGACGCCCTGGTTTGGCGCATTGAACAGATTGGAAACGATGTTGATGCAGCGCTCCTCAATCGCGGCGGTCTGCGGGTATTCGTCTTTGTCGATGAGGTTTTTGTCGAAGGCCTCCGCCATCAACTGCTCGGCCTGCGGCTCCATCCACGTGGTCACGAATGTCGCCAGGTTCAGCCGCGCATTGCCATCGAGCATCAACTCATCGTGGATGATGTTGTAGGCGGAATCGGGCGCCATCTCATGATCGGGCAGCTCGTACTTGGGAACCGATTGCGTCACGGCGCGCCGTCCGTAGGCCGGTGTCAACTGGGCGTCTGATTCGTCCAGGGACTCAAGGTCTACTACTTTCGTTACCATGGTTGATTTCTCCTTGGCATTCGGCTTAGACCGGAATTCTCACACGCACGACACGCCTACCGCAAAAACTCCCGCGGAAAAGGTGGACTCACGTAGCACCGAGAGCGTTCTCACTCCGCTTCTCGCTGAACCAAGCCCAATACGAGCGGGAAGACGAAACACAATTGGACAACGTGGAATCTCTACCAAGAATCTATGTGAATGGGACGAATGTAGCGCAGGCGTCTCGCCTGCAGAATCACCGGATTAAACCGAACAAGATGCAGGCGAGACGCCTGCGCTACATTCCGACGCCTTTTCCCGACGTGGTTGCGCAACCATTGGTTCGCAGTTATCGTTAGGGGCTCTGAAATGTGTGGCATATAGTATTCCGCTCCAAGCTGAGGAGTCTTTATGACTGAGAGGACTGCGACCCTTGATAGGGAGCCGGAATCATCTAAATGGATGATCCTGGGCGCAGTGATGTTGGGCGTCATCATGGGCCCTATCGACGGCAGCATTGTCAATGTTGTTCTTCCATCCATCGCGGACTATTTTCATGCGGACTATTCGTTGGCCCAATGGATACCGACGATCTATCTGCTCGCGATCTGTTCCTTTATCCTGTTTTACGGCCGCCTTGGGGATATCTTCGGGTATAAGGTCGTATTCCTGGCGGGATTGATCTGTTTTGCCCTTGCCTCCCTGCTTTGCGGCCTTTCGCTGAACATCTGGATGTTAATCTTCTTCCGGGCGATCCAGGGACTAATGATAGCCATGCAAATGGCCTTGGGGATGGCCATCGTTACGTCGGCTTTTCCTCCCCAGGAACGGGGAAAAGCGATCGGCATTTATGCCACCGCGATTGCACTTGGCTTGATGATGGGACCGGTGCTGGGTGGAATTATCGCGCAATACTTCAGTTGGCGATTCATTTTCTTTATCAACCTGCCCGTTGGCGTCGTTGCTTTGGCGTTGGGATACTTCGTGATTCCAAGCGGCGAACGGAAATCGGAACAGCAGATCGATCTGTTGGGCGCCCTATTGGGATTTACGTTCCTTTTCTGTCTCTTGCTCTATGCCAATCGGTCGGAATCTTGGGGATGGTTTTCTCCCGTGGGTATCGGCCTGCTGATTGGTTCCGTGTTTTTCGGCTGGCTGTTTTTCCGGACGGAACGACGATCTGCTTATCCCATGTTGAACCTTTCGATCTTCAAGAAACCGCCGGTTTACGTTTGCCTGTTTGAGTTCGTTGCTGAATTTCATGGCCTTGTTCAGTGTCGTCTTTCTGACGCCCTGGTACCTCAGAGATGCTTTGCAGTACCCCGTTCTGAAAGTGGGATTGGTGATGATGACGTCTGCCGTGTTGAGTCTTTTTGTGGGACCTCTCAGCGGAAGTCTTTCCGATCGAATCGGGTCACGGGGACTTGGATTCACCGGAATGTTCATTCTGGCCGTGGGATTGATCATGTTCAGCCGGTTGGATGCGCACGCCGAGACTCGGGATGTGGTATGGCGGTTGGCAGTGTGTGGTCTCGGCGCCGGTATGTTTCAGAGTCCGATGAATAGTGCCGCGATGGGTGCCGCCCCCCTGGAGTTTCGAGGAATCGCCTCCAGCGTTCTGGCGATGATGCGCAACGTGGGTATGGCGTTTGGAATCGCCATTGCCGGCGCCACTGTCTATAATCTGGCGCCCTTTACGAACCGAGGACATTCCGGCCAATTCAGCGAACCTCAGTTGGTTGAATTCATGAATGGATTGCACTGGGCGTTCCTGGCAGCAGCGGGCCTGGCCCTGCTTTCCGCATTCACCGCCTTATTGGCCAAGGAAGAGCAACGAATCGAGCGGCCGGAAGGTATGGATAATTCTTATCCCCACCGCGGTCGCTAGAGCATTCGTGCCAGTATTCGGATTATGAAATACAACGATATAGACGCGGTAAGGACTACAGCGAAAAAGTGCATTACCGCACAGTACCGCTCGGTCCTAAAGACAAACGTATATGGCCCCGCCTATCTTAGACTGAAATCGGTCAAGCGACGTTCTGAAAAGCAAAATGAGAACACAACATGCCAAGAAGATTGCGGCGCCGAGCACATCTTTGATCATGCGCTACTCTCCTTAATCTCCTTGTGCTCCGATTTACGATTACGAGCAGATTATGATTACGAGGAAGATTAGCGTGAGGGTCGCGTGCGATCAGGATTCCACTTCCCAGCGGCGGAGGCCCGTGCGGGAGAGGTAGGTTGGGATGACCTGGTAGTGGGGGTTGCATTCGGGCAGGGCGCTCAGAAGGGCACGTTTGTTGGCGGCGTCGGCGTCGCAGAGAATGGTTAACGAGCCGCCTTCACCGCCGGCGCCGTTGACTTTCCATCCGACGGCGTTGTGTTTGCGTGCGAGCTCGATGGCGGCCTTGGCGTCGTCCGACACGAGGCCGGGATGGAGGGCGGCCTGGCCTTCCGTATTGGCGATCATGCAGCGGCCGAGGGCGTTAAAGTCGCCGGCGAACAAGGCGTTCTTGCCGGCGTGGGCGGCGGCGCGCAAGGGTTCCAGCGCGGACTTGTCGGCGTCCTTTTGTTCGAGGCGGTGGATGACCTGGCCGTGGACGTCGCTGGAAGAATGAGAATGGCCGAGGTAGACGAGGACCATCCGGCGTTCGAGTTCCCACCAGACGTTGTTCGGGACGGCGATCTGGGAAACGGAGGCGTGGGGGTAGTGAAACATTTCGATGAAGCATGCGCCGCCATACGCCGAACAGAGTTGATCCTGGATACCGCACTGGAGTTTTAGTTTTTCCGTTTCGACGCGGTGGGCGAGGGACGCGATTTCGTGGGGGGTGCGACGGCCGGGCGTGAGCAGATCGATTGCGCCAAGCAGGGCAACGGTAACGGCGGCCGAGGTGCCTGTGGACGCGCCGGCGGGCGCGGCCGAGTAGAGGTCAACTTCGAAGGTCAGCGATTCGGGCAGTTCCATGATGTCGATGGAGGCCTCGATGAGGGGATGCCGGTCGTAGGTGATCTTGCCGGGCTCCAGCGTGTATCGGTCGCCGAAGTTTTCCGCGTTGATGGTGATGCGCTCATCGTGCGCGCCGTCTTCCGAAACAGTCACTTGCACTTCCGCGTAGGGGTAGACGCCGATGTTGAACACGGCGCCGGTTTCCGCGAACCACGTGTCGGTCCAGCCGCCGAGATCGCAGACGCGGATGGGCGCGAGTGCGTTGATGACGCGTTTGCGATTTGTCACAGCCTTCTTCCCCCGATTCCTTCGCCAAATCAACCTGGTTGTGCGAGGCGATTCTAGCACACTTGAGGGTCGATGGACGGTATGGACTTGATGGACGGAATGGACCTTAACGCGGGTCAGCGATCCTAGACGGAGCGTGGGTACGGCGGCAGGGTGGTGAGGCGGGGATCGTCCACGGGGCCGCCGACGGTGAAATGGTAGAGAGACTGGAACTGGTGGCCGCTGAGGCCGAAGATCTCGTGGACGGGATCGTCGAAGAAGCATCCGATGCCGGTGGCGCGGACGCCGGCAGCCTCGGCTTCGAGGTAGAGGACTTGCCCGATCATGCCGGTTTCCCAGAACAGGCGGCGGTACATCCAGGCGCCGTTGTCGCGGATGACGGGTTCGAATTCGGCAAGCATTCCGAGACTGAATGCGCCGTCGCCGGCGATGTCTTGGCCACAACTGACGGCGGTGGCGGCCTGGCGGCAATCGCCTTCCGCGAGCAGGTAGAGCGGCAATTCGGGGGGACATCCTTCCGGCGACGTCCAGGGGAAATCCGGATTCATGGCGTCGCGGAGTACTTCTGATTTCGTGGCGTCACGAACGAGTGCATAGAGGCCGGACGGCAACCCGTCGACGCGATGCACGAAGATGCCGAGGTGTACGTATGCGGGCGGCGGCGCGGCATCCCACGGAACGGAACAACAGGAAGGAACGACACGGGCCAGCATGCGGTAGAAGGTGCCGCGGTCGATCCCGGTTTCTCCGTCCATGGCAACGGCGCTGCGCCGCTGCTGGATGATGCGATGCGCGGAGAGGCCACAATGAGGTTCGGTATCGGTTGGCAAATCACATGAGTGGACGTTGGATGCCTGTTGCGTAACTGGCTTCTCACAGGCGGTTTCGACGCCGCGAATGATTTCCCAAGCGACGTAGTCGTCACTCAACCGGTTTGCGGTGCCGGACCACGTGCCGGCCGCGATTCGGTCGATCGCTTCCAGGAATGCGGGGCGGTTCGTGCCCGGCAATTCGAGAGACTGAGACGCGGACGCTTCAGGAACGATCGCCACCAAGAGGTCCGGCGATTCGCGTTCCATGGCGTGCCCGGCATCCTCGCGGTCGACGCCGAGCAACGAGGCGAGGGCGGCATCCGGCAAGTCGTCCAGCATGGCGGCGCGCCAACCCAGCATGGCCGCGGCGATGCGGATCGCGGCGAGTGCGTGGCCCACGTCGTGCTGGCAGTAGCGATAGGCGCGTTCGCCGTATTTCCAGGCTTCGCGCCAGTGGATCGAGGTGAGACCCAGGAAGTGGGTCCCTGTGGGAAAGCCGTGCGTGAGCGCGTCGCAAATGGTTTCGTCGAAAGTTGTGCGCTGTTCAAGCGCGTGCTCTTTCGGCGCGTAGTGATACACGCCCGGCGAGGTCGAAAGACCTTCAATCGGACCCGCGACGAGATAGCCTTCGGTTGGGTGCAAGTTTCCGCTGGACGGATTGCAGCGGAGTGCCCACCGGTTCCCCTGAAACTCCTTCCAGGCCGAGATGGCGAGGCTGTTTTCGAAGAGCAATGCGATGGACGCGAGGGTGACGGGGCGCGACGGGTTCTTACCCGGCGCGTAAAGATGTTCGTAGGGCGGCGTGTCGTCGGCGGCATGCAGGGGGAGTTTGTGCAGCGGCGCGCCTACGTAACGGCGAAAGGGATCGGGTTGGTTGGCCCAATCCAGGTAGCCGAGCGAGCGGGCGTAGCGATGGAAGTGGTGCTTCGTCGCTTCGTGGTAGGCGATGGCGGTGTCTTCGGGTGTCATCGGGTAATCAGCATGACCGAGTTGGCTGTGCGATGGCGATCTTTGGTATGGACGCTAGTGTCGCGGGTTCGAGATTCCGTTCATATCTAATCCAAACACTTCAAGAAACATCCCCCTGAATCCCCCTTCAAAGGGGGACTTTACGCTACCCATTACGCAGTATCTATGAGACGGAACTTAAAATTCAGGACACTAGCAAACGTTTAACAAACCCAGTTAGAACAACTTTGGGCGTTTGGTGCCGTCGCCCATGTCGATGACGTCGGCGCCGGGGGGCGGCATGAAGTCGAAGCGTTTGGGATCGATTTCGGGATTGACCTTGAGGTTTGCGTAGTCGATGGTGAGGACGGGCGAGCCTTCCGCATTCATCGCGACGGTGCGTACCTGGATGCCCGAGTCTTTCGCGATATAGAACCGCATGAGTTCGGCCTTGACGGGGCCTTCCTGTTGGCCGGCGTTGTTGGGCTTAACTTCCAGGACGTAGGTGTCGAGGCCGTTTACCTGCTCATCCGGCAGCAGCTTTACTTCGCCCTGCTTCCGCATCTTTTCGATAAGGCTTTTGCCGCCGACCGGACTCTGCGTGTCGTCCGCTTTAGGCTTGGCCTTGGTGTACTTTTTCATTCCCATGGCTTCCATTTCGCCGTAGATCATGTCGCCGTTGTAGACGCTGATGATGTGTTGTTCCATTCCGCCGCCCATGAGGGGCATGTTGCCGCCGAGCTTGTTCTGCATTTCCATGCGGAACTTGGGTTTATCGTCGATCAGCATGAACTCGACGGTCCCGGTGCCCTTGGACGAGACACTGACCGGCCCCATGGGAACCGTGGCATCCATGGTCATGTCAGCGGAATAAGACTTCACTTTTTCCCAGGCCGTGGCAATGTGGTCGGTGATCGAATCGAGGGTTTGTTCCTCGGCGCGGGCGGCGGAGCAGGCCAGCGCGGTTACGGTCAAGAGACTAAGTATGAATAGCTTACGCATAATGAACTCCCTGGAAAGGTTGTGGCATTTGGAGACGTAGACGACTCGCCCCGCCGGACATTCACGGGGTGGACCTCGTCGTCTTTTCACTTAGCGACCGCACGGTATGTCGGTCTTCATATTCGCCCCGGCGGAATTGGGTAAGGTCCATCGACCCAGGGATATAGTGCCAAGCGGTACTATATCGACTACGGTTACTGCGGTTAGGATTCGCTCCGTGGAGCAGATTGGCCGAGAAAAGGAGCACCGTTCCCCCGGGAATCTCGAGATGCAGGGCGCGGGATTCGTCCACATCCACCCAGCTTCCGTAGGAGCCGGGGTCGCGTTGGTGGGTCTGCGGACCGTCCCGGTGACTGCCGGGCACGATCTTTAAGCAGCCGTTTTCCCGGGTGGTGTCCTCGAGGTAGATGCCGCAGGTGACGATGTCGTCGGCCCACGTGTCGAAGTAGAAATTGTCCTGATGCCAGTGGGTGGAGGTTCCGCCGCCGGGCAGTAAGGGGAAGAACTTAGTCCCGAACACGTCGATATCCGGGCCGAGCAGCGATTCGACCCGATCGACAATAGCCGGTTCGCGGGCCAGTTCGAGGATTTCCGGCAGCGCCACGCAGACACCTTGGATCTTGTGGAGCATGTGTTCGGGGCGTTCGATGCCGTGCTCGTTCAATTCGAAGGCCCAATGGGCATCGGAAGGGATATCCCGGCTGCGGGCCAAGGCATCGCGGAGGACGCGCAGGTAGCGGTCGAGCGTATCGCCATGGATGAGCCGTTCGAAGACGAGGTATCCGTCTTGGTGGTATTGTTCGATTTCAGCGGGAGTCAGCATGGGCTCCATTTTCTCTTGATTCGCGAACCGGATGTCAAACGCCGGCCTTCAGATCTCTGCTTTAAGCACGGTTTTGTCTCCTGCCCAAATGGACTGGAGAAACTTCATGATGCGGGCGGTGGTTTCGTCGCCTTCGTCGCCGATGGAACTGTTGATGGTGATGTGGTTTTTGTTGGGCTCGTGGAAGACCTCGGCGCGGTAGCCGGCCTTCTGGAGGGCATCGGCGAGTTCGTGGGCTTGTTGGCGCGAAGCTTTGCGTTTCCAGGCGTGGACCAGGAGGAAGGGTGGGATGTCTTTGCCGGGTTCCACATGGGTGACCGGTGATGCGTCGATCCAGACGCTCTTTTTGTCGCCAAAAGCGAACTCGTACCGGTGTTTCGAGAAGAGTTCGCCGCTGTTCACCATTTTGGGAATGTCGTAGCCGCCGCCGTCCAGGACGATGACGCCCTTGATATCCGCAAGGCCGTCGCCGGCCTCCTTGAGGTAGCGCTGGTCGATGGCCACCAGGGCAGCGAGATGGGCCCCGGAGGAATGGCCCAGCACCACCATCCGGTCCGGGTCGCCCCCGTATTCGGCGACGTGGTGGTGGAGCCAGGCGATGGCGTGGGCCACGTCCTCGACGTGAACGGGATGCTGGACTTCTGGGGAAAGGCGGTAGTTGATGCTGGCAAATACGTACCCGTGGGAGGTGAAGAACTCGGGTTTTGAGCCCTCCCAGCTCTTGTCGCCGCCGCGCCAGGAACCGCCGTGGATGAAGATCATGACGGGAAGGTTGTCGCCGCCGTCGAGGGGTTGATAGATGTCGAGAGCGGTGAGTTTCGGTTCGGCGGGCGGGGGATTGCGGTATTCGATGTTACGGGTGATCCGCATGCCATTGCTGACCTCTTCCTCCTCGGTGGCGGAGGCATCCGTCAATCCAGCGGTGAGCGCGAGAAGTATCAGAACCATTGATGAGGCGATGGCTTGCATGGCGGGACTCCGTTGAGGTGTCAACCCTCATCGTGCCGCGGTCGGCGCGAGAGGCGGGCTATGTATGTGAGAATCTAGTGTTTCGATTGCGATTACGAGATCAAGTACGTTCAATAAAACACACAATGAAACCGTTTTGTTCTCCAAATCCTCGGTTCGTTCTACGAGTACCTTGCGCCGAGGGCTGCGAATGGGGCGGCGGCCATGCGGAAGGTTTCGCGCGCGGTGGGGGACCAGTCGACGAGGCGCGCGAGGTAAGGCGCGGCCGCATAGTAGGCGTCGACGAGGGGTTTGCCCCAGGACGTCTTGAGCAGTCCGTTGTCACGCAGGGCGCGAAGGTTTTTGAGGATTTCCGGGTTGTTCTTAAACGCCGTTGTGGCGGGGCATGTGGAGGTGGTGCCGGTTCCGTCGTCAGGAGGCGGCGGATTGGTGCCGCTGAGCCATCCCTCGGCTTGGGGATAGAAATCGCGGAGCGAGGTGTACCAGTCCACGTTTCCGGCGGTGTCGGTGCAGGAATGGACGGTGCCGTTGCTCAAGGTGCCGCTGACGCGGTATCCGGACGATACGAGGAGCAGGGGACTGCCGGAGGAACCGCCCTCCGTGACGCCGTCGTACCAATGAATCTTGGTCTCGCGCACGAAGCCATTGGAGTTCTGGTCGATCGCCACGACTTGACCGTAGCTGATGCGTTCATGGGACCCGTCGGGGTAGTGGATGGTGACCACATCTTCGCTGAATACCGGGTCGCGGGTGTCCCATCCCAGGTACGTACGCCCGAGGGTGCCGGACGGTACGCTGAGCAAGCGCATGAGGGTCAGGTCATAGGCGTTGCTGGTCGTCAACACCGTGTCGCCTTCACTTCGGGGCAGCGATGCGAGGGAGGGGGGATCGTTGTTGTTGCACCCGGAAGACCGGAAATCCCAGATGATGTCGACTTGGTCGGCATCGACATAGTCCGGCACGCAATGCCAACTGGTGAGCAAGTAGGGCTCCAATTCCGCGGTATCGGGGTTGTTGATGAGGGAGCCGGTGCACAAGGCCTGATCGAGACCGCCCTGGGGCACGACCATGATGCCGACGCCGGTTGACACATCCTGGATAGTGGAATTGTTTTCGCAGTTGATGTCGTTGTTACAGGACAACAACTTAAGGGCATCCTCGAAGCGTTGAAAGAAATGGGAGACGCCTAGCAAGCGAATCTGGGGCAGAGTGGCGCCGGTAGTGCGGACCATGAGGACGGCCGATTCGCTGACGGTAGTGGGGAGCCAGCGGCCACCTTCCACCGCGTCGTCCGAGCCATAGGGTCCGAAGGCCCGGTTCGCGGACGTATCGATGACCCAGGCCTCTTCGCCGTCCTGGAGTTGGGATAGGTCGACGAGGAGCCGAAGGGCCTCGGCGTCGACGGAGGTGATCGCGGTCTCGTACACGGTGTAGGGCGGATCGCTTACGCCTTGGTCGAAAAGGGCTTGGGAGTCCATGTCGACCGAAAACCCGCTGCCCACCAGAAATTGTTTGTGGTTGTCGGACAAGGACTTAAGTTGGCCGTTCTGGCCGGCGTAGGTGTCGAAGACGTGGGAAGTGCCGACGAACTGGAGATAGGTTTCGACAAGGGACGCCGGGAGTGGATTCAAGACCTTATCCATGGCGGCGTTGGTCGTGATGGGAGGGGCGGTCGCCATATCTGCGTAATCCTGGGCTGAGGCCCACACCGACGATAGCCCTAAGATTGTGATAATAGATAGCTTATGATTCATTACTGCTCCTTCACGTCACTTCGCGCCGGTATGGGATCCGGTCGATGATAGAGACGGACAACCCTAGAGACATTCAACCCGTTCCTGGAGAAAGGAAGTTGACCACGCCGAAGCGTCTGGCTCGTCGATTGGCGTGGCGGCGAGTCCTGTAGGATTATACACGGCGGGCGAGGATTCGTCTCGCCGCGATTCGTTGGAGGCGTTGACACCGCCCGGCCGGCGATTTAGACTGGCGGTCCAACGCGATGGGGATCGACTATGGGGATTCGTCGGGCGCCTACCTTTCTTTTCGTTGCCGTGTGCTTTTCGGGCGCGTTGGTTACCGCCTTCGCCCACGTGGAACTGGAAAAGTACCTCCAACAGCGCGTCACGGCCGTGGTCGGCCCGACAAATATCGACCTTACCGTTGAGTTTTTGTTCACCAGTCCCATGTCTTTGGCAGCGCGGCGGCTCATCGATGCGAACGGCGACGACACGTTGTCTTCGGGTGAACGTCGGGCGTACCTGAAAACCGTGCTCGACCGAGCCGCATCCCAATTGACGCTGCGGGTGGACGGCAAACCGTGTTCACTGACGCCGCTTTACGATCCGGAGTTGAACCTCTTGGATTCCAAAGACCTGGAGGCGCATCCGCACGTGCTGCGGTTGTTTTACTTTGCCCGCACGCCGGCGACCTTTGGCAAGGGCAGCACGATTGTGCTGGACAACGGCCTGTGGGCCGACATGCCGACGCTGGTGGCAAGTTCGGTGCGCGGCAAAGGCGGGATCGTGATGAGTGCGGCGGCAAACCCGGGGCTGAAACGGCCTTCGAAATTGACCAAGACGATCCGGGTTCTGGACGCGACGTGTGCGTCGTTTAAGGAGGGAGAGGGATCATGAAAGCGGGCTACGTATTTTTGCTGGTTTCGGTGCTGACGTTGCTTCCCACCGGGGCCCAAGAGGCACAAACGCTGCCGGGAGCGGCGGAGATGGCGGGCGCGCTGGTGCGTTACCACCCTTACTTGTTTGCCAAGGCGGACCAGGCGGCGCTGGATGACGTCAATCGCACGTTGCGCGAAGCCCAACAGGAATTGCGGCGCGCGCCGACCGACGACGAGCGGAAGGCGGCCACGGCCAAACGGGACGGCGCCGCACAACATTTGCAGGAGATTCTGGCGGGGTGCTCTTCCACGCAAGAGATTACCCTTGGCGGCGAGAAGACCGTGTTGCCGGTGGAGGCCTTAACGTTGCCGGGCGACTCGGGGGCGCTTCTATTTCGCGTGTCGAGCGGAGACGGTCCGGCGCGATGCCTTACGATCGACTACGATCTCTCCGACTTCTCCCGTTACGAGTTGCCGGTTGAGGTTGAACCGGGTTGCGTTACGTGGGTGTTGGTTTCGTTGAATCGCGTACCTCAGTTGAAGACGTTGATGTATCTCAACTTTTCGGTGGCGGGTCGGCCGGCCACCGTTCTTCCGATTCATACGCAGACGCCGGATCACGGAACGCTACGGATTACGGTGCTGTCCGACGACACGGGGAAACCCGCGCCGGCCATGATGCGGATTGTGTGGAAGACGGACGGCCGCGAAATCAAACCGAGCAACGCGCTGGATTTCGGTCCCCAATTCGATCGTCAGGGCAACTGGGATGGTGCGCGGCGCGCCAACTATCCCGGCGAACTTGCGGGCGCGTATTGGTGCGTACCGGGTCCCTTCAATATGGCGCTGGCTCCCGGCGAATACGCGATTACCGTTCTACGCGGGGTGGAGCACGTGCCGGTACGGGACACGTTTACCGTAACGTCCGACGAGACGGTGGAACGGACGTACCGTCCGCGCCGTTGGGTCGACATGCGCAAGTCTGGGTGGTATTCCGGCGACGATCATGTGCACACGCAGATCCTCAGCGATGAGGACGGGGAAACGATCATGACGTGGGCGCAAGCCGAGGACGTGCACCTCGCGAACATCGTGAAGATGGGCGACATTTACCGGACGTGGTTCGAGCAGCGTGGGTTTGGGCAGGACTTTCGCGTGGTCGACGGCGACTACGTGCTTTCGCCGGGACAGGAATGCCCGCGCACACACAACGAACTCGGTCACACGCTGGCGATGAACATCAAGAACATGATCCGCAATACGGATCGGTATTACTTGTACGACACCGTGTTTGACGAAGTGCACCGGCAAGGCGGTCTGTCCGGGTACGCGCACGTGAATTCGGGGATCTTTCAGGTTCACCGCGACATGAGCATCAACATTCCGAAAGACAAGATCGATTTTGTGGAGCTGCTCCAGTTCGCGAACCTGGGGACGGACCTTTACTACGACTTTCTGAACACGGGTTTTAAGGTTACGGCATCGGCGGGGTCCGACGTGCCGTGGGGCGGCAGCATCGGCGAGGTGCGGGTCTACGCGTATACCGGGAAGAAGAAGTTCACGGCGGACCGCTGGTTCGAAGCCGTGCGGGAAGGGCACACCTTCGTGACGAACGGAATCATGCTCGACTTCACGGTGAATAAGGCGATGCCGGGCGACGAAATCGACGTGGCGGACGACGAGCCGCTACGGGTGAAGGCGCGGGCCTGGGGCGATCCGGACCGGTGCGTGCCGGTGAAGCTGGATATCATCGTCCACGGGGAGCCGGTGAAGACCGCCGAATCGACTGACGCCGATCAGTCGGAGTTGGCGCTGGACTTCGATCTGCCGCCGGGCAACGGATTCTGGATCGCGGCGCGCGCCGACGGAAGCGACGGTTCGCGGGCCCACACGACGCCGATCTATGTCGTGCGCGACGGGCTGCGGTTCTGGAAGTTTGACGGAATCCAGGAACTCCTTGCAAAGCGCGAAGCCAGCCTGGCCGAGGTCGAACAAATCGTCGCGGATGCCATCGCCCGGAACGACTCCGGGGAGGTGGACGACAACCGGACGATCAAACAACTGGCCCTGCAAGGTCCCGAATTGCTGCAACGGGTCGACGCGGCAAAACAGATTTACGCGGATCTCGGTGCGGTCGCCGACAAGGAAGTGGCGCTGCGGAAATAGCGGACTCCGCCGCCGGGCAGCTTGCCGCTCGGATTGACGCGGAATCCATTGCGCTTGACCGGTGCACGGGGGCGACCGTAGAATGATGCGACACTGGGCCGTCCCTCTCGTTGCGAAGGCATGCGTAGATAGCACGCGCATTTACGGATGGGTTGCGCCTTGATATGCGCTTGCGCCCGGTGAACGGGAAGGTACTACATGACACCGAGCACTGACGATAGGCACTCCGGGGGCGTTCCTTCTCGCGCGCGGGCGGCGGGGCAACGGCAACTGGATACGATGGCCAAACGCCGTATCGGCGAATTGCTGGTCGACGCCGGCCTGATCCACAAGGATCAGTTACAGGAAGGGCTCAACACGCAGGCGGCCAAAGGCGGCAAGATCGTGGAAACGCTGATCGCGTTGGGCTATCTGGATGCAGAAGCCTTTGTCGGCTTCCTCGCGCGCCAGCCCGGCGTGGCGAGCATCGACCTTTCCAAGTACGACATTCCCCGCGAGTTGATCGATCTGATCCCACGCGAGATGGCCGTCGAGCACGAAATATTTCCCATCGATAAGTTGGGGCGGCTTTTGACCGTCGGAATGGTGTGTCCCCTCGATTCCGCGACCGTGCAGAAGATCGAAGAACGCACGGGGCTGCGCGTCAAACCGTTGTTGTGCGCGCCGGCGGATATCCGGTCCGCGATTCAGCGGTACTATCCCGCCGTTCCTGTCGACGAAAAGCCCGCGGGGGCTAAAGGTGCGCCGGAGATTCCCGATGCAACGGGGATCCGCGCTTCGATCCGGCTGACGAATCTGGCCACTATGATTCGCCAGATCGATATGCTGCCGGCCCTGCCGGAAACGGTGCGGCGCGTGCAGGAAGCGACGCTCGATCCGTTGAGTTCCGTGCGCGACGTGGCGGATATTATCGTGTTGGACCCGCCGATCGCGGCTAAGGTCCTGAGTGTTGCGAACTCGGCTGCGTATGGGTTTCCCCAGCGGGTGGACGACGTGGGTCTGGCGGTGTCGTTGCTGGGGCTTCGCGAGACGTACGCGATCGTGCTTTCGGCGGCGGTGGTGAATGTGTTCGACAAGTCGAAGGCCTTCGATTACCGTGCGTTCTGGGTGGAATCCATGTGCTGCGCGGCGGCGACGCGGATCATCGCGAAGGCCAGCGGGCGCAAGCGCCAGATCGGCGTGTTCTCGGGTGGGTTGCTGCACGACATTGGACGGCTGGCCCTGTCGGAAGTCGCGCCGGATCTGTACTCGAAGATCGATCATTCTCTCGACGGCGAGGAACTGATTGCAGCGGAAGAGGAATTGCTCGGGTTGTCACACATGGAAGCGGGACACCTGCTGGCGTCGCACTGGGGATTGCCGATCGAAATTGCAGAGCCGATCCGGTTCCATCACCGGCCGGAACTGGCGGTGGATGCCAAGGAGAACGTGGCGATCGTCGCGATTGGGACCCAGATGGCGCGCACGCTGCAAACGAATCTCGAAGACAGCGGCGAGCTGCTCGATGCGCTGGCGACGCCGCTTACGATGATCGGGCTGGACCGCGAGTCGGCGGAGGCCATGTTGGACGAATACCTGAACATGCGGGACGACTGCCTCCGGGATTCGCTGATCTAAGCCGGGCGAGGGGCGGCACTGTGTATGTGACTGCAGAACGACAGCCACGCCGCGGCGTGGCTGTCCCACACGGCTACCTCCAAAGACGATGAGTCTTGCTCGTGGGTTGTGAAAGATACGATGGACGATTTTGAGCGGCGCGTGATCGCCCTTTTCGAACAAATCCATCCCCTGGACCGTATTGCGCGGGCGGGGTATGTCTTGCGCGGGGTATGTGAGCCGGAGTCGGTTGCGGCGCACAGTCATTTTGTGGCGCTCATGACGCTCCTGTTTGTGGAGGAGTATCCGGATCAGTTCGACCGGGAACGTGCCCTCACCATGGCGCTCATCCACGACCTGCCCGAAGCGTGGCTGATGGACATCCCCATGCCGGCCGGCGACGGGTTTTTGAAACAGGCCAAAAATGACGCGGAGCAAGCGATCATCGAGCGGTTGATGGAGGGGTTTCCGGCCAAGTACGCGGCGTACCACCGGGAATTGCTGGACCCCCAGACGCCGGAAGCGCGGCTGGTCCGCGGGCTGGACAAGGCGCAGATGATGGTCAAGATCGTGATGTATGAGCGCGAGGGCCGGGGGCGATTGAAGGAATTTTGGAAGAACCCCAAGAATTTTCGGGATTTTGGTATCGAGCCGGTTTCCCGTTTGTTCGACGCCATTTGCGCGGAAGCGGGGCAGGTGCGGCCGCGGTAGGCTGGCGATTACGATTACGACGCACGAGTACGATTGGCCGGAAAGACCCCCCTGACCCTCCCCGTGAACGGGAGGGTATGCATCTACGCTGAGCAATTGCCGTCGATGTATTGCAGTCGGTAAACGGTCCGAACGTCGGCAGGCTGGAGCCAGGCGCTCCCAGTGGGGCCACTCCCGTCTTCGCGTTGAGGAATATGCCCCTCCAATCCTTCATCCGGTATAATGATTTTGCAGGCGCAAGGGGTCCCGTGTGACTGGTGGGAAGGAGCGTAGTATGTCTTTCTCGCCGAGTCGCGTGTATCTGTTCGACCTGGTCGCGTCGCTGGCCAAGACGGTCGATCTGGTGAATCCCCGGATCGCGGAGCACCACACCCGCGTGGCCTATATCGCGTACCGCCTGGGGCGCGAATCCGATCGGCCCCGGCACACGCAGTATCAATTGGCCCTGGCGGGCGCCCTCCATGACATCGGTTGTTTTTCCATGCGGGAACGGTTGGACGTGCTCGAGTTTGAGGATGTCCGGCCGTATCAGCACGCGGTTGTCGGCGCGCGGCTCCTGGAAACGTTTGCGCCGTTTCATGGCATCGCGAAGCTGGTGCGCTTTCACCACGTACCGTGGGCGGACGGCAAGGGCGCGCGCTGGAACGGGGAGGCGGTGCCGGAGGATGCGCATCTGCTCCATCTCGCGGATCGCATTGCGGTTCTCGTGGACCGGAACAAGTCGCCGTTGGGGCAGGTAAAGGAGATTCGCGAGGCCGTGGAGCGAGAGTCGGGCCGGCTCTTCAAGCCCGAGATGGTCCAGGTCTTCCGTCAACTCGCGGAGAAAGAGTACTTCTGGTTGGAGATCGTATCCCAATCGCTGGACTCGATACTCCGGCGCGAACTGCGGGAGGAGTCGATCGAGCTGGACCTGGAAGGGCTGGTCGATTTCTCGCGGTTGATCTGCCGGTTGATCGATTTCAAAAGCGAATTCACGGCAACCCACTCGAGCGGAGTCGCGGCGTCGGCGGTGTGCCTGGCGGACCTCATCGGGTTCTCAGACCAGGAACGGGAGACGATGCGGGTGGCGGCGTATCTGCACGACCTCGGCAAGTTGGCCGTTCCGCTTGAGATCATCGACAAACCGGGGCGGCTGAACGAGAAAGAACGAAACATCATGCTTTGCCATGCGTTCTATACGTATCAGGTGCTGGAGGAAGTGGAAGGGTTTGAGGTGATCACGGACTGGAGCGCCTTGCACCAGGAGCGCTTGAACGGAACGGGCTACCCCTTTCACCGCACGGCAAAAGAGCTTTCGCTCGGCGCGCGGATCATGGCGGTGGCCGACGTGTTCACCGCGCTGACGGAGAATCGGCCGTACCGGCGCGGGCTGGACCGGGCGAAGACGCTCGGCATCCTGCGGCGGCAGAACGAGTCCGGCGAACTTGACGGGACGGTGGTCCAGCTTCTCGAAGAACACTACGATGAGGTGGACGCAGCGCGTGCCGAGGCGCAGAAGGACGCCATTGTCGAGTACCGGGCGTTTGTGGCGGGGTTGGACGGCGAGTCGTACTGAGAGGCGGCTGGAGGAGATCTCGGATCTGCGATTGACGTGCGATTCCATGCGCTTTCTTCGTGCTCCTTTTCGATGACCTCCGTATTTCGTGCGTGTCGCCATGCCTTGCGTCCTGCAAGGCGTTCGTGAAAAGATCCGTGGGCTGCAAGAGGAGGGCGGGTTGGAAAACCCGCCGTCCTTAATAGCGCTGCAGGCTGGTGTAATGTCAATCGTAAGTGAACTAAAAGTCCTGTACCACATGGCGCTGACGCCCATCCGCGGCTCGTCGCACGCGGACCGGCTCGACAGTCTCTATCGCGGGCAGGCCCGTGGCTACGACGGGTTTCGCGAGCATCTGTTGCTCGGGCGGAAGGAACTGTTTGCCCAGCTTCCCGTGGAAGACGGCGCGGTGTGGGCCGATATGGGCGGCGGCACGGGGAAGAACATTGAGCGGATCGGCCCGGACCTCGCGCGGCTGGGGAAGGTTTACATCGTGGATATCTGTCCTTCGCTGCTGGCGTTGGCCCGGGAACGGGCGGCGGCACACCGGTGGGCCAATGTGGAAGTGCTGGAGCGCGACGTGACGGATTTCACCCCCGCGGAAGGGCAGGTGGACGTTGTAACGTTTTCTTATTCGCTCACGATGATTCCGGACTGGTTTGCGGCCATCGACCGGGCCCGGGCAATTCTGAAGCCGGGCGGGTTGATCGGGGTGACCGATTTCTACGTTTCGCGGAAGTATCCGGCACAAGGGCACCGGCGGCATTCCTGGCTGACGCGGACGCTTTGGCCCGCGTGGTTTCCCATGGACAACGTGTTTCCGTCGCCGGACCACGTGCCGTACTTGTTCGATCGCTTCACGCCGGTGCACTTCTCCGAACACCGTGCGCGGCTGCGCTATCTGCCCGTCGCGCGGGCGCCGTATTACCGGTTTATCGGGCGCAACGCGGAGTAGGTCGGGCGAACCGTTCGTACTGCTCCGAAAGTGATTCCCATCCTACTCCGCTGCCGTCCGGCTACCCGCCTGTAGGCGCCGAAAACCTCATTTTCCTCTTCTTCGGGCGAAAGCCCCTTTCATGACACTTTGTACTCGAAGACGTTTTGTGCGGCCGAATCGCTGCGTTTCGGGGTACGAGTACGCTAGGGTAGGGTGAGGACCACGTTCGAGGTTGAGACGTCGCCATTTTGGGCGTTGCGAATTTGACATACCGGCGGGCGGAATGGTACACACGGGAGTTCATTTCGGCGGGGAACCGGTAGGATTTTCTCCTTCCGCACCGAAATGTTTACCCGGTCCTGCGATGTTGCATTCTATGTGGCCGCTTGGGAAGTTCGGCCGCAGATTTCGCTTACAGGAGAGAGAAAGATGGCCCATATCGTTGTCGAACCGTGCATCAAGTGCAAGTACACGGACTGCGTGGCGGTGTGTCCGGTGGATTGCTTCCACGAAGGCGTTAACATGCTCGTAATCGATCCCGACGAGTGTATCGATTGTGGTGCGTGCGTGGATGAGTGCCCGGTTCACGCCATTTACCCGGAAGAGGATCTGCCGGAGAAGTGGCAGCATTACATCGCGTTGAATCAGGAACTCGCGGCGGACTGGCCGGTGATCAATGAGACGCAGGATCCCTTGCCGACGGCGGAAGAGGCCAAGGAACGTCGAAGAAAAGCTGGACGAGTTGGTCCGCGAACCGGCGGCTCAGTAAAGCGCACATCGTTTTCCCTCGCATTCGGGGGATTGAGGCTGGATTGAACACCACTGTGGGGTAACCCGCGGTGGTGTTTCTTCTTGGTCCACAGGTTACGCCGAATTGCACAGATTGAAGAGGAGCAAATTCGCTCGTGAAGTTTAATGCGACGAGTCAGAATTGGACCCCGGCATCGTGGGTGTTACGAGAACGATTACGATTACGATTACGAGAACGAAGAACGAAGAACGAAGAACGAAGAAGAATTGCGATCAGCTTTCAGGGTTGAGGAGGTAGTTTGCGAGGGGGCCGGCTATGTCGACGCCGGTCTTTTTTTCGAAGACGGCAAACATGGGGGACGGATTGCATTCGAGGACGAGGAACGCCTCCTTCGTGCGGATGAGGTCGACGCCGCTGAAGCGCATGGAGCAGGCGCGGGCGGCGGCAATTGCGGCGCGGCGTTCGGCGGTAGTGAGCCGGGTGGGGACCACGGCGTCTTCGGCGCGGCGGTAGTCGAGTTCGGTGGAGTGGATACTCGCCGGCGGCGACAGCTTTCCCGCCGACGACGTAGACGCGGACGGAACATCCCTTCGATCAGCTCCTGGAACAGGACGGGGGCGTAGGCCAGGGCGTCCAACCGATCGTCGGAGAGGTCTTCCGGCTTGACTTCGCGGACGGTTGCGCCGCCTGCCATGGGTTTGTACACGGCGCGTTTCACGCGGCGGACGAAGGTGCGGACCGCTTTGGGATCGTTGCTGGCGAGGTAGCGCGGCACGGGGAGACCGGCATCGCGGAGGAGGCGCAACTGATAGGGCTTGCGCCCGTGTTGGGCGTTGACGTCGAGGTCGTTGACCAACGGAACGCCCCGCTCGCGGAGGGTGCAGGCCATGGATGCCATCATGGCGCCGCATTCGTCGAGCTGGGCCAGCAATCCGTGGGGGCGGGCTTTCAATTCCTTTGCGAGATTCGGCAGGCGGTAGCTGGTGCCCAGCGTGCGCACGTACGCCGAACGCATGGGTTCCGGCACCGGTTTCCCATGGACCCGGACGCGGTCTTCGTCAAAGGAAACCCGTACAGTCTCCGGAAAGGCGACACTGTCGCACAAGAAAACACTTCCGCCCCGTTCGCGCAACGCGCGGGAAACACGGCGCACCTGCGGGTCGTTCTTTGCGCCGAAGATGGCGACCCAGCCGCGTTTGGGCGTGGTTCGCGGACTCAGGCCTCTTCACCCAGGGCGAGAGTCGTGACGCCACCCTTCCACCACGCTTCCTCACCGACGGCGAGGGTGGTGGCTTTGCCTTTGGCGGGCGCGGGGCGCTCGAGATCGCGGATAAACAGCTTGGGTTTTGTCAGGTTCTTGGTGCGTTTCACGACGGATACTCCCAGCGTCTTTTTCTCGGAGAGGCAGTGGCATTCACTTCCGTGAATAATACCGGCAATGGGGCGCCGCATTACACGGCGAAGCACCTCCCCCTGCCGGGTGTAAGCTATTGGTGCAACGTAGTTTCCTTGCCCGGACCGGAGTCGTTTGCCCCGCGGGGGCAATGCAATAATTCTGTGCTCGTGCGTACGCAGGGAGTGTTACACTGGAAAAGGTTGTAGCGATCGATCGGGAGCGAATCGCATGTGCACGATCAGCATTCATCGTACCGATACCGCGCTGACGGTAACGATGAACCGGGATGAGGCGCGGGTGCGCGGTCCGGAGATTCCGCCGGAGCGGTTGGGTCGTGCGCACGCCTTGTTGGGTCCGCGCGACTCGGATCGGGGCGGAATGTGGATTGCCGTAAACGACGCGGGAGTCGTGGGGTGTCTGGTCAATGCGTACTTTCCGCAGGGGGAACGGCCGGAAGACGCGAATGGGCCGGTACCCACCCGTGGCGAGATCGTGCCGAGGCTGTTGGAGCACGGCGGACTAGAGGACATTCGGGCCGCGTTTTCAGGACACTTCGATCCGACGCCGTATCCCTCGTTCACGTTGCTCGTGTGTTCGCTTGAACAGACCATCGCGCAGACATGGACCGGGCGTGGGCTTCTGCCAGCGTTGGATACGGAGGAAACGTGGACGATGCTGGTGTCGTCGTCGTGGAAGACGGAGGAGGTGACGATGTGGCGGCGCGGTGCTTTTGCCGCATGGCGCGAGGCGGGATGTCCGATGCGGGGATTTCTGCCGTCGTTTCACGCGCTTCAGCCGGAGGGCGAGGAAGCCTATTCTCCGCTGATGGACCGGGAGCTGTCGACGACGCGGAGCATTACGCAAGTGGCGATCAAGGCGGGGGCCGCGGATGCTGTGATGCGCTACTGGCCGCGGGACATCCTGCCCAACGGCGCGGCGGAAGTGCACAGTCTGCCATTGCGCGCGACGGCCGCGCGGGATTGAAATGGATACGCTGCGACGTTACCTTTGGTGACGTTGTGAATCCAAAGGACCACACGGGCAAGACGCTCGCCGCCGCCGTTCAGGACGAGGTTTCCCGCCTTACCGGCTTAAGGGCAATCGAACGCGAATAGAGGCTGAGCTTGGCCGAGAGAAGAACATCCCCCTTGATACCCCTTCAAAGGGGGAATCGCGCTCGCTTCGCTGCGCGGTTTGGCGCACGAAGGATTTGTGCAGCTTACGCATGCTCTCGCGCGCGACCTCGGTTTGTGAGTTGCGCTTTGCGTCGCGGTACGGAGCAGTGGCGGTTTCGGGAGCAAGGACATATCATCATGCGGACGTATGCCCGAGTCGCGCATAATTCCCCCTTTGAAGGGGGATGTTCTTTCTGGTGCATCGTTCTTTGCAGGGCTGTGCCGTACCGAGGACGAGAGAACCTACTGAGTAGTCTATGAAACGACCCCGAAAACGAATCTTACTTACCGGATGTTTGCTGACTATCGTCGGCGCTATCAGTGTTGTCGCGCTTACCGTGGCGATGATGGTGGGCGACGACGATGGCGTGCCGCGTGCGACCATCCAAGGCGAGGATGGGCAGGTCATCAGCTACCTGCACGCCGGGCCGACGGATGCGCCGCGCATCATCTATGTGCACGGGTCGCCGGGGAACGCGCGCGCGTGGCTCGACTACTTGAAAGACCCCATTCCCGGGTTCGAGTCGATTGCGTTGGACCGGCCCGGCTTCGGACAGACGACCCCGCACACCCCGGTGCCGTCGCTCGAAGAACAGGCCAAGGCGATCGAACCGTTTCTGGTGAAGCGCAACGGGAAATGGCCGATCCTGGTGGGGCATTCGCTCGGTGCGACCATCGTGTGCCGGGCGGCCGCGGATTTCGCGGACCGGGTGGGGGGATTGGTCGTGATTTCCGGTGCGCTGGACCCTGACCTGGAGAAGACGCATTGGTATCAGACGCTGGGCGAAGTCGGGTTTGTGCCGAGTATCCTGCCGCGCGGATTGCGCAATTCGAATCGCGAGCTGCTCCCGCTCAAAGCGGAACTTCAGAAATTGGAGCCGCTGCTCGCGAAGATTACGTGCCCGGTGATCGTCTTGCACGGTAAGAAGGATGCCTTGGTGCCGGTGTCGAACGTGACCTACCTCGAAGAGCACCTGACGAAGGGCCGGGTTCGCGACGAGGTCTTGTTCAAAGACCGCAACCACTTGATCCCGTGGTCGGAGGACGGGGCGATCCGGGACGCCATCAAGCAGGCGGCAGCGGAAGAGAAGGGATCGGACGGATCCGGCCGATCGGGCTGATCGGCCCGATCCAGCATTCGCAGCGCTCCCGGCCACTGTAGAGACCTTGCAGGCGAGACGTCTGCGCTACTTAGAAGATCCCACCGACTCGGCTTGGGCGATTGTAGCGCAGGCGTCTCGCCTGCATTCTTTTCCGGTCACCTTTTTGGTGGGGTGGTGTCTTCCTTGGTAAACAGCCTTTCCGTGGCCTACACTGGTCGGTGAAAGCACTTTCGCTATACAGGGAGGACAGGGTTATGGAAGCGATGATGACCGGGCCGGGCGGCATGGAATGGGTGATGGTGCTCATCGTGGGTTTGTTCGCGTGGGGAATCCCCATCGCGGTTGTAGTGTGGCTCATCATCACGTTGAACGGTATTCGGCGGGATGTCGCCGCGATTCGACAACGGCTGGAGGCGTCGCAGCAGTAGCCCGGCGTGACGCCTTCGCAGGGGAGGCGAGGTACAATCATGCCGTGGTTTAGAAAGACTTCCGATGATGCGGCAGTCGTGCTGCGGGTGCGCGCGGGGAAGCACGACGAATTTGCGGTGCTGGTCGATCGCTATTTGCCTGTGGCCCACGCGGTGTCGTACGCGCAGCTTCGCAACGTCACCGATGCGGAAGACGCCGCGCAGGACGCCTTTCTCAAAGCCTTCGAATCCCTGGACGGGTTGCGCGAGCCCGCCAAGTTCGGTCCGTGGCTGCTGACCATCGTTCGCAACATCTGCCGCAACCACCAACGCAGCCGTGCCCGTGAAGCGGAACGGGTCGATGCGGTGGCCGCGATGGAGGAGCCGTCTGCGGATCGACTCGAAGATCGGGAACTGCGCGTCCTCGTGCGGCAGCAGATCGAAGGGCTCGACGACATCCATCGCGAGGCGTTGCTCCTCCATTATTACGGCGGCCGGTCAATCAAGGAGATTGCCGCGCTGTTGGAACTTTCCCAGGACGCCGTAAGGAAGCGGTTGCAACGGGCGCGGGACGCGTTGAGCGGGCAGATGCTGCGTCACCTGGAACCGGCTGTTGCACCGGAACGGTCGCACCGGGATCGCGTGAAAACCATCATGGGGCTGCTCGCGGGCGTCACGGCGGCGTGGGAAGCGAGTGCCGCTTCGACAACGGGCGCTGCGGGGGGTGCGGCAGCGGCGGGCGTTGCGGGGACGATCGCGTCCGGGGTGGTGGCGAAGATCATGGCGGCGGTTGCCGCGGTGCTGGTGGTGGCGGGCACGGTGGTGTATTGGCCGAATGCGCCGGAACCAACCGCGCAGAACGCCGGACCCGAGACAGCCATCGCGCAAAGCGGGGTGGCTGCGGAGGAGCCGCAAGCCGATCGGACGGATCCGACGGATCGGTCGGATCGGACCGATCACGGAGCAACCGCCACGGCGGACTCCCTGGCCGGGAATTTCATTCGCGGGCGGACGGTCGACCAGTCCGGAAACGCGGTGGCGAACGCGGCCCTCACGCTCGATCCCTATGACCCCGGGAAGGGCAAGCACCACGAAACGAAATCGGGGGATGACGGCTCGTTTAGGTTCAGGGATCTGCAACATACAGCGTATATGTTGCAGGCGACGGCGCCAGGAGTGTTCGGCGCGGACGATATGAGCAGCGACACGGCCGCAGAACCGGAGGTGCACGAGATCGCCATGCTTCCGGCGGGCGCGTTGGACGGGGTGGTGCACAGCAAGGACGGGACGCCGGTGTCGGATGCACTCGTAACGCCGACACAAGGCAACTGGACGGGCGAGGAAGAGTGGCTTTCCGATCGGTGGCAGGAACTCCGAGGGGTGCGAACGGATGCCGACGGCCGGTTTCACTTGGCGCCGGTGTGGCTGGGTTCGTGGAAGTTGCAGGTGGATTCGCCGACCTGTGCGCTTTACGAAAGCGATTATCTGCCGGCCGACAAACCGCCGGTAATGATTACGCTGACACCGGGCGCGCACGTGGAAGGCCGGGTGGTCAATGCGGGGACGAACACGCCGGTGCCGGATCTGAAGGTCAGCATGTATCGGGGGCGGCTGACTGAAACCGGAAGGGATGGATACTTCGTGTTAGATGGCGTCCAACCGGGTGGCAATTCTGTACAAATCCACGATGACAAGCTGATCTCTTTGTCAAAAGGATTCATCGTGCCCGAAGGCGGTGACGTGACGGGTGTGACCGTCGAGGTTGCCCAAGGGGGAATCATCATGGGGAGGGTGTATGACGCGCAGACTGGAAACGGGATCCGACACGCAGAAGTGAATCTACGTACGACGGGGGATGTCTCGGAATACGGAAACACCAACGAAGACGAAACGGGCGCGTACCGATTTGCCCGTTTGCGACCGGGAATGTATCACGTCCAATCCGTGCAGGGGCCCGGGTACCCGGTCATTGAAAACCCCGTGCAGGATCCCCTCGTCGTGGAACTGGGAAAGACCATTACGGGAATCGATTTCGGACTTGCGAAGGGGGCGACAATCCGCGGGACGGTGAAAGCGCCACCGGATGCTGAATTTGACCGAATAACTGTTACAGTCCGGTATACCGATCGGGCGAGCGACGCCTTCCGTGGCGCTCGTCGCGATATCGAAGAAAGTGAAGCCGGAGACTTCACAATCTCAGGTCTTGCACTAGGCGAAGCGGTGATCGTCCAAGCAACGGCTGGGGCATGGATGAGCGAAACGGCAGGACCCTTCACCCTAGGAGCCCATGACGTTGAGGGAGTCACATTGACGCTCGTCAAACGCCCGATGGGTTCGGTCAGCGGACAGTTGGTTTATGGTGGCGGTGTGGCCGCGGCCGGAGTGGGTGTGAATATCAGAAGCAAGACCCGCGACCGCTTCGACTCGGCAAGTTCCGATGCAAACGGGCGTTTCTCGTTTGTGAATCTGGTTCCCGGCGATTATTTCATTTTGGCCGATTCAATCGGATTGGGAAAGCCGGCGACTGAAGTGTCCGTTGGACCGGGACAGTCCATCTCGGACTTGATTATCGATGTGGGTGGAGGCGCTGGAACGATCACCGGGCAGATAGTCGATGACACGGGCTCGCCCGTTTCCGGTGCTGATGTCATTCCGCGGGGAGCAGGGCGACTTGGTCCCTGGGCAAAATCGGACGAAAACGGCGTGTACACCTTGCAAGGTCTCGACCTGGAAAGTTACGACCTCAACATCCGGGCAGAAGGGTATCCTTCCCGCCAAATTGACGGCGTTGCCACGGGCACGAAGGACTTCAAGATCGTTTTGGATCGTTTCGGATCTGTCGAAGGCCGGGTGGTTGATGGTCGGACGGGGAATCCCATGACTGAGTTTGACTTGGCCGTGGCTCGTGCGGATGTGGCGGCGTCGGCGGGATCGAACCTTCCGTACAACCGGTACGTCAACGAATCCGGTGAATACCGCGTGGACAATGCGTGGCCGGGTAGCTGCGCCGTCGTGGCGCGAGCGGCCGGGTGCTTTCCCAGTTCGACGATCGTCGAAGTTCACCCAGGGCAGACGATCTCCGGAGTGGACCTCGTCGTGAAGCCGGGCGCGGTGGTTCACGCGACAGTGGTTGACCCTTCCGGCCAACCGCTAGCCGAGGCGCAGGTTTTTAACGGCGAATTACCGTACTACTTTGATAACCCACGGTTTTCCGGGGCCAGCGCAAAGACTGGCCGTGACGGCACCTGCACGCTGGGGAATCTCGTGCCTGGGACGAACTTCATCTATGTATATCACCCTGATTACGCACCTGGAGAATTTACGGTGGACGTACATGCGGGATCCTCACCGAGCCCTACGTTCACGCTGACGAACGGTGGAACTCTTGAAGGCGCTGTGACTGTGGATGGTGCGCCTGTGCCCGGGGCTCGCGTCAATTTCTACTACACGGAGGCTTCGTTCTCGAGTTACGATCGGATACGGCCCATCGCAACTACGGGAGACGATGGATCGTTCCGCGTCGACAAGCTGATCGCGGGTTCCGCGCTCGTGACCGTCGATTCGCCGATAGGCAGAATCCGGCGGACCGTTGCCGTTGCGTCTAACCAAACGACGAGGCTGGATATTAATTTGGAAACGGCCGGTGCTAAGGTGTCAGGGACTGTACGAAATGCGCCGGGGCTGGGAACAAGCCGTCCCATAATGGCGGCGCTGACGGTCGAAGCGGCTGAAGGGCTCGTGCAATATAGTCGACCCGTCGATGAGGCGGGGCACTTCGAATTTGCCCATGTGGTGGCGGGCCCGGGCACGCTTGTCGTCGTAACAGAGGTAGCCAGTCGACGCCGGGTTGGCAAGACGGCGATGTTTGCGATCGCGCCTGGGGCCAGTATCACCCGTGACTTCGATTTTGCGGACGGCGCGTCAGTGCGGGGGCGAATAACGGCCGACTCCACAATTGGCGATCTGGACGTGGCCCTGCTCGCGGGCCAGGTTGATGCGGCTGCCGTGAACAACGCGACCTCTGCAACGATAGTGGAAATGCGTGCCGCTGGCATGGACCGGCTCAACGGTCCCGGTCCATTTCGGTTCGACGCCGTAGACCCCGGCGAGTACACGCTCCTGGTAGCGACGGATGGGTTGGGGCAGGTTGTGGGGAAGCCCGTGGTTGTGCCGGAGGGGGAATCGGTGGTGGAGGTGGATATGGCGTTTCCGTAGGGGGCGACCTACACGGACCTACACGGACCTACACGGACGCACACGGACGGGGACCGGCATGGACCGGGCCGTGGGATCGGGCGGATCGGACGGATCTGTGGGGTCTTTTGGCTCCGCTCCGGGCTCCGGTCATTTGTTGACAGGTTTTCCTTCTCCTGTTATTCTTCCAAGTCACGGATTAGGAGGGCAGGGATAGGTGTGCCTGCCCGGCGAGGGAAGCATGTACGAAGCCTTTTACGGTCTGCGGGAAAAGCCGTTCAACCTCACCCCGGACCCGAAATTCCTCTATCTCAGCGAGAAGCATAAGGAGGCCTTCGCCCACCTGCTGTTCGGGATCAAGAACCGAAGCGGGTTCGTGATGGTCACGGGGGAAATCGGGACGGGGAAGACGACGATCTGCCGGACGCTCCTGAACGAACTCGACGAGAACACGGAAGTCGCGTTCATCTTCAACCCCTACCTCTCGCCGGAGGAACTCCTTCGTAAGGTCAACGATGATTTCGGGATAGACTCGAAAGCGGCCACCGTTCGCGAGCTGATCGACGAACTGAACGAGTATCTCCTGGACCGCAATGCCAAGGGGAAGAACTGTGTGCTGGTCATCGACGAGGCGCAGAACCTCACGCCGGGGGTCCTGGAACAGATCCGGCTGCTGTCCAACCTGGAAACCGAGACGACGAAGCTGCTGCAGATCGTGCTGATCGGCCAGCCGGAACTGATGCAGCATTTGTCACTTGACGAGTTGCGGCAGTTGAACCAGCGGATCACGGCACGGTACCACCTGCATCCCCTGGAGCGGCAGGAGACGCTGCAGTACATCGCGTACCGGTTGCGCGTGGCGGGGGGGCGACGCCGGATTCACTTCACGCCGAAGGCCGTGAAGTACATCTATAAGTTCACGGGCGGGACGCCGCGCGTGATCAATGCGATCTGCGACCGGGCCCTCCTTATCGGGTATACGAAGGAAACGCGGGAAATCTCGCACACCATCATCAAGCAGGCGTGGAAAGAGATCCGCGGGGAAACCGTCAAGAAGAAGAAAGAAGGCTCGCGGTTGAAACGCCTCGTGCCGAGTTCCACGGTGATCGCGGTGATCGCCTTGGTGCTGGTGCTGGGGAAATTCGGCATCGACTATCTGAACGGGGAGTCCGGCGATGGACTCGCGGCGCTTTTCGACAAGGTGAATCCCATCGCGTCGACCTCGTCTACGGCGGAAGCGCGAACACGCGACACGGCGCTGACGCCCGCGGCCGAGCGTCCGGTCGAGGTGGAGGCGCCCGCGACGGACGGGGCCTTCGACCCGACGGTATCGGGATTTGTGGACCGGTTGAATCCGCACGAGTGTCTGAACGGCGCGGCGGTGAGCATGTTGCGGGAGTGGAACCTGGCGCTGTTGACCGACTATCCCGCCGACGATTCCGAGGATAGCATACGCACCTTTGCCGAAGAGAGCCGGTTGCAGTGCGAAGCCCTGGAACTCACGGTGGATCAGATCGAAGCGATCAATCTCCCGGTGATGGTGCGTTTGCACGGGAAGACCCAGACGGTGTGGAGCGCGATCATCGGGGTCGAGTTTGACGAGCTGCGGCTCACGACGAGCATGTCCGACACCACGTTGATCCCGACGGATGCGTTCAAACAGTGCTATCAAAACGAAGCGCTCCTGTTCTGGCGGGATCCGAATCCGGATGCGCCTATCTTGCGTCCTGGAACAACGGGCGAGGACGTGCGGGTGTTGCAGGTCCAATTGCGGGCGCTGGGACGGTTCAAGGAAAAGCCGAACGGCGTGTACGACAGCGTGACGCGAGAAGCGGTGTCCGCCGTGCAGAAGGATACGGGGCTCGAGGTGGACGGCGTGTTGGGCAGCCGGACGCGGATGGTGCTGTATAGTTGGCTGCCGGGTTTCTCCACACCGGCGTTGCGGCCGTTGCCGCCGCTGACGTTGCGCGCGGACTGGGAGGAGAAGCCGGAGTCCAAACCGGAGGCCAAACCTGAACCGCCCAAGACGGTGGCCAAGAAGCCCGAACCGAAGGAAGAAGAAAAGCCGAAGGAAGTAGAGAAGGCAAAGGCGGAAGATACGCCGACGGCGCCGGCGACCCTGGCTGAAGCGCCCAAGGAGGAACCGCCGGTAGACAAGCCGGACGAGAAAACCCCGCCCGCGACCGAGGCGGAAACGCCCCCGCCCGCGCCGCCGCCGGTACCAGAGGGGCCGGTAGACCCGTTCGCGAACCTCAATGCGAAGGGCGTGGTAACGTCAGAAGACCTGAATGAGCCGGGGATGGAATCGAAGCCGCCCGCGGAGGACACGAAACCGGCGCCACCGGCGGGCCAAGCACCGGCCGAGGCCAAGAAGTCCGAGGAACCGGAGGCGGAGGCGTCGAAACCTTCGCCGCCGCCGACTCCGGGTGATGCAAAGACCGATGCCTCTGAAGAAGCGGCCGCGTCGGCGGCGTTGGCGGGCATGCCGTTGATCCCGAGCGCACCGAGTGGCGGCGGAGGGAACTGATCCCATGAGTTCCATCCTGGACGCGCTCAAGAAACTCGAAAGTGAAAAGACCGGCAAGGAAAAGTCCCGGGAACGGGCGAACGTCGAAGAGGCGGCGGCGGAACGTAATCTGACCCGGCGGCGCCGACAGCAGCCGGAAGGTGAACTCATCCGGATCAACTCCTTGGTGCTGGTCCTGGCCGGGGTCGCGTTGATTGTCCTGCTGGTGACGGTGTCCGCCGTGACGGCCGTGGCGGTCATGCGCGCGACCGAGTCGCCACGTCTGGCGGATGCGGCGCCCTCACGTACTGCTGTGGCGACGCCGCCCGTTGTGACTGCCCCGTTCCGGCCCGCGGAGGATCGTGCGCCGGCGGTCCCGGCGCCCGAACCGTTGCAACCGGTTTCGTCGGAGCCGGCGGCACTGGAACCGGTCGAGTCCGTAACGCCGACCGAAGCGGCAGTACCGGCGCCCGACCCGGTGGTCTGGGTTGAACCAGCAGCGGTACCGGACGAGACGGCCGCGGCGGAATCGGTCCCGCAACCTGCGCCGGCGGTTGCGCCGCCCGGGGTGCCCACGAACGTGCAGCAAGCGCCGCCTCCGCAGGAACAGCGCGACGACACTCCCATCGGCGAAGTCAATTTGAACACGCTGCCGATGCTTTCTGAATCGGAGCGAATCCGGTTGGGTCTTCCCAAGTTGAAGATCAATATGGTGGGACTTACGAACGACCGGAATCCGCGACCTTCCGCGTTGATCAATTTTCAGAAGGTGTATGTGGGCGAATACATCAAAGACACGAATGCCCGTCTTATCAAAGTCGAGCTGCGCGGCGTGGGCATCGAAGTGGCAGGCCACCGGTACTTCCTGGAGAAGTAGCGCGCGTTCTGGGTGCTCGTCTGCGCGCGATTCTTTCCTTCCGTTTGGTGTAATCCGATCCCGATTGCGATCCCGATCCCGATCCCGATCCCGATCGATCCCGATCCCGATTACGAGGGGGAGGGGGAGGGGGAGGGGGAGGGGCGGTTTGTTGCACGGTTGAAGCCCGGGAGGATGCAGGCTTCAACGGGAGTCGGGGCGCTGGTATTCAGGTGAGGAGAGTTTTCAGCTCGTTCATGAACTCGTTGAGATCTTTGAATTGGCGGTACACGGATGCGAACCGGACGTAGGCGACTTCGTCGAGATCTTTCAGCTTCTCCATGACCGCGAGACCGATGGCGTCGGTGGAGACTTCGTGTTCGGTGGAGTTGAAGAGGCTGCGCTCAACGTCGTCGATGAGCGCTTCGACTTGTTCCAGCCCGACCGGGCGTTTCTCCACGGCTTTGAGGATGCCGCTCTTGATTTTCCAGCGGTCGAAGGGTTCGCGGCGGCCGTCTTTCTTGATCACCATCTGCGCGACTTCTTCAATGCGTTCGTAGGTGGTGTAACGGCGCGCGCATTTCAGGCATTCGCGCCGGCGGCGAATGGAATCGCCTTCTTTTGAGGATCTGGAGTCGACCACTTTGCTTTCGAGGAACGCGCAGAAGGGACAACGCATTGGCAATACAAATCCTATGTTTTGTCGGGCCGACCACAAGTGGATTTCGGCAAAACCGTTGACACACCTATATATTGTGTCAAGAGCAATTTAACACATACAACATAATGCGTCAAGAGAAAAAGGAGAGGGTCACGTTTCCGTAGGTTGCCTGGCGGGTGCGGGTCAGGGGATCGACCGTTTCCGGAACGGTTGCGTCGGTTGCATGTTCAATAATGACAAGACCTTGCGGTGCGAGGAGATTCTCGGCTGCGAGGCCCGAAAGGAGCTGGTCGTAGGCCGTGAAGTCGAAGGGGGGATCGGCGTAAACCAGGTCGAAGGGGGATTTCCGGGTCCGTAGTTGTGCCATCCCTTGTGGCAGGGCGAAGCGGTGGCACGTACCCTTGGCATCGAGGCGGGTCTTATCGAGGTTTTGTTCCACAAGGTCGAGGGAGCGGCGGTCGTTGTCGACGAAGGCACAATATGCTGCGCCACGGCTGAGGGCTTCGATACCGTTGGCGCCACTGCCGGCAAAGAGATCGGCGAAACGCGCTCCTTCAAGCCGGGGCGTGAGGATACTGAAGCAGGCTTCGCGGACGCGGTCGAGTGTCGGGCGTACGCGCCGGCCTTCGGCGGTTTGGAGCCGGATCCCCCGCGCCGAGCCTGCGATGACGCGAATCATTTGCGTGAAAAAACCAGGGGGGAACCGTTTCTGAGGAAAAGGTTCCCCCCTGGACGCCCTTCCAAAAGACTTCGGCGGCTCGCTTCGCGAGCGTCTACCAATGGATCTCGTGCACCGCGCGATACTGCTCTCACCCGTTATCCTTCCATACTTTCGACATAGCGTTTGAGGATTTGGAGATTGTGGTGACCGACTTTCTTGGGCGGGCCGCAGTGGTTTTCGATGGTGACGTGTTCGACGAGTTCGTCCTGGATGAGGGCGCGCATCTGGCCGGCCCAGTCGCATTCGCCTTCGCCAATGGGCCGCCATTCGGTGGTTCCGTTGGAGAGGACGACAACGTCTTTCGCGTGGACGTTGCGGATGTACGGTTTGACCGTTTCGTAGCCGTCGGGAAAACCCTGCTTCGCGGTTTGTTTGAGATTGGCGAGATCCCAGTTGGCGCCGAGGTTGATGCGATCGCATTGCTGCAGCAAGGACGCGATGCGATCGGGCGTGTTGAACTTGCAGTGGGTTTCATTCTCGACCGCGGCGTGGAAGCCCCGGTCGGCGATCCGATCGGCGAAGGCGCCCAGGCGCGCGACGGCTTCTTTGTCCGTGCCGGGCGTCGCCTCGAATCCGAAACATATCACGAGCGGAATACCGCAGGCGTCCATGAAATCCATGGCGATGCGGAGACCGTCGCCGGTGGCGTAGGCGAGGTGCGGTTCGTCGTCGATCCGGGTCTTGAAGAAGCCGGGCGAGACGGCGGTGTATTGGACATCGAATTCGTCCTGGAGATCGACGAGTTCGTCCAGCACCGGGAGGGGCACGCGCGGGAAGCGCTTCCCCCGGATATTGCGAATCTCGAAGTCGCGGACGCCCCATTCGAGGGCGATTTCAATTGCTTCCCGCGGTTCCTGGCTCAATTCGTCGGTGAGGAATGCAAAACGCACAAGGCTTCTCCCATTCGGTCTCGTTAATCCAACCAGTTATCCAGATGTTCGGCGACGAAGGCGTCGTCGTTGAGATGGGGATAAGCGCCGTAGACGCGATCGATTTCTTCGCGTTGGCCGCGGGACAGTCCTTCTCTGGGATCGAGGCAACGGCGGCTCGCGAGGAGCCCTTGCCGCATCAAGACCTCGTGAATGCCCGCGATGCAGCCGTGAAACGCGTTGGCCACGTCGAAGAAGGCCGCGTTGCTGTCGGTAACTTCGATGGCACGCGTGAGCAACGACGCCGGGACGTCGCCGCCCTTTTTGACGACGCGGTGACATTCGTCGAGCAGTTCGACGGCCTTGCGTGTCCAGCAAGCCCAATGGCCGAGCAGCCCGCCCACGATCCGAAGCGAAACCCGCTTCTTGCCGATGGCGATGCGATAGGTCGTCAACAGATCGACGACGATGTTGTCGTCGTTGCCGGTGTACAGCGCGATGTCGGAGGCGCGCCCGCATTCGGCGACGGCACGCACCACGACGAGGGTCTGGTAGCGGTTGAAGGGAGCCATCTTGATGGCGATGACGTTTTCGATCTCGGCAAAGTGCCGCCAGAACTCGACCGGCAGGACGCGGCCGCCGACTGCGGGTTGCAGATAAAAACCCATGATGGGTATCTGGCGCGCGACAGTTTGGCAGTGTTTGACCAATTTCGGGACTGTCGATTTCGACAACGCCGCAAGACTGAGCAGACCAGCGTCGTAACCGGTTTCGCGCAGAAACGCCGCTTCCCGAACGGCCTGTCGCGTCTTCCCGCAGATGCCGCCGACCTTGACGACAGGCCGACGGGTTTTCGCCACGTACTCGTCGACGGTTTCGGCGGCGAGTTGCAGAATGGGTTTGAAAAGGTCCACGTTGCGATCGCGTATGGCGAATTGAGTGGTGTGGACGCCGACGGCGATGCCGCCCGAGCCGGCGTGGCAGTAGTATCGCGTGAGGGCGCGCTGGTGACGTTCGTCGAATCTGCCCGCGCGCGTGAGCGCCAGCGGATGGGCCGGGATGACCAATCCGGAGCGGATGCGCCGTGCAACAGCCGGTGAAAGTTTCGGGTATTTCGCCATGGCTAGAACTTCCCGTCGCGTGTTTCGAAGTGGGTGGGCTTTCCGAGCGTAGCCCCGCCGCGCGTGAGCCAGTCCGCGACCCAATCTGCGATCGTGTTCACATCCACATCGGGCGGACCGAAGAGATCGTGGCACCGCGCGGCATTGCTGAGCAGCGCGGTGGGCGCCTCCTCACCGGTGAACGTCACCGAACGATCCATACGGTTGCCGAGGCGGGTCGCGAGTTCGCGAATGGACACCGTTTCGGGTCCGGTCACGTTCAATACGGCGGGTGGTGACGCGGCGCGTTCGAGACAACGCAACGCGACGGAATTGGCGTAGCGTTGCCAGACGACGTTGACGTAGCCGGTGGTCACATCAACGGAGTCCCCGTTGAGAATGCGTGCGGCCACGTCGAGTACGATGCCGTACCGGAATTCGACCGCGTAATTGAGACGGTACTGCGCGACGCGCGCGCCGCGTTCGTTGGAGAAGTAGTCGAACATGCGTTCACGCCCGAGGCAGGACATGGCATATTCGCCGACGGGATCGGGGCGTGTCGCTTCCGTCGCGCCGCCGGAATCCACGGGCACGAAGGGATAGACGTTGCCTGAGGAGAAAGCGACGATGCGCGACGACGAATACCGTTCGGCCACGCGGGCGGCCGCCAACACGTTGGTCGCCCACGTATTCCACTCGGCGCCGGTGGAGCCGAATTTCCGGCCGACCATATAGATCACGTTTTCGGCGTCGGGGAGATCGGCGACGGCGCCGGGCGCGAGGAGATCGGCGCGATGAGTTTCAACGCCGGAGAATTGCAGCGTTTCGCGAAGACCGGCTTGTGAGAAGGTCGAGACACCGGTAATTCGCCGGGAGGCGCCGGAAGATTCCGTCGCGCGGGCGGCCATACGCGCCAGGGTAGGCCCCATCTTGCCGCCGACGCCGAGGATGACGATGTTGCCGCTCAGCGTGCGGAAGAAGTCAACGAGCGCCTCGTCCGGACGGCTGAGGAGTTCGTCGAGGGATTCGGTTGAGTCGATGGTTGCCTGCATGGCGACTCCGGATCTACGTGGACTCAGTGCGTGAGCATCGATTCTGCCATACCCACGCGCGAGGCTCAATGACTGGGCGATTCATGAGGCAGGGCTGTGCTACATGGAGGCTGGGGGGCTGGGGAGGGAGATGCGGTGACGGGGCGTGTACCTAGTTTCCCGAGGATCGGACGGATCGGACCCATCCGTCCGATCCGACATTCGGTATTGGCCGATAGCGAGGCGCGTGCGCCACTGGACTTCAGCCGCTAGTTGGCCATGAGTTCGCGGACGGTATCCATGACGACGGTGGATTGGAACGGTTTCGCCAGGAAACGGATGTTTTCGCGGTTGAGCAGGCTGGCGTCGAGGGCTTCGCTGCCGTAGCCGCTGGAAACGATGCAGCGGATGTCGGGATCGATCTGGGTGAGGAGTTCGAGGGTCTTTGCGCCGCCCATGCCGGGCATGACGATGTCCAGGATGATGACCGTGATCTCGTCTTTGCGTTGCTCGTAAATCTCGAGCGCTTCTTCGCCGGTGCTGGCCTCGATGACGTCGTAGCCCGCCATCCCGAGGATATCCTGAAGCAGGGTGCGCAAGAGTTTCTCGTCGTCGACCACGAGGATGAGGCCGTCGCGTTTCTCGACCTTGCGTTCCACCGGGGAGGAGGCGGTCTCGGCCCGGGCCTGCTCACCCACAGATGGCAGGTAGACTTCGATGCGAGTGCCTTTCCCTTCTTCCGACTCGACGCGAAGACCGCCGCCGTGGCTTTGGATGATCCCGTATACGACGGAGAGGCCCATGCCGATAGCCCGGCCCTGCTGTTTTGTCGAGAAGAAGGGATCGAACATGCGCTGCGCGACTTCCGGCGGCATGCCGCATCCGGTGTCTTCGACGGTGAGCCGCACGAAATCCCCGCGCGTCGGAAGATGCACCGCTTCGGCCAGGGCGTCGTCCACGGTGACGTTTGCGGTGGAAAGCCGGATGTCGCCGGCCCCGTCCACCATGGCGTCGCGGGAGTTAAGGCAGAGGTTCATGACGATTTGATGGATCTGGGTCCGGTCGGCTTCCACCAGATCGAGGTTGGGGGTCGCGTCAAACGTAAGGTGCACGTTCGGATCGAGGGTGTGCGAGAGGAGGTTAACCGTTTCGCCGACGATGGTGTTAAGCGAAATGGTTTCCATATTGCGTGCGCCGGCCTGGGCAAAGGTCAGCAGTTGATTGGTGAGTTCTGACGCGCGCAAAGCGGAATCCTCGATGGCCACCATGCGACGGTAGTGGGGGGAATCCGCACCGAGTTCTTCGCGCACGAGCGTCGCGTAGCCCAACACGCCGGCCATGATGTTGTTGAAGTCGTGAGCGATGCCGCCGGCAAGACGGCTGATGCTGTCCATTTTCTGCACTTCGAGCAATTTGGCCTGGAGGGCTTCGCGATCCGTCACGTCCACGACGACACCGGCCGCGGCGACGACCGCGCCGGTCTCGTCCGAGACGGGGGCGACGGCGCCGTTGCACACGCGCGTTTCGCCGTCTCCGCGGTGGACGACGATGTTACGGAATTCGGCGTGTTTGCCTTGTTGGAGCACGCGATCCTGCACGCCGGACAAGACGGTGTCGGCATTGAGCAGGATCTTCTGCATGGCGGTTGCGAGGGTCATGTGTTGGAGTTCTTCGTCGGACAGGCCGGTGATGACCTGCATGCGCGCGTTGAATTCGAGCAGTTCGCCGTCGCGACCGACGATAAAGAGGCCCACGTCGGCGGATTGCAAGGCCCGGGACAGGAGATTGCGCGAGGCAAGCAGTTCCTGTTCGACCCGCTTGCGTTTTTCGATACTGCGCACGATGATACAGGCGCCGACGACCCCCCCTTGCTCGTTCGTCACGGGAGCGAAACTGGCGCCGGCCGCGAAGTGGCTTCCGTCGTCGCGCTTGGCCATGACCTCGACTTCTTCCTGCGGTCCTTTCTGTTCGACGAACTGGACCAGATTCTCTCCGGCGTCTTCGATGCCGCCGACCAGGACGTCGCGGTAGGTCCGTTTCTTTGCGTCGTCGCTCGAGTAGCCGAAATAGCGTTGCGCGCCGGCATTCCACACCTGGATTCGGCCTTCGCCGTTGACCGCGAATACGGCGTCGGTAGACAGTTCGATAAGGCGGGCGAGGTACTGGCTTTCCTCGAAGAGTTGTTTGAACCGGAGTTTTTCGGCTTCGGCGTTTTCGTTAAGGCGGGCCAACTCGTACATAACGAAGAGCATGGTGATGAGCAGGCAGGTGTAGCCGAAGCCCTCGCTGGCGCGCTCGGCAAGTTCGTGGCCGAGGCCTTGCCCGCCGAGAACCGGCAGGTCGGCGAGTCCGGGAAATTCCTCCGAGAAGTCCAGGAAGCGGGCGAAGATCAGCAATACCGATCCGGTGATGAAGAAACGGGTGATCCCCGGCCGTTGCGTCAGTTTGAGCACGACGAAATTGGCGCCGACGATCAGGGCCGCGGTTCCCACCAATTCCAGGAAGTCGCCGTCGAAGTTGTTGCCCAATACGATGTTGGGGTAGAAGGAGAGCCCGAAAACAACGGCTCCGATGGCGATGAGGACTTTTGCGGGAGTAGAGACAACCGTTCTGCGCGCCGGGGAATGTTTCATCGCGCGTTTCCCCTTCCCATCGACGAAGCGGCGACGTCAAAACGGGCAATCCGGCCATTCGTCGAGCACGCGTCCATTGTAACCCCCGCTACCTGGTTGTCCAATCCCCGAATGGGTTCAAAACGTTCCCCCAATCATCCTACCCACACGATAGGAGCCGTTCATCGGGGCTGATAGCCGGCGGGACAATACCGGCGGGGGAAATGCCGGCCGGTCCATCCGCAGCCCAAGAACGCCCCTATCATATGACATCTACGCAAGCCAGGCAATTCGGAGACGCAGGAAAGCTTGCGGCCCCCATCATCGCTCGTTACAATGCCTTGCGGCTGCGCCGATCCGGGCGCACGGTGTACTGCGGAAAGAAGGAGAGTCGGACTATGCCTGCTACAGCTAAAACCACTTTCGGCCTGATCGTTGGAAATCGCGGCTTTTTCCCCGACGTGCTCGCCCGCGACGGCTACGAGCACATGACGAAACTGTTGAAAAAGCTGGGGTATTCCGTGGTCGTCCTGAAACCCGGTGACACCAAGTTCGGATCGGTGGAGACTTGGAACGACGCCAAGAAGTGCGCGGATCTGTTCAAGAAGAACCGGGAAACGATCGACGGCGTCATCGTGACCCTGCCCAACTTCGGTGATGAACGGGGCGTGGCCGACACGCTGAAGTTGGCCGGGCTGGACGTGCCCGTGTTGATTCATGCGTGGCAGGACGATGCCAAAAAGATGACGATCAAGCACCGGCGCGACTCGTTCTGCGGGAAGATGAGTGTCTGCAATAACCTGCGGCAGTATGGCATCCCGTTTTCACTCACGCGGCGGCACACCATGGACCCAGCCACGGACGAGTTCGCGGATGAAGTTCACAACTTCGCCGCCGTCTGCCGGGTGGTGAAGGGGTTGCGCTCGTGCCGCATCGGCGCGGTCGGCGCACGGCCGGCCGCGTTCAATACGGTGCGGTACAGCGAGAAGCTGTTGCAGGATTCCGGTATCACGGTGGAGACGCTGGATTTGTCGGAAGTCTTTGGACGGGCCGCGCGGATGAAAGACAGCGATGCCGGTCTGAAGAAGCGGCTGCAGGCGATCAAGGGCTATACGAACACGAAGGGCGTCCCCGATCAGGCTTTGCTGAAGATGGCCAAGCTGGCGACGGTGATCAACGATTGGATGAAGGACTACGATCTCGACGCGACGGCCATCCAATGCTGGACGAGCATGGAGGAGTTTTTCGGGGTCGTGCCGTGCACGGTGATGAGCATGCTGAGCGACCAGTTGTCGTCGTCGGCGTGCGAGACGGATGTGGCGGGGACGGTCAGCATGCACGCGCTGGCGCTGGCCTCGGGTTCGCCGAGTTTCCTGCTGGATTGGAACAACAACTACGGCAACGAGGCCGACAAGTGCGTGTGCTTCCATTGTTCGAACCTGCCGAAGAGTTGTTTTGCGGAAACGAAGATGGAGTACCAGGAGATCATCGCGGGCGCCGTGGGCAAGGCGAACACGTACGGAACGATCTACGGGCGCATCAAGGCGCAGCCCATGACGTTTTGCCGGGCGAGCACCTTCGACACCGAAGGGCGCATTGCGGTGTACGTGGGCGAGGGCCGGTTCACGGACGATCCCGTCGACACCTTCGGCGGCTTTGGCGTGGCGGAGGTGCCGAACCTTCAGGGTCTGCTTCAGTACATTTGTCATAACGGCTTTGAACACCACGTCGCCGCGAACCACAGTCAGGTGGCGCGGGCCGTGTATGAGGCCCTGGAATTGTATATGGGCTGGGACGTGTACTGGCACCAAGGATGAGCGCTACGCGCTAAATCCGAAATCCGAAGCACGAAATTCGAAACAAATACCAATGACCAAAATTCAAATTTCCGAAACGCCGTGAGGTTCGCAGAACCACGAAAGGTTATCCGTTTCTGACGTTTGGTCATTCGAATTTTGAATTTGTTTCGGATTTCGAAATTCGGATTTCGGATTTGTTACGACACGCGTCACACCGCGTTAGCGGGTTTAACGCTTCCTCAACGCGATGCACGCAACGGACGGGAGGACGAACGACATGGCTGAATTGGGAGTGGGAATCGTCGGCACCGGATGGGTGGCGGGTGAACATATTCGTGCCTTTAACGAGAACCCCGACACCAAGGTGGTGGCATTGTGTTCGCGGACCGAACATGGCGCGAAGGCCAAAGCCGCCGAGTGCGGCATCAAATGCGACATCTTTACGGATTACGGCAAGATGCTCGATCAAAAAGGGGTCGATATCATCGCGATTGCCACACCGCCCGACGTACACCGGGACGAGGCGGTGGGCGCAGCCGAAGCCGGCAAGCATCTGCTCCTCGAGAAGGCCATGGCGACGACGCTGGAAGACTCGCGTGCGATCCGCGACGCGGTGGCGAAGGCCAAGGTGAAGACGGTGGTGAGTTTCGTTCTGCGCTGGAATCCCCTCTTCGACATCATCATGAAGCAGCTTGCCAACAAGAGCATCGGCGATCTGATCCTGGGCGAAGTGGACTACTTCCACGGCATCGGACCCTGGTACAAGCAATACGCCTGGAACGTGAAGAAAGACGTGGGTGTGAGCTCGCTTTTGTCGGCGGGTTGCCATGCCATGGACGCGTTGCGCTTCTTCATGGGCGGCGAGATCGCCGAGGTGTTTCAGTACGCCACGTCGGGCAAGGGTCCCGATTTCAAAGAGTACGAATATGACGCCACGACCTGCACCGTGGTGAAGTTCAAAGATGGCCGCATCGGCAAGGTGGCCTCGTGCATCGAGTGCATTCAGCCCTACGTGTTCAACATCAATCTCGTGGGCACGCTCGGGACGATCAAGAACAACCAGTTGTACTCGAAAGCGACCATGCCCGGGCAGACGGGGTGGGCCACGATACCGACGATTCTTCCGGACAGCGGCGACGTGACGCACCATCCGTTCACCCACGAGGTGGCGCATCTGGTCGAGTGCATTCACGAGAACAAGGAATCGCACACGAGCGTCGCGGATTCGTACCTGACGCATGAGGCCTGCTTCGCCGCGGACCTGTCGGGCAAAGAGGGCAAACCGGTTGCCCTGCCGATGGCGTAGGATCAAGGCGGAGGCGTGAAGCAATTTATTTCGAGGAACGCGTTGATTTTTGGGCTGGCCGCGATCTGTGTCGGGTTGGCCTTTTTTACGCCCCGATTTGTCTCGCCCGAGAACCTGACCAATCTCTTGCGTCGCACCAGTGCGGTAAGCATTGTCGCGGTCGGCGAAACGCTGGTGATTATCACGGCGGGGATCGACTTGTCGGTGGGCAGCGTGGCGGCGATGTGCGCGGTGGTCGCGGGACTTGCCATCAAAGACTACAGCTTCAGCGTTCCGATGGGGATTCTTCTGGGGGCGCTGGCGGGGCTGGGCTGCGGGGCAGTGAACGGGTTTCTTTCCACGAAGGGCCGCATCCCGTCGTTCATTGTGACGCTGGGCATGATGCTGGCGGCACGCGGCGGGGCTCATCTCCTAACCGGAGGAAGCCGCATCTCCGGTCTGCCGGAAGGGTTTCGGTTTTTGGGCGGCACCGAATCGTGGTACGTGCCGTTTACGGTCACCGTGTTGATCGTCGGGGTGTTTGCCGTGTTTCTCATGAATACCCGGTTTGGGCGGGAGATCTACGCGAGCGGCGGCAATCTCAGCGGCGCGCGCTTATCGGGGATTGCCGTGGACCGCGTGCGGATCGGCGCGTTCGCCTTGGGCGGTCTGCTGGCCGGGTTCGGCGGCATCCTGATGGCATCGCGGACCGGCGTTGCGGATCCCACGATGGCGGAGGGCATGGAACTCGACGCGATTGCGGCGTGCGTGGTCGGTGGCGCCAGCCTGATGGGCGGGGAAGGCGGCGCGGTCGGCGCCTTGATCGGCGCGCTGATCATCGGCATTCTCGTGAATATGTGCCAGTTAAACGGCATGCCGGACGAATGGCAGCGCATTTTCGTCGGGGCACTGATCATCATCCTGGTGTACATCGACAACATGCGCAAACGCCGCGCGGGCAAATTGAAAGAGTGAAGTTTTCTTTCTCGAGTATGAGAACGATGAACCGACGAGGGAGATCTGGAACATGAAACGCGTTGCGATTGGCCTGTTAGCCTTTTTGGTGATTGTCGGTTGTGGACAGCAGGCGCAAGCACCCGCTACCACGTCGTCGAGCGAAGGCGGTGCGGAATCCGCGGGCGCGTCGCCGGAAGGCAAGCTGACGTTTGCGGTCATTCCCAAGGGGCTTACCCATCAGTTCTGGTTGACGGTGAAAAAGGGCGCCGACGAGGCGGGTAAGGAATTCGGCATCGACATCATCTGGATTGGGCCGGAGAAGGAAACGGACGTTGTCAAGCAGATTAACATCGTCGAAGACATGATCGGCCGGGGCGTTAACGCCATTGTAATGGCGGCCTGCGATCAGGATGCGCTCGTTGATGTGATCAAGCGCGCCGAAGAGAAGGGCATTCCCGTCGTGACCATCGACTCCGGCGTGAATTCGGATTTGCCCGTCTCCTTTGTGGCGACCGACAACATCGCCGGGGCTGAAGCGGCCGCCCAAGAACTGGCCCACGCCATCGGCGAGGAAGGCCCGGTCGGGCTCATCCCCTTTGTGAAAGGCGCCGCGACCTCGGAACTGCGCGAGGAAGGGTTTAAGAAGGGAATCGCCGCGTTTCCCAACGTGAAGTTGGTGGATACGCAGTATTGCCAGAGCGACGTCGCCAAGGCCATGAACGTTACCGAAGACATGCTGACCGCGCACCCCGATATGAAAGGCTTGTTCGCGACCAACGAACCGGCGGCCATCGGTGCAGTCCAGGCCGTGGAGGCTGCGGGGCGCGGCGGCGAGTTCAAGATCGTCGCCTTCGACGCGTCGCCGGACGAGATCACCGCCCTCGAAAAGGGCACGATCCATGCGCTGATCGTCCAGAACCCGTTCAAGATGGGTTACCTCGGCGTGAAGTCCGCCTACGACCATCTCAAGGGCGAACCTGTCGAAAAACGCATCGACACCGGCGTGGAAGTCATCACGAAGGAAAACCTCAACGACCCCGAGACCCAGAAGCTGCTGCACCCGCTGGCGCAGTGAGGGTTGCCGCGGGCGTCGCGCGTTGAGGTAACTCGCTCGCGGATGGGTGTGCATCCCATTCACCAATTCGGCTCCGGCGTTGTCTCATTGATCGGATAACCCAACACGCAGTACCGTTCACGGGAGACCGATCATGGCAGCCAACGACCAAGCCCTCCTCGACCGCTGGTACACCCACCGCGACGCGGAGGCGTTCAAGACGATCGCGCAGCGCCACGCGGGCATGGTGTACTCGACGTGCCTGCGTGTCTTGCGAAACCCAACCGACGCGGAAGACGTTGCGCAGGAGTGCTTTGAAGTCCTGTGCTCGACGCGCAAACGTCCCAACCGGAACCTTGCCAGTTGGCTGCACACCGTCGCCACCAACCGGGCCATCAACCGCATCCGCGCAAAAAAACGCCACGCCGAACGCGTGTCCGCCTATGGGTTGGACAAGGCAGGTACGATCGAGATTGGCTGGGACGATCTCTATGACTTGGTGGACGAAGTCATTGCCGAATTGCCCCGCGACCTGAGCGAACCGGTCCTACGTCATTTCTTTGAGGACGAAACGCACGAGGACATCGCTCGATCTCTGGGGGTCACGCGATCGGCTGTGACGCATCGTCTCCACCGCGCGGTGGAGCGTATGCGTACATCTCTCCAGCGCCGAGGAGTGGGAATCGCGGGCGGGGCCTTAAGCGTTCTGCTGGCAACGAACGCGGTCGCGGAAGCGGCGCCTCAAGCGTTGACGGTCAACATCGCCAAACTCGCTTTGGCAGGACCTTCCGCCACGACGTTGGGTGCGGGCGCGGGCGTACTTGCCGCGAAGATCGTCGCGGCATGCGCCGTCGCGACAATCGCGGGATTTGCCGCGTGGCACGTACTGGCGCTCGAACGTCCCACGTCACGTATGGAAGCAGATGCAACGGAAGTAGCGCGTTCGGCGACGGAACCGCTGCAACCCGCTGAAGGCGACACAACCGGACCGCCACAACCTGCGAACGGCGATCCGGCGGCGTTCGCAATGGCCGTCGCGGAAGCCGTATCAAACAATCCACCGGTCGATCCCGACGCGAGCGTCGTCACGGGCCAGGCATACATTGTCGAGACGGGCGAGCCGGTTCCCAATCTGGAGATTGCGTTGAAACCGGCCAACGAGGAATCGGACCTCACGGTAAAGGCTACTACGAACGTTGACGGCGTGTACCGAATAGAGGTTCCCGCGCCCGGTGAGTATGCGCTCCAGCGCACCTTCTCCGATCTTCGCGTACCCAATACCGGCAATGAGCCGAAGACAATCCGGATATCGAAAGGACAGGTCCTCGAGGGTATTGACTTTCCAATTGTCATAGGGATTCGCGTGTCGGGTATCTGCGTTGATGAACAGGGAAATCCTATCTCCGGCGCAGAAGTCGAAGGAAGGGATCGGGATAACTACCTATCACTCGAATCATTCATCACCCGCGAGGATGGCCGCTTCAGTCTTGCCGGATTTCCGCGGACGCCGCATTTCACCCTCGACGCGGAGGTGACGGGCAAATTGGTAAGCGATCTGTACGGCCCGGTGGAGTTGACCGATGGAGGTCTTGCCGATGTGCGCCTTGTACTGCATTCGGCTGCAACGATTGAAGGGACGGTCGTTGATCCCAGTGGCAAGCCGATGGCGGGAATTCGCGTGTCGACGGGCTTTGAGGAGAAAGGTATTCAGCGCTACGTTGGACGCTCATCCTCGGATTCCGGAGTGGATGGACGCTTCCACATTGAGGGACTTGCACCGGGAAAACACCGGCTCTTCTTGCACGATCCGAAGATGCGGCAACTCCATTCCCCGGCGACCGGGCCCGAAACCATCGATTTGAAACCCGGCGACCATATCGATGGGTTGCGGCTCGTCTACCAAGGTAAGGCCGTAACCGGTCTGACCATCTTGGGACGGGTCGTCGATACACAGGGCAACCCTATCGCCAAGGCGGAAGTGCGGGCTCACGGCAGCGATGCCTTTAAGTTCACGCAGAGCGACGAGACCGGAGCTTTTGAAATCACGGGACTGCCCGACACGTCGGTGACCATTGTCGCGGAGCACGACGATCATCCAAGGGTGCTGATGCCCGACGTTGCTGCAGGGACCGCGGGTCTCGAGATTGTCATGGACGCCATGGCCGTGCTCGAAGGACAGGTGGTGGACGTGTCCACGGGCAAGCCCATTGAGCAGTTTGACCTGGTCCATCTCGACAACAAAACGAAGAATCAAACGGGCGAACGCACGCGCATGCGGCCACAAGTGGATCCCGAAGGACGTTTTCGTATCGAAGGGGTAGCGCCCGGACCGGTGACCGTGGTTGTCAAGGCCGACGGTTACGCGGAGTCGGAACTCGAAATCGACAACGTCAAACCGGGAGAGACGCGGTCCAATCTGCGCATTGCGTTGAGCGGAGGCCTGACGTTGACGGGGACGGTTCAAGATTCCTCCGGCAATCCCGTAGCCAATGCCTACATCGTCCCTGGCGGTGTTCCGAACGGCATGGAACCGCGACTCGCGGCGGTGATGCAGACAAATGAGGATGGACAGTTCACGCTGGACAACCAGCCGGCGACGTTGAAGCTCGTCAGCGTGTACCACGAGGCTTACTCCCTGGCGAACGTCGATGTCGCGCTTGATGCCAACCGCGAAAACACGGTGACCGTAACCCTTAGCGAAGGATGCACGCTGGCGGGCGGCGTAACCATCGACGGGGAACCGGCCGCGGATACGGAGGTGCGGATCTTCTTCGGGCATGGTCCCGGTATGCAGCGTTTCACTACGAAGACCGATGGCGACGGCGCGTACCGTTTTGATCACCTCCCGGCAGGTAACGGATTCGCGCTGACGCTCACGTCGATGTATCTGGAAGACGACACGCGTATCACGCGCTGGTTCAGCCAAGCGATTACAGTTGACCGAAGGCAACGCCAACGTGCTGGACTTCAATCTGCCCTCAGTGACAGCCGCGATTACCGGTTCGGTCACCTATCAGGACACGCCGGTTCCCAGTGTCCATATGACGTTGCTTGTCGCCACCCCGTTCGGTACCGAGCAACGGGATACAAACGTAAGTTCCGATGGCACGTTCCGCTTCGACGCGATCCCGTCAGGCCATGCAACCGTGACCGCCCAGGTGTTCGACCCGCCTCTGTCCGCCAAAATGGAACTCGATATCGCAGACGGAGAAGTCGGCCAGGCGGATTTGGTGCTTGCGCCGGACGACCAATAGTAAGACCGCATGTAGCGCAGGCGTCTCGCCTGCATCTTTGGGTACACTTGACCAATATACCCCAAAGATTGCAGGCGAGACGCCTGCGCTACGTGGTGCCGAGAGACTCATTCCGTTCCACGCATCGCGGTTCACGACCAGATACGTCAGATTAGCCGCACCATTTCCGTCCGCCTACGGTTCCACCAACTCGCAGAGTGCACAGCGAAGGGCTCGAACGATAGTTCGAGCGACTTCGGGCCGTTCATCGGGATCGTCTTGTCTGTTCCGAACTTCCTCGCGCTCACCGGTGCGAACGGCAGTGTGAACGTCGCCTCGTGCGGATCGCCGGTGTTGTTGACGGCGATGAGGTAGACCTTCTTTCCCATGCGTTTGACGGTCCAGTTGAGCCAGTCGGCGTCGCCGGTGGTGATGGCGGGCGGCGTCTCGACGGAGAGCAAGGCCGGCGTCATGTCCTTCACTTCCTGCACGACGCCTTTGAACTGAGGCCAGAAGGCGTCGAAGTCGAGGCCCGCGTTGCGTTCGGGCAGGTAGATGTTGAACCAACTGTAGAAGATGAGGCCGTTCGCGCCTTCGGCGATGCATTGCCAGGTCATGGATCGGATTTCGTCGATGGTGGGCTGGCGCTGCTGCGCCTTGTCTTCTTCGGTCTCCTTGTACGCGGCCCAATTAAACACTTGCGGAACCATCCACACGGGCCGCGCGTGGTGCATGGCCTCGACGGTCTTGCGCGTCCATTCCCCCGCCATGGCGGCGGGTTTGTTTGGGATGGGATAGGGGTCCGTACCGATGGCGTGGCACGAATCGAAGTAACCACCGATTTCGTTGACCTGATAGAGCACCGACCACGTGGGATGGTTCGGATCGAGTTCTTCGAGCCATTGCTTGTGCAGTACGAGCCGATCCAATTGCGAAAGCGGCGCTTCATCGTTGAGGTACCACGCGAGCAGCGCGGGGTGATCGCGAAAAGCTTCCACCTTGCTCGCGATGAAGGGCCGCTCGTCGTCCTCGGATTTGATGCTGTCGCGGATGCGCATTTCAGAAAGGCGTAGCAGTCTTTCACGGAGTAGATGACTTTCAAACCGCGTGCGTCAACGCGATCCATGTCTTCGCGCCCAAGCATGTTGTAGGGCATGAGGCAGTTGAAGGGACTGTCCGCGTAGATGTCGAGCGATTGGTCGTCGACCGATCCCCAGTACATGCCGAGGGGGAAGAAGGCTTGGCCCTGGTAGATGAGCCGGTTGTATTCGTCGATGTACGCCGTGCGATGGGCGTGTTTCGCCGAGCCGCGTAACGGTGTACGTCTTCGTGGAGAGAACGTGGCCCGACGCCTGGTCCTGCAACTGGACGGTGATGTGTAGGTTCCCGGGGTTAGTGTCTTTCCGGGCATGCGAAGTTCATTCGCCATTGCTTTCGATACGGGTTCGTTGCCGGTGACCGTGGGTTCGGTCGCGTCTTCTGGCGTCACGCTCCAATGCAGTTCGACGTCGTTTGCAGCGAGCGGATAGTCATTAAGATTCGCCGTGTCCGCGAAGACGCATACCATTTCCGGTCCGGCGTCCGTAACTTCGCCACGATAGTTTGGCGAGAGCAATTTGATTGCGAGCGGATCGTCGCGGTGTTCGCGCACCTCGACGTCGTCCCACCACGCCGTGCCCGTCATACCTTTGCGGACGTAACACACGACCGTTCCGGCCACGACGCCTTCCGGGACGGGACCCGACACGGTTTCGAGACGCGTCCAGTCCGAGGTTCCCTTCAGTCCCGTACGGCAATAGGCGCCGCCGGCCCATTTGCCTTCGGCGTTCCGATACTCGATGCAGATGGTCGCGCCGGAATCGTCGCCTTCGACGTTCTCCGACTTCATCCACGCACTGAACGCGTACTTCTTGCCTGCTTCGAAGGGCAGGCTCTGCGCGCAGAGCACGTACCTGCCCGTGTCGGCATTCACGAACTTCAGCGACGCTTCGCCGAAATGCTTTTTTTCGGTGTCGCGGCTGTAGACGGATCGGTCCCCGTTCCACCCGGCGGGAAATCCGCTTTCCGCGGTTTTCTCGAATCCCGGATTCGCCACAAGATTGGGCGGGTTCCAAGGTTCTGCGAAAACCGGGGACGCTGCGAGTATTGCGAAGGCTGAAAAAAGTCTAATCATATTCATACGTGCGATTCTGATGGCGCAATTCAAAAAAGTAAAGGCAATACCGTGAGTTCGTTACTGACTTGCGGTTGCTGTCAGGGGGGCATAAAAGGCGCGCCGATGTATAGGTGGATTCCCTTATCTAGTCACTGTTACCTATCTTTACGTCTAAGCTCTTGTACCATTCGTCTAAATGTGCGACAATTATTCTGTTGACGTTACTGCAAGACTTCCTATGGCACACAGGCACGAACAGCGCGAGCGGAAAACGAAACGGACTACGGGGGAAGCCCAGGCGGGTGATCCCTGTGCAGCGGCGGAATGTCCGTCCGACGAATTACGTGCCTCACCCGGTGAGCGGGCAGACGCCGAGCGTCTAAATGAGGCCATCCTATCGGCCAGTCCTGTCGCTATTCTCGTTTTGAATCGGCAGGGCACGATCGTTTCGGCGAACGCTCACGCGACGCGGCTCCTGGCATGCTCCGGCAATGCCGGCGAGTTAGCGCGCGATTGCCTCCGCCAGGTGTCCCACACGCATCTCAATGGCAAGCCGTTTCCGGACGAGAAACTGCCCCTCACTCAGGCGATCCGGACACGTGCCCCAGTTCATGGGGTTCGCTACACCATGGTCTTTCCGGATGACCGGCGCGTATCCGTGTCGGCAAGCGCCGTTCCCGTCTTCGATGCCGAGGGCCAGGTGGATCAGGTGGTTGTGACTATCGAAGACATGACGGCCCGGGAGGAGACTCGGGCTGAGCTGAAGCGGATCAACCGCGCCCTGCGTATCGTCAGTGCCTGCAACCAGGCCCTCGTCCGCGCCACGGAAGAATCGGAGTTGTTGAAGACGGTCTGTCACAGCATCGAGCGGGAAGGCGCGTTTCCGCTGGTCTGGGTGGGATACGTCGAGAACGATCCCGAAAAGTCCGTCCGGCCCGTAGCTTCGGCGGGGCGCGAAGCGGCTTATCTCAAAGGTATTCGTGTGGCGTGGGACGAGACTGTGACGGGACGCGGACCCGTTGGCACGGCTATCCGCACGGGCAAACCCAACACCGTTCGGGACATCGCAACCGACCCCAGTTTTGAACCATGGCGGAAAAAGGCGTTGAGCCACGGCTTTGCGTCCACTTTCGCGCTGCCGTTAACCGTGGCCGGGCAGAGCATTGGATTGTTGATTCTGTATTCCACTCGCCGCGATGCGTTTCGAGAGGAGGAATCACGAATCCTGGTGGAACTGGCCGCGGACTTGTCGTACGGAATCGGGGCGCTTCGGACGCAGGAAGAGTACCGCCGAACACAACAGAAACTGAACGACACCGCGGAAGAGCTGAAACTCGCGATTGCGGCATCGAATACGGGTCTGTGGGACTGGGACCTTCGCACGAATGACGTGTATTACTCGCCGGAGTGGAAAAATCAACTCGGGTATGACGAAGGCGAGATAGGAAACGACTACGCAAGTTGGGAAAAGCACGTTCATCCGGAAGACGTGGAACATGCGAAAGCGGCGGTCGCGGCATACCTGGAGAAACCAGAAGGCGAATACAGAAACGAATTTCGGATGCGCCACAAAGACGGAACGTATATTTGGATTTCGGCCCGGGGACGAGTGATTCTAGACGAGAACGGCAAGCCCGTCCGACTCCTGGGTTCTCACGTCGATATAAGCGACCGCAAGGAATCCGAACAACAACTCCAATACATCCAGGAACTTCTCTTGGAAACGGGGCGCCTCGCGAAGATCGGGGGTTGGGAATTCGATCCGGCAACGGGGAAGGGAGCCTGGACGGAAGAGGTGGCTCGAATCCACGAAGTCGATCCGTCGGCGGAGACCTCTGCGAAACTCGGACTCGAGTTCTACCACGGCGAACATCGGGACCGCATTGAGAACGCGGTACGCGAAGCCATCGAGAGCGGGACGCCGTACGATCTCGTGCTGGAACTGGTGACGGCCAAGGGGAACCGCCGTTGGGTACGGACGATCGGGCGGCCAATCCTTGAAGATGGAAAGGTGGTGCGGGTCCGGGGGTGCTTCCAGGACGTGACGGAACTGAAGAACGCGCATGACGAGGTCAAGCGGATCGCCCGGTTCCCGAGTGAGAATCCGAACCCCGTCCTGCGCGTGGACCACAGGGGGATCATCGAATTTGCCAACCCTGCCAGCGAGGTATTGTTATCGTCCTGGCATTGCCGGCCGGGCGAACGGTTGCCGGACACGCTCTCCAGTCACATATCGACAACCTTGCGGGAAGGACGCGTCGTGAAGGACGAAATCGACTGCGACGGGAAGACGTTCCTCTTCACCGTCGCCCCCATTGAGGCCGCGAACCTGGTCAACATTTATGGTTTTGACATCTCGGAACGAAAACAGGCGCAGGAGGCGCTTGAATGGAGTGAGCGAAGTTTGGGCCAAGCATTGGACTTGGCGAAATCGGCGCATTGGGAATTCGACGTGGCGAGCGGAGCACTCACGTTCAGCGATCGATTCTATGCGTTGTACGGTACGACCGTCGAACGGGAGGGCGGATACACTATGACGGCGGAAGAATACGCGAGCCGATTTCTATTTCCGGAAGATGTGCACATCGTGGGCGATGAAATTGCCCGTGCGATTGCGGAGACCGATCCCGATGCGGAATGGCAATTGGAACATCGCATTCGACGGCGAGACGGCGAGGTGCGCGTGGTCTCCGTGTGGATTACCACCGTGAAGGACGCGCGGGGCCAGACCTTCAAGACGCGTGGGGTGAACCAGGATATCACGGAGCAGAAGCGCGCGGAGGAAGAGCGCTCCCGGCTGGGGATTGCCCTGGAGCAGGCGGCGGAAGCGGTGCTCGTCACCGATGCTCAAGGAGCGATTACGTACGTCAATCCCGCATTCGAACGCATCACCGGGTACCTACGCGGTGAAGTAACGGGAGAGAATCCCCGGATTCTGAAGAGCGGCGTGCAGGACGAAGCCTTTTACAACGATCTATGGCAAATCCTCGGCCGGGGCGAGGTTTGGTCGGGCCGCCTGCAGAACAAGAAGAAGGACGGACAGTCGTATACCGCCGAAATGACCATCTCTCCCGTGGTTGACGAGTACGGCCACGTCGTCAGTTACGTCGCCCTCCAACGGGATATTACGGAACAGATTGCCCTGGAAAGGCGCTTGATTCAGTCGCAGAAGTTGGAAGCCATCGGCACGCTGGCGGGCGGCATTGCCCACGACTTCAACAACATTCTCGGCGCGATTCTGGGATACGGTCAGTTGGTAGCGGACGCGCTTCCCAAAGACAGCGAACCCCAGGCCGACATGGGCGAACTCTTGAAGGCGGCCTCGCGGGCCACGGACTTGGTTCGCCAGATCCTCACGTTCAGCCGGCAGACGGAAGAGGAGCGGCAAGCCGTTGAGATCGGCCTGATCGTAAAGGAAGCGCTGAAGCTGCTTCGGCCGTCGCTTCCCGCGACGATCGAGATCCGCACCGAGATCAACGATCGGGATTGCGCGGTTTTCGCCGACCCCAGCCAGATTCACCAAGTGCTCATGAATCTCTGCACGAACGCCTATCACGCCATGCAGGCCTCGGGCGGCACCCTGACGGTGGTCGTCCAACCGCTCAGCGCCGATCGGACGCTGGCCGAGGCGAGGCCCGGTCTGCACGAAGGTGAATACGTGCTTCTCACCGTGAGTGATACCGGCCACGGTATCGCCCAAGAAGTTCTGGACAAGATATTCGAACCGTTCTTTACGACAAAACCCCAGGGGGAAGGCACGGGGATGGGACTTGCGACGGTGCACGGCATCGTGACCTCCCACGGCGGTACGATTTCGGTCTACAGCGAAGTGGGCGCAGGAACGACGTTCCACGTGTACTTGCCGCGCGCCGAGATCGACCTGTCGGAGCCGTCAAGTTCGCTGGAAACCGTGCGCGGCGGACACGAACGGGTTCTGGTGGTGGACGACGAAGTGGCGCTCGTACGGTTGCTGGAGCGCACGCTGCGGCAGCTCGGGTACGAGGTGGCCGCCGTGACGCGTGCCGAGGAGGGCCTGGCGGCATTTCGGGCGGATCCCGATGGATTCGACCTGGTGATTACGGATCAAACCATGCCCAGGATGACCGGCGCCGAGTTAGCGGTGGAGATAAAGAAGGTTCGACCCGAACTGCCGATCATCGTCACCACCGGCCATACCGGAGAACCGCTCAAGGAACAACTGCTACACGCCGGGATGGCGGCCATCCTCCCCAAGCCGGCGACGTTTGCGGACGTGGCGCGCGTCGTGCGTTCCGCCCTGGACGGGAATGCGTAAAGGGCTTGTTAGCTGTGGTGGACCGGCGCTGCGTCGCCGCGAAGAAAATCGAAATCCGAAGCACGAAATCCGAAACAAATCCCAATGTTTCAAACGGGAAACGACGGAAACGCCGGCAAGTCGCAAGGGAGTTCATCTCCATGGGATGGTGCAGGCCGTTGCGCGTTCTCGTGGCTTAGGCGTCCCGGCCCAAGGTTCCTGCGCGTTGGCTGGCCATGTGTCCAAACTCCTTGGACGAGGACACCCAAGCCACATGCCGCCGGCACTTCGAGGCATGGTTGCATCTTTCGTCCTGCGGTCCGTATGCTACCCGGAAGTTGTGGTCACACACGACCGCGGGGTGATGCGGATGGAGGAGCACTAGAAATGGCAAAGCCTAAGGGACAATACCGGTTTTCGTTCGGACCGTGGAACATCGACGAAGGGGCGGACCCCTTCGGGCCGCCGGTGCGCGAGCCGATCCCGCTCGCGACGAAGATGAAGACGGCCAAGAAGCTCGGTTTCGACGGCATGCAGTTCCACGATGACGACGTGGTGCCGGACATCGATTCCAAGTCGGCCGCGCAAGTCGCGAAAGAAGCGGCCAAGGTCAAGCAGATGCTGGACAGCGAGGGTCTGGCGCCGGAATTCGTCGCGCCGCGGCTCTGGTTCGCGCCGGAAACCATCGACGGCGGGTACACGAACAACAGTGCGCGGTTGCGCGCCTACGCCATCGACCGCACGAAACAGGCCATCGATATCATGAACATCCTGGGCACGACGTCGATGGTGCTGTGGTTGGCGCGGGAAGGCACGTACATTCGCGAGAGCAAGGTGGCGCGCAAACAGGTGCTGCAAATCCGCGACGCGATCAATGCGTTCCTGGCGTACGATGCGAAGATTCGGATCCTTATCGAACCCAAACCCAACGAGCCGGTGGACAGCGCGATTATTTCGACCATCGGCCACGCGGTGGGTCTCAGTTACATGACCATCGATCCCATGCGCGTGGGGTGTCTGGTCGAGTCAGCGCACTCCGTGCTGGCGGGGCTGGATCCCTCGGACGATATGGCCTATGCCCTCGCCCACGACAAGTTGTGGAGCGTGCATCTGAACGATCAGGGTAACATGAAATTCGACCAGGACAAGTCGTTCGGGTCGTTTAATCTGCGGCGCGCGTTCAACCAGGTGCGGGTGCTCGAAGAATACGCGTACGGCCGCAACGGCGAGTGGGTCGGGCTGGACGTGAAGGCCATGCGTACGCAAAAGCGCAACGTTGGCACGAAGCATATTTCGAACAGCAAACTGACGTTCCAATTCCTGCTGGACAAGGTGACGTCGCTGAATTCGGAATTGGAAGCGGAACTCATCAAGGCGCGGGACTACGAAGAGCTGGACCGGTACATCCTCTGCCATTTACTGGGGAAGAAGTACTAAGGCGGGCAACGCCTTCCGTAGGGTGTAATTGTTTCCGTACTCGTACTTCGTACTCGTACCGTACTCGAAGGTCTTCGTTATTACCGGTTACCGAAGTGCATCGTGAGGCACGGTGAGTCCCCGGTGGTAAATCGAGTACGCGTACGAGTACGAGGCCGAGTACGACATAATGAAGGTGCTGCAAGGAGAATCTATGGCTATTGCCGAGTTCAATTTGACCGACAAGATCGCCATCGTGACGGGCGCGAGCCGGGGCATCGGCGAGGCCATTGCCCGGGGATTCGCGGAACAGGGCGCGACGGTGGTGCTGAGTTCGCGCAAACAGGAAGGGCTCGACGCGGTTGCGGGGTCCATCCATTCCGCGGGCGGCAAGGCCGTGCCCATTGCGTGTCACACGGGCAAGTCCGAGGCGATTGCGGCACTTTTCGATCGCGTCAAGAGCGAACTGGGCCGCGTGGATATCCTCGTGAACAATGCGGCAACCAATCCATATTTCGGACCGGCGGTGGACATTGCCGAGGGCGCGTTTGACAAGACGTTTGAAGTGAACGTGAAGGGCTACTTCCTCATGACCCAACATGCCGCCCGCATGATGGTGGCGCAGGGCGGCGGATCGATCGTCAACATCGCGTCCATCGCCGGGATATCGCCGCCGCCCATGCAAGGCGTGTACGGGGTCACGAAGGCGGCCGTAATCGCCATGACGAAGATGTTCGCCAAGGAACTGGGCGGTGCGAACGTGCGGTGCAATGCGATCGCGCCCGGGTTGGTCGAGACGAAGTTTGCGTCGCTGTTGATCGAGACACCCGAGATGTACCGATTCTTCAAGGACCAGACGCCCATGGGCCGCCACGCGCAACCCAGCGAAATCGTCGGCGCGGCGATTTATCTGGCGTCGGACGCGGCGAGTTACACGACCGGCGCGGTCATTACGTGCGACGGCGGGTACACGACGTAGCGTTTGCAACCAGGATGGTAAAATAGACTCCCGCATTCGCGAGATTGACCGTGCGGGAGTTTGGCGCAAATCTTCGTCCTTCCGATAGGAGCGCGTGCCATGAAGTTTCACAAGGTCGCCATTGTGGGTTCGGGATTCATGGGCTGCGGGATCGCGCAGGTCTGCGCGCAGGCCCGGTTTGACGTTGCGCTCATCGATATCGATCCGGAACGTTTGGATCGGGCGCGCCGCACGATTCAATGGTCCGTCGAGAAGCTCGTTCTCAAAGGCGCGGTGACGGATTCGGTCGACTGCATCCTGAACCGGATCGAGACGGCCATGTCGTACGATGCGGCCGCGGACGCGGATCTCCTCATCGAAGCGGTGTATGAAGCCATCGATTTGAAACTCAAGGTGCTGGGCGAACTCGATGCGATCTGCAATGGGAACGCGGTCTTCGCGTCGAACACCTCCACCATCCCGATCACGCGACTGGCCGGTGCGACGGAGCGGCCGGATCGGTTTATCGGCATGCACTTCTTCGGGCCGGTGCCGCTCATGCGGTTGGTGGAAGTGATTCCGAATCCGCAAACCGACGAGACCACGATCGCGTCGGTGATGGATTTTGCGAGCGCGCTCGGGAAAAATCCGGTGCTGGTGAAACAGGACATCCCGGGGTTCCTCATGAACCGGATCTTCGGCGCGATGGCCTGCGAGGCGGTGCGGTTGGTCGAGCGCGGCGTAGGCTCCATCGAAGACATCGACCGGGGCATGTGCGACGGTTTCAATATGCGCGTCGGGCCGTTGTGCATCGCCGACCTGGCGGGGCTGGACGTATCGTTGAACGCGTTCAACGTCATGCACGAACTCGATCCCGAATACGCGCCGAAGGCCCCCGAGTTGCTCCACAAACTTGTGGGCGAAGGCAAACTCGGCGCGAAATCCGGCGAGGGGTTTTATCGCTGGGACGACAACGGCAAGCGGCTGGGGCCGGCGTTTTAATTCAAGTAGTGCCGTGCTCGCCGAGCGCGGCATCTCTCTCCCCTGCCCGTTAAACGGCCGAGAACCCGTTCGCGCGGTCGGCGACCGTGCGCGTACACCGCAGGCCGCCCGTGTAACCGTTCTTCCCATTGTGGTGTCTTGACCATTACGACGAACACGATGGGGGGATGCCGGATGGAAGCTACCGTAACTGCGAAGGGATCAGATCCGCCGCGACCTTTGAAGGTGGGATTCTGGCTGCTGTTGGGCATGCTTTCGACGGCATTCGCGGAAGTGGTCGTGGGGTCTTCTCCCTATCCCTTTTTTTCTCCCTGGGGGATTCTAATCACAACGCCGTTGTACACGCTGCATATTCTCGTGCTCACGACGATCCTCGTACGGTTCCGTATGTTGACGTGGCAGGGGCTGTGTTTTGCCGGGGCGCTTTTCGGACTTTACGAAGCCTACATTACGAAAGTGCTCTTCGACCCACCGTGGGGCCAGGAGGTCGCGTTGTCGTTGGGTGGCGTCGCCTGGGCGCACGTCGTACTACTGGTCCTGTGGTGGCATCCGCTTATGGCCTTCTTCGTGCCGCTGCTGGTTGCCGAAACGCTGCTGACCGGTTCGCGAAGCGTGCTTGACGTGTTGCCCGCGCGCGTTCGCGCCGCGTTGACGTCGGGTAAACGGCTGTTGCGCTGGGTAGTCGGATTTGCGGTGGGTTGCGGACTGCTCACGAGCGGGAGTCCGACGGGCCTTGGAACTGCGGTTTTCTCCATCGTGAGTAACGGTCTGTTGCTTCTGCTTCTGATTTGGCTGTGGCGGACGCGCGGGACCGGTACGCGGTACACGATGGCGTCGCTCTTGCCGGGTACCAAAGGCCTTGTCGTGTGCATCATGCTCCTGATCGTGCTGTACCTTTTCACCGGAAGAGTTATACGGCCCGAGTCGCTGCCCGGCATGACCGGGAATGTGGTCATCGCCGTATTGTACGCACTGCTTGCCGCGGCGCTCATTCGTTGTCGCGCGTTTTATCGGCCCGAATCGCCGGGTACCACGGTAGATTTAACCAACGGCTGGTTGGCCCTCGTGTTCACGGTCACGTATGCGTTGACTGCTGTCTGCTCCGAACTGATACTTGGCTCCCTTGCCGTTGTCTTTCTTCTCGTGAACTGGTTGGTCGGTGGGATTGCCGGTTTGTGCGTCTACGGATGTGCGGTGTACTCGATTCGGTTTCGGTAAGACGGGAATGGTTCCCGTCCCGCGAGGTCAGTAAGACTCAATCTCTCCGAAGGGCGATGGTTGATGGCGAAGCATAACGTCAATCAGAACGGACTGGACGGGAACCATTCCCGTCCTACTTACAGCGTATGGAACGGGATTTCCTCGCGGGTGTTTCGGATGTGGAGATCCAGGCGCGTAAGTGCTTTGGGGTTTGGGTCCAAGCGAACGGCCAATGGGAACTGGGTCACGCGGTTGCCATCGAAACCGGTTTGGAACCAGATGAACGCCAGTCCCTTGGGTACGTTCTCGAGGTAATAGGCGTGTCCTTTGAACTCTTTGAATGTTAGTTGGAAGTCCCGGTCGAGCCAGTCGGGGAAGTGGTCGGAGAAGAGCCGCACGCTCTTGCTGAACTTGATGTTCGCGGAATCCAGGCGCGGTACGCGAAACCACGTATTGCCGTCCCCCACGATGGGGTGCTCGCCGGGTTTCACGGGAATGCCGTCAAAGAAGTTGTCGATACGCTCTCCGTCATCGGGATCAATCACAAGTGCCATGCGGAAGGGGCGATTCACGGGGCCAAAGTTCTCGTCGTAGTCCAGCGCGACCAGACCAATGATGCTGTTGGCGTCGCGACCGTAATAGCCGGACTCGCGGATGAGATCCCGTATGGTGTGGGGGGCGGTTTCGTCGTGATTGGCCGGAAGATCACTCGGCTTGCCATACGCTTTGTCCCGTCCACAGCCGTGCAAGAGGGCTATGGATGCGAGTCCCAGGAATGTGCGTCGATGCATATACGGCTCCATAGCGTTCGTCGTGCTGCTTTCCAGTTTGCCTTAATACCATAACGTTTCGGATGCGCCAAGGTTCATTTTTTGACCCCGCTGGGAGCGCCCTGTGTTTCTTGCCGATTTGCGTGCATCGTGGTAGCGTAAGAGCCAACGGCACTTCGGGCATGAAGGAGGGATTGCCATGAACCGGACCAGTCTCCGGGCACGTATCATTCTGCTCTTTCTGTTCGCATTCCTCACGCTGCCCTGTCTTACGTACGTGGCCCTGTTCGTTCCCGGTTTGACGCCGTTGCTGGCGGTGGATATGGCGTTGCGGGCGGTGCCGCTCTATGCGGCGGTGTGGGTCGACCACCTGTTCTTCGACGGCGGCGAATTGACGCCGCGACTGATACCGTTTTGGGTGCTGTTGACGGGCGCATTGCTGTGGCCGTTGCTCGCTCTGGGAATTCGACCCGCGTTGTGGCGGGCGCGAGGGTGGCGGCGCGGGATTGCGGTTTACGGCGCGTGCGCGATTGCGGCGACTGTCGTAGCGGCGACGTGGGTGTTTACGCACATGGGGTTTTTCTTCTGAGGAAGGTCGGGCGGATTGGCGGAGACGCAATTGCAAGGCGATGGTGGGCTGTCCATGAAGACCGTGGCGGCTGCGGTCATACAATCTCTCGCCAGCCTTGGGATATGGGGGACCCTTCTATTCTGGCCGGCCGGCACGCTGGATTGGCCCCGGGCGTGGCTTCACCTGGCGGTCTGGATTCTCACGTTTGCCGTCAATTTTGCCGTTCTCCGGCGGGTCAATCCCGAAATTATCCGGCAGCGGATGAAGCGACAACGATTCGCGTCGCGGTTTGACCTGCTGTTGATGGTTCTCGTCATCGCGCCGGCGGTTCTCGCCCTTCCCGTGGTGGCAGGGTTGGACGCGGAGCGATACGGGCTCTCCACGATCCCGGTGTGGGTGCTGGGACTCGCGGTCGTCGTTCACGTGCTGGGCGACGCCGTGATGGTCTGGGCCATGGCGGCCAACCCGTTCCTGGTCAAGACCGTTCGAATCCAATCTGACCGGGGTCACCGCGTTATTTCGACGGGGCCGTACGCCTACGTGCGCCATCCCATGTATGTCGGGGTGAGCGTCATGTTTCTCGCCATCCCGTGCATGTTGGGATCCGCGTATGCCTTGATTCCGGCGAGTGTCTTCGTCGCCGGGCTGGTCGCTCGCACGGCCTGGGAAGACAAGCTGCTGCAGTGCGAATTGGACGGCTACCGGGATTACGCGGCGCGGGTTCGATACCGGCTGGTCCCCGGAATCTGGTGAAAGCCGGCTGGTTGTCCGGCCATTTTTCAATCCGTAAAGTGCCGTATTATGACATCTTATGCTTGAATTGCGAAAGAATTTCGAAAAAACCACTTGACTAAACCGACTAGTTGGTTTAGAATCGGAGCATGGCACGAATCACGGCAAAAGATAAACTCCTCGACGCGGCCCTCGCGATCATGGCGGATAAGGACTACATGGTCACGACTGTCGACGAGATTTGCGAGAAGGCCGGGGTGAGCAAGGGCAGCTTCTACCACTTCTTCGAGTCGAAGGAGGATTTGGGTCTGGCGGCCATCTCCACTTACTACCGATTTTCCGTGGAGGATATCCGGGGGGCAGAGTTCATGAAGCTCCCGGACCCGGTGGAGCGGGCCTTCGGTTACCTCGACTACATGGAGGCCAAGGCGGATCAACTGCAACGGACGGGGTGCCTATTTGGCAACTTCGCCGTGGGCGCAGCCCGGACCAATCCGCGTTTACAAGAGCGCGTGAGTGAGATTTTCAATGGGTTGGCCGGCGCGATCGCCCCCCTGCTGGCGCCGTTTGCGAATGAGGACGGCGGCCACCCGACGGCAGCGGAATTGGCGGAGACGTATCTGGCCATTCTGGAGGGGAGCATTGTGATGGGGCGCGCGCATAGCGACCCCGAACGGATCCGCAAGAGTCAGCGGTGGTTTCGGCAGTACCTCGAATCCCTGGTCGCTGTTTAGCGGCGGGAACCTTATTTGGCAAGGCGTTAAACCGGCCAGCCGGTTTAACTTATCGGTCTAAATGCAAGGGAGCAGTACCAACCAGTCCTGGGAGGAAAGCACCATGGCTACGGTAATGAATGAAGAGAAACTGCATGAAATGGTGGTCAAAACGGTGGGAGATTTGGGCGCGGTCGTCAACGGCGCGCTCGTAATCACGGGCGACAAACTGGGGCTTTATCGAGCGATTAGCGCGAACGGCCCCCTCACGCCGGAGGACTTGGCCGATCAAACGGGGACCAACGAGCGGTACGTTCGGGAGTGGCTGTCGGCCCAGGCGGCGTCGGGCTACGTCGAGTACGACCCGGCCACGAAACAGTTTTACATGACGCCCGAGCAGACGATGATCTTCGCCAGCGATGAAAGTCCCTTTCTGATGACGGGCGGATTCTACTCGGCGGCGGCGGTGTACAAGGACGAGCCGCGGTTGACGGGCGTCTTCCGCACCGGCGAAGGCATCGGGTGGGGCGACCATGACGGATGCTTATTCTGCGGCACCGCGAAGTTCTTCCGTCCGGGCTATCAGGCACACTTGGTCTCGGAATGGTTGCCGGCGCTGGAAGGCGTGACCGGGAAGCTCGAGGCGGGCGCATTCGTTGCGGACGTGGGCTGCGGCCATGGGTTGTCTACGATGATCATGGCGGAAGCCTACCCGAATTCGACCTTCGTCGGGTTCGACTCGCACGAAGAATCGATTCGTTGCGCGCGGGACGCGGCGAAGAAGAACGGCATCACGAACATCCGGTTTGAAGTGGCGGCTGCGAAGGATTTCCCCGGTCAGAACTACGACTTGGTCACGACGTTCGACTGCCTGCACGACATGGGCGATCCGGTCGGTGCGGCCTCGCACATCCGCGAGACCTTGAAGCCGGACGGCACGTGGATGCTGGTCGAGCCGTACGCGGAAGACAACCTCGAGGACAACCTGAACCCGGTGGGCCGGGTGTACTATGGGTTCTCGACGGCAGTGTGCACGCCCACGTCGTTAAGCCAGGAAGTGAAGATGGCCCTCGGCGCACAGGCGGGAGAAGGCCGCATTCGTAAGGTGGCAGTTACCGGCGGGTTCCGGTCGTTCCGGCGCGCGACGGAAACGCCGTTTAACCTGATTCTGGAAGCGCGTCCGTAATCGCGCAGGAGTGGAAGTCGATCCGCCCCGGCTGGGGAAGACTCGGCCGGGGCGGTTTTGCTTGAGATTCTTCGCGATCGTGATCGTAGTCGAAATTTCTGGTCGATCGCTGGGTTATGCGTTTTTCGATTACGATTACGACGAGCGATAATCGCGCAGGTAAGAACGTTCAGAACTGCAACACGTCCTCCGCTTCTACGACTTGGGGTTTGCCGGACCGCTTCACGGCGGGGCCGGTCAAGAAGATCGGTGCGCCGGGCTGCAGGTGAAGCACGATAGTCTCGCCTTCCTTTTTGGGCGTCAGCGCTTCGCCCATGAGGTTCTTGATCTGCAACCTATCGCCTTGGGGTTTGACGTGGAGGATGATCTCCTTGAACGGCGACCACAATGCCGTCGTGTCGCCCATCTGTAGACCGATGACGTCGTCGCCAAAGGACTCGACCGACTCCGGCGCGCCGGAGTCGAGCGTGCGGCAGACGGTGGCGAGCGCGCGATAGGCGGGTTTGGGCGTCATGTCTGCGCGGAGCACGCCGAAGTTGGCTTCGTTATAGAAGGGGTCGGTGCCGTCGTTGCGAAAATCGTACCAACTGATATTCTGGCAGGCGCCCGAGGCGATGGCGGCGAGATAACTGCGCGCGAGGAGTTGGGCCTGGGTCAGTTCGTCCTTGCCGCCGTTGATTTGCGTCGACCAACCCATCTCGGTGATCCACACCGGCCGGTTGTTCACTTGCCGGGCGACCTCGCGCAGCTCTTTCATGAAGCCCGGTTCGGCCATAACCGCGCGGTACGGGTGAATCGTGAGGATGTCGAAGGGCGCACCCGCATCGAGGCCGGCCTGGATAAACTTCGTGTCGATGCCGGCGGTAGACATCCCCAGCACGTCGGCATCCGGGTCAACGGACTTGATCGCTTCGTAGCACCGTGTCAGGAGAACCGGGTACAACTCCTTCGGGCCTTGCCAGAAGAAGATGTTGGGTTCGTTGTACACTTCCCAGTGTTTGATGCGGCCTTTGTACCGTTTGACGACTTCCTTCGCCCACGTGCAGAAATCGTCGATGCCTTCTTCCGTATACGGCTTCGTCCACGACGACCAGTAGGACAGGAGTCCGTAGACGCTGATGCCATGGCGATGTGCCGTATCGACCACCGTGTCGTAGAAGTGGAAGTCGTATTCGCCTCGCTGCGGTTCCGTGCGGGCCCAACTGAACTCTTCACGCGACCATTTCACGCCCGCGGCCTGAGCCATTGCGGCCGCCTGATCCATCTGTGCGTTGTCGCCGTACCGATAGAGATAGACGCCCATGCCCCAGGGCGATTCCGGTTGCAGCGTCGTTTCGCCCGCATCCGCGAGGGGGCGCGTGTACGTCGTATGGGCCGCGACGTCGACGGAGGCGCCCGCCGTGAAATGAAACTCCACGTCGGCGAAATTCAGTTTGTCCGGTACGAACACCGGGATGCTTTCGTTCGTCGGCGTACCGTTGGCGAGGAGCGTCCAGAACGTCTTCTGAACCTGCATCACATTCCCCTGCCAATCGCGGACCGTGGTTTCGAGCGTCCCGGTGATGTCGTGGTCGAGGAGGTTCCATGCGCGGCAGGTTGCGGTGAGGGCTTTCGGGTTGTCGCCAGCCATCGACGCGAGGACGGTCACCACGCGGCCGGGAGTCACTTCGGTTTTGCAGCGCAGCTCGACGAGTTGCAGGTTGGACAGCTCCGCGGCGCTGTTCGCGCGGTCCCACTGGAGCCGCGCCACCCGCAAGGGATACCGCACTTTGCCGTCGTTTTCGCCGCCGCTGTATTCCCACCCCTCAGGCGGCGTCGGCACCGTAAAGGTTTGATCGCCGCCGTCCAGCACGCCGAGTTGTCTGCTAAAGGTCTGGAAGTGGGAACCCAGGTAGATCGTCAAGGTGCTTCCCGGCAGACCCCCCTGGACATGCAGGCTCAATTCCTCGGGATGGCCGAAAAGCGACATGGAATTTGACAACGACGCGGAAGCCGTTTTGCTGAAGTCCACGGACCACATACTGTCGTTCAATCGGCCCGACGCACCGAAACCCGCGTCGTTTCCGAAGTCGGTGACTTGGTACGCGCCGGTATGGGGCCCGTCTTGCGAGACGATGGCTTCGCCGCTCGTCGTCTCCGCGACGACGTTGGCGATGGTCAGGCTTCCGCGCGACGAACTCAGGTGTTGGTTCTCGACGAGAATCGCAATCGATTTGATCGGTTGCCGTACCGCCCCGTCGTCAGGTCCGCCCCAATGGGCCGACCAGTCTGCAGGTCGAAGGACAACCGCTGCCATTCGTTATTCGAGTACAGGACCCCCTTTTGAAACGTCTGGTCCGTGCTGTCCGTCACGCGAATGGATATCTCGGCGTCGACCGGTTTCTTCATGCGAAACGACACCCGCGCAATGGAGCGCGACGGGGTCAGATTGCAATACACGCCCACATAGTTGCCGCCGCCCGTGAAGTCGTAGTGGAGTTCGAGGCTGCCGTCCTGGTTCGTCTGGATGGAGCCTGCCGCGCCGGGGAACTCTGCGCCCTCCGAATAGCGCCAAGCCCCTGCGGGGACCTCCCCAGGCGGGAGCAGCGACACCTCGCCGGCGAAGGCGAGGCCTCCGGTCAAGACAAGTAACCCTATGCACACGAGCGTTATACGGAAGGATTGGAGGTGGGTTGGCGTGTTCATGGCAATGCTCCCGCTGGTCGGTATTGCTACTGCGAATCGTCCTATCTTACGCCACGCAAAACGCTGGCGCCACTCGCCTAGAATTTGCGGGGCAATCGCGCGACGGTGTGTCGTAGCCAGACTGGGAGCGTCATACATCTCGGAATCCCTCGCGATCAAAACGACGCTGGGCAGCCGTCCTTGGCGTCGGAGCATTGACTTCTTCGTCATGCGCGGACTAGAATTCCGAGTTTGCTCCAGGAAATCCCTGCCGGGCATTCGGGGGAGAGGTGGCCGAGTGGTTGAAGGCGCACGCTTGGAAAGCGTGTGAACTCTTAACGGGGTTCCGCGGGTTCGAATCCCGCCCTCTCCGCCATATTTCTTCAAGTTTACGGCGTCTTCGCTTTCCGAGTTATCCCCCGCCGGCGTGGACGCGCGCAACCGGAACGAGGAGGTTCAGGGCACACTCATGGTCGGAGGTTCGCCGCGGATTCTTATCGTCCGGCTGAGTGCGATCGGCGATGTCGTGCGCGTGCTCCCTGCCCTGCAAATTCTCCGCGACGCTTATCCCGAGGCTCATCTCGACTGGGTGATCGAGCGCAAGTCGGTTGAGGTTATCCAGGGCCATCCATCGCTCGACGGGGTCCTGATTTTTCAACGCCCAGAGCGTCTCATCGACGCGGTGCGCGAGTTCATGGGTTTATGCCGTTCGATTCGGGACAACCATTACGACATCGTGCTGGATTTCCACGGCATTCTAAAGAGCGGTCTCCTGACCCGGTATGCTGGGGCGAAAGACCGGATCGGGTTTGCGCGGCCTCGCAGCCAGGAAGGCAGTTTCCTATTTACCAATCGCAAGGTTCCGTTGCCGAAGGAGCTTTTGAACCGGTGCGATGAAAACCATCGCCTCTGCCAGACCCTGGTTCCCGGTTGCGCCTGGCCGCACCCTATTGTCTGCGTGCCGTTTGACGTGCAGCGGACGGTGGACGATTATTTCGAGGCGACGTTTGACGGCGGCAAACGGGTGATCGCATTGCACGCGCCGGTGGAACGCCCGGAAAAACAGTGGCCCCTCGAACATTTTGCGCGGCTTTCCGATCGGCTGCTGGCTGACGGGCGTTTTGAAGTGGTGCTGACGTGGGGCCCGGGACAACTGGAGGTGGTGCGGGAAATCCTGGGGAAGACGCAGCGCCTGCCCATGGTGGGGCCCGAAACGCCCGACCTCAAGCACCTGGCCTGGATGTTGTACCGGGCCGACCTGTACGTGGGTGGCGATACGGGACCCATGCACATTGCGTGGGCGATGGGGACGCCGGTAGTCGCGCTGTTCGGCGGCACCGATCCGAGGCAGCATGCACCCTATCAGCAACCCCACCGAGCGCTTACGGACGGCCAGGCGGGTCCCTGCGATCTGGCCACAGCCCGCAAGCGGCTTCACGCCATCACGCCGGAAATGGCGTACGAAAGCTGCCTCGCGCTGCTGTCGGGGTAGTTTGGTTGTGGTGCAGGCTTCCAGCCTGCCCGCTTCGCAGGCTGGAAGCCTGCACCACAATTAACATCTTTATTCACAATTGGACTGCCTCAATTGTGGACACGGCACCCAAGGCCATGAAATGGGGCGGCGCTAAGCGGCTTCGGGCCTTCGGTTGAACTGTTTTGGGGGCGGATGGCACAATATTCGCCGTTGCATGAAGGCGTGCATGTCTGCATTGGAAAACCCCTCCACGTGTATCCGGAAAGCGAGGTTCAGGAATGGAATGCCCCGAAAAGAACGATGACGAGCAGAAAAAAGACGGAATGACCGGTTATCTGCTCAAAACGCGCACGATTGTGCTTTCCGGCCAGGTCGACCAGGAAATGGCGGAACGCGTGATCTCGCAACTGGTGGTGTTGGACAACGAGAACAAGGACCCCATCCGCGTCATCATCACGTCGCAAGGCGGACACGTGGATTCCGGATACGCCATTCACGATGTCCTTCGCTACGTGGAATCGCCGATTTATACCATTGGCGCAGGCTGGGTGGCGAGTATTGCGGTGCCGATTATGTTGGGCGCGCCGGACAAGAGCCATCGCGTGTGCCTGCCGAACACGCGGTTTCTTCTCCACCAGCCCAGCGGCGGGGCGGGCGGCCATCTCCAGGACATCCGTATCGAAGCCCAGGAAATCATGCGCATTCGGCAGCGGCTCAACGAACTCATCGCCAAGGAAACGGGACAGGACGTGGCGAAAGTCGTGAAAGACAGTGACCGCAACTACTGGATGTCCGCCGAGGAAGCGGTGAAATACGGGATCGTTTCCCGGATCGTCGAACGCGCCAAAGACGTGGTGAAGAAGTAATCTTCCGAGTCGGACGGGAGCGAGGAGGATCGCCAACGGGGCGGCGTTGACTCCTTTTCTGTTCTGCCGGTAGGGTGGGGCCGGACGGGGAGGAGTCATGGGCCCGACACGCGAAGAATACAGGCGATTTCATCACAAGCGTCGACGCGCCCTATTGGAACTATTGTCGAAGCACGTTCCGGAGAAGGTGGATCGCTGTCTGGACATCGGGGGCGGGGGCGACGTATTCGGCTTGGCGGAGATACTCCGTGAGCGCTTCGCCGGCGAGTTGTTTGCCGTCGATCAAGGGGACGATGTGGCCCGCGGCGCGGCACATGGTATCCACACGACCGCCTGCAATGTCGACAACGAGCCGCTGCCCTATGAAGTCGGCTCGATAGACCTCATCCTGTTCGCATCCGTCATTGAACACCTCTACAACCCGCATCACGTCATCGGGGAAATAGCGCGCGTGCTGCGGCCGGCCGGTGTGCTCGTGGTCGAAGCGCCGAACGCTGTCTCCTTTGGCCGGCGGCTCGATGCCCTGTTCGGGCGCAATCCGTTCCGGTGGTTCAATGAATACAACGCGCTCGAGAACAAGGCGTTCATGGTGAATTGCTCCGTTTTCTACACAGCCGAGGAGGTCGGCTCGCTGTTGAGCCCGCGGTTTGATTTGCTCGAACGCCGATTTGCCATGCACAACCCGCCGGTCAATCCGGTAAAGGCCGCCCTGCGCGCAGTCATCGCGCGCGCGATGCCCCGCGCGAGCGACTGTTTTTTCGTCGTGGCGCGACGCCGGGCGGACTGAATTACGGAACCGCTTCCCGGATTGTCGAGCGCGCCAAAGACGTGGTTAACCCGGAATTCCCACACGCACCAAACGTCGGACCGGTATCCCAAACCGCTGTGGGGCCTGGCGTGTAGGTCCGAGCTTTTTGGGCTCACGGAGTGCGTGTGAGAATCCCTCAACAGTGAGCCTACAGTTTTTCTCGAAAGCATTTCTCATCACGCCACGGCGTGATCCGCAAGACGACGACTTTCGGGGCGGTGGGAATTGCGGATTAAGTAACCGGCACAGCAGGCCAGAAATTCTTCGGACGGAACGGTCAGATCGGTCAGATCCTCCTAATCTACCCCCAATTCCGCGGCAAGGTCCAGGATCGTAAACCGGCTGCGGATGAATCGCGCGAACTGTAATGCGTTCTGGTATTCCTCGAGGGGCGCGTCCATGTCCTCGGGTTTGGTGGGACCGCCGGCTTGGCGGATGGCGCCTTCGACCGCGCGCGACGGCAAGAGATCGCGGCTGACGGATTCGGCGATCTCGGGCAATCCGTCACGGAACCGCATAATCTCCGCCCGCATGAGATCGGGGGGCAGTGACTTTTCTTTCCACTGTGCAAGGACTTCTTCTCCGACGGCGTCGCCCCAATCGGCCAAGGCCCATTCGCGGACTTGTTCGTCGCTGGGTTGTCGCGCGACCAAGGCATCGGGATCGATGGTCGTGGGGTCGAGGGCGAGGACTTTCTCCCACAGGCGAAGGCAGTGCACGGTCCCCACGCCGACTTGCGCGCCGTGGAGATCGTGCGGCGTGCCGTACAAGGCCTGTTTCATGTCGAGGTAGTGGGAGAGCAAATGCTCGCCGCCCGACGCGGGGGACGAGGAACCTGCCACCAGCATGGAGAGGCCGGACAACATCAGTGCTTCGAGGATGACGCCCACCGCTTCGGGCTCCCCCCTCCCGATCGCTTCGGCTGAATCCAGGATCTGTTCGAGGATGCCCTCGTAAAAGCGCAGCGCATGCTCATCGTAGTACTCGCCGCGAAGGATATTGGCGGTGCGCCAATCTGCGCCCGCCGAACATTTGGACAGGAAATCGGCGACGCCCGCGGCGACCATGCGCGGCGGCGCGGCAGCGACGATGGCGGGATCCGCGAACACGCCCAATGCAGGCGTGCAGGAAACCGTCCGTTTCAGGCCGCGAACTTTGACGGCCGTGATCCCGGAGGTGTATCCGTTCATGCTGGCGGCCGAAGCGAAGAGCAGGACCGGACGCTCGTTCTTTGTGCCTGCGTGTTTGGCGAGATCGCAGACCGTGCCCGAACCGATGGCGACGAAGAAATCACAACCGGTACCGGCCTCGGCGACGGCGTCCCCGAGGGCTTCCGTCGCATCGAGGTGCGGATCGTCGAAGGTCTTTTCGGTGACGGCAATTCCGCCACCGGTAAGTGCACGCAACACGGGTTCGGCCGCGGCTGCGCGCGTGTTCGTATCCGAGACCACGAGGCATGCCCCGCCGCACCGTTCCTTTGCGAAGACCGCGAGTTGCGCGGCGGCGTCGGTTCCGACGTAACACCGTTCGACGGGCAGTCCGGGAGTTTCCGCGTAGGCCTTTGCGAGCAGCGTTCCGGAAGGGGGATGTTGCGTCATGCGGCACTCCGTCGTGGGAACCCGCTTCGCGCCCGAGCGATACCGGCCCCGCGATGCGGACGCGATAGCGATTTCTTATTGGGGACATCCATGATAGGTATAAGTCAAGAGGCAAAGCGGGCGGTTTGCCATTCCGTCGGTTGGGCGTCTTTGGGGCGAAGAGGTAGCTGATTGTTGGGCGGAGACTTAGGCGGCCTGGGCGTAGTGCGGTGCCGAGAATGGGTAGCTTGCGTATAGCTCGTCGGAGGCAGCGCAGTGCGACCGGGCCGCCGTCGTTCGGGCAGTACTCCCCCTTCGCGGTCCGCGGGTTGGTTTCGCGCGCCGCGCCATCACGTCGTTTCCGGTTCTCCGTTTTGCTGACGAGATAGGTTCTCGCAACCAGACATCCATTTGCAGATACCACGTTGACGGCGTGGGTCCGATGTTTGCGTTTGGGAGAGCCGCCGCGCCCGAAACAGACTACGGGGGTATCGGGATTTGTGTCCCTTGCCCAGTCCCTAATCGGCGGGATACGGCGGCAGGAGAACCGTATGTGAAAACCTCCTACACCTCGGGCGCTATGAAGGGCTGCCCGGATTTGTCCACGGCCAACAGATAGGCCACCAGTTTGCGCGCCACGGCCAGGGTCGCGCGGTTCTTGTTGTATCCCCGAACTATGGCTTGCTCGCGTATGCGCGTCAAGTGGGCGTGTTTGGACGGCGCCAGCTTGGCCGCTTCGATGAGAATGGACTGTAAGTGGGGGTTGCGTTCTTTGGACAAGGGCATGCGCCACTGTTTGTCGCCCGACTCGTGTTGGGCCGAGCACAACCCGCAGTAACTCTGCGCGCGCCGGATGTTGGAAAAGCGATGCGGGTCGTCGATCTCGAGGGCCCAGGTCAGCGCCGTAACCTGGCCCACGCCGCCCACCGACTGGAGCAGGGTCACCCGGTCGCACAAGGCGGCATGCCGGGTCAAGACATCGAGCAAGTGGCGCTGGGCGGCCGTGAACAATTCGAGATTGGTCCGAGTCATGCGTAACAAGTTGACCACCGACGGTGGCACGTCTTCCAGGCTGTCCACCAGCTCGGAGAAGTACTTCTTTCCGTGCAGTTTGGATTTGGCGTACTCCACGCCCGTCTCCATCAGAATGCCCGACGCCTTGTTCTTCATGCGGGTGGCGTGTCCGACCAGGAAGTTGCGGTACCGCAGAATCCGCCGTAACTCGCGCACCTCGGCCGAGGCCATGTAGCACGAGGGAAACAGGTCGGCCCGCAGCAGGTTGGCCAGCATTTCGGCGTCGATGCGGTCGTTCTTGTTCTTCGACAGCGCCTTGAGCCGGCGCGGATGTCCCACGTGAAGCTCGGCTGCGTACGGCAACAGGGCGTCGTAGACCCAACCGGTAAACAAGGTCGCCTCGATGCCCGCGACGAAGGGCCGCGTGCGAGAGGTCGCAAACGCCACCAGTTCCTCCTTGCGCGCACCGATCGTCCCCCGATCCGCCACGTTGCCCAACGGGTCCTTCTCGCAAAACGCAATGGTCCGCTTGTGGATGTCCAGGCCGATGAAGTGATACGCTTGAGTCGTGTTCATGGGAAGTCTCCTTCTGTGATGGGCGCTCCATACGCCCCTTGCACTTAGTGTAAGGCAGACTTCCCACTTTTCTTTCCTTAGTGACCTCGCAACCTATGCATGCTAACAGACTACGAATTAAGAAATCGAGGCGCATGAATTCAGTCCCCGCGTGCGCGAAGATGACGTGCGGACCGCGGAATTGCAACTCCGCTTCGGATTTGTGTCCCAACAAGACGTCCGGCTCTCAGCCCCTGCGGGTTGCGGAATTGCGACTCCACCGAATTCTTGTGTCCCAACGGGACATTGGGCTCTCAGCCACGCCATGGCGTGGTTGCGCGGCGGTGTCGATACGACGCCGTAGCGCTACCTGGGGAAAAGATGGCGTATCATAGGGATTACCCCGAAGGGGTTGCGGCCTCAATCCCAAACATACCGTTCATCCCACTCGATCCCGTGTTTGCGAAAGAGCGTGCGCAATTCGTCCTGGAACGAGAACTTCGCGTGATGCGTTTCTTGATCCACGATGTACTTCTCCACGCGCGCGAGGTTTGATTGGCTGACCGAAAACGCCCCGTATCCCCCCTGCCAATAGAACCCCTTGAACTCGGTATCGACGTCCTTCATCCAGATGCTGGAAACGCGCTTCAACTCCTTCACCCATCCCGCGATGGACACCTCGCGGCCCAGTTGCCCCAGGACATGGACATGATCGTCCACCCCGCCGACAATGACAGGAGGACACTGCATTTCCCGCGAGACGCCGCCCAAATACGCATGGAGGCGCGTGCGGACCGTCGGATCACGTAGCCACGGTTTGCGATCCTTGGTGGACCAGACCAGATGCACAAACACGGCAGACAACGATTGCGGCATGCGAGAATCCTCCCCGGGTCAATTTGGTAACAAACAGGCCATAAGCCCGTTGGGCTAACCCGATCGATATCCACAACCATACCCCAGGTAGCGCGCCTGCGTCTCGCGTGGCTCGACGTGCCGCGCAACCTGGGGCTGAGAGCCCAGAGCCCCGTTGGGGCACACCGAGCTTCGCCACCGAATAATTCGAATAATTGGACACGGCACCCCTTATTGCGCGGATGTGGACGTTGCCGATGCGCTGGGGAATAAGGAATAATTGGGGACAGTAACCATTCATTGCGCGCGGATGTCGTCGTCGCCGATGCGTGGGACACGAAACTCCTGCGCCGACTTGCTGCGATTGATACGGGGACCGCGACGCGTATCGGTCGAGACGAATTCCGGCAACGGCTACAGGCACGGAACGGCCGCCCGGTAGCGCACCGGGTACGAGTCCTTAACGCTACCGAACGCAGCCATCCAGGTCAGCCCAGGCGCATGTTTCGGTCATTGGGATTTGGGTCATTTGAATTTGTTTCGCATTTCGTGCTTCGAATTTCGAATTTGGTTGCGGCAATGCCGCGCTGGGTACCTATCCGCCAAGATCGTAAAAAGCTTTCGCATTTTGCTTTGGATGGAGCACGTATCGCATTTGGGTACTTTCGCTTACAGGCCCGGATAACGATGCAGACCTTGATGTCTATTTTGCACTTTCAGCGCGTGACGAGGTGGGGTGCACCTGTACTCGGGGCGCCGCTTCGCTCTGCCCCGAGCTATCATGTTTGCGGCCTTTCAGGCCAAGGTCGTCGAGTCAACGTGAATCAGTTGCATGCAGTCTCAATCGGTGCAAATCTGTGCAATCGGTGGACAAACTCTCTTTTGGTTGCGGCCTTGCCGCGCTGGGCTGAGGGACCGGCCGCCCCTACCGGGACTCTGCGCATTACGGGAAACGCCAGACAATTTCCCTGCCATGAGCCCAGGCGCATGTTTCGGTCATTGGGATTTACGTCATTGGAATTTGTTTCGGATTTCGTGCTTCGAATTTCGAATTTTGCCTTGGGGCTTACCGGCGATCCGGCGCGAGATCGACGGGGGCGTTGTTGTCGGTGTACACCGTGCCGTCGCGGGGGGCGTTCTGCACTTTCGAGATCTGCGTCAGCCGTTTTGCGAAATTGGGCGGGATGTATTGCCCCTGTTGTTGGAGCGTTTCGACGAGTTGACCAAAATCCGCGGGATGGGCCAGCCACGGCCCCTTCGGCCACGGCGTGCCATCGCGGGTACGGTTCTCCGCCAAGGCGCTCTCCACAATCTTCTGCGCGACGAACACGGTGTTGTAGCTCGATTCCGCCTCGAACACATACACTTGCTGGAACACCTGTTCCAACGTGGCCACCATTCCACGCACGATATCGTCGTTCTGACCGCCGTACGTTCCCATGACGTTGTACACAAGGCAACCCCCATTCACGATGTGTTCGTAGGCGACGCGGAAGAACTCGAGCGTCGCCAGATGGTACGGCAAGTAGGCGCCGTTCGGTCCCGACCCATAAGCATCCATGACAATGGCGCCGTATGTGTTTCGCGTGCGTTGAAGAAAGGTTCGTCCGTCCGTCGTCACGATGCGGAGACGATTGTCCTCGGGGACGTCGAAAAACCGCTGCGCGACCTTGACCACCTCCGGGTCGATTTCGGCTACGTCGATTTGGATTTCGGGGTAATGCCGAAGAAACGCCTTCGGCCCCGTACCGCCGCCCAAGCCCCACGAAAAGGACATCGTGGATCGTCGGATCGAGCACCATGGACAAGTGGAAGAACTCGGTATATTCGAACCCGCCCGCGAAAGGGTCGCGCAAATCCATGGTGGTCTGCGGCGAGTCGTCGAAGAGCAACGTGCGGCTATGCCCCTCGTCGCGCACCAGAATGTGATGATACGCGCTGTAGTTCTCGTAGATCGTTTCCGCTGCCGCGGGCGCAACGCCGAAAGACCCAATCAACAGCGTTACCGCTGCCACGCGCCCGGCGCGACGAATTCCCGTAACAAACGACGATGACAAGACCGGTTGCGACAAGCATTGCAGAGGTCGCATAGATCGATTCGCGCACGCCCCACGGAATGAAGGCCATCGCGGCGAGCAGCGCACCACAGATACTGCCCGTGGTTGAAATGGTCGCAACCCAACCCGCGCCCGACCCCACCCGATCCATGCTGCGCACGGCGAGTCGTATCGCCTGGGGCATGACGGTACCGAGGGCCAACAGCGGGATGAACGTGCAGACGCCGGCATAGAACAAGGGTTCCCACCAAGCCACCATTTCGCCGGACTTGGGCAGATTCCGATCGACAAGAAAAGCGAGGGGCTCCATAAACACCGCCGTACCGCCGGCAATAACCAACACGATACCCAACGGGAGCCATGCACGATACCGGTCGGCGATGTACCCTCCGAGGGAGTACCCCAGCGCCAGACCCGCAAGACAAATAGAGATCTCCGCGCCCCACACGTCGAGCGTCCCGCCGACGAAACGCTGCAGGATACGAACGGCGAGGAATTCGTAGATCATGACGGCGCCACCCGAAATGAAGACGATGCATGCCAATGACAGTGACGCGGTCAAACGCATGGAAGAAGGGCCCGAAGCAGGCGAGTGTTGTTCGACGAAGGAGTCGGCTCCATTCATGATGATCTAATTATACCCGAGCCGACGGAATTGTTGCATGGTTTGGCGAACGGTTCGCAATCGCGTGGTGCCGTACCGGTTACTGGGCGGTACTCGCGGCAATTTCACGCGGGACGCGATGGACCTCGTATCCCATCAACTCGTGCGGTGTTTGCCCGCGATACTCCGCGCTGGTCCGTCCGGAATAATACAAGGAAAGCACAACCCCGCGAACGCCCATGTCCACCAGACGTAGATTGGTCGCGATAAATTTTGGATAGCGGTCGGGATTGGCCATGGCGCGGATGAGATACCGGAGCAGAAACGAAGGCGCAAAGTAAAGAACGTTGAGAAGAGTTCGGAGACTGGCGCTGTCTTCGGGTGGAGCATAGGAAAGAACGGAATCAACGTATTCGATACACCCCAATTCCGAGAACGCGGGCAGCTTGCCAACCCGGGGCACGATTAAGTCACCCAAACGTTCCAGCGCCCGCAAAGCGCGCGGATTCAGAATTTCCGATTGCAGCTCTGGCATCGACACCCTCCTTCCCCACTAGCCCCTGGAAAGATAGGAAGACATTCTATGGGATAACGCCATGCAGGTCAAGGCCGGATTTATGCCCGGTGCAAGGGGGTACGTGCTGGTGTCCGCGCAATACAAATTGGGGTGCCCGTGGACCTGGAACGTCTCGCCGCAGACCGACGAGCTTTCGTCCGTGCCGAGCGCACATCCCCCCATGAGGTGCAGGCCAAAGTACAGGGGCGACTGGAAAATGCGCTTGGCGCCGAGAGATTCAAACATCGCACGAACCACGGCAACGCCGTCATCCCTGCGCTCCATATCTCTATTCGTCAATGACTTACAAACCCGGAGCCTGCCCTTCCCATCAACTGAAAGCTCGCCGGTGGCCTCGTCCCGCACCGCGACCTCAACACAGGCAAAGTGACGATATCGCAGCATAAACTCCTGCAGGGACGGCCCGGTATCCTTGAACAGCATGGCCACGGACACCGGCGGGGCGAAGACGTTCTCCAGCTTGTAGCCCTTCCCGCGCAGCACGGGATCGGACGATTTCACGGTCTGAAACGCGCCCCGGTGGGCGTCCACGGGGTCGTCGAAGTCCGCGAAAGTCATGTACTGCGGGTGCATGGAGAAGCCTCTCCCCAGTGCAGGAAGACTCGTCTTGTAGCCGGAATTCAACAGAAGCTGGGTCGTGCCGAAGGAGCCCGCCGCCAATATGCCCCGCCGCGCACGGAGGGTCAGTTGACCGCTTCCGTTGGCGCCAAATACCTTCACGCCATCCTGGTCGTCTTCGATGCGGTCCACATGGAATTCGGAAAGGACTTCGAGACCCGCCTTTTCGGCACGACGGATGAAGGCCACCAGGGTGCTCTGTTTCGAGTCGCGATGACATCCGCCCAGACACGCGATACAGTCGTTGCCGTGTTCCGTCGCGCAGTCCGACTGGCCGCGGCGCAAGGGAGCCCACGCGATTCCCGCCTGTTCAAGTCCACGGATGAAAAGTTCGGCGTTGCGATTGCGACTTACGGGCGGCAGGGTCTGGAGCGTGAGTTCGCTTTCGATGGCGTCGTAATGGGGCGCCATGGCCTCCGGCGTGAAGAAGTCGATTCCGGTCGCCGCTTTCCAGTCGCACCAGGCAACGTCGTCGAACCGATCGAGCAGGCATTGATTGACGATCGATCCGCCGCCCACGCACTTTCCGCGCAGGAATCCCATAGCGCACGTTGTGTCGAACTCGAGCCCGCCGCCCCAGAACAGTTGCGCGGAGTACTCGGCCTCGTTCTCGGGAAAGGTGTCCGCACGAAAGTACTTGCCGGCTTCGAGCAGCAGGCAATGTGCGCCGGATTTCTGCAGGTAATAGGCCAGCACGCCGCCCGAGGTGCCGGACCCAACGATGATGAAATCGTAGATGCGATCTTCGGCCATGACGTTCTCCTCGCGCTTCCGCGGGGCCCCCTCTGTCGTCACGCGCTACAGTTTGTTCTTCTTGACGAGACCCTCGAGTTTTAGACCCACAAGCAGCGTCTTGATCAGCCAGAACGGCCCGCCGTCGTATACCGCGTCCAGGAGCTTGCTGAACAGAACGTATTTTTCCTTGGTATACGGAAACCAATGCGGCTCAAACTTACTCCCGGAGTCCACCATGATGCTCTTGATGTTGGAAAAACTGTGCAGACCGTGCGGCCCCTTGTAACGCCCGAACCCGCTCTCCTTCGTGCCGCCGAAGGGCAAGGCCGAGTTCCCCTGCGTCGCAAGCACATTGTTAATCGACACGTTTCCGGTCTCGATGGCGCGCGCCACGCGGATTGCACGTTCGAGGTCCTTGGACCACACGCTCGCGCTGAGGCCATAAGGCGAATCGTTCGCAAGCCGGATTGCTTCGTCTTCCGATTTGAAGGTCTGCACCGTCAGAATCGGGCCGAAGGTTTCCTCCTTCGCGATCTTCATGGAATCGTCGATGTCGGTGATCAACGTAGGCGGAAACGCACTCGATCCTTCAGCACGTTTGCCGCCGGTATGCACTTTCGCGCCCTTCTGCACGGCATCGCTCACCTGGTCCTCGACCTTTTCGATCTGGAACTGCGCCGTCATGCACCCAACGTCCATGTCACCCGCGTCGGGTTTATCCGGATCGCGCGTCGGATGGGAAAGCTTTTCAATCTTCTGTTTCAATGCTTCCACAAATTGCGGGTACACGCGCTCGTGGACGAAGAGGCGCTCCACCGACGTACACGTCTGGCCGCAATTCGTCATGCCGCCCCAGACCGCGCCCGCAGCGGTACGATCGATATCCACGTCGTCGAACACCACCATCGGATCTTTCCCGCCCAGTTCGAGTTCCACCGGGATGAGATACTTGGCCGCCTGTTCCATAATCTGCCGGCCGGCCCGGGTACTGCCCGTAAACAGGATTTTCGCGGGACGCTGGTCGATGAGCCTGCGGCCGGTGTCCTTGCCGCCATAAACGATGTGCACCGCGTCGCTCATGAATCCGCTCTTCGCGATGATTTCCTCGACAAGGCCCTTCAGCGGCGTCCATTCCGAAGGTTTATAGACGACCGAGTTACCGGCGATAAACGCCGTAATCATGGGAAGCATGGCCAGGTTCAGGGGATAGTTCCAGGGCGAGATAATCAGCACCGTGCCGATCGGTGAGTAGTAGATCTTAGACTTCTTCGGCCACAGGATGACCGGCGTCGGCACCTTCTCATCGGCAAGATGCCGCTCGGCGCTCTTATCGTAGTAGTCGATGATGTCGAGGACAGGAAACACTTCTGAGACCAGCGCGTCGGTCCGGGCCTTGCCCGTTTCCTGCACGACACGGTCAACGACCATTTCCTTATTGTCGAGGATGAAGCGTTTCAGTTTGAGGACTTCGTTTAGGCGCTCGCGAACCGACATGACCCGAATCTTCTCGAAAGCGCGGTGGGCCTCCTCAAACGCAGCCGCGACCTCCGCGTCGGAAGGTTCCGGAAGCGTATAGATAACCTCGCCTGTGCGTGGGTCGCGCACCTCAATTTCTGACGCGGAGGAACCGGCCTGCGGTTGGGAAGACGAATCGATTGCAGTCGAATTGGCCATGATTCCATGCACCTCCGTTTTTGCAGTGCACTACCCGAATGGACAGCACGGCAGCAGCCCGTAAGACCTGCGCACCACTATAGCAGAGGGTCAGATCGCTGACAAGGGCGCGCGCCGCGAAAGATGACGCTCCACTGAAGAGCCCAATGGAGCGCAGGCGTCTCCCCTGCATTCCGTGGTAGCCTTCCGTACGTCAAGAGATGCAGGCGAGACGCCTGCGCTACATTCCGGGGCACTTACCCCACGCCTTTCAATTCCAGCCGGCGCGCCTCTTCGGCCCAGGCGTGCCGCTGTTCTTCGTCCACTTTGGGATTGGGCAAAAGACTGCGGCGCGTGCAATTGATGAGAGCCTGGAGGGTCTGGTAGTGCCGGGTATCTTGAATCGCCGGCGGCAGGTGATCGTGGATGACGTCGAGCACGCTCTCGAAGGACAGTTTGCCGCCGGAGCCGACCGACTTCGCCCGAAGCTCCCCACGGAGGGATGCAAAAGCGGCGGCGGAATACCCGGATGTGGCCGAATCGAGCGCCGCGAGACGTTCGGCATCGAGGCCACCCTCGAGTCGGTCCTCGACCAGCCAGTACAGGAACTCGTTCCGATCTTCTCCATCGGGATCGAGCACGGGGATGATGAGGTCGCCCACGCGGCCGGGACGCCGGATATCCGGCGACAGGAGATGGATTCGCGCGGTCATTAACAACCAGATTACGCGACCCCGCAATCGCGGATCGGACATCATGGATTGGATCTTCCCGGTGAGGCGCCGTTCGGTCTCGTGAGCTTGGGGCCCGATTGACCCGAACTGCGTATCCGCCTCGTCGACGAAGATGAGCACCTTGGACAATGCATCCAACACGCGACGCAATCGCTCGAAGATGACGTCCGTCTGGCCGAACCATTGGCTGCGAATATTCTTCAATACCAGCACGACCATATCGAGTTCGGCGGCCACCGCCTCGAAGATAAACGTCTTGCCTCCGCCGATAGGACCTGCCACCGCGGCCCCCGATAGCGCATCCTTGCCTTCCGACCGGAAACGCGGGATGAGTTCCTCGCCGAGGAATACTTTCAGCGATGAAAACCCGACCACGTCCTTCAACGTATGCTCGGGCTTCTTGAATTCGACGATGTCCTCGCCCAACTGACTTTGGATGAACGCTTCGACCTTCGCCACGACCTGCGCCCGCGTGAGCGGCAGGTTCTCATGTTGCGCGCCCTTGAGCAACTGCACCAACGCGTGGATCGACAATCCGGCGGTAAAGCGCGCCAACTCGTCCTCGTCGCTCCAAAGTTGGATGGCGTTCCCCTGCTTGCGCGTCTCCATGAACCAGCCGATGCAGTGACGCCGCGCAGCCTCGTCCGGTGACGGCACCGGCACCTCGAGCATCTGCGGCAGCCGCGCAACCCGATGGTTGATGAGCGACCGCGACTCCGCGAGCAGCACCACGCTGTCCTCCCCGTTCATGAATCCCGGGTCGCTGAACCAGTCCTGGCAGATGCTCACGCGATGCCGGTCCACGTCGGAAAGCCGGGTGATTTCCCCCTCCGGGACGATCATGTCGGCTGCCTCGATGATGACCAGCAGGTTCTGTTTCAAAAGCGGCTGCCCGTTCTGCACGGTGCGCGAACACAGACACATCTGACGCAGCAATTCCAGCGCGACCGTCGGGTTGCCGATGGCCGATTTGAGGTTGGCGTCGTAGGATGCTTTGATCGCCTCATGTTCGAGGGCCACCTTCGAGCCCGACAACATCCGTTCGATGGCGATCTGATTCGCGTCGAGGCCCGAGCGCCACTTCAACCACGCATCGCGAATGCGCTCCGCATCCGTTTGCCGCGCGAACCGGATCGGCCCGTTCAGTTCGTAGACGATAAGCACGACATCGTCCACGCTCCAGTGATCCGTGAGAAAATCGAGGAGGGTAACGTAATCCTGCGAACCGTCCGGATTCGTCAGGCAAAAGAGGTCCTGGATGTTTCCAGTCAGCAAGACACTGCGCGACTGGCCGGAGTTGAGAATGCGGCCGGCGGCCTTGAGAAACGTGTAGTCCGGGGTGTTCAAAGGGGGTTCAACCGCCTATTCCGGCAAGGCTGTCTTGTCCGGACCTTCCTGTTCCCTCGAAGACGGGGCGGCCTCGGTCGATTGGGCTAGACCAATGAGTTGATCAAACTCCGTGGACGCCGACGACTTCCGCGCGTATTCCAGGAACTCCGCCTCCTGCGACTTGGTGCTCGTGCCCGCGAGTTCCTTGGTGACACTTGCTTCCGCCTTCACCTCCCGACGAAGCTGACGCAGCCGCTGCAATTCCTCGGCGGTGCCGTCCTGCGCGATGCCGGCGATCGTTTCCGAGATCTCTTTCTCTTCGTTGGCCGTGATCAGGTCGGCGATTGTGTCGGCCGCTTCCGCTTTCAGCTTGTCCACGTCACGGAGCAATTCCTGCAACTGGATTTTATGCTCGGAAACGCGCTTGCCATACTCCTCGATATCGCCTTCCAATTCCGCGATCCGGGCCTGCTTTTCCTCCAACGTCGACGAGAAATCGTTGTACGCCGACAAACACTTCATGTAATCCTCATTCGCCTTAATCTCATCCATGGACTTGCCGTCGGCCTGGAGTTTTTCCACGGTCTGCTTGGCCTTGGCCAAGGCGCCGGACCGCAATCGCTCCAACCGCTCGACCTCGCCCGTCAGCGTCGAAATCTTGCCAACTTTCATTTCGCGCTGCGCTACGAGGCTCGATAGCGCCTGTTTGTACGTGTGGATGCTCCGCGTCTTCTCGCGAACGATATCGTCGAACTTCGCGCGCACGACTTGCGGATTCGTGTCGAGGCTGCGGCGCGCCGAATCGATTTGCCCGGTCAACAGGTAGCCGAGCGCCGTAAACCATCTGCCAATCGCTCTGAACATAGCCGCGTTTCTCCTTCTCCGGCGCCTCGCCGGCACCCGAACCGGTTCCCCAAGTTCCCCTCAGCATCCTAGCGCATCCATGCCATTATTCAAAAATCCGGAGTAGGGTCAAGCGCTGAGAGCCTCTTCGTAGGGCGGGAATGATTCCCGCCCAGTCCCTTCTGAACCAACGACACGCTTGACCATGACGTAAAGTCTTGCTGAAAGACTAGATCCCTCAGAACTCCCTGGTCGGGAATCATTCCCGACCTACAAAAACTCTCGTCTTCCCTGCCATATCCCGCCGAATCCGCGGGACGTGCACGCGGGTCCGGGATCGTCGCAATGCGCATACTGCACGGACCAGGTGGGCATGTGCTCCGCGATTGTGTGCCCCGACGGTAATCGTCAACCAGCCGGAAAGGAGACAGACCTATGAATCAAGCCATTGCCAACTACACGTGGGGCGGGATCTGAGGCTGGAGCCGATTTCCGTATCGTGACCCTCCTTCGTTCTCGGTCTGTGCGCATGCACTTGACCGGTCCTAAGGCCTTGCAGAATCGTGTCTGCCCGTACTTGTCCCCTCCCACCATCTCTCGCATAACTGACATCTATCTCAAGGAATCGCGAGATCCGTCCGTCAAATGACAGTCGGCAGCACGAGGACTAACGGCCGATAGGAGAGAACCACACCATGCGCTTAGACGATCTGGGTTGGAACGACACCTTTGAACGAGAATTTGAGCTGCACCGGGGAAACGGCCTCGAACCGGCGCGCATCACACAGGAGCAACGAGGCCAATACATCATTGCACACGACGCAGGAGAACACGCGGCGGTTCTCTCGGGGCGGCTGCGCAATGCGGCCCTTACACGCGAAGATCTGCCCGCAGTCGGCGATTGGGTGGCAATCCGTCCAAACGACGAAGGCGGTCTCACGGTCGTCGATGCCGTGTTGCCGCGCAAGAGCGGCTTTATTCGCCGAGCGGCCGGCCAAGTCGAAGAAGCCCAAGTCGTCGCGGCAAATGTGGACTTCGTATTATTAGTCTCTGGCTTGGACGGGGATTACAACGTCCGCCGCATCGAACGCTACGTGACGCTGGCTTGGGAAAGCTGCGCAACGCCCGTCGTCGTCTTGAACAAAGCCGACCTGTGCCCGGAAATTGCGACGTGCCTGGCCGAGGCCAAGGCGGTGGCCGCCGGCGTCGACGTCATCGCCGTGAGCGCATTCAGTGGAACAGGTCTCGACACGCTTCGCGCCCTCATGAAACCAGGGCGCACGCTCGCGCTGCTCGGTTCCTCCGGCGTCGGCAAGTCCACGCTGGTCAACGCGCTCGTTGGAGAGCCCCTACTCAAGACGGCTGCCGTTCGCGAAGACGACAGCCGAGGCCGCCACACCACTACCCATCGCGAGCTTTTCGTGGCGCCCGGCGGCGGCATGGTTATCGACACACCGGGCATGCGCGAACTTCAACTTTTGGCCGACGAGAATTCACTCGATCGCGCTTTTGACGATGTGGCGCAACTGGCCGCCACGTGCAAGTTTCGCGATTGCACCCACGATTCTGAACCCGGCTGTGCCGTACGCGCGGCGGTGGAAGACGGAAGCCTCGCCCCGGACCGGTGGGAAAGTTTCCTCAAGCTGCGCCGCGAACTGAACTACCTCGCCCGCAAACAGGACCGCCACCTCCAAGCGCAGGAACGGACCAAATGGAAGCAGATTTCAAAGGACGTTAGACGGATGTACAAGGAGCGATAATCAGCGCCCACGGGGAGTGCCGGGCACCGGTTTGGCGGGAATCAAATCGTCACGCGGCCACCGGCGCTCCACATTTCTCCCCATCTATACTGTCGATCGCGTCCATATCATCCATCGCTCCACACATTGCGGACTTCCCCGCCTTCTGCTACCGTATGCCATCACCATGAGCAAAACGCCAAGGCCATATGTTTCTGTCCTGGTTCCGGTGTATAACGAGGCGGAGTCGTTGCGTCCGCTGCACGGGGAACTCGTAGCCGCGCTCTCCGAATTGAGCGACCGCGACTATGAAATCATCCTGGTTGACGACGGCAGCGAGGACGCGTCCTTCGAGATCTGCCGGGAACTCCACGACGCCACCCCGGAGTCGACGCGGGTCATCCGGTTCCGGCGCAACTACGGGCAGACGGCAGCCCTCGCCGCTGGTTTCGCCGCGGCCCAAGGTAGCGTGATCTTGCCCATCGACGCCGACCTGCAGAACGATCCCGCCGACATACACTCCCTACTTGAAAAGATCGACGAGGGCTACGACTTGGTCAGCGGTTGGCGCAAGTTCCGTCAGGACAAATTGCTATCCCGCCGACTCCCTTCGCTCTTAGCCAACCGGCTGATTTCCTGGAGCACCGGGGTTCACCTCCACGATTACGGCTGCACGATGAAGGCCTATCGCCGCGAGATTGCGGACCATCTCCAGCTCTATGGCGAAATGCATCGATTCCTGCCGGCCCTCGCTAACTGGGCCGGGGCCCGGGTAACCGAGATCCCGGTGAACCACCGGCCGCGCCGGTTTGGGACGTCGAAATACGGAATCAGCCGCACGTTGCGGGTTCTGCTGGACCTCGTGACGGTCACCTTCCTGCTCTCCTACTCGACCAAACCGATGCAGGTGTTTGGACGATTCGGGGTCTACTCCTTGCTGGGTGGTGTGGCGGCCGGCACCCTCTCCGTCATTCTCAAGGTTTTCCCGCCCCACCAGGACATGACCGGCACCCCATGGCTGTATCTCGCAATACTGCTCATGCTGGGCGGATTACAACTCATCGGCATGGGCCTCCTCGGCGAGATCAACGTCCGCACCTACTACGAAAGCCAAGGCAAGTCCACCTACACCGTCCGCGAAACCCTTGGATTTCCCGGCGAGCGGTCCGGCCCTTAATCTTAAATCATTTGGTATCAATAATTTAACGTACCCCGTTAAGATTCAGCGTGTACGCGTCTGAAGAACATCCCCCTTGATCCCCCTTCAAAGGGGGAGCCCTGCTTCGCCATAAGCTACTGGTATACGCTATGTTAGGATTCTACAAGCGCCGTTACCGGTGGTTCCGAGCGCAACCCAAAGCGTTGCGGCCCCTCCCCCCCTTTGAAGGGGGATCAAGGGGGATGTAAACTCAGTCATGTAGTGTCTTGGCAAGGGGTAGACAAAATTCAGGTTTTGGGTTAGACTGCGGTCCTGCGAGGTTGGCTGTGTGGTGGCAGTACACCAATTGTGGTCTTGGTGGTTCAGGCGTTTTCGCAGGGTGAACCATCGTGGACGCAGGATCGCTGGTTCAGCGATGCCGGGGGTTCGGGCAGATGCCCGGCGGTGCGAAGCGTGCTTCCTCAGGGCTTCAAAGCAGTCAGGCCTGGCAATGGGTCCAAGTTCGGAAACATTGTGGGTGTGGTGTGTAACCGAAGCCTGAGGAGAACCAGTATTATGAAGCAGTCAAGTCGTGGTTTTACCCTGATCGAACTGTTAGTCGTTATCGCGATCATCGGAATTCTTGCCGCAATCCTTCTCCCGGCACTGGCCCGTGCGCGTGAAGCCGCGCGCCGCGCAAGCTGCCAAAATAACCTGAAACAAATGGGTATTATATTCAAGATGTACACCAACGAAAGTAAGGGCGAAAAGTTCCCGCGAGCGCAGGGCCTTCAAGTCTACTTCTCGGATGGGTCTCGACGTTACGGACTTTGGCAACGACATCAATGGAACTCCGTGTATCCCCGATAGCATGAACACCGATGCGAATTTTACGCCTAATGGTCGAGACATCTTTCCAGAATACTTGACAGATTTGGGAGTATTACAATGTCCGTCGGATCCAGATACGGACTTGCGTATCATACCCCAGGGATGTCAACCAGCCGGTGGTCCTAGCTACGCGGGATTGCCGACCAACGGCGATGAGAGCTATCTCTATCTTGGTTGGATTTTTGATCAAGCGAATGGTGATGATCCTACCCAAGCCGCACCGAACCTTGGCAATGGGGCATATTCGATTCCAACGCAGTTGCTCCTGGCGTTCATCAAATTTTCACCGACAGCCCTCGGTCTCGGCGGAAGCGATTCTTTAATTATCGGAGGCCCTCCAGCTGATCCCACCACGGCGGTGAACGCTCTAGACCAGCCAATCAACGTTGGTGCGCCCTTTGGAACCTCCGGCGGCGACCAAATCCAAAGGCTTAAAGAAGGTATTGAGCGATTCCTGATCACGAATATCAACAATCCGGCAGGCTCTGCCAAAGCGCAAACCGAGATTCCGGTCATGTGGGACATCGTGAATATTGACCCGAATGGTAGTGGCGAGTTCAACCACGTCCCGGGTGGCAGCAACGTCCTGTACATGGACGGACACGTCAAATTCGAGAAGTATACACCGGACGGAAAGTTCCCCGTGAACCAGTATTTCGCCAACGCCGTCAAATGGATGGCCGGCTAACGTCGGTTTTGTGGCGGGTCAACTACCTGCTGTAAATCAAAGTCGATTCTTTGGCGGGAACGGTAAATCCTGCGGCCGTTCCCGCCACTCTTTTCTTCTTGGAACACAACCCTGCGTATCCCATTGCTTTCATTGTTCGTTACCCGCCGGCGACGGGGGGAACGAAGACAAGGCGGTCACCGGGGGACAGGGGGTGATCCCAATCGGTGAAGGATTCGTTAACGACGACTTTCATGCGTTCGAGGGGCAGGCTGAACTGGTGTTCGGTGCGGAGGGACTCATAGAGTTCCGCGGCGGTGGTTGCAGCGGTCACGATAGATTCTTCACTCAGGCCCCGCTGTTCCCGGAGGATGGCGAAGTATTGGATATGGATGTCTTTTTCGATTGGTTTGCTCATGCGCTGAAATCCTGAGGGAACATCCCCCTTGATCCCCCTTCAAAGGGGGAAATTCGACACCGTACGTTTTGGGTCGGCGGTCGTTGAGGGTGCAACCCCAAAGTATTCGACAGCCCTAAGCGCAACGCAACGCGTCGCGAACATTTCCCCCTTTGAAGCCGCCGACTTTCCGAAGTCGGGCTTCGTGGGATCAAGGGGGATGTTCTTTCTTGTTTCTTTTGTGCTCTTTGCGTTCTTTCGCGGCTAATAGTATTCCAAACAAACCTTAGGTAGTCGGCCTTAGCGCTTCCCGGGCGGCTTGGTACTCTTGCGGGCTGTTCACATTGTCCAGTTCACCATGCTCTCGCGCATCGAGGAGGTGCGTGTCGGAGTTGATGAGGACCTTGCGCGGACAGGAATACCCCCGCGCGAGAAAGGCCATCAGCCGGTACACGCTCTTGGGCTCGTAAATCGCACACAAGGGTTCGGGGAATCCGTCGTTCGCACTACGAAACGCAGTGGCCAGCTTGAACGGATTCCGGGTTCGCACGAGGGTATCGAGCGTATCTTCCGTCACGTACGGCAAGTCGCAGGCCAGCACTAGCCAAGCCGCGTCCGGCTCCGCGGTTAGGGCGGACAAAATCCCCCCCATCGGTCCTATGTCGATGAAGCGGTCGGCGATGTGGGGCAATTCCGCGTGAACGGCGTCCGACGCCTGTTCGACCCGGCTCGATACGAACACCTCGTCGCAGAAGGCACTCAGCAATTCGTGACAATGGACCACCTGCGGTTTCCCATGATACTCGAGGGCGCCTTTGTCCTGCCCCATCCGGGTACTCTTGCCGCCCGCGAGGACGAGGCCCAGCGATGGCGTCTTCTCTATCGTAGAAAACAGATGTCGGTCTACGCGGTCGATGATTTCCGGGAGCCGATCGACGGTGAAGTATGTCGCATGGGAAGGCAGCACGGGACAGGCCCGCGAATCGCCTACGTACGCGATCGCGTCGTCGTACTCCTCCTCCACCGGCCCATCGCCAATGGCGACAAGCTTCGGCACTTCCGTGTTGCCCGGTGCATCGATCAGCACGAGGTCGGCGTCCAATAACGGCCGCGCGCCGAGATAATCGTCCTCGCCCTCGGGATATATCAGCCCGTGTTGGCCGTCGCCACGAATCATGCTCACGCCCATGCGCTCGATCGTGTCGGGTTCCATCTGTGGTTCGCGCTGCATGACATGGCCGAGACGGTGCCGGGCCTGGAAATGGACCGTCAGCGCAGCGACAAGGGTGTTGCGTGTATCCTGCGCCGGCCCGGATACGGCGACCTCGAAGGGGTTATACACAAAGGGTGCGCGCCGACGTGGTTTATTATCCGAATGACTACAGCCCATAGTCGGATTTTCCGCCCCGTTTTTCGATCAGCCGCACGTCTTTGATCGCCATGTCGTGGGACAGGGCCTTGCACATATCGTAGACCGTCAACGCGGCGACCGTAGCGCCGGTCAGGGCTTCCATCTCGACGCCGGTTTTGTGGGTCACGCTAGTCCGGCATTCCACGAGGAGGTCACCGTCCTCGGTGGGTTCGATGGTGATCTGGCAGTCGTCAAGCCCGATGGGATGGCAGAGCGGGATCAGGTCGCTGGTCTTCTTCGCGGCCATGACCCCGGCGATGATGGCGGTCTGGAACACGGGCCCCTTCTTGGTGTGGACTTCGCCGTCGCTGAGCGCGGCGCGCACCTCCGCAGGCAATGCGATGACGGCGCGCGCACAGGCGGTGCGGCGGGTCACGTCTTTGTGCCCCACGTCGACCATGCGGGGCTGGTTGTTGTCGTCTATGTGGGATAGCATCTGTCTAAATCCACCCTCAGAAAGCCATTCAATCCCTTGTGATAAATCAGAAATCCGGAGCACGAAACTCGAAACAAATTTGAATCCCAAATGATTCAATGTTCGAAACGGGTCAATTTCTGCGTTGTTACGCACGTTTCCCGCTCACGCTTCCAACCCGCGAACATCTGCGCAATCTGCGAACAAGATCCTTGGAACCCACCACTCAACGTGAAACCGCTTGTGCATTTCAATTTTGGTCAATTGGAATTGTTTCGGATTTCGAGATTCGTGCTTCGAATTTGATTCTGACTATCCTCCAATATGGTACATCTCCACCTTCCGCGTGGACGAATCAGACATTCCGTTGCGAAGTTCCGAATACCGGTCGTCGCGTGCTCGCCACGTAGCGGCAATCAGTTCGCCCAGTTCAGTCTCATCCGCGCCATCCCGCAAAGGGCCGCGCAGATCGACTCCGTCTTCGGCGAAGAGGCAGAGGAACAACTTCCCGTCGGCGGACAAACGCGCGCGAGTACAGGCCCCACAGAAGGGGGCGCTTACGGACGAGATAAACCCGATCTCCCCCGCTCCGTCCACATAGCGGTAGCGCGCGGCCACTTCGCCGGGGTGGTCGCGGTCAACGGGTTCCAAGGGGTAGCGGGACGCAATCCGCGCGACCAGTTCCCGGGACGGCACCACATCCTCTTTACGCCAGCCGTTGCAGTTTCCGACATCCATGTATTCGATGAAACGCACCACGTGGCCGGTCCCGCGAAACCGTTCGGCCATGTCGAGTACGGTATCGTCGTTTACCCCCCGTTGCACCACCACGTTGATCTTGACAGGACGCAGTCCCACGTGCGCGGCCTTCTCGATGCCGGCCAGCACCGCATCGGGTCCGTCTTGCTGCCCGCTCATCTGCCGGAAAACTCCGGGGTCGAGCGAGTCGAGGCTAACCGTGACCCGGTGGAGACCGGCCCGGCGCAGCACGTCGGCACGGTCGTGCAGCAGCGCCCCGTTCGTCGTCAATGCGAGGTCTTCCACGCCGTCGATCCCGGCCAGCATCTCGACCAGAAGAGGCAGATCTTTGCGCAGCAGTGGCTCACCACCGGTCAAACGCAATTTGGTGACGCCGAGACGGACGAAGGACCCGGCGATTCTGCTAATCTCTTCGAACGTCAGCAGGTCGCGGCGGTTTAAGAAGCGGTAATTGGCGCCGTAGCGGTCGGCGGGCATGCAATAGGGGCACCGGAAGTTGCACTTGTCGGTTACCGAGATGCGCAAATCGCGGACGGGCCGTGCTCGCCGGTCCAGGACCGGCAATTCGGAATCCCGCTCCATGGCGGGTATGGCCGTTTTGCCGTTTTTGTCGCGTACTTGCGTCACGTTGCCCTCGATTGATGCCGGTACAATCGCACTGATTTCGAAACCCGGCAGCCTTGCCCGGTATTATCGCTAGTATAGGTTAGGCTTGTCGAATCGGGAAAAATGCGGGAAAAATGGGGACAAATGGGTACAGTAACCATTTTTTCAGTCGAGATACTCGTCGCTAGTCAATAACCTTCGTTGAATAAATGGTTACTGTCCCCATTTTTTCCAAAGAGGAAGGCATGGGCTTTTATCCCGCACGAATTCACGTACTGATGGCGCGCGAGTCTCGCGATGCCGTCGTCATCCGGCGTGGACCGTCGAAGTCCGTAGCGACCATTGGCTGGGACCGCGCGAACGACACGTTCACCCTCGGCCAGTGGTTACGCGGGCGGATTTACGAACGCCGTAGCGACATTTCGCCGGACGGACGCTACTTCCTTTACTTTGCCATGAACGGCAAGTGGCATGCAGAGTCGAAAGGGTCCTGGACGGCGCTTTCACGTGCGCCGTATCTGAAGGCGGTCGGGTTCTGGCCCAAAGGCGACTGCTGGAACGGCGGAGGGCTGTTTATGTCAAAGAAAGAGTATTGGCTGAATGCGCCATGTGGCATTCGGGAAGAACGAATCCCAACTTCCCTCACTCGAAGGGAGACCTACCCTTTTGACTGCTATTTCGGAGGCGAATGCCCGGGGGTGTACTACCACCAGTTGATGCGTGATGGCTGGACCATGACTGCCTGCGAGAAACATCGTCGCATCGTAGACGGGGAATGGAAGTTCCACACGCTCAACCGTGAATCGCTGCCGTGCCATGTCGGTGCCGTGTTCGAGAAACCGCTCCCCCACGGCTGGATCCTGCGAAAACTTGCGTATGCCACCTGCTCTCGTCCAGGCCGCGGCTGCTACTTCGACGAACACGAATTGGAGCATCCGGAATTGGACGAACCGATCCACTGTCGCGACTGGGAATGGGCCGACCTGGACGGGGGCCGGCTCGTTTGGGCCAGCCAGGGCCGGCTGTACGCAGGTCGAATCGGTAAACGCGGCGTAACGGACGATGTCATGCTGCACGATTTCAATGGAATGCACTTCGAAGCCATTTCCGCGCCGTATTGAAGGTAGCAATAGCTGATCCTGTGGGCTTTGCCCTAACAAGTAATTGATTTGCACTGATTTCCGTCTTTTCTAGGATTCAAACTTAAACCCGTCTAACGGTGTAGCGCTACGCTTGCTTTTTGGGTAATCGTGTTTTATGATCGCGTGCAATTCTTCGGCCTGAGGGGGTCGACTAAAGCAAAAAGGCAGAAGCACATAGAGGTGGAATGTATGCAGGACGAATTGCAGTACTCGGTGAATATTGACAGTCCCATTGCGGTCTACGTGCAGATTGAGAATCAGGTGATGTTCGCCGTGGCTTCCAAGCGGCTGGTGGCAGGCGACCGGGCCCCTTCAGCGCGGGATATGTCTGGAATGCTTAACGTTAACACCAACACCGTCATCAAAGCCTATCGCGACCTGGAATTGATGGGCATTGTGAATACCCGCCGGGGTATCGGCGTGACGATCACGGATAAGGCCTACAAAATCGCCCATGCGAAGGCTATGCAGATGGTGGACGGCCATCTTCAGGAAGCGGTCGGCGAATGTGTGGCCGTGGGAATGAAGCCCGCTGAGATCCGTGCGGCCGTGACGCGTATACTCGGAAGCGGAGCGCTTCCTTACGCAACAAGCTGATCGATCGCGGGGCGGTACCCGTAGGGTTTGGCCGGGGCCTTTCCGCGAGATGACGGATGGTCCGACCGTCGTCGCCGCTCATGCCTTACAGCGTCCATCCTTCGTCGCCGATCAGCGGCACAAACACGCACCCGATTCCTTCCTCCTCGTGAAACCCGTCCGCGTCGCGCGTGATGCGGATCAGCCGCTGCATTTCGCGGGGTCCGACGGGGCAGATGAGACGTCCGCCTTCCGCCAATTGCGTTTTGAGCGGGTAGGGCACCGAGGGACTCCCGGCGGTGACCAGGATGGCGTCGTACGGCGCGCGATCGAACCAGCCTTTGGTGCCGTCGCCGATATGCACCTCGACGTTCGCGTAGTGCAACGCTTCGAGACGCTCCGCCGTCGCGGCGCCGATTTCCTCGATACGTTCAACCGTCACCACGGTTTGCGCGATGGTGGCCAGGATCGCGGCTTGATACCCGGAACCCGTGCCGACTTCGAGCACGTGGTCTGTGGGCCGCAACTGGAGCAACTGGGTCATGAGCGCAACCATGTAAGGCTGCGATATCGTCTGACCGTGGCCGATTTCGAGCGGGCGGTCTTCGTAGGCATGTTCGCGCAACGTATCGGGGACAAAGCGGTGGCGCGGGACGGCGCGCATGGCTGCCAACACGTGCGGATCGCTTATGTTGCGTGCTGCCAACTGATTATCGACCATCCGATCCCGTTGGAGAGCGAAATCCTCTTCACTCCCCGGCGGCGGTCCGGACGGTTGTTTCGGCCGGCGGAACAACATGGCTCATCCCCCAACGGCGCGAAGGCCCCCTCCTTGCAACATCCCGAGTGCGACCTCGCGCACAATCCATACGATGAAAAGGGTCGCGAGGGGCCCAAAATCCATGGGACCCAAATTCGGGAGAATCCGCCTGACGCCGCCGACGAGGGGATCGACCACGCGGCCAATCCACCGGTACCGGACGTCGTGCATGTTCAATTCCAGGAACGGGGCGAACCATCGCACCAGAATCAGGAGCATGTAAAACGTACATACACTCTCGATGACATTTTTTTCGATCACGGTTCCACTCGTTTCAATGGGAATTCGCGGATGCGAGTGTAGACGGGCCCGCGCGGCGTTAACTCACTGGAGAATAATGACACATGGGGAACCGCGAATGCACCCGCAGCAAAGTCTCCTTCCAATTCTACCGCGCGAGCCAAGGCCGATGCATTTCTCGGGTCTTTGATTCGCGCAAGCGTGATGTGGGGGTGAAACCGCTTGGTCTCCGGTGAGAGGCCGCACGCCACGGCGCTGTGGTCTGCGGCGGACTGTATACGCGCAAGATCGGGTTCGAGGGGCGCGATGCCCGCCCAGACTACACCGGGTTTCCGGAGGTTGGGAAACGCGCCGAGTACCTCGCAGGCTAAGGAAAACGCGCTCGCGTCGTGACATGCTTCGCTCATCGACTCGGATAGTGCGGCAACGTGTCCTTCTGTGACGTCACCCAGGAATCGCAGGGTCAGGTGCATGCGGTCGGAGCAGACCCAGGATGCTCGTACGCCGGTCTTCTTCAAACGCGAAACCAGTTCCCCTAGTGGAACGCGAACGGAATCGGGCAATTCGATTGCAATGAAGGCACGCATGGGGCGCAAATCCTCCGGTAGCCGATTTGGAATCAATTTCGCTCATCATGATACCATCGGAATCGAAAGGACGTGATATGTTAGAACGATTATTCAAATTATTCTCGGTGGACGAAGCTGCACCCGAGGATACCGATCCGGATGAGAAACTGCGGCTCGCGACCTGCGCAATTCTGCTGGAAGTCGCCGGTGCGGATGACGAGTTCTCGCCCGTGGAGTGTGAATACATCATCACCGCCCTGCGCGAACGGTTTAAGCTTACGCAGGAAGAAGCGGAAGAACTGATTCACGTTGCCCAGGAGCGACGGGAAGAGAGTTTCGACCTCTGGAAATTCACAAACCAGATTAACCAAGCCTGCTCGAATGAGGAGAAGATCCAAATCATCGAGGAGGTCTGGCGCCTCATTTATGCGGATAACGTGTTGGACGGCCACGAGGATTTTCTCGTGCACAAGCTCGCCCGGCTCATGAATCTGAAGCATCCAATCCTGATCGACGCGAAGATGAAGGTGTTGAAAGAGGTCCGGGGCGAAGGGTAACGGCTGACACGGACCTGCACGGACGAACACGAACATAGAATGAAGACGGCCCCCGGTCGATCGGTCAATCGACCGGGGGCCGTTATTCGTCTATGTGCCGCGTTAGCAGGGCAACTCCCAGCCTTTGCGGTACTCTTTGCTGACCACTTCCGCGGGGTTCGAGACGTTGGTTACAACGCCCTTCTTGTTGTCCCAGTGAAGTTTCTGGCCGGACTTCACGACGAGGTTGCCGAACTGAACCATCTCGGCGAAGGGACCCGAGTAATCGAAGTTGGAACAGGCCGGTTCACCGGTCTTGCAGGCGTGAATCCAGTTCTGGTAGTGGTCCTCGTCCGGAATGCGCGGAATGACCGGATCCGGATACTTGTAGTCCGTCATCTTCTCATCGGGCACCAGGCGCGGGTTACCGCCGTATTCGCCGCAGGTCAGGATGCCGGTGTCGCCGATCAGGAAGGAACCGTTCAGATTGTCATCGCCGAGGACGCAGTCCTCGGGGATGCCGGCGGGACGCTTGGGCCGGTTGTATTTCTTCGTGCCGTCCGCGCTGTCCCAATGGCCATCGTACCAGTAGACGTCCACCGGCGGCATGTCTCCACGCGCAGGGAACGCGTACTTGATCGTGGTAACCAGCGGGAACGTTTCCTCGTTGCTGCCTTCCTGCATGACCATTTCGACCGTATAGTCGGACGACTCGACCAGTTTCAATGCCCAAAAGACGGGGTCCATGATGTGGCAGGCCATGTCGCCCAGGCAGCCGCTACCGAAATCCTGCCAGGCGCGCCAGTCGTGGGGCGCATACTTGTGGTCGTAAGGACGCCACGGCGCGGTGCCGATCCAGCGATCCCAGTCCATGCCTTCCGGCGTGACCTCGGGCGGAAGCGGATCGGGACGGCCCTGGTTGTCCCACACGGGGCGGTGCGTCCAGACATGCGCCTCGCGCACGGGACCGATGGCGCCGGACCAGACCATTTCGCAGACGTGTCGGGCGCCGTCGCCGGAGTGGCCCTGGTTGCCCATCTGCGTCATGACCTTCATTTCGCGGGCCGTGTTGGTCAGGAGGCGGGCTTCCGCGACGGTATGCGTCAACGGCTTCTGCACGTAGACGTGCTTGCCCAGCTTCATGGCCATGTACGCGGCCGGCGCATGGGTGTGGTCGGGGGTGGACACGTTGAGCGCGTCGATTTCCGGCATCTGGTCCAACATATTGCGATAGTCATTGAACCGTTTCGCATTAGGCAGACGGTAGGTCGCCTCTTCGGCCCGTTTCCAGTCGACGTCGCACAGGGCGACGACGTTCTCGGTGGCAAAGTTCATGATGTCGCCAAGCCCTTTGCCGCCCGCGCCGATGGCGGCCACGTTCAGTTTCTCGTTCGGAGATTTCTTGCCCGGCACGACTTCGGCCGTGTTCGGTTTTGCCGCGGCGCCCGTAAACGTCAGGGCTGCCGTGGTCGTCGTAGCGGCAAGAAATGCCCGACGCGTAAAGCTACTGTCACTCATACCAATAGTCCTCCCGGAGATTTGGTGGTTGTCGAAGATTCCTTCGCGGAATCGATTTTCACGGTCCCTCAAGCATAGGGAAACCGCAGTATACGAGTTTCAGGGGGGAAGTGCCAAATGGAAACGGGGGGGGCGCGTCAACGAAGGCACGCATTTGCCAAAAAATATGAGCTTGACACAGCCAAATACCTGCGCTTACACTACAGTAATTCCTACGGCGGGGGCCTAAGTAGGGAATGTCTGCGTTCGTCTTTTGGCCACGAATATTTTGGGGAGGGAAAATCATGACGACGCTCTCGCGGGCAATGCTCTGTATGGTCGTACTGAATCCAGGTGCGTTTGCGGCAAACGAAGTATTCGTCACCGGACAAGATGCCAGCTCCAATTACAAAACCTACTCGTTCACCACGACCGGCTCGTATATGAACGAAACGTCGCCATCGTCGAGCAAGGTCACATCCGCCACGACCGACGGTGTACATGTGTTGGTTGGCACTCACAGCACCCTGGACGTATTAATATACAACACATCAAACGTCAACATCGGCACGTTTGTAACGGTTGCCGCCGCATCGATGGGATCGGTGGGACCGATCGCTATCAATCAGATTGAAGTGGACGCCGCAGGAAACGTTTATATATGTCCCACCGGGTATTCCTCAAATCCTCGCACCAGCCTTCGATATACGTCAGGAGCACTATTGTCGGAGTCGTTCTCGGATTCGACGTTGGTGTTTCCGAGCGGCATCGATGCGGACGCATCGGGAAACGTATACATCGTAAACAGCACAGGTGCCGGGGTGGACAACGTGATTTTCAAATTCCGATCGAATGGGACACTGGTCGGCAGTACCGACATCAATTCGGTGATTAGCAAGGCGTCCGACATGGCTATTGACGAGGCCAACAAAGTCTTGTACGTGGGCGATTATTTCGGAGGTAGCTACGCGATCGCGAAGTTCGACATATCCGGAACCCTACCCATATATGTCGATAGGGTCAATACACCAGGAATGTTGGGGGCCGCAGGGTTGTCATTCGACCCATCCACCGGCAACCTCCTTATCGCCGACTATTCCGGCGACGGCATTGAGATCACCCCTTCTGGAACGTTGGTGCGATCGTTCTCGGGTGGCTCACTCGACCGCTCCAGGGATATCGTACGTATCGCTTCGCAGTCGACGACGGTCCCCGTGGAACTGAGTGCTTTTAGCACGAAGTGAAAGACCTTCCAGACCCGGCCAAGACTCCCGAACGAAATACGACGGTGAGTTGCGTACGGCTCTGCAGAATCGCAACGCCCGCTGGAATTCTGCAAGGTATCCTCTAGCCCGGAATTCTCCGTGTCAGTGGCGCAAAAACGCATTCCTTACGTGACGCGATGGAAATGAGACTTTCAATTCTCATAAGGTGATTTTTCGTTCGCGATTCCCTGGGAACGCCACGCACCGGCGAGACGACATCGGAGGGTGAACCGATGAAATGTGGTTATTTACTTCTTGCCCCCGTTTTGGCGCTCCTTCTGGCCGGGTGCGCTACCGTACAAGAAGTGCAGGATGTGCAGCGAGCGACGCTGCGCTGCGAGTACCCGTGGAAGACCCGCAGTTTCATTGGGTTTTACTCGTTCCAGAAAGGGATGTTGTCCCCGCCCATCTCCGATCCGGACCCGGTCAACCTGGTCTATTACTTCGACAAGGGCGATTGCGCTCACGGCGCCCTTATCAGTGAGACCGCGAAAGCCGTCGGCCTGCTGTATCCCATCGGACAGAAGTCGTGGAGCGAGCTGATGGACCTCACCCCCCCGCCAAAGAACGCCAAGCCGGTCCGCGGCATCACCCCGCTCAACGAAAGCAAGGAAGGCCTCGCGTTCTGGGCAAAGGCGCACAGCGGGGAGTTCTACCTGGTGCGCATCCGGAAAGTGGAACCGGTAGCGTACACGGACGTTGTCGCGGGTGCGGTCCCGGAACTTGAAATCGAGTGGTACGGGCCCGTGCTCCGAAAGTGAAAGCTTTTGGGGACAGACGCGCCGGCGAGATCTCGCGACATCGAAACCTATGACCAGAATAGTGGGTAACTGGCCCGCTGACTGGAAACTCGGGATCTGCTATACTAAATACACGAACCAATTTGGAGACCTATGATGGGTACGACGGTCGATGCTATTTATGACGGGGAAGCCCTCCGCCCTGAATCGCCGTTGGTCTTGAAGCCCAACACCCGCGTGCGAATTACTATCGAAACCGTCGAACCGGCTCCGCAAACGACGGAGTCGTTCCTGCACACCGCCCGTTCACTCAACCTGGATGGTCCCCGCGACTGGGCGGAGAATCTGCAATGAATTTGGAAGATAGAATCGTCATCGATCCGAAGGTACTCGTCGGCAAACCGGTTATCCGGGGAACGCGTTTATCCGTCCAATTCGTGGTCGGCCTGCTCGCCGAGGGTTGGTCTGAGCAGCAAATCCTCGAAGACTATCCTGGCGTCACCCACGAAGACGTGCTCGCGTGTTTGCGTTACGCAAGTGACGAGCTCAAGTCGGAGAAGGTATATCTCGTTCACCCATGAAACTCCTGGCGAACGAGAATTATCCACTCTGCGCGGTTGAGGCTCTGCAAGCCAACGGTCAAGATGTCTTATGGGTCGTTGCGGACATGGCAGGAGCGCGGTCTATTTCGTTTGCTCCCTTAGTCTTCCCCAAGGTGGTCACAAATAGTGACCACCTTGGTAAGTAATTATCAGGAGGGAGGTTATGGTGTGACAGCGGACGAATTGTTGGTACAAACTGACAAAGTTGCGAGTCGTATCCTCTTAATCCGGGGCAAAAAAGTCCTCATCGACGCCGACCTCGCACAATTGTATGACGTTACAACCAAAGCCCTGAATCAGGCCGCGAAACGGAACCAAGACCGGTTTCCAGAGGACTTCACGTTTCAACTTACGGCCGAGGAGAAGCAGGAGGTGGTCACGAATTGTGACCACCTTGCGCGGATTAAGTATTCGCCGAACCTTCCGTATGCCTACACGGAACATGGCGCGATCATGGCGGCAAGCGTCCTCAATTCCCCGCGCGCGGTAGAGGTCAGCGTGTTTGTCGTGCGCGCGTTCGTGCAACTCCGGGAAGTGGTTACGGCGAACAAGCAGATCAACGAGAAACTTGCACGGATCGAGCGCAAACTCGCCAGCCACGACCAGGAAATTCACGCGCTCATCGCCGCGATACGTCAACTCATGGCACCCCAAGCAGTGCCGAAGAAACGGCAAATCGGGTTCCACAAAGGCGATGACCGACGATGAGGACTCTACATTTCTCTGGCCCGCCCAATCCGCAATCCGAAATCAGCTTGCACGTTCCAGCCACGCCGGCGGCGTGGTACTATAAAAGGAGTTTCCGCCCGCCCGGTGTTTTGGAGAACGGGGCGGAGTGGTTTCGCACGAAGGATGATCGATGTTGTCAGGCCGCATCCGTTGTCAAATCAACACCAAACAAACCGATGGCCCCGCGCCGCGCGCGTGGTTTGTGGACCCGTCGGAGAAGCTACCTGGCCGACCTCCGCACCTCGCCAAACGTGGGCAACGAGAACCGCGGAAAGGACCGGATTTCGTTTTCCCTGATCTTCTCCGGAAGATTCTCGCAGTCCAAAGCATAACTGGAGGGAGATAGCAATGAACGCGCGGGGAAGTTGGACATGTGACTCTTGCGGCGACCTAATCCAGCGCGCCAAGGATGGATGGGTGGAATGGACTATGTGGAAGGAAGGCAGCATCCGAAAAGGCAAGGGACTGCGCCTAGTTCACCACAAGCCGGCAAGCCCTTTTGAATCGTGTCAATACAACAAGATGCAACTGCGTGAAGAGGGTTTATCCCTTCAGGACCTTGCACTTGACCGCTGCCTGGGTCCAGACGGACTGGTGCTCCTTCTATCTTTAATCGCGGACGCTATGTTGCCGAAAGACGAGATTCTCGTGTTAATACAACGGCTGCACGTACCCGGTTTCGAACGTGCTCACGCCCATTTTGGCATAGCCATACAGGAAGGCATCATTGAGCGTAGTTGCCCGGCTGGATTCTACTTTCAACGTGATATCGAACTTGTACTTTCGCATCAAAGTACTGACAATAGCGATTAATATCAGCACTATAACTATAAAAGGTGTCTCCACCTGCCCAGCGTTGAGTGGAATTGGGTGGAGTCGCTGTGCGCGGAGGATGACGCCGATGGGGTTGACCGCACGCAGCGGCAAGCCGGAAACGGGCAACAGGAGCGGCGAAGAAGGCGCAATTTCGTGGTCTGTTCCTGATTTCCCCCCGATTTCCCCCGCGCGGGGATGGGGACAAAGCGTCAAACAAGTACTCGTGCGCTCGCCGAGCGCGGCAGGAACGCACGCCGTTGAAGGTGACTATGTCTGGGCAAGGCAGGTGGGCGACTCCAACGTCGAAAGAGATGCCTCCGTAACGGTGGACTCGAGTGGCTACGTGCAAGGTCCGGCATAAGGGGGAGCGGCCAATACATGGGAAATTTGAAGACATGCGCGCGATTTCAACGTTGGGATCTGAAAGCTGCGAGGGGTGAGTTGGTCCTACTTTCGGTGATTGTCCTTTTGGAAGTTATAGCGGCAAGTCCAGTAAGAGGACAAGCATACTCCTACATACACCACTGGCCAAGCGGAATGTCCTTGGTACATCCGTCTGATGTAGCCTTTGACCACTCGTCCGGCCACGTTTACATACTGGAAAACAGCCGCGGTTGGATTCAGAAAGTGGATGCCGGTGGAAACTGCCTCATGTGCTGGGAAATCGGCGGCATGGGCGTGGCGGTGGACAGTTCGGGAAACGTTTATGTTGCAGACACTTACAATCATCGTATTCAGAAGTTTGACGGCAGTGGCACGTACGTCACACAATGGGGGACGCGAGGGAACCTCGATGGGCAGTTCGATTATGTCCACGGCATAGCTATAGATATTTCGAATAATGTCTATGTCGCAGATACCTATAATCATCGTATCCAAAAATTCACGTCAGGTGGAACATATATGACCCAGTGGGGTATTCACGGAAGCGATGACGGGCAATTCGACTATCCTATGGGTGTGGCGGTGGACAGTTCAGGCAACGTCTACGTCACAGACGACGGCAACAACCGTGTTCAGAAGTTTACTTCAACGGGTGGTTACATAACGCAATGGAGTACGCCGGGAGTCAGCGGTGCGCCATTTGGTGTTCCCTATGACGTGGCGGTAGACAGTTCGGGAAACGTCTATGTTTCACAGGGGAACAATCGCCTCATCCATAAGTTTACACCTGACGGTACGTTACTGCTGGAATGGAGCGGTACGGCAACAGGTAATCTACAATTCGCCTGGACCAGCGGTATAGCGGTTGATGCGCTAGACAACGTGCTCGTCACGGATGACGCCCATTACCGCGTCCTAAAACTTGATCCCGCTGGAGGCTATCGAGATCAATGGGGAGGAAATCATCAAGGCAGTGGCAATGGACAATTCAACAACGCACACGCCATCACCATTGACTACTCGGATAACGTGTACGTTGCGGACACCCGCAATGACCGCATCCAGAAGTTCGATCCTAACGGCACATATGTAATGCAATGGGGCACGTCAGGGACCAACAACGGTCAATTCGACTTTCCCGTGAGTGTGGCTGTGGACAGTCTGAACAACGTTTACGTTTCCGACGCGAAGAACTATCGCATTCAAAAATTCACACAAACAGGTAACTATATAACAAAATGGGGTACTGCTGGTTTCAGTAATGGGCAATTCAATTCTCCCTCCGGCGTAGCGGTGGACAGTTTAGGTAACGTCTACGTCACGGACACCAACAATCATCGCGTCCAGAAGTTCACGTCCGACGGCATATATATAACGCAATGGGGTGCGTCTGGAAGTAGCAATGGTCAATTCCGCTCTCCCCGGGGCGTGGCAGTGGACAATTCGAATAACGTCTACGTCGCGGACACCCTTAATCATCGCGTCCAGAAGTTCACGCCCGACGGTACATATATTACGCAATGGGGCACATATGCAACGTACCCAGGCAGCGCGGTTGACCCGCCGTCGTGGAATGTGGCTGTAGACAGTGTCGGTAACGTCTATGTCGCGGACCTCGGCAACAACCGTATCGAAAAACTCACACCCGCAGGCACAGCCATCACGGAATGGGGTGCCAAAGGGCCTGGCAACGGCCAATTCTATTGGCCAAGTGGAGTGGCCGTGAACAGTAAGGGAATCGTCTACGTGACGGATTCTGGAAACTCTCGCATCCAAATGTTTGCCGTAAACCTGCCGGTGCCAGTGATCCTATCTCCGCATGGCGGCGTTAGTTACGCGACAAATGACCCTGCGCCTGTGGTCCTATCGGGAACCTGCGACCCATCCTCGTTCGCCATCCATGTCAATGGCGGTTCCAGCGGCGTGAACTATACTCGCGGAGAGAATACTTGGTCTTATACCGGCGGCGCTCTTGCCAGCGGGATGAACACATTTGCCGTCAGCGCATATAATGGCGTGGTTGAGGGTAATGCGGCGACGATAACCATCGTGCTGGATACCACGGCTCCTAATGCTCCAAACATGACGGGACCAACTCCCACCAACGAGCCGACGCCTACGTGGTCGTGGGCGTCAGGGGGAGGTGGTGGCAGCGGCACATTCCGGTATCAGTTGGATAGCCAAGCCGGAACCTGGACACAGACGACCAGCCTCTCATACACGTCGATTGTACCGCTAACGGAAGGCAGCCACACCCTCTATGTGCAGGAACAAGACGCTGCGACCAACTGGTCCGCTTCCGCGGCTTTTGCGATCACGGTGGATACCACGGCTCCAACTGTATCGATAGATTCAACTGAATCTAATCCGACGAACGTATCCCCGATCGCCGTCACCGTAGCGTTCAGCGAGCCGGTGTTTGGCTTTGATGCATCGGACATCACACCCGACAACGGAATCATTGGGAATTTCGCTGGTACTGGTAGGTACTATTCCTTCGACTTGACGCCGGTGGGTGAGGGCTTGGTCGCGGCAGATATCGCGGGAGGTGTGGCGCAAGACGAAGCAGGCAACGCGAACACGGCCGGAATCCAGTTCGGCCGGGCGTATGATACCACCCCGCCGGGGGTCAGCATTGGACCGCCATCGGTTGTCGTGGCAAACACGGGCCCTGTGGAGTATGAGGTCACTTATATCGACGCGAACACTGTGACGCTCGTATCCTCGGAGGTCACATTGAACAAAACGGGGACGGCTAACGGGACGGTAACGGTGTCGGGGACGGGCGATGTGTCACGTTACGTGACCGTCTCCGATATAACGGGAGACGGAACATTGGGGTTCAGCACTGGCGCGGGAACAGCATCTGACTCAGCTGGGAACGAGGCCGATCCTGCAGGACCAAGCGAGACGTTCAATGTGGACAACACGCCGCCCACGGTAACCATGAGTTCTACGTCCCCGGACCCGACAAACTCAAGGCCGATTCATGTCACCGTGACGTTCAGCGAACCGGTGACGGGATTCGAAGCGGGCGATATCACTGCCGGCAATGGGGCGGTTGGAGGATTCGCTGGCAACGGTGCAAGCTACTCTTTTGACCTTACACCGGCAGGGAACGGCTTGGTGACGGCAGATATGGCGGGAGATCTGGCGCAAGACACAGCAGGTAACACAAACACGGTCGCAACCCAGTTTAGCCGAACGTATGAAGCGCCACCACTTAGAACCCTCAGTGTTCCCAAATTTCTGGATGTGCCGGAGGACAAAGAACGCATTGGTACTTTCCCGTAGCCTGCTCCCGAGTTGCCAAACCGAGGTCGGAGACGTGTCCCAGCTAGCTCCAGAAGAATGGATAGGGAATTAGACCGCGTATTGCGAGGAAGGAAGATCGCCGTTTCAAAAAAATAGTGATACCGCATTCTAGCGCAGTGCACTCACCAGTTTCGAGAATTCTCGCTGGGAAAATGATCGAAGGAGGAAATCAGGAACCGCAGGAAGTTGAGGTATGGAAATTCATGCGGTGATTTGAGTCAGTTTTGGTCGACCGCAGTTGTCATCAAAACTGAGCGGATCGCTTGTAAGGTGCCAAGCCATGTTCGTCGCTTGTGGAACCATTGAATAGACCTGCGAGGCAGGAGTTACGCGGAGGGTTCGCATGACACAACTTACCCATGACCAGCTATTACTATTGTGGAACATTGACGTTTTGTGTCAGCGGTGCGTCCGTTTGGCCCACTACTTTGATGTAGTATCTGGTGCCAAAAAGTCGGTTTGGAAGTTTACTCAAAACAGTTATGGAGAATTATGCGTTATATATTGGTGTAAAGTTTTTGGTGGAAAGCGAGAACCCAGTCACTACACGAGACTTTTTCTTGCCGGATCCCTAGCAGGTGTTACAGAGGCGTGTGCCCGGCAAAGGTTGCACAATAGTGCGGGACTGAGTGCTGCAAAATACGACGCGTTTTGGAAAGAAGTAAAAACCGCTAGAGACAAATATATGGTCCACAACGAGTTCAACACGACGGAACGGGTGGTCTTTCCCGATTTGGAAATGATGGCAAAAGTGTGCCACGAAATGCGCGAAGTTGTGCGGGAGATTATTACGAACACGAAGGCCGCGAATCACGGCGATCAGGATCTGCATCGTAACATAGAAGAATTTGTGAGCATGCACGATACTCTAAATTTTTCGCATACAATCCAGAAAGAGTCTCGGGATCTGGTCAAGGCCACCAAATAATTCACGGTCCCTGAATCACGGTTTGGTCAATCATTCCCACGCCTGCGGGCCACTGGATTGTCCCTCGCGTGTCCGTCTCGGCTTCGAGGTGGTATTCGAGGCCGGGGGCCGGGAGGTCCCCGGCGGGGATGGTGGCCTGATACGTGTTGCGCCCGACGGGGTCGGCGGGTTCGGTCGTGTACTTCTTGGTGCCGAGGGGGCGGAAGTGGACGAGGACTTCTTGAGGCGGGTCGCTGTCAAGCATGATGATGGGGACAACCAAATCTTCGCCGGGCGAGATGGCGGTGCGGATAGCGGGGACGATGATACGGGGTTCGGCATCGTAGGTCTGGCCGAGGCTTTGGCGGCGGAGACGGGTTCGCCGAGGGGCTTCGGTGAGTTTAGCGGCGGATTCGTCGAGGAGTGCGGGGAAGGTGTGTTGTTCCCAGTTGCAGACGGTGCCCATGGCGCCGGTGGTGTTGACGGTGGCGAGGAGGTAGCCGTACATTTCGCGGACGCTGTCGAGTAGGTCGTTCCATCGGGGCAACGCCGTTTTGCGGGCGAGTTCGGCTTTTGTTGGGCTCGATGCAGTTACGCGTATGCGCTGAGAATGTTGTTGTCGATCGAACATCACGATGTAGGAAGAACATCCCCCTTGATCCCCCTTCAAAGGGGGAGTAATACCCCCGCGTACGTCCGGGTCGATGGCGCTTTGTACGGTTGCTGGTGAACTCGATGCGGTGACGCATGTCCGGGGAGAATGTCGTTGTTGATCGAACATCGCAATATAGGAAGAACATCCCCCTTGATCCCCCTTCAAAGGGGGAATTGTTTCGCCGTCCAACTGTGCTTCTACGCCACCTGGGATAAATAGAAGCTCACCTCCGGTTCCATTCCGCGCCGCGAAGCGGACGCGAGGAATTCCCCCTTTGAAGGGGGCAGACACGAAGTGTCGAGGGGGATGTTGGGTTGCGAACTGGATGTCGTCCTGCTGAGGCGAAATGTGACTTGCCGTTACATTGCTTTTTCCTCGACGGATTTCATGGCGACGTTGAAGGCGCCCCAGGCACAGCGAACTTTGGCGGTGGCGCGCAGGTATTCGAGATTGTTCAGCCAGTAGTCGAACCGGGCGAGATTGCCGGGCGTGGTGATGCGGTCGCGTAGGGCGGCAAGTTCGTCGACGAAGGCGTAGTCTTCTTTCACCTTGTCCCAGGGTTGATCGTCGGAGGTATAACCGCCCGGGCCGCCGATCCAGTTGGAGGGACGGGGCAGGTTGTCGTCGATGCGACTGAAAATTCGCGCCGCGTCTTCGCCGATTTCGGGGCCGAACTCGTGGGTGGCCCAGTCCAGGTAGAAATCGTCGGACTTGGGGTTGACGGATACCGGAGCGGGATCGGCGATGAAGTCGTGATACGCGCCGCCGCCGCAGTTGATGCGTTGGGCGAAGTTCTCCCCTTCCACGGCAATCGCGGCGATGCAGGGGAATTCCATTTCCTTGATGAAGTCGATGTCGAGCACGCCGTCGTCAACGGTCACGTTGTCGATGATCTTGACCAGCGCGCGATCGGGTCCCACGGCCGCCAGCACATCGAGATGCTCGACGGGCGGCGTGTTCTCGACTTTGTAACCGAAGACGCGCTTGCCGGCTTCGCGGTAGTGGGGTTCGCAAAAGTAGAGGGTCACGGTATAGGTATCGTTCGGCACGACGACACGGTAGGCCGACATGTCGTAGCGAACGGATCGGTACAGGGCATCGTCGGCCGTATCAGCGAAATCCTGACCAAACTGCGCGACACGCCCACCGACGGGACCCGTCACCGGCGGGGAGTCGGACCAGCCGGACTGATCCCACGCGGCTTGTGCGAGGGCGGCAACGTTCGGGCCGAGGATGCGCGTGCGCCAGTGGATGCCCATGAGCCCGGTGCACCCGTACTCGAGCGCGTCGCGGGCGTCGCGGCGCATGCGACCGACCCACAGTTGCGGCGAGGTCATGGCGGGATCGTCTTCGAGCCAAGGGATCGCCCACTGCTCGCGGCCGGTGATCTCCGCGAAGGCCGGTTCCACGGGGTCGTGGCCGACGGCCCGGTTGATGCAGCTCACGGCGAATTCCTTGGGCAACACTTTGTCGAGGTAGGCGCGGTCGAATTGCGGACCCAAGACCCAACCGCAGGTGGCGAGTTGGAACGGCGCGCCCACGCGTTCGGCAGCGGCTTTCGCGGCGAGGATGTCGTCGATGGTCTTTTGCGTATCTTCCTCGGTCGTGCCTTCCCAGGTCCAGCCCTCGGGGGTCCAGAACCAGTAGTAGTCGATGGGGTAGGCGTTCATAATGCGGGTGAAGATGCCGGTGTAGAGGTCTTCCGTGCTCTGACCGGCTTCCATTCGATCTTGGACGCGTTCGGGGATGACGAGCGGGGTTTCCGTGCCGACGCAGGTTTTCACGCCGAGTTTGGTTGCGTATGAAAACGCTTCGTTGAGCAGGTTGCCCGTGCGGTCGAACACCTCGTTGCACGCCGCCGCCTCGGTGGGCTGGGGCGTCAAATCCCGCATAACCTCCGAGCCGTAGTCATCGCGGTCGAAGAGAACAGCGCCGCCGCAGAGATAATCGCTCGTCTTCTTGGGTTTGAATCCCCAATTCACGTCCAGGGCCGTGTTGTAGTAACTCGCGGGATAGCTGAACGCGACGTCCCCTTCCGGTTCGACGTCTTTTTCCATTCCGATCCAGACGGTCGGCTCGGCATTCGGCCGCTTCTCGGGATAGGTGTGCAGCCCGATGAAGTTCATCCGCAGCTTGGGGAGCTGACCGATGATGGCTTTGTAGTTGTCGGTGTTCCACCAGTCCGGTCCTTCCGGGAAATCGTGGAAGGGTTGGATGCCGCGCAGGTGGAACAAGGGCGAAGCCTTTTCGTCGAGGTCCGGCAGACTGAAGGGAATCTGCCGGTCCGGAATCACGTCGCCGTGCAGGTAGAAGCGAATACCAAGATGCTCCGCAAAACGATATGCCGCGTACAGGGTAGCGACATCGGAACCTCCTACGAGATAAAGGACGCGGCGACCCCCATCATCTATGCGTGTGCGCAGCAGATAGTCTTGATCGCCAAGATCGGCTGTCGAATCCCGCAGCTCAGGGACCTTGGACTTCTGCGCAATGACGATCGCATCCACGCCGGCTTCGGTTTGTTGGATGGGCAACAACCTACCCGTCCGGACGTAGACGTAGCGTTGCACTTCCCGCGCGGCAAACTGCTCAACCGCAGTCGCGCCAGTCGGCAAGACGATGCTGGTGTCGGGTCCAGCAATGGCTACGCCATTGGCAGCAAGAAGTGCCGCACAGATTAGAATAACGGTGAGTGAATGATACGCGCGTAAAACCATTGCTTGTTCCCCCTGAAGCGCGGCACCGTGCGAACGTTGCCCGCCTTAGCCGTATGATGCGGGAAAACCGGATGGGGATCAAAAAGGAAGAGAGAGCCGAGGCGTCCACGCTTCGATCGGACCGATCGGTCCGATCCGACTGATCACCCAGCCCCTTCCGGCCGGAACGTCGTGTTAACCCGGTATTCGCTCGGGCACGCGCACGAAAGCATCCCCGGCGTAGTTTGAAATACAGCCTAAGCGGTGAAATGTTCCCAGGCGCGATCTTCGAGGACTTCGCGGACTTTGGCGACTTCGTTCTCGCTGAAGTTCATCATGAGGGTGTTCCAGAAATCGGTCCACGGGAACCGGATGACCCAGCATTCCTCGTGGGCGGTTAGCGTGGCGGTCCGCATGCCTTTGGGATTGAACTGCATGACTTCGCCCAGGAGCTCGGGCGGGCGGCATTTCGAAAACGGCACTTCGGCCTTCTGAATGCCGATGACGCCCTTGAGCAGGACGAAGCCACGGTTCTTACCATGTTTGTTCTCGCGGGTCATAACCTGCCCCTTGGGAACGTGCCGAACATCGCCGATGTCCATGATCACGTCCGTGACTTTTCCCGGGAGATCGCCCGGAAGCGATTCAATCACCGGGACTCTGAGAATTTCGGCCCGAACTTTTTCCGCGTCCATCACACCCACCTCTTTTGGTTTAGACGCCGTTCCCGACGAACGACGCACAACCCCAAGATGACACCCACTTTAAGCATACCATCAAATGCGGATTTGTGCACACGTGGGTCTGATGCATGCACGATACCGCGTCTGCCGAATGCAGCACCGCGCGCGATCTGCCCTATATTCCGTATCCTCCGGTCACTTCCAAGGTATGTCCCGTTATGTACGAAGCGTAGGGCGAAGCGAGCAGCACGATTCCGCCGGCGCCTTCCTCGGGCGTCGCGGTGCGGCCCAGAGGAATCATCATGGTGAGCATGTCGCGCATCTGCTGCGGAATGCCGAGGGCAACCTCTTCTCCTTGTACGGTAATGGTCTCGCCTTGCTCTTTCGCCTGGATGAGCCGGGTTTCGACGGTGCCGAAGGCGACCGCGTTGCAGCGAATATTAAAATTGCCCCACTCCCGGGCGACCGTCTTCGTCATGCCGACGACGCCCATTTTGGCCGCGGCATAGTTGATCTGCCCGGCATTCCCGTGGAGCCCGGACGTGGAGGACACGTTGATGATGCAGCGCGGTTCGGGCTTGTTACCGGCAGCCATCTCGGCCTTGGCGGCATCGCGCATGTACGGCACGGTAGCGCGGATCATACGAAACGGCGCTTTGAGGTGCACGTCGAGGATCGCGTCCCACTGAGGGTCGGTCATCTTGTGGATGACGCCGTCCCACGTGTAGCCGGCGTTGTTCACGAGGGTGGTGATTTTGCCGAAGGCATCGACCGTCGCTTTCATGAGCGCATCGGGAAATGCCGGGTCCGTCACGTCACCGGGAACGGCGATGGCCTCTCCCCCACTCGTCTTGATTTCCTCAACCACAGTCTCTGCAGGGGCCGCATCGAGGTCGCTGACCACAACGCGAGCGCCTTCGGCCGCCATGAGCCGTGCCGTGGCCGCGCCGATGCCGCGTCCCGAGCCAGTTACGATTGCCACTTGGTCTTTTAACAGGTCAGCCATAGGTACTCCTTCGCCATTGAGTTGGCCGCTATGTAATCAAGGACAGCAGAGACATCAGGGACAACAAGGACGCCCGATATGCGCTGTTCCACCTATTCGATATCGATGCTCATTTCGTGGATGGACCAGAACAGGCCGTCGGTCGAACCAGTCTGCACGATCTTCACGTAGCGGCCCTTGGTAGGCAGGAAGGCGATCTCGGTCTTCGCCTGGGTGCCGGCGCCTTTGGCTACCGGCTCGCCCCAGTTCTGGCCGTCGGCCGACACGTACACTTCATAGCCGCGCGGATAATCGCCCGACGACGGCGCGGCATCCAACGTCACCTTGCTGATGGTGCCTTCCCACCCAACGTCAACCATGTACCACTGCCCCGGTTTCTGGGCCGTACCGGTCGTCCATCGGGTCGCGGGGTCACCGTCCAGCGCTTTCCGGGCTTCATCGTTGTTGCTCGACGCGGTGGGAACGTAAGCCGCCTGCTGGAGCTTGTTCATGGCGGCGGCGGCCTCTTCCTTCACATCGGGATCGTTCATGTATTCCGCGACGAGTTTGACGAGCCCGCCGTCCGTCTGGCGGCCGACGCTCGCAAGAACCAGTTTCTTGGCGTCCGCGCTGGGAGCTGCGGCGAAGGCGTCCTGGTAGAACTTCACCGTATCTGCCGAGGATTTGTCGGATGGCTGCTCCACGAGCTTCAGATAGCCGCGGAGCGCGGTGTCCGCGAGACCACCGTCCTTGGTAGTCTTGACCAAGTCCAGGAGGTCGGCGGCCGGCGCAATCGCGGGCCAATCGGAGAGGGCGCGGGCCGCCGCCATCTGCACGTCGAGATTGCGAGACCGCGTGGCGTCCTGCAAAGCACGAAGTGATGCGTCATCGACGATGTGGCCGAGCACGCGGATCAACGAGGCCTGCACGGGGACGTTGTCCATAGCTTGGGCGTAGGCATTCAGCACGGTCGCTGCCATCGCGGCAGGCTCTCCGCCGCGGCCCAGGGCGGCGATGGTAGCGCGCTCCGCTTCGGCCCGTGGGCCGTCGGAGCTTTCCTTCGCGAGCAGGTCCACGAGTTGGGGAAGCTGTTCGGCGGTGGCCACCACGCCCAACGACGTGAAGGCTTGCGTACGAACGGCTTCGTTTTCGTCGGTAGCCGCTTTCAACAAGGTTGGGATAGCGTCCTCGGCATAGCGGGCCCCAAGAGCGCGGGCCAGTTCGGCGCGAACGCCGTCGTTGCCGGTGTTCAGGGCCGTTACGATAGCGCCGTTGATACCGGCACCGCGCAGCAGCGCCAGCGCGTGACGGGCGGCTCGCTGTTCTGCGTCGGACGCCGACGCCGCTATGTTCGCCAACCGGTCGACTGACGAATCGTTGCCGAGGACGGCCAGGGCTTCGAGCGCGGCGATTCGCACGGCGGCGGCGTCACTGTCGAGTTCCGCCGTGACGGCGTCCAATGCCGTGGCGTCGCCACGGGCTTTCAAGGCAAGAATCAAGAGGATCTTGCCGTCGGCGGGAAGACCCGCAAGGGCGTCGGCGAGTTGTTTGGTTGCGCTATCACCGGAAACCTCTTGCGCGGCGAAGGCGGCGCTTGACTTGATGTCGGCGTCCGTACCGGACAGCGCGTCAATAATTGTCGGGATGGCCTGTTCCCCTTTCGCCCGAGTCATCCCCTGCAATGCGGCAAGCCGCACGACCGCCGGCGCGTCTGCGGCATACATCAGCGAGTAGATCTTGACCGCCGACTCGTTGTCCCCGTTTGCCACGAATGCATCGGCACATTCGAGCAGGGCGTCATCCACCGCAACCGCGAGCGGTCCGGATACGGTCGCCTGCGTGCGGGTCAAGACATCCACGGCGCTCTGACCGCCGATCTTGCCGAGGGCGCGAATGGCCGCGCGCGCGGTGTCAAGGTCTTCGCTGGCCGCGAACCGCGAAAGATCGTCGACGGAGCGAGGGCTGCCCCGTTCGCCAATGGTGTTGATGATGCCGATGCGCACCGGGCCGCTCGTGTTTTGCAGTGCATCGTGCAGCGCGACATCGGCCCGGCCCGGTTCCATCTGTTGGAGGGCATAACGCGCGTCGTCGGACTGCTCAGGATCGAGCAGGAGTTGCGCGAGCACGGAGATCGAATCGCGGGTGCCCATGAGGTAGAGCTGCTTGGCCGCGTATTCCTTGCCGTAGAAGGTCGCGTCGCCGGACCGGAGGATATTATCCAACCGGCGTTCGAGCGCGTCCCGCGTGCCCTCATCGCCGTGCGATTTCACCACCTTGTCGGTAATGAGTTCGAGCGCGGAAGGGTCTTTGCCAGGTTCCCACTGGGCGATATCCGCAAAAATTCCGTCCATCGCTTTGGATTCGGCATCCGCAAAGTAGCTAGCGGGAAGCTGCGCGCTGGGTGTGGCATCGGCCTGCAAATCGCCGAGGGCGAACTGAATCCCGTCGAGATAATGCTGCAAGACTACGGGATTCCAAAAAACCGCATCGTTGTGACCGAGGGAACAGTAGAAGACCCGGCCTTCGCCGTATTTGTGTATCCACGACACGGCAAAATCGGCATCGGTGCGCTTGATCCCATTCTTGTTCATGTCGGTCTTGTCGGTATCGATGCTGACGAGTACGCGCAACGCGTCGCGCGAATAGGGATCCTTGAACTGATAAATCTCGTCCTGGATGCTGAGGCCGTGTCCATGAAACGCGGCGCAGACGGGGTTAAGGGGATCGTCGATCTTGAGCGTCACGGTGTCGCCGGCGCCCCAGGGATGCCCGTCGAAGTAACCGCCCATCATTTCGCCGTACTCCGGCCATTGATACGAGCAGTCGGTGGCGGCATGAATCCCGATGATGCCTTTGCCGCCTTTCACGAAATCGAGAAGGCTCTGCTTCAGGGCGGGGTCTTCGAACAACTCGCCCGTCGTGTTCATCATGCAGACGGCATCGAAATCATTGAGCTTATCGGGCGCAAACATGGATACGTCGTCGCTGACGGTAGCGGTGTAAGCGCCGGTCTTCTCGCCCATCAGCCTGAACGTCTCCGCGCCGAGCGGGATCGAACTGTGTACGAACCCCTTGCAGAGCGTGAAGATCAGCAGCGTGCGCGGTTTCGCCGGTTCGACCGTTGGCTTGGCCGGCAAGGCCTTCTTCACGTTATCGATCTGTTCAGGTGTTTGTGCACCGGCGACCCCGGCGAAGAGGCCGGCCGCCACAAACAAACAGGCAATGAGGGAAACTCCGCGTTTCATGACATTCTCCTTCGATATGAAGCAAGGGAAAGACACCGTGTTTCGTTCCGCAAAGCCTCCGCGAAAGACGATGTCAGTCCCGTTCTGCTTACCTTGTGCCGTACTCATGCCAAGGTCCAGGGGCTGCGCATGGGCCGCTTCAGCGTGCGATTGGCCTCGTCATCGTCCACGTAGTGCTCTGCATCGGGATCCCATTTCAGCGGACGTTTGAGGCGATATGCGGTATTGCCCAAGTGACAGACGATGATGGAACTGCATCCGATGGCCACGTCGCAGATCGGCTTGTTGCGCGTGCGAATGCATTGCAGCCAATTATCGTGATGGTTGTCGCTGTGATAGAGGTGAATGTCGTCGGGTTTGAGCGGCGTTTCAAGAATGGACGGCGGATCGGTTTCGATGTATCCGCGGTTGACCATCACCCGTCCGTCGGTGCCGATGAACTCGACTCCCGCGCGGCCGCCCGTGCCGCCACCGTGCTGCATGACGACGCCGTTGGCGTATTTGTAGGTAAGCAGGTCGTAGCCGCCGGTGCCGGGTGGGTAGATTTCGACCGGCCCGGTGCCGTCCATGCCGAGGCCCCACTGGGCGATATCGAAGTGGTGCGCGCCCCAGTCGCACATCATGCCGCCGGAATAGTCGCGGTACGCGCGCCAGTTCGGCCAGCCCTCGAACTCCATCGGCGGCGCGATGTCGGAGTTATAGGGACGATACGGCGCGGGTCCCAGCCACATGTCCCAGTTCAGGGTTTCCGGCGTCGGTTCGGGTGGGAGGTAGCAGTCGACAGGCGGCCCCCCCACATTGACGTGGACCGTCTGGATCTTCCCGATGTGGCCGTTTTGCACCAGTTCGCATGCGACACGGAATTCGCGGCTGGACCGCTGCTGGCTGCCGGTCTGAAAGACGCGGCCATACCGCCGGACCGCGTTGACCATGGCGCGGGCCTCGTGAATCGTGTGGGAAAGGGGCTTTTCGCAATAGATATCCTTACCGGCCTTCGCGGCCTGGACCACAATCAGCGCGTGCCAATGCTCGGGGGTTGCGACAACGACCGCGTCGATATCGTCGCGCGCGAGCAGTTCGCGGAAGTCGCCGTATACGTCGCAGCCCTTGTAGGAACCCTGACCGTCACGCTGTGCGTACGACTCTTCGATGCGTGCCTTGTTGGCGTCCAGGCGGCGCGTCTCCACGTCGCAGATAGCCGCAATCTGACAGCTCGGCGTGCCGAGGAAGCTGCCGACGTGGCCCCCCATCATCTTGCCCATCCCGATCATGCCCAGGACGAGGCGGTCGCTCGCGGGCGTTGCACCTTCCGCACCCAGAGCTTTGGACGTAATGATGTTGGGCAACGCAGCCACAGCGGCCGCGCCAGCCGCGCCACGCTTCAGGAATTGGCGGCGACTCACGGTGCCGCGGACGGCGCCACCAGGATGAGATTCGTTGGCCATTGCTTCCTCTCCTTCTAGCGGTCCCCGTTCACGCAGAAAGTAGGGAACGGGAATCCGGTGGTTCTAACCAGGAAGAGTCACGGAAATGCACTTCGATGGTTATCGTGCCCGAACGTGAGCACCGGCGTTCGCACACAGCCGACACTCGGAAATGGATTATAGATCACGACAAGTGGTGGATTGCCAATGAGCCCGGGCGGCCGACCGGATCGGACCCATCGGACCGATCCGTCCGATCGGTCCGATCCGCGAATAGCTACTGGCGAGCGCGCTTGGAGGCGCAGTTGCCGGTACTCTGGAGTGCGTGATAGCCTTTGGGGTAAGTGACGCCAATCGAATACGAAGGAGGACTATGGCTTTTCTCGACATGAACGTGGCGTTGGGGCGGTTCGCGCAACCGGTAGGCGGCTCGTTCGATGACGCGGACGCGTTGCAGGCGGAATTGAAACGCCTGGGAATCGGCGAGGCGCTGGTCTATCACGCGCTGGCAGCGGAAGGCGACGTCATGATGGGCAACGAGTTGTTGCTCGAGGCGTTGGCACATCATGACAATCTCTATCCTTGTTGGGTCATGGCGCCCTCGTACCTGGGGGATTTACCGGACGCCGAGTCTTGGGTGGCGACGGCCCGGGAGCGCGGGGTCCATGCCGCACGGATGGTGCCGCTGCACAGCCTCTATCCCTTGGAAGATTGGTGCGTGGGCCAGCTTTTTGAGGAGCTGGAAAGCGCGGGCATGCCGCTGCTACTGGATTACGGGATTCGACATTGGTCGCAGAACGTCATCCCATGGGGAACCATTCAATCCCTGGCCGAACGCTATCCCCAACTCAATATCGTCGTGCCCGGCGTTACGGTCGGCGATGCGCGGGCGGTTGAAGGTCTGCTTTATTCCACGCCGAATGTTTACTTCGAATATAGCGCGTTCCTCCCCCCCGACTTCTTCGAGCAAACGGCACAATTCGGATTCGCCGAACAATTTCTCTTCGGATCGGGATTGCCCCGGCGGGCCGCGGAATGTGTGACCGCTCAGACTCTCGCCGCGAGTATCGAGCCGACGGCGTTGGCGTTGATGGCGAGCGGTAATGCACGGCGGATTCTGAATGTCGAACCGGTCGAAGATACCTGCCCTTCCCTTGCGGTCGACGCGATCAAGTCTGCTGTACCCGTCATCGACGTGCACGGTCATTGCGGGTCGTGGGAACGGACGACGACGCCGTTGAAGAGTCCCGAGGCCTTCCTGCGGTCCATGGACCGTTGCGGAATCGACAAATTTGTCATGAGCAGTTTCGCGGCCATTCACGGAGAGACGCGCGCCGGCAACCAGGAAACGGCGAATTGGGTTGCGGAGTATCCCGAGCGGTTGTACGGATACGTCGTCGTGAACCCGAACGATCCACAAGGTAGCCTCGCGGACGTGACACGTTACCTGCGGGACGGCTCGAACTTCGTCGGGCTCAAGCTTCATTGTTATCTCCACGGCGCACAGTTGCACGAAAAGGGCTACGCGAAATGCCTGGCCTTTGCCAACGAAAACGATTTGCCCGTGCTGGTTCACGGCGGGGGGATGGACGACTGGGACGGCATCTGCCTCCAGTACCCGAACGCCAACTTCATCATGGCGCACGCATGCTTGTGGAACGGGGACAGCGCGGATGGCCGGGCGTTGTACGCGCGCGTGCAGACGACGCCCAATCTGTACGTAGATCTCTCGGGTTCGGCGGCGCACCGGGGGGCGCTGCGGAAGCTCATCGATTTCGTGGGCGCGGACAAGATTCTCTACGGGTCGGATTTCCCCATGTTCGACTTCGCGTGGGAACTGGGACGCGTGACGCTCGCCGATATCGCGGACGAAGAGAAACGGCGGATTTGTGGAAACAATGCGCGGAGCATCTTTCGGCGAATCCGGTAAGACGGACCAAAACGGCCGCAAACCTTCCCGCTCGACAGAAGTTATTTTCGTGGTCGCCCGCCATACAGCCTCGAACCCGATCCAGCGCCGGAGCAGTTTACCGAGCGCATACGGTTGGTCACTCGTGACCATTAATGGCCGTGCGCGAGGAAGCGACTGCGAGTCATCGCATAGCGTGCCCACGGAAGAATTCGCACATTGACGGAGGAAAGCTGGTATTGACAATTGATTAACTAAGGTTTGCAATTATTGGTCACCTATGCACAACTATTATTCATTTCCGCGAATCCTTGATACCGTCCAACCGAGAGGTCATTGAAGTTCCCGTGAACCGGGTTTTGAGATTGCCGGTCACCGGTTCGATGCCGAGTCCAAACAACGCATTTATTTCCAAAGACTTGCGAGTGACAACAAGCCACAGAATTCAACGAGATACCCGCAAACCATGTCGCTCGAACGCACTTGGCCCACTAATTGCTTATATTACTGCCGGCTGCGTAAAGTTATGGAAATGTTAAATCTTAAGGAGATGGAATATGGCGGGGAAATGGAAATTACTGGTGCAGAGCACGTTAGTGGTGCTCATGGCCATTGCGGCTCAGTCCGCAGGGGCTACCATTGTCAATCTCACGACGGCAGGGGCGAGTGGGACAATCAATGGAGCAATTTACCAGCAAATCAACCCTCAGTCGACCGGTACGGGCGTGATCGACTCGTTCGAGCAGGTGTCCACCAACAGTACGCAGAGCCAAGCGTATAATACGACAGTAAACAACGTGTTCGACAACGGCTCAGCGGACAACTTCAATCACTCAATTACGCTGGGGGACGTTCCGGTCGTCGACGTCGGCGGCACGTTCTATCGCCAGTTCTTGTTGGATATCAACGAGAACAACAATGCGTCGTTGGACCAGTATTTGTCGCTCGACGAAGTCCAACTCTTTGTCGGCGGCACGGCGAACAGCAACGTAACCAGCTTCACGGGTGGTGTTCTTGACCACGACGGAACCTTGGTGTATCGCATGGACGCCGGCGGCGACAGCGCCGTTGGTCTGAATTATGCCTTGAATACGGGTAGCGGTTCGGGAGACATGTTCCTGTACATTCCTAATTCGTCGTTCGCGGCTTATCAAGACTCCGCCGTGATCACGCTGTACTCACATTTCGGCGGTTTGGGTGTGGATCCGGGCATGGGATTACCGAATGGCAACTATAACACCTCCGACGGTTTCGAGGAATGGGCCGTGTTGAGCGGCAGTGAAACGATTGTTCCCGAACCCACGACGCTGTCGCTGATGGGACTGGGACTGGCGGGGCTGTTCTTGCGTCGCGCCAAGCGCACTAAGGCGTAATACGCGCCGGCAACGCGCCCGCTTCCCGCCGCGATTGGCGCGAGTCGGTAATGCAGTGCATCGAACGCATAACGGGAGAAGACCCGACGGGGTCTTCTCCCGTTCTCTTTTTTCGTCTCGTTGAGGCCAAGACAGTGCAGCGGCGCTCGGTTCCCGACTAACCTTTGCCGAGTGCGGAACGGACGATCTCCAGAAGCGCCTTTTGGCTGTAGGGCTTCTCGATCGTGTGGGCGTTGGACTTCTCGATGAACTTGTTGTCCAGGACGCTGAGACTGTACCCGCTACTGAAAACGATGGGTAAATCGGGAAAGCGTGCGCGGATGTGGTCGTACACGTCGCGGCCGCTGCGTTTCGGCATGACGACATCGAGCACGGCCAGATCGATCCCGTCGGAATGGTTATCGAAAACCGAAATGGCCTCTTCCCCGTTGCGCGCGATGAGGACCTGATACCCGGCCATGGTCAGGATGTGTGTGGCCAAGTTTCGTACGCTGTTGTCGTCTTCGGCAACCAGAACGGTTTCACCGCGTCCCCGGGGCGCGTCGGCGTCTCGAGCCTTGTCATCTTCGGCCGGCAGGCGATCCACGGCGGGGAGATACACACGGAAGACGGTGCCTTTCTCCTCCTCACTGTAGACGGTAATCATGCCGTCGTGCTGCTTGATGATGCCGTAGACGATGGCAAGCCCCATCCCGCTTCCCTTGCCGACATCCTTGGTCGTGTAGAAGGGGTCGAAGATGCGGGCTTGAATGTGTTGCGGCATCCCCTGGCCCGTGTCGGAGACGGATACGAGGACGTACTGTTCGCCCTCGCGAGCCCAGCGGTGAAGGCGGGTAAAGGCGGAGTCCACGCGCATGTTTCGCGTTTCGATGACGATTTTACCGCCGCCGGGCATGGCATCCCGCGCGTTCACACATAGATTGATGATGACTTGCCCAATCTGGCCGGCGTCGGCACAGACGGTCTTGAGGTCGGAAGCGCTTTCCAACTGAAGATCGATATGTTCACCAATGATGCGACGCAGCATCGTGGTCATGTCGGTGATGACCGTATTAAGGTTGATGTCCTTGGGTTGGAGCGCTTCCCGGCGGCTGAATGCGAGCAATTGCCGGGTCAAGCCGCCGGCGCGTTCCGAGGCGTCCAGCACCTCCTTCAAGAATCGCTGGCTCTCGCTGCCCGTGTCGATATAGGACATGGCTAACTGCGCGTAGCCACTGATGGCCTGGAGGAGGTTATTGAAGTCATGCGCCACCCCACCGGCGAGCTGGCCGACCGCTTCCATCTTGTGGGCCTGTTGGAGCTGGTTCTCGAGGTTGACTTCCTGCGTGACATCCCGTTTGACCGCTACGAAATGCGTGATGGTCCCGACTTCGTCGCGGACCGGGGAGATTACGAGGTCTTCGGTGTAGTGGGTGCCGTCTTTCTTCTTGTTAACCAGCCGGCCGGTCCAGACGTCGCCGCGCATGATGGTTTCCCAGAGGCTTTCATAAACGGAACGTTCTTGTCGACCGCTCTTCAGAATTCGGGAGTTCTGCCCAATCGCCTCGTCGCGTGTGTAGCCGGTGATTCGTTCGAAGGCCGGATTGACGTACTCGATAAGTCCGTCTGTGTTCGTGATTACGATGCTCTCAGCGGCTTGCTCGATCGCCGTGGCGAGCCGGCGGTGTTCGCGGTCGGCGAGTTTACGCTCCGTCTCGTCGCGAATGACCGAGATAATTCCGGTGCAGTTGCCTTTGGCATCGCGCATGGTGGAGCCGCGCTCTTCCAGATAGTGGATGGCATCGGAAGCGTCGCGATACCGGTAATCGACTGCGACTGTCTCCTCCGAGGTGAGAATGCGTTCGCGATATTCGTTGAACTTGGGAAGGTCTTCCTCATGAACGCCCGAATCCCACGTTGTCGTGCCGGCAATAAGGTCGTCGACGGCAACACCGGTAATCGCTTCGACGGCGGGATTCGCGCTAACCACGTCCCCCTTGATCCCGAAGACCAGAATGGCGTCGGCGGCGTCTCTCATCAGGAGCCGATAGTGTTGTTCTGCGTCCCGCAGGCGCTCGCGCAGCATGTGACCGGTCAACAGCCGTCCAGCGCGATCCGCCACGAGTTCCATGGTCTTCTCACTTTCCAAGGTGAAAAAACCCGGAGAGGAGTGACTCAAACTCATTGCGCCGACGGTCTTGCCCGCGAGGCGGATGGGAAAGCACATCAGCGAACGCAATTCCACGGGGCTGCCTTTGACCTGAACGAACGCCTGGTGCTGGGTTACGTCTTCAATGCGGATCGGTTGGCCGGTCTGAACGGTTTTCCCGATGATGCCCTCGTCCGTCCGAAACTTTTTGCCGTGCCATTCGCCGGAACCAAAATACTTGCTCACATTCTCAAAGGGACTGGAAGCGGCACGTAGTTCCAGAAATTCTCCTCGCTCGTCCAACATGGTCAAGGAACAATTCTCGGCGGCGAGACCCGCGGCCAGCGCGTCTACGAGTCGCGTGCAAATCTCCGAAACTTCCAAACCGGGGTCGTCGATTTCGTCGATTTCGTGGAGGATGGAGATGCTTCGAACGAGCTGTTCGTATCGCACGGAAAGCTGTTGAAGCGCCTCGGCGTACGAGCGCGATTCCGACGGTCGATTGGTCTGCTCCACGGTTCCTGCGTCCTTGTCGTTGCTCGCTCTAACTTTGCCCCAAGTGTTGGATAAATTCCCGGGTATCCGCGAGAAGTCCACGCATCTCTTCGAGCACGGCCTGGATGCTCCCCGGATCCAGCCCGAGCGCGACGGCCAGTTGCGGATCGGATTTCGGTTCGTCCCAGTCGCCGGCCATCCCGAAGCCCGCGGCGCGGGCCAACTGGTCTGCAAGAGCCACGGTCACCACGTCGTCTTTTCCGTCGCCCGCGTAACTTGCCGCCCGGGGTATCGCCTGAATGGTCTTACCGATAGCTGTGGGAAGCCGCCACTTGTCACAGAGCCAGGCGCCGACTTCGAAGGAGGTCGTTTCGATTCGTTCCAGCTCGATCTGCCGCAGGGAACACGCGGCATCTTCGGCCTCCCGGACAATGGCGTGATACTCGTCCATCAGGGCCAGGGCCAACATGTATTTGCCCACATCGTGAATGAGGCCGGCCGTAAAGCACGTGGCGACCGAATCCGTCGCGGACCGGTTGCGGGCCAGGATTTGAGCGGCCTTGGCAGTACCGAGGGAGTGCATCCAGAAGTCCGTGGGATCCATGGCGAATTGGTGGCGCTTGGCCATCGTATCAAAAACGGTCGTAGCCAGCGCAAGGAGACGTACCTGGTTAAACCCAAGTACGACGACCGCCAGACGAAGGGTCGCCACGGGATTGCGCAATCCGTAGAACGCGGAATTGGCCATTCGCAGAACGCGCACGGAGATGGCGTGGTCTTGTTCGATTACGGCCGTGAGTTCTTCGGCGGACGAGTCTTCGCTTTCCACCGTGCTGAGGATTTGGTTCATCACCTCCGGGAGCGTAGGGAAATCCTCGACCAACAGCAACTTGCGCATGATTCGCTGATTGATCACGCAGTTCAGTCCCCTCGACAGGTTAGACTTTCCGTTTGCCTCCACCACCTTGAATCGGATCCAAGCCGAGCCGAAATGACAATACTGGAGACACTGCGAGAAATTCAACCGCTTTTATAGACAAGGCTCGAACACTGCGCGATAGAAAACCGACCGGTGTCAATCCTATCGGCAACGGGGATTGGCGATACGGGAATCATCCGCGAGTGATGTGGTAAACGTAGAGGGTGCGAAGACCTCCGATCTCGGTTCGGTGATACCGGAATTCGCGCCTGCGTAATTGGGATTCCAGGTCCGGACGGGGGTCCCCGGCGGGTCCGTCGTACACGACGACCCAACAGGACTCGCCCCGACCCGCCAATTCCTCCACTTTTTGCAGGATCTCCTTGACCGAATCCGTATGGACGAACCGGTCATCGAACGGAACGCGTGAATACGGATCCAACAAGGTCGACCCTACCTCTTTCCAACCCACGATGGGCTCGCCGGGACGGGACGTGCCATCGAGCAGCACGGCGGCGTTGCGGTAGTCGAGGCGGAATGGACGCGCGACGTCATACCATGCCCATGCGTAACCGGCGGTTATGGTGCACAGCACGAACGCCGTCCACCAAGGCCGCCGTACCGCCGACAGAACCCCGCCCAACATCAGAAATAGGGCGAAGGACGAATAGAGCGTGTAGGGTTCGACAAAGCACGGGGTCACTGCGAAAGACAAGAGATAGAGGGCCAAGGGCGGCAGGACGTACCAAAGCATCAGCAGCACAAATACGTTCAGTCGCACCGGTTTGACTTTCCGGCCGTGCAGGTCCTCAAACCAGGACCAAAGGAACGACAAGACAATCAAGGTGACAACCGGAGCGACGAGCCAGTACCCGCTGGGCAAACGTCCTCCCCAGGGTTCAACGCCGACGTAATAGACGCAATAGGTATTGAGCAACCAGCGTAGCGAGGGCACAGGGATCTGCGCGATCGCATGGTCGAGCGCATCACCGCGAAGATGGTTTACGCGAATCAGGAAGGGGATCAATAACAGGGCCTGCGCCGCGCCCCAGGCGCCCCACAGCCGCCAACGCCTTCCATAGAGTGCGAGAAGGTGGACGCCTTGAACGAAGATGACCAATACGCCAAAGAGGTGGGTCGCGAGAAGCAGGGCGTTGCCGATGACGTGTAGAACCCACCAGACTCGTTGCGAATCACGCAACAATCGCACGAACGTGTACATGGACGCGAGCGAGAGACAGAGCACCAGCGCATACGTGCGGATCTCCTGCGAATAGTAAACGTGCGGAATGGCCAGCGCGGTGCAGAGCGCGGCGATGAGCCCGGCGCGACGATTGTAGATTAACGTCCCCAATGCGTAGATCAGCGCGATGGACGCGAGGCCGAAGAGAATGGAAAGCCAGCGCACGGCAATGATGGAATCGCCCGCGACCCGCGCCCAGTAGTATTCCAACGTGAAGTACAGGGGCGACATGACGGGATCGTGGACGGGGACTTCGCTCAGAAACGCGCTTAAGGTCGGCAGGTGGAGGTAGGGATAACTGACGCTCTCGTCGACCCACATGCATTCGTCGTCAAGCCGGTACGTGCGAAGCGCAAAGCCGATTACGAGAATGACGGCGAGCACCGCAAGATACACCCAACGAGCTTGTCGGGCCGTCGCGGTCTCCGTAACCTCCGGCTCGACGCCACTCACCGTCGCGTACTCCACAAGTGCGGCGCGTACATCCATGACTGGATTTTGAACCAGGTGGCATCACGAAGACCGGGCAAGATACATTCCCGCGTTCGCGGGAGTGGCGGAGTGGAGTTGTGTGGGATTCGTCGCTTCAATGTGAACTCCTTTGTTGTTGTGTAGTCCTACTGAAGATGGGTCCCCGCGTTCGCGAGGATGACGGTGTGGGTTTGTGCAAGGTTACGGGCTTTGATGTAAGACTTTGTATCATTGTGTAGTCCTACCCGCTTGTTGCGAAGTGGTTCTGTCGCACACCGGGAGCTGCGCAAGGATAAACCCAAACCTGCACACCGCCCCAAACCGTCATCCTCGCGAACGCGGGGACCCATCTTGCGGCTCTCGAGTGAAGTCATCCCGGCGTGATTCCTTCGACGTGCATGATCCCGTGGCCGAGTTACTTTGTACCGGATTCGCCGGCAACATCCGCCCAATCCAGTTCAGCCTCAACCGCGTTGTGATCCGACAGTGCGTAGACTCGGTCGTCCCGATAGGCGTTCACTTGGATCAGCATGGGCTTCAACGCAGGATGATCGTCTTGCTGACTTCCGACGATGACGTAGTCAATGCGATGGCCGATTTCGTCGGACTCCTGTTCCGTGGTGCCGCCGAGGGCGTCGCCGTGCAGCGCGGGCCATACATCCGTGACGGGACGGACCGAATTCAAAGCGGCGAACAATTGACTGTATTGGGAATTAGGATCGTTTCGATATTCGAGGTCACCGCGCGTGTTGAAGTCGCCCATCAGGAGCAGGGGATTGGCGGGATCGCTCTTCGCTTTAATGAACGCCGCCATTTCCTTGTACTGCTCGGGACGAAGTTCGTCGGCGCGTGCCTCCAGATGGGTCGCGAAAACGTCAATACATTCCTTCAAATCATCCTTGCTTCGCGCGATCCGGGCGAAGATGACACCCTTGGCCGCAAAGCCGTCGGCGCGAAACCCGTAGTCCGCGGGGCTGCTGAAGTGTTTGTACACGACGGCATCGAATTCGATGATGGGGAGCCGCGTCGCGATGAGGCAGCCGCCGTTGGTGAAGAATCCGTCGGGCTTCGGACTGATCACCACGTTGAGCTGTCCGTCCCATTTTTCGCGCAGCGTATCGAGGATAATCTTCCGGCACCCTTCATCAAAGGTTTCTTCGAGCGCGACCACGTCAAAGTTGGCGGCCTCGTCGGCGATCCGGCGTGCCCGATACTCGGGTTCGGGCCGTTTGTCTTGCGAGGAGGCCGGGCCGGGAAGGAACTGGACGTTGTAGGTCATGACGCGAACAACATCCTGCGGGGAACTCGCGCCCGCAGCGATGGCCGCCGCCGCGCAGAGTAGGGTCGCCAAGAGCAGCCGAATCTGAATCCGAGCGTTCATCGCATCTCCAATCGAACGGTTCTTCCGTTTGGCTTCAGAGCATGGCACAGTCGCCCGAGCCCGTCAATTCATCGCGTGGCCATGGCATGCTATGCTTGCTTTCAGCAATCCGAACCTATCTTTATCGAAAGGTGTTAGTGCGTCATGAGCGCAGTCGGCCGCGCCCTGTACATCCTGTTTGTTGTCTTCCTGTGTTTTGCCGCCAGTGCGCAGGACGCCAACGCCATCCCGAATGAAACCGTAAAAACGTGGTCCGAGGCATTCCGCGGATGGCATTACTATCCCGACTACGTGCTGCCGCCGAATCCGGCCGAGGAACTCGGGTTTCAGATGACGGACTGTCCGCTGGTGTGGAAGTTGGGCGATACGTGGCAGATGTGGTTCACGGGTTTTGACGGCACGGGCTACCAGACGGCCCTGGCGACCAGCACGGATCTCGTGCATTGGAAGCCCCAGGGATTGGCGATGGGCTACGGCAAGCCCGGCGCTTACGACTACGGCGGCGTGACGTTCGGTGGTCTGTTGCTGGAAAGCTACGACCTGAAGGCGTCGCGCGTGCCCAAGCGCTGGCAGGGCAAGTACTGGGTGCTGTACGGCTGTTACCCGCGGCAGGGGGGGTACGAGTTGCGGCCCGGCGCGGAAGGGCTCGCCTGGAGCGATGACGGGAAGACGTGGCATCGCCAGTCCGAGGATACGCCGACCTTGTCCATCGAAGGCGCGAAGGAATGGGAAAAGGACTGCATTTACCAGCCCTGGCTGCTGGAACACGACGGAAAATTCTGGGATTTCTATAACGCCGCCAACGAATCGACCGAGCAGATGGGTGTAGCCACCTCGACCGATCTCGTCCACTGGCAACGCTACGAAGAGAATCCTGTCGTGCGCAATGGCGGCCCAGGGTCCTATGACGAAAAGTTCTGTTCTGACGGGAAGGTTTACCGCGACGGCGACCATTGGGTCATGCTCTACTTCGGTGTCGGCAACGGCGGGGCGCACATCATGGCCGCGTATTCACGGGACCTGCTGCACTGGACCAAGGACGACGAGCCGCTATACAAAGCGGGCGGACATCCGGGTGGGTTGGACGCGAAGTACGCGCATAAAATCTCGCTCGTGTATAACGCGGCCAACGATACGTTTTACATGTACTACTGCGCGGTCGGCGACAAGGGGCGCGGCGTCGGGCTGTTGACGAGCAAACCGCTCAAATAACCGATCATCGAAGCGTCAGGTCAGTCTACACCGTAGAACCACGCAAAGCGGCGGTCGCTGATCATGACTTCGTCTTCTCCGTCGCCGTCAAAATCGTTGACGCGGACGTAGAAGCCGTAGCCATAGTCGTCGGGGCGGCCAGGGACGTCGCCCCAGTCCTGGGCTGCGTTCGGCGTGTACGGAAAATCGAGGGTGCGGCGTGCCGTCGCTTCCAATCACGTAGGGCCAGCCCTCGTCAGAAAATACGATAAGGTCGACGCCCTTCTCCCCCGCTCCGCGCAGAACAGTGATAGGGCTGAAGGTGTGGAAGGCTTGGCGCTTGCACGGTTCGGCTTTGCCCAACGGAAAGTTTTCGGGCGGCGTCATGCGCCAGATTTCCTGGCCATTGGCGTCAAAAAGTTGGAGGTCGGCGCGCTTATTGTGCAGGACGACTTGCGCGTCTTTCGTGCCGGGCAGGAAATGCCCTATGGCGCAGGCCTGCGGGTGCGTGCCTTCGTGACTCCACAGCAGATCGCCCGTCTTCGCGTCGAGTAGATATTGTTGATCGCTGGCAGCTAAGGCCACGCTCAACCGGTCGGCGACTTTACCTACGGCAATCGTGTCAACGTGCATCTCGGCGGCGTCCCACTCGGAATCGGGAACCGCACGATAGGTCCACACCGTTTTGAGATCGCCGTCGATCGCGTTGTAGCCGATGAGAAATTCGTCGAGCCCATCGCCGTCGATGTCGTAGACCATGGGCGCATGCCCGCCGCCGTGAATTTCGGCGGTCTTCACCAGGTTTAAGTCCCGCATCGTAGAACCAGCACGGATTCGCGTATTCGTAGGGCGGATAGGACGGACTCGGAGTTCTTGGCGAGGATCGTCCAATCCGTGGGACCAGTGTGTGCGATGCGAACGATCTGGGCGTTGTCGGCGGGTGCCGTCACGGACTTTTCGATTGCGCCGCTTCGGCCATCAATTAACACAATATCGTCATTGCGCACGCAAACGATCTCCGGTGCGCCATCCCCGTCGAGGTCGGCGCAGTCCAATCCCCGTTCACCGCAATGGGTGATGAACGGCCGGTCGCCGTTCCACGGCGATCCGATCTGCCAGAGGATCTTGCCACTGGACGTAGTCGCGGTGAGGCAGAAGTGGGTACGTTCGTCTTCGCGGATGCGCCCGTTCCAAGGTCCGTCGTCAAAGACGTGGCTGTGGAAAATGCCCGGCGACTGGAGCCAGAGGATTTCCGCGCCGGGCGCGCCATCGAGATCGTAGACGAAAGGGATGCCTCCGTAGTCGATGAGGGAGACTTCGTTGGTCATGGCGAAGCCGGCGGCGGAAGCAACACCGGGTATGGCGGAAACCAGACCGATGATTCCAAGTGTGCAGATGGACATCGCTATTCTCCGGTCTCGAGGTCAAGTGAGGTCATCGTATAACAGATGCGCATCGGATTTCGCCCAATCAATTTGAAGATGGACCCCCGCTTTCGGGGCCTTCCAAAAAGTGTTTACCCCACGAAGTTCTGGACAAAGCGCGATTTGTTTGATACATACGCGCGACGATTTGGACAGGACGAGTGAGGGGAGCGACATCATGCCACGTTATATAAGCGACAATCGGGCGCAAGCTCTGTATGTGTCGGGTTCGCTGGAGAGTTTGTTGCCAAGCAATTCGGTGGGGCGGCTGGTCTGGGCGGCGCTGGAACAGTTGGACTTTGGCGCCTTCGAGGCGGCGTACAAGAATGATGAGACGGGGCGTCCGGCCTTGGGGCCGCGCCGCTTGGCCGCGGTATGGATCCTGTCGCTGCTTCGAGGGAGTATGTCGTCGCTTGAATTGGCGCGGCAGTGCAAGAGAGACCTTGAGTTTCGCTGGTTGCTGGGAGACGCGCCGGTCAAGAAGAGTACGCTGTGCGATTTTCGCACGAAGCATACGGAGGCGTTGACCGACCTGAGTACGCAGGTGCTGGCAGCCTTGGGCCGAGGCAATCTGTTGCCGGGCGAGTCCATGGGGGTAGATGGTTCGGTGATCCGAGTCACGCGCTGCGCGTGATGCCGGGCGGTGCGTAGCCGCAGGCGAATGGAGAAGCAACGGGACCGCTTGAAGGAGGTCATTCGGCAAAAGCTCGACGAGGTGGACGGGCCGGAGGAGAAGACGGCCAAGTCCCTGGAGCAGAAGTTGAATCGCTTGGAGCGCGCGCTGGAGGAAATGGATATCTTGGGCCGGACCGAAGCGGAGGACTGCATTACGGTGAGCGAACCGGAGGCCGACCGCAAAAAGCTCAAAGGCGGAGGCTTTGGCCCCGCGCACAATGTCCAGGTCACCGCCGACTTGGATTCGGGGGTCATCGTTCACGCTGAGATCGTTCAACAAGGCAACGACGAGGGCCAGTTGGCGCCGCAACTTAAACAAGCGCAACAGGCATTGGATGCGGCTTTGGGGGAGGGCGCCGTCATGATTCAATCGGCGGCGGCAGATTCGGGCTACCACAATCGCAAGCAGTTGGCCGACCTGGAAGAAAACGGCATTCGCTGTTTTGTTCCCGAAGACCGGGCAAAGAATCGAAAGCCCAAAGATATCAGTGAAGAGTTTGTCGCCGGCGCCTTCGAGTACGAGGCCGACACGGACACCATGCGCTGTCCCGCGGGACAAACGTTGCGGCGACGCAAACTGAACAACGACAAAACCTCGGTGGTCTACCAAGCGCCCCAAGCCGATTGCCACGCGTGTCCGAACAAACCGCAGTGCTGTCCCCACACCAAACAAGGACGCAGCGTCAACCGGCCCGTACAGGTGGAATTGCTGAACGAACTGGCACAGCGCCTGGAGACCCCCGAAGGCCATCGAATGAAAACAGCGCGATGGTGTGTCGTGGAAGGCGTATTCGCACGCATCAAAGGCCTGCTCGGTTGGACACGATGCCGAACCTGGGGCCTAACAGGCGCGCAAGCCGAACTGAAATGGCATCAACTGACTCATAATCTATGTCTTCTCATCGGGATATGGCAGCCGATGAATCTAACAGCGGCCACCGCATAAGAAAAAAAGAGCGAAAAGAAACGGAGAATCCTGCACGATACAAACCTATCAATAAAGATCGGCACCCATCGACCAACTTCACGACCCCCAAATAGCGTGATCAAGATCGAATCGCTAACATGGGAACGAAGAATCCCGTCCATTTGTCTTTTTGGAAGGCCCCAAATGGAAGAATATACTGGCACTTGTTGCACTTTCAGCACTCATATGTTGGGTGCATTTTCTTCAGGAGACTCCCGGCCACCCTTCCATCTTCTCCCATCCGCACAGACTGGTCGAATTCTGCGAATCAACGAGCGCGGTACTCTTCCCATCCTTGCTGCTATATCAGGCCTGCGTCTTCTCGATGCTTATCGCCGTGCACTACCAAGATGCCGAACGCGTGCTCTGGCGTCAATGGTTGGTCGTTACCGGAGTTGTTTTCGCTTTGGCCACGACCAAAGCCTTTGAGTTGCAGACATTTATCATCGGGTTTGTAAGGCGGGTCGATGTTTACGTGGGTGCTCCGGTCCTTGTGCCTGTCGTTGCGGCCGGATCTCTGGTTGTTGCGTGGTTATTCTTTCGGAATCTTCTCAGCAGCATCGAATCCCGGGCGAAGCGGTTACTATTCCTCGGCGTAGCTATGGCCTTTCTCGGTGGTATACTGCTGGAAGCCCTTTCCGAATACTTGTGGACCTCTAACGGACCGCAGACGTGGGCGTACCATTTCACGTCTTTTTTTGAAGATATCTTAGAGTTTCTCGGGACGGGCACGATTGCATATGCACTGTACAGACAGTATTGCACCTTGACCCAGCCAACTTGTAGCCCAAGACTTTCACAATAGCGGGAGACTCCTGCGAAGGGCGTGTCCGTCCGTTCCCCCCCGACGTGGTCGAGCACCGAGAGTTACGGCCCTTCAAGGTGCTCATGTCCGGGTACCAAGGTCTTCCTCCGGCAGCACGGAAGACATACACACGTCAGTGGGCGAAATACTCTTTGAAGTCATCGCGGACGAAGATCTTTAGTGCCATCTCAAGTTCTTGTTCGGCATTATCCATAGTCATCCGTCGCACGCGCTCCGCGCGAAACTCGTCGATTGAACGGCGAATTGCTCGATTAATGGCGTCTTCCGCTCGGCAACCGTATTGATCGTATCTGGCCGCAGCTTCCAGATCGATCGCGTCATGGTCTGTTAGTTCAATGGTAATACGACGCACCTTTGGCTCCTCCTCCCCTCAACCTGCTTCAATGCCCTACCCCAGGTCGCGAATCGTTTACACATCGCTAAAGAAGCCGCCCAAGGTAAGTAGAATACCACAAAGAAAATATAACTGGCAAGACCCGATTCGCCGGATATGTGGGGTAACATTGAGGCGGCGTAATCTTCCGCCGTACCCGGTCGCTGGCACCCGGGAAAACCAGACGCCCTCAAATCCCGCAGAGCTCTCGGAACGGCTCACCGAAGAGTCGGTAGCCTGGTGCAAATTGGCGAGCATGCCGCCCACCGCAAACACCCGGCCCGCTGCCCCGTGCGAGGGCCAAAACCAAAACGCTTCGGAAACGGTAATCACCTTCCGGGAAGACGCGAAGATTGATCGGTCGTTAACTGGAGCGCCGACTCGCGGGCCTGTACGGTCGCTTTCAGTGCTGCCAGAAGGACGGGATGCGCGACTTTCTGATCATCGGGCTGCACCGAATCGTTCCGATTGTTTTCGATGGTACTTGGCAAACGTTCCATGATTCACTCCCGGTCCTTAGTAAGGACAGTAACCGTGACGACCAACAGCCGAACGCGGGCATCACCTCAAACAATTACGGGGTAGAACGAGTAGGGGGCGCACTTGCCCGCCGCCAACTCTGCGCGAGGCAGATCAGTTGTTAACGCCCTGCTACGGCACGCGTTCTTGGCCCTCGGTGAACCGCGTTTATCGAATTCAGAAAACGCATTTGGCATGCCAATTTGAATTGTACAAAACGTGCGGACAGTACCGGATGCAAAGTTGATGTTTTTATTGATTTTTGTACTTCAGGGCGCGCGTGCAGGGTGCGCACGCACATTGCAGGGAATGAGGTTGAACTCTCAGAACGGGTCTCTAGTGTACGGATACCGAACATATGTTACAGCGCACATTGCGAAATGCCAAATCTCGGCAAGTCATATTTGACGCGAAACGGGGGAGTCTTCCCGTGCCCACCCGTCGCAAGTGTTTGCCTTGAAACCTCTTTCTCCATCTGGGTGCAGACGCCAAATACGTTTGAACCACGAAGGCACGATGGACACCAAGGCGAAGACAGACACAGCCAATTGAAGGCCATCACGCGGCAACTAAACCCCCACACCACCCCGCAACGTCATCCTCGCGAACGGGGGACTTCCAAAATCTTTCCGCAAGAAGTTCTGGACAAAGCGCGATTTGTTTGATACATACGCGCGACGATTTGGACAGGACGAGTGAGGGGGGAGCGACATCATGCCACGTTATATAAGCGACAATCGGGCGCAAGCTCTGTATGTGTCGGGTTCGCTGGAGAGTTTGTTGCCAAGCAATTCGGTGGGGCGGCTGGTCTGGGCGGCGCTGGAACAGTTGGACTTTGGCGCCTTCGAGGCGGCGTACAAGAATGATGAGACGGGGCGTCCGGCCTTGGGGCCGCGCCGCTTGGCCGCGGTTGGAACTACACAACTTCACGAAGCACCCAAATACGTTCAAGATCGAATCGCTAACATGGGACGAGATCCCGTCCATTTGTCTTCCTCGGCCCGAACGCGGGGACCCATCTTCAAAACATCGGAGGCAAACGCGGTGACGGTAAGCCTGAAACGAAGTGTGTGGAGCGTAGTCGTCCCTGCCATGGTAGTTCTCGCATTAATCCCTTTGGCAAACGCAGACGACACACCTGTCGCCATCTCCCACAACCCCCAACTCTTCCTCGACGACTACCTCATCCGCGACACGAATAACCTGGAGCGCGTCATTCAGCAGCCGGAGAAGCACTCCGGCAACCCCGTCATCGTGCCCGAGTATCCGTGGGAGAAACGCATTCTCGAAATCTACGGCACCGTGCTCTACGACGAACGCGCGAAACGCTTCCGGTGCTGGTATCTGGCGAACGAATACAAGAACGGCATTCCGGACAATCCCGAGTATCCGCAGACCGCGGAATACTACACCTGTTACGCGGAGTCCGAAGACGGCATCCACTGGACGAAGCCGATGGTGGGGCGCGGGCCATTCGGGCGTCACGAGAAGCACAACGTCGTCATCGAAGGGACGCACGGGTTCTGCGTCCTCCCCACGCCGGACGACCCGGACCCGATGAAACGGTACAAAGGCGCGGGCGGCGCATCGGTCGGCGAGTCGCCGGACGGGTTGGTGTGGACCATCCGCAACTGGCGCGACACGATTGGGAAGAACGACACGAGCACCTGCGTCGTCCGATGGAAAGGCGAATACCTCGCGTATGTGCGCGCGCAAGTGCCCGATCCCGATTGGCCGGCCGTCATGCGGGGTGTCGGGCTTTCGGTGAGCAAGGATTTCGTGGAATGGACGCCAAAAGAAACGGTCTTCACGACGGACAAGGAGGACGGCTACCCCTGGACGCAGCCCTACGGGATCTCGGTGACGCCCTATGGCGACGTGCTGATCGGAATCCTATGGTTACTGCATCTCGACGAGGTCGAAGGCAACAACAGTCTGGGAACGATGGACACCCAACTGGTCGTCGAGCCGCGACGGCCGCGACTGGCTACGCGTGTCGCGGACCGCGCCCCCTTCCTCTCCCCCACGCCCGGCACCTGGGATGCGGGCCGCGTGTTTCCGGGCACGACCCTGTTTCGCCGGAATGGGAAGGTCTGGATCTACTACACCGGCGTTGGGACGCGCCACGGCGAAGGTTGGGGCGAGATGGGAATCGGACTGGCCACGTTACCGGAAGATCGGTTTGTCGGGCTGCGGGTCCGCGAGGGGGAATCGAGTGGGATAGCTGGAGACGCAAGTATTGTCGTTTGAAGGGGACGAACTGATTGTAAACGCGGACGTCGCTGTGGATGGGCTCGCAATCGAACTCGTGGATGCCGAGGGCAATGTTGTGCAAGGCGCCGAACGCGACGCGTCGCACCTGATGCGGCAAGATGCGTTGCGGTACCGGGTAGTCTGGGGGGATGCGAAGACGTTCCTTCGGCGACGCAACACATAACAAACCAACAGCGATTCGGTTTGTCCTAACCCGCGGCGCCCTGTACGCATTCCAGATTGTAGATTCGTAATCCTTCGATTCAATCGCACTGCTTTGCGTCTTAGCGACTTCGCGTCTTTGCGTTAGTGCTCAACACGGAGACGCGAAGTTGCTCACTGGGAACGCCAGGCGCCAGCCTGGCGACGCTTCGAAGAGCCTTCTTCTCCTCTCGATTGCCGTCGTTGCATGCACAAAGTATTGTCGCTCCGACCCTACGCCACGCTGGTGCGTGGCGCTCCCAGTGGGGGCAAACGTAGCCCTGTCTGTTAGCCTGGCTGGGTCCATAATGCGTAGAGATTCGCGTTCTTTCATGTGGATCCGCAGGCGGATGGCTTGACCCCGCAGCGTACTGAGAAGTTGCGCGTTGTTCCAATTCACGGATTGGCGGACGGCGTCCGTGGTGTTGGCTCGCAATCTCCTAGTGGTGAATGATTCCATCGGTTTTCTGCTATTGGCGTCCAGAATCTCGACAAGAATCTCCCCTCTTTCCGCATCCGCGTTGAGGTAAAGCGTATCACCCTCCAGGATGAGCGGCTTCGTCGTGAGCGTGCCGGTTCCTCCGACGGACGCGAAGCCGTCCATCCGAAGCGTGGCAAGGCATAGCGAGCCGTTGGTGTCGGTCGGGGGCTCATCGTGTTCGAGGCTACGGCCGCCATAGTAGATCCAGAGTTCGTCGCCCATAGGGATGGGGTCGGCGACGGGATCGAGATTGCCGTAGTCGTAAGCGCCTTTCTCAGTCGAACAGTCGATGAACGGCTCGCGCCAGGGGCGTTCCCAGTGTTTGGCGTTGCGGCTGAAGGCGAGTTGCACGTCGCACCGGTCCGTCGCCACGTAGAATACTCTTCAATAAGCCAATAAACACGCTTTCGTAGCGGCAGACCCACATCGAGTAGGTCTGGTCCTCGGGCTGATCGCGTTCGTCGGCCTTGAGCATGAGATAGGTGTCGGTCCAATGGTCAAAATCGGGGCTCTCGGCGTAGCCGCGGGCCCGCTTGCCGTCGTGCCAGATCTTGACCGACGCAATCCACTTCGCGTCAACCGGATTCCAATGGAACGAAGTCGCGTCGTAGCATTGCTGCATGGCCGGTTCGGATGCGATAGTCCAATCCAACCCATCCGGCGAATACATGGCCGTGTACCCGTTCACGCGGGTCATGCCCTTGTAACGCCGGTTCGGATCGGGGTCGCGCGGGTCATAGTCGACCTTGATAGCGCGCCCCGCCCACGCGATGTTGTTATCGGTGGAGCCTTCGAAGTCGAAGGTGCCGAGCGATAACCGGTTCCAGTGAATGCCGTCAGCGGAATCGGCCACGCAGGTGTAGGTCAACTTATCCGCAGACCGGCGGTAGGCGCCGTACCAGGTACGCAGGGTCTCGCCGGGAACTTGCCAGAGCACGTTATACGGAACATACCACGTGCCGCCCACTTCCCACGCGGTTTCGGGCACGAGCAGCGGATTGTCCGGCGATTTCGATACGCTGTGAAACTCACGCGTCAATCCGTCCATGGACTCGATCAATACGTCGTCTACAAACAACTGTTTCGTGCTGCCGACGCGGATTGGATAGGTGATTTCCGGCAGTTCCTTCGATACATCGCGCATCGTCTCTGCAGGAGCGACCACGCCGCCGTCGCTCAAGGGCGCGCCGATACGGATGTCGTCCCAGTAACCCGAACCAAACTCCTGTTCGCGGGAGGTGTCGCCAATCTCCGCGCGACCGGTTGCGTAATCGGGATCGACGTCCGGGTACGTGCCGACGAATTTCTCCGCATTCGGCGGACCTACCCACAGTTCAACAGTCTTCGCGTCGCGTTTGCGGTGAAGCACAAAACGAATCCATTCGGCTTGATCGAGACCGGTGACGACATTGGCGTGACGCTCTGCCGAAACGACATCGATAGCATATTTCCCCGTTGCGGCATCACCACTGGCGACGAGTTGAACGCCGACTTTTCCCGTCGTGTAACCCAACCCCGACCACACAACGAAATCGCGGAGATCCGCAGCGCCCTCCCTGAGGGGGCGAAACATGAATTCTGTGATCTCATCCGCTACTTCGGGCGCATCGTAACGCCGTTGGAGGATGACGTGACCGCGTTGATCCGGCGCGTCGGTGAACACGTACGCACAACGCTCGCCGGTGTACGCCGCATCAGCGTCGCGCAGCAGGTCCACTGTGTTTTGTTTGATATCCGTAAACGGGTCCCCGAGTTGACGGACCCCCGCGTTCAATGGACCGACCCAGCCGTCGGCGTATTGCTCAAAATCTACGTGTAATGTTTGGCCATCCGAACGAGGCATGGATGGGGCATCAGCGTAAATGGCGAATGTGCAGACCGTGATCACGATGACGAAACGGATTAGACACATCGGATAACCCCTCCCGTACTACTCAGCAGCGTAACCAAAGCCCGACGATGAGACAATTACGCCATATGGAGTGCGGCCGCTTGCGGCTGCTTTCGAGAAGCAGGCTTGCCTGCGGTTAGGGTAACGATACCTTTCGAGTAGCCGTCGACCGCGTCTTCGGGCTAATTCACCAATTGAAGAAAAGCAGCCGCAAGCGGCCGCACTCCATATGGCGCCAAAAGGAATCTTCGTTCCGTAAGCACCTGTAAATTAGTATCTTATAAGTGAATCACGTTCTGAGACCGCCGGTCCAACAACTACCTTGCAACAAATGCTAGCTTATGGTACCCTATAGATACGGGAGCAATTTACCGGAGACGGCGATGGGGCAGAACGGCAATTTTAATGTAGACAATTGGGCGACGCAGATTCGGCGCGGGTTACTGGAGCTGTGCGTGCTGAACATGGTGGCCGAAGGGGAAGTCTACGGGTACGACCTCGTGCGGCGTCTCACGGAGATGCGGGGGCTGGGCATTGCCGAAGGTTCGATCTATCCCCTGCTCTCGCGCATGCGGAAAGCGGGACTCCTGCGCGCGCGGCTCGAGGAGTCCCCCAACGGTCCGGCGCGCAAGTACTACGCGTTGACGCCGAACGGGGTCAAGTGCTGCGAAATGATGAACGGCCATTGGGATGAACTGGCGCGGGGAATCCAGAGCCTTCGAAAGGAGGGTCAGCAGTCCAATGAACACCGAAGCGAAAACGTGGACGGACGAGGCAGAGACATATCTGAACGGATACCTTCAGCAAGTGGAAGCGCTGCTGGCGGGTCAGGGAGTTGATGCGAAGGAAGTCGTCGCTGATTTGCGCAGCCACATCATGCAGATGGCGGATTCACAGGCCGGAGCGCTGGTGGCGGTTCCGGACGTCAAACGCATGCTTGGCACCATGGGGACTCCGGAGGACGTGGCATCGTCCTGGTCCGAACTCGGCAAGGAACCGGTTGAGCAAAATCCGTGGGCCGCGCCTTATCTGAATCCGCCTGAGGAGCAACCACGCAAGCGGTTTCCGTTAATATGGGTCGTGGTGGGTGTATTGTCGTTGATCGTATACTACGTTGTCTTCCTTCCTATCTCGTGGCCCTTCCTGAACCACGATGCACCGTCCGAACCCGAATTAAAAGTCAAAACGATTTCCGCAAAGTCGCCGATCACGCCGGAATTCGGCGGTCTGCTGAATACGCGGGGTCCGTTGTTCACCGGCTGGGTGCAGGCGGGAACCAATCATACGGATTACGTTACGGGCGGAGCCCACGGCTTCGTCGGGATCGACGAGCCCACGATGTTCATTCGCTCCAGTGCTCCAGAACCATCCGGATTTTCAACGGTAATGCACGAAATTTCCGCCGAAAACTACCGGGGTGGCCCGGTCACGGTGACGGCGATCATCACCGGGAGGAAAATCACAGGCTGGGCGGGCCTATGGCTTCGCATCGACGGACCGAATCAAAAGCCGTTGGGCTTCGACAATATGCAGGATCGACCGATCGTAGGCACCCGCGAAGCCGCTACCTACACAGTCACGCTGGACGTGCCGGAAACGGCACAAAGTCTTGCGTACGGCGTGCTGCTTGAAGGACCGGGGACGGTGTGGTTCTCGGAACCGCGGTTCACGCCGGACAAGCATGCGAAAGCATTCCACGCGGAAACGCCCGGGATGTACACGGAGGCGTTCCTCGAAGCGCACGACGCGGACTATTTCTTCCAACGGATGGCACAACCCGATTCCGGCTATCACCAACTCGCCGGACTATGGGGCGCGATCATCAAAGCGGACCGCGCGTCGAAACCGGATCGGGATGCAATCATTGGCCGCGCACTCGGGTTAGCCCAGGATGCACGGAATCCCTTCCAACAACGATTCCAATGTTGCTACGTGGTCAGCTCCTTCGAAGATCCCGGCACCATTCCGTATCTCGAAGCCCTGTTACAGAACGACGGCGACAGTAATTTGCGTGGAGTCGTCGCGTGCGCGCTGGGACACTTTGAAGCCCGCGAAGCCGACGATGCGCTGCGCCGCGCGTTGTCCAATGAACGCGATCCGGGGGTGCGGAAGTGGATCGAGCGTGCCTTGGCCGGCGAGTTTCCACGGCCCAAACTTCCGGAACCGGGATCGGGACCGCAGGGCTAAGACATGGCGTAGCGCTTACGCCAACCACTTCACGAGCAGGCCCAGCCCAAGCGCCGACATCACCATCGGCGCGTAGCGGCTGACGAGTTCTTCGAAGCGGCGGCGTTTGGGGTAACCGTTGGGGTCATCCGTGGCGTAAAGCTTCTCGATGATCTCCCGCTCTTCTTTGCTGATCCGCTTGGGCACTTCCACGACAATGCGAACGTACTCGTCCCCTTTTCCGCCGCCGCCGAGTCGTGGCAACCCGAGGCCTTTCATACGCAACATGGCGCCGGACTGCGTCCCTTCGGACACGGTGAGGTTGGCCTTGCCGGTGAGCGTCGGCACTTGGACGGTCGCGCCGAGGGCCGCCTGCGGAAACGTGATCGGCACTTCGCAGATGAGATCCGCGCCGTCGCGCTCGAACAGTTCGTGTTTGCGCACGTCGACGTGCACGTACAGATCGCCGTTCGGCGCGCCCGGATCGCCCGCTTCGCCTTCGCCGGGCACGCGCAACCGCGTGCCGGTCTCGACGCCTTGCGGAATACTCACCTGCACCGTGCGGTCGACCTTTTGCCGGCCGCGGCCCGCGCAGGATTTGCACGGCACGCCGATGAACACGCCTTGTCCCTGACACTTCGGGCAGGTGCGCGACATGCTGAACGCGCCTTTCGTATGCGTCACCATGCCGGAGCCATGACAATCGGGACAGGTCTCCGGTTTCGTACCGGGTTCCGCGCCGCTACCGCTACAGACGGTGCACCGGTCCCAGCGTTTGAACCGCAGCGTCTTCTTCGCGCCATTGGCGACGTCGTTGAGATCGATCTGCACCGCCATCTCGAGGTCGTTGCCGGGACGCACGGCCGCATGGCCCGCCGTCCGCGGACCGCCCTGGCCGAACATGGTCGAAAACAGGTCTTCGAACCCACCCGCGTTACCAAAATCAAACCCCTGGAAACCGCCCGAGGAACCGCCGCTGAAACCGCTGAAGGCGGACCGCGCTTCGCGCTCCTGATCGTACTGCTTGCGCTTCTCGGGACTCTTCAGCGTGTCGTAGGCCGCGTTGATCTCTTTCAACTTGTCTTCCGCCGCCTTATCGCCACCGGTTTTGTCCGGGTGATACTTCTTCGCAAGCTTCAAGTAGGCACGGCGGATCTCATCCTGCGGCGCGTCCTTCGACACCCCGAGAATTTGGTAGAGATCTTGTTCTTGTACCGTAGCCATACCTATTCCACTTCCTTTCGTTTCGTAGTCTGGAGAACGGAGAAATTTACACGGACTCCATTACCTTGAAGAACATCCCCCTTGATCCCCCTTCAAAGGGGGAGTTTCTGAATCGTCGGATCGCTAAGTCTCGGGACATGACCAACCGAACTCTCGGTACAATCGCGTCTCCTAACTCGCGCACTTTCAGTGCGCGTCCCATTTCCCCCTTTGAAGGGGGATCAAGGGGGATGTTCTTCACTCTTCAATTGTTCGAAGTTGGTCCGCGCGGGGCCTTGGGGCCATCCCAAGGCCCCACCGCGGACATCTATCGTTTACGCGGCACTGTCGTCGCCCTTCTTCTCGTCATCGACGACCGTGAAGTCCGCGTCGTATGCGCCGGTGTCGCCTTGCGGCTCAGTTACCGTTTCCGGACCGGGCTGCGCCTGCTGCGCGCCGGCCTGCTGATACATGGCCTCCGCCAGCTTGTGCGACGCCGTCGTCACCTTCTCCGTAGCCGATTCGATCCGGCTGGCGTCCTCGCCCTTGAGGGCTTCACGCAACTCGTTCAAGGCCGACTCGATGTTCGCCTTGTCCTCCGCGCTCACCTTGTCGCCGTGTTCCTTCAGCGTCTTCTCGGTGCTGTACAGCAACGCATCCGCGTTGTTGCGCACTTCGATCTCGTGACGCCGCTTCTTGTCTTCCTCGGCGTGGGACTCCGCGTCTTTCACCATGCGGTCGATGTCGGATTCCGACAGGCCGCTCGACGATTCGATGCGGATCTTCTGTTCCTTGCCGGTGCCGAGATCCTTCGCGGCGACGTGGACAATGCCGTTCGCGTCAATGTCGAACGCGACCTCGATCTGCGGCAAGCCACGCGGCGCGGGCGGAATGCCTTCCAGGTTGAAGCGTCCCAGCACACGGTTGTCGTGCGCCATCTCGCGCTCACCCTGCAGCACCACAATGGTTACCGCCGTCTGGTTATCCGCAGCGGTCGAGAAGATCTGCCGCTTCGTCACCGGGATCGTCGTGTTCCGCTCGATGAGCTTCGTCGTCACGGCGCCCAGAGTTTCGATACCCAGGGACAACGGCGTCACGTCGAGCAGGAGCACGTCTTTCACGTCGCCGGACAGCACGCCCGCCTGGATCGCCGCGCCAATCGCCACAACCTCGTCCGGGTTCACGCCCCGGTGCGGCTCTTTGCCGAAGAGGTCCTTCACGATGGTACCGACGGCCGGCATGCGGGTCATACCGCCGACGAGGATGACCTCGTCAACGTCGGACGCCTTCACGCCCGCGTCTTCCAACGCGCGCAGGCACGGATTCTTCGTCCGCTGCAACAGGTCTTCGCAGAGCTGTTCCAGCTTGGCCCGCGTGAGGTTCACGTTCAGGTGCTTGGGACCCGACGCGTCGGCCGTGATGAACGGCAAGTTCACGTCGGTCTGCATGCTGCTCGACAACTCGCACTTCGCCTTCTCCGCAGCTTCCTTCAAGCGCTGGAGCGCCATCGCGTCGTTGCGCAGGTCGATGCCCTGCTCTTTCTTGAACGTATCCGCCAGCCAATCGATGATGCGCTGGTCGAAATCGTCACCGCCGAGGTGCGTGTCCCCGTTGGTGCTCAACACTTCAAAACTGTCGTCGCCGATGGCCAGAATCGAGATGTCGAAGGTGCCACCGCCGAGGTCGTACACCGCGATCTTCTCATTCTTCTTCTTGTCCAACCCGTAGGCCAGCGCGGCCGCCGTAGGCTCGTTGATGATCCGGAGCACTTCCAGCCCCGCGATCTTGCCCGCGTCCTTCGTCGCCTGGCGCTGCGAGTCATTGAAATACGCCGGCACCGTGATGACCGCCTGCGTCACCTTCTCGCCGAGATACGACTCCGCCGTCTCCTTCATCTTCTGCAGGATCATCGCGGAAACCTCCGGCGGACGGTGCGTCTTGCCCTGCACCTCGATCTGGCAGTCGCCGCTCTTCTCGCCGGTGACCTTGTACGGCACCAGCTTCTCTTCCTCCGACACCTCACCGTGGCGACGGCCCATAAACCGCTTGATGGAGAACACCGTGTTGTTCGGGTTCGTGATGGCCTGCCGCTTCGCCGCGGCCCCGACCAGCCGTTCCCCGTCCTTCGTGAACGCCACCACCGACGGCGTCGTCCGGTTGCCTTCCGTGTTCGCAACCACCTCCGGTTCGCCGCCTTCCATGACCGCCACACACGAGTTCGTCGTGCCCAGGTCAATTCCAATTACCTTACTCATATCAACCAAACCTCCTTCCCAGCCCGGCCGCCAGAACCAATCGGCCCCGCACCGGACAGGATTATTTCGTCAAACTTCACGGGCGGTCCACGCCCGTCGGTAAGGGATGAGCAAGGGGTATGCCAAGGAAGTTCTCAAAAGCACACCTCGGACGTCCGAGGGTAAGCCATTCCATTAAAACCACTTCCAACATAGGCTTTGTGATTACTGGAAGTTGAGCTAAGTGAGGGTACGAGGAGCTTGATCGGTAATGCGACGCATACGCGTTTCAATATAGAACATGGCAATGCCCAGATGTTTCGCACTTTCAGCGCTTGGGATTGAGATGTTCCCGTTCCCAGGGTTCCGCTTCGCTGCACCCTGAGCTAGGGTTGCGGCGGACTTTCAGTCCTGACATCGGATACTGGAGATCGGGGTCCAGAAGGGTATTGCCGACTGCCCAATGAAAGGATGCGAGGAACGCGATTCTTTATCCGTGTTCATCGGTGTGTATCCGTGGTTTGCCACGAACGGGACGACAGCCTTCAGAACCACAGAAGGACACCGATAAACACAGATTCAATGAATCTTGAGACCTTTCATCTGCGACATCTGCGGACAACTGGTATCTCTTCTCTTCATCGGTGAAAATCGGTGCAATCGGTGGACAGCTACTCTTCAGATCCAATCCGTAGGATCACATAGTCGGTCCCGATGAGGGCGTTGGAGGCCGTGCAGTTCTGGTTGATGGCTGATGCGGGCACGTCGGTGAACATGACCGGCAATCCGTTTGCCGTGAGGAAATCCTTGGCGTCCATAAGTTGGAAATGGAGGTGGGGTTCGCTGGAATGGCCGGTGTTGCCCACGGCGGCGATCGCGTCGCCCTTCGATACGCGGTCGCCCGGCTTCACCCGGATGGTGTCTTCGCTCAAATGGCCGTAGAAGCTGAATTCGCCATTCTCATGATCGATGATGACGTAGTTACCGGCAAGGTAGTTTACATACCCGATCTGCTCGATAAGATCCGTTCCCAAGTCCCGGAACCGTTCTTCCGAAAACTCCGCCGGGTTACTCACGAGCGATTCGGGGAATTTCGTGCCGATTTCCACCACAACACCATCCCCGGCGGCCAAGACGTCACGGTGGTAGATCGGGTAGTCGGAAAGCTTCTGCGCATTCGGGCCGCGGAGGAACGGACCATGCCCATCCTCGATGGGCCCTGCGGCCATCACGTCGAAGGCGAATTCCTGGGACAGGGCCACCCGATGTTGCGTCAGATTCATTGGGAGATTGTTCACACAAAGGTCGCCTTTCAGCGGGAACGCATAGTCGCCCTTCGTCTCATACGGCGTAAAGTCGATCGGGCACGCAACGGTCTTCAGTTCCGCTCCATCCTGGACGGTCACCGTGATCTGAAGCGCCTCGACTTTGGTCAGCCCTGTGTAGGTGAAGAACAGGCAGCGCGAGAGCAGGAGCACAGCGCTTTCGCCGGTGCGGATGGAGGCGTCGCTGCTAAGCTTCGTGCCGCCGAACGTCATCGTGCCGAAACCGGTTGCCAAACGGGGATTCGTCACGTCGTCGAGCGTGTCCTTCCCGAGGATGTCGACGAATTGCGCGTTTGTTTGTCGTACAACGTCTTCGAGATCGTCCGCGATACTTTGCGTCGCCACTTGCCGGCCCTCGGCCAACCCGACAATCTCTACCTCGACAGGTGTGACCGGATTCGGCCCCGAGTTCGTCAGCACGAGGTCCGGCATCTTGACGTTCGTAGTCCAGAGTTGGCCGCACTGCCAGTAGAGGGGGATCACCTTTTTGTCCATGGTCAGGCAATGTGCGGATACAGTCTCCAAGGCCGGAGGGGATGGCGCTTCACCTACCAAAACCACGAAGGCCAAAGGACACAGCATCCTGATCCATGTGACCATCGAGAGTCCCCCCTGTTGTTCCACGAGCAGTATGGTCTGGACGACGTACTACGTCAAACGCACCGCACGCCTCGAAGGTGCCCCGCGAGTAACGTGCGCAAAAAAAGAACCCTGCGACGGAATTCTACACACCTTTCCTCCGTTTACCCTTGGATGACATCGAAGGGCAACGATTTCTTCGGGCAAATCGCGCGCAACCATGAAGGAGCACAAGGTTTTGAATCAGAATCTGGAGGGAAGAAAGCCCGCCATGCTGCACCGCCCGGAGAGCGCCGCGCGCACCGAGAGCGGGTTTGGGTATTTCGAGGGGAAGGACCTGGGAACGAACGTGACGGTCCTGTTCTACTCCACGGACGACATCGGCGTGGGACCCCGCTGGCACGTGCACACCTACGACGAGATCTTCGTCATCCGGCAGGGGCGGGCCCTGTTCACCATCGGGGACCAGAAGATCGAGGCAAAGGCCGGCGACATCCTCCTCGGGCCGGCCAACATACCGCACAAGTTCCACAACCTCGGCCCCGGCCGGCTCGAGACCACCGACATCCACCTCTCCGACCGCTGGGTCCAGACCGACCTCGACGACCCGGAGTTGTCAGAGGCTTGAGGGAAGAATTGCGAATTGAAAGAAATTTCACCGCGATGGCGCGAAGGCCGCGAAGTTTTCTATGCGCGTGGGCTTTCGTCCTTCCTTCGCGAACTTCGCGACTTCGCGGTTCATATTCCGAACGCCGGCCTCCGGTTCCCAGCCTAATCCCAGTGCAACGCCCCGGACAATATCTATAAGGAGATCTCCGCCCGTGACAAACTACACCCGACGCGCCTCATACCCTCGCAATCGCGGGAACCCCATCCTCGCGAACACCCCCGGTACACCCCCCCTTGAACCGTCAAAAAACAAAAGGAGATGCACCCCCCAATTCCTCCAGTTCAAGGACTCCAGCCTCCCGCTATGTTGCCGTGCAACCCTCGACCCGTTCTATATTTATGAGGAGATCGCCTCCCATGACAAACTATACCCAACGCGCCCCCACCCCATGTACACCCCCTTGTCTCGTCAAAAACAAAACAGAGGGGGGGTGTACCATTTCGGATTGCGGATTGAGAAAGGGCCAAGCCGACGAGAGTGGAACCCTATGGAGTGCGGCCCCTTGGGGCTGCTTTCACGAAGCAAGCTTGCTTGCGGCCACACGAGAATTCTGCCGCCAGTTCAGGAAACAGGTGTCGCTCCTGAACCGCATCGGGATAACCACCAGAGTTGACGAAAAGCAACCCCAAGGGGCCGCACTCCAAAGGGTTCAGGTTACGATCGCACCACGACCCTTACGGGAACCGGTTGGCGGTCCAAGTGCCGTGGGCGCGGGGCGCACCACTTAAGCCGTTCCGTCTCGTTCCTTGAGTTTTGCCAAATATGCGTTAACTCGTTCGCGGATTTGGTCAACTACGTCGGCTTGTTGTTGCGGCGATTTGCCGGGGTCGTAGTTGAGGTCGCCGCCGAGGTAGTGGGAGACGAGGTATAGCGCGTCACGGCGGAGCCCGCTGTTATCGTTGGACAGGTTTTCGACGAAGATGGGGAGCAAGGTTGCCGCGTGCGCATCGAGGAATTTGGTGTAGCCCGTCAAATCGCGATCGCTGTCGCCGAACCCTCGCTGCAACCGCTCCAGCAAAACCGCATCGGTCCGCGGGTTTTCGAGATACTTTGCGGCGTGATGGAAATCACCGAACAAGTCGATCCGCCACCGGGCCGCGATCTCTGTATTCGTAAGCTCTTGATGATTGACGAACAAGTCAACGAGTTCCTTGCCCGTATCGTCGCCGAGCGCGTACAGCCCCATAGCGGCGGCGATCCGTGCGGCGATGTCTCCCGTTTCGTAAATCGCGTGCAGGCGAGCAACGGCTTCGTCCCCGCCGGTTCGGGCCAGGGCGATCACGGCCGACTTGCACAGCGTGCGCACGGCGAAATCGTGAGGTTCTTTGCTTTCGCCGATCGCAGCCGACGTCAATTTGGTTCGACAGTCATCCAGCACGTCCGGCCGGGTGTACGGGTCGATCTCGCCGACCAGCGCCGGGTCTCCGATGGTGCCGAGAAACGCGACCAGCCCGGTCTTCTCGTTGATTTTGTCATAGACGGCACGCCAATCCCGGTCCGGCGCCGGTTCGTGCAAAAGCGCTACGGCATTGGCGCGGGCCAGTTCCTTGTCGCCGCAAGCGTGAAGGGCTGCGAGTACCAAGGCGATCTGAATCCGGCCGCTGCGTTCCGCGCGCTCGGAGAGCGCTCGCAACTGCGACAGAAACGCGGGATCGGGCAGCCTGTCCGCGACAACGATGGAAAAGGTATTGCCGAGGGCATGCTGTTCGTCGAGCAAATCGTCAACCGGAACCGATGCCAATGCAGGAATCATCGTGGTGTCGCCCGGCTTCACCTCACGGAGCAGTTGAGCCAGCGCACCCAGGTCGCCTTGCTGGTATTGCCGCTGCAATTGCTGAAGTCGCTGATTTCGAGGCAAGTTGCGGGCGTAAGCTTGCAGGGCCTCTCGCGCATAGACAATAGCGTTATCGACCGAACCGTAGTGCCGCACACCGATGTCAAAGGTGCCGGGATTCGCAAGAAACTCGTTGAGGTAGGTTTCGATCTCAGGATTCCCGCGGTTCGCCAAACCGTTCCAAACGCTGGCGAGCGACAGCGAGTCGCGGATCTGGTACTTCCCTGGATGATGGAGCATGTCCAGAAGCATCCCGTCGACGTCGTCACCAGGAAACGCAGCAATAGCCTCAAGCACATCGTAGTCCGCACGTATCGGCGTCCTTCGGGCCTGAACGTTTCCTCGTTCTGTAGCCCACACGAATTCCTTCCCGATCAGACTGTGGACCAAATCAATCCGTTGGGCTCCCCCTTTCGCCATAATGGTTTGAACGAGACCTTTCGCAATCTCGCGATCGTCGAAAACGCTTTCCCTCGCGCTGAAATCCTGGACAAAGATCGCGATGAGCCATTTCAACGACGATTCGTCGCCCACGCGTTGAAACAACGAGAACAGTACCGGCATCGCCCGCTGTATGCTGCGTTCCTCACTGCGCGGTAGGGACCCGTTGATCGCGTATTGGCGTTCAAAGGCCGCGATCAATTCGGCCGGGGATAATGGGGCGCCCGGAAATGCATCGAAGAACAGCATGGAGGCAATGAAGTCTTGACGCTGGCCGTCACTCAGCCGGCGTTGCCAAGCATCGATAAGAAGAGCGCTTGGGCCTTTTAGTGAATATTGACCCATCTCCAGCGCGCTAACCAGGTCCCAGAGCAAACCGGGCGAAACGTTTCGGCCGATTTCCCACACGTAGGGAATCCGGCCGGTTTCAGGTTCTGTTTGGAACCAACCGTAGACCCCCAAGGCCCAAAGGCTCTTGTATGTGCCGTCATCTTGTCGGCTCAGTGCGGCAATGCACTCCTCGCCCTTCGTTACCCGTTGCAGGAACTCGTCGCTCGAAGCCCAATGAACCGTGATAGCCGGTGTATCCAGGATCCGTGTTGCGCTTGTGATTTCGATAACAACGGTGACTTCGACGGTCCCCTGATGACCGAAACGATACCGTTCATCTTCCTTCAATGGCTTCGATTTCACCGAAAGGACATTGCCACGGACCCAAAGGTCCGTTTGTTCCGTGATCTCCGCAAGCGGTATGGCGCGGATGCTCATCGCGTGCGCCGTCGTGGCGAAGAAAGCGGATGAAAAAAAGGCGAACAGGCAGACGCCAGCCTTGCGCATCATTGGGCAGACCTCCTCTAATCCGGCTTCCACTACAGTTTAGACCCCATGCCCCGTCCCGGGTTCGCGAGGACTATCTATCGGATTGGACGAGTGCCGGGGATCACGGAAACCGATTCGCGGTCCAAGTGCCGTGGGTGCCGGTGTCGGCGCCCGCGATTTGTTCCCAGGTGCCGGACATGGTGTCGTCGGAATAGAGGATCCCTTCGAGAATCCATTGGTCGGGACCGTTGTCCTGGGTGATACGGATTTCATTGGGTTCCGTGAAGACCCACGTCAGGTCGCCGGCGAGGATGCCGTGTCCGAGATCGGTCTGTTCGATGGTACCGTTGGCTTTGATGTCCCAACGGATGTAGCCGCTGAGGGCATCTTCGATGTAGTCCCAGGTGCCGAGGACCACGTGTGGCGGTTCGACCGGCGGGCAACCGTTGAACAACGCCGCGCCGATGGCCAACGTCGTGGCGAGCACTAGCAGGTTCTTCGCGTTCATGGTACGTCTCCCCCCCGCCCGAGCACATTGACGGTGTCGGCGATTTTGGCTTTATGGTAGGCCGATTGAAAGCCACCGTCAATGGGGGAATTCGGCTGAATAAAAAAAGAACATCCCCCTTGATCCCCCTTCAAAGGGGGAATTTATCGCAACGCTTTGCGTTGCGTATCAGCGGTAGCAAGGGTCCGAACTGCGGTCCACGCGCAATACATATTATTGACTGACCAAGCCGGGGAATACTCCCCCTTTGAAGGGTGGGGATACCTTCTTTCCGGTCTCCAGACTCCACCCTCCACTTATCCATACCCTGCGCCGGGGTAGAGGATGTTCAGGGACAGCGTGAAGATGGGGTCGAAGATGGGCCAGAAGATCTTCCAGGCGACGAGTAGTCCGATGAGGGTGAACATGGGGTTGCTGAGGAATTCCTGGAGTTTGACGGCCGCGTTTTCCGGGAGAAACAGGGACAGGACGCCGCTGCCGTCGAGGGGCGGGAAGGGCAAAAGGTTGAATACGAACAGGAGCAGGTTGAGCGAAAAGAGGATGCTGAGGACGTACGCGAGGCTGCCCCAGACACCACCCTGGGTCGCTTCGACGACGTGATCGATGTTGGCGGAGGACGGCCCGACGAACACGCCAACGGCGATCCCGATCCAGATGAGCACGGCCGCGAGAATCACGAGAAGCAGGTTTGCTAGAGGACCGGCGAGGGCCATGAAGCCTGCACGATACGGATGCCGACCGGCCCAGTAGGGATCGTAGGGCGCGCTGGCAAAGCCGAGGGGCCAGCCCATGAGGAACAAGGAAATGATGGGCACGACGACGGTGCCGATAGGTTCGTGCTTGATGTGCGGGATGGGGTTCAGGGTGACTTGGCCGTTGTCGTACGCGGTGGAGTCGCCGCCCTTGTACGCGACGAACGCGTGGGCGGCCTCATGCAGGGTGATGTTGAGCAGAAAGATGACGTACCAGCCAATCGCCTCCGGGCCGAGATGCATACTGATCTCCTTCCAAGCCTACCGCAGAAGGCAACTATGCCGAATGTCGAAACGGGCATCAAGGTGAACGGAAAGCTGGATACCGGGGGAAACGAAGATCATCCCCCTTGATCCCCCTTCAAAGGGGGAATTTGCGCAGCCGCTTCGCGGCGCGTCAGCCGCGACGGAAAACTATCGATAGTTTGTATTGCGCTTGGACCATACTGCGAATCCTTGCCAACGCTGATGCGCAACGCAAAGCGTTGCGAACAATTCCCCCTTTGAAGGGGGATCAAGGGGGATGTTTCTTATCGACTCTCAGATAGTGCCTCATCATCAGCGAGAGGCTACAAATGGAGTTCTTGTTTTCACTACTCTTTTCTGTGGTCCGGCAGCGCGTAGGCGACGTAGGCGTCGCCGGAAGGGCTGCCGAGTTTGCCGCCCGCGGCGGCGATGACGAGGTATTGGCGGCCGTCGATTTCGTAGGTGCAGGGGGTGGCGTACCCCGCGAAGGGCAGCGTCGCTTTCCAAAGTTCTTTGCCAGTGTCCTTGTCGAAGGCACGGATGCAGTCGTCTTTCGTTGCGGCGATGAAGATCAGCCCGCCCGCGGTGACGATGGGGCCACCGTAGTTTTCGACGCCGGTATGGGTCAGGCCCTGCGCAGCGAGTTCGGGCGCGTCACCGAGCGGGACCTGCCACGTGATTGCGCCTTCGTTGAGATCGATGGCGGTCAGCGTGCCCCAGGGCGGTTTGATGGCGGGATAGCCGTCCTGATCCACGAAACGGTTGTAGCCGGTGCTGGTAAACCGGCGCTCGCCGGAAGTCGGCGCGGCTTCGGCCTGCGTAGCGGAGGCCATCGAATCCGCCTGCCGCTCGTCGAGGTCGAAGAGGAACTGAGTGACGGTCTTCACTTCGGCGTCGCTCAGGAAGCCGAAGGACGGCATGCGTTCGCGGCCATTCCGGACGATGGTCGCCATCTCGTCGGCGCTGTACTTCGTTTTGAGATCGCGCAGCGGCGGGAACTCGTTCAAGGGATCGCCCTTGAGGTCCGGCCCGTGGCAATAGATGCAGTTCTGCGCGTAGACCCGGGTCGCCGCTGCGTTCGGACCGCCCTCCTCGTGCACTTCGTACATGGTGAGGATCCAGGGCATCACGCTGGCGTTGACGTAGAGCATGCCCGTCTTCGGATCCGACGCGGCGCCTCCCCACTCGCCCCCACCGTCGAATCCAGGGAAGATGACCGTGCCTTCGAGACTCGGCGGAATGAACTGCTCGCCCGTGCGCGCGCGACGCAGGCGGTCGAGGGCGTAGGTGTGGGCCTCGGGGGTGCGCGTGGTGACCATATCTTCGGTGAAGGCCTGGGGTTGGAACGGCGGCGGCTTCAAAGGGATGGGCTGCGTAGGCCACGCCGCTTCGCCCGGGATGCGGCTGGGTTGCACGGGACGCTCTTCGATGGGGAAAAGCGGCTCGCCGGTTTCGCGATCGAACAAGAAGACAAAGGCCGACTTGGTGATCTGCGCGACCGCGTCGCGCTTCCGGCCATTGTGACGGACGGTCACCAGGTTCGGCGGGGCGGGCAAATCGCGATCCCACAAGTCGTGATGGATGGCCTGGAAATGCCAGATGCGCTCGCCGGTTTCCGCATTCAACGCGAGTAAACAGTTCGCAAAGAGATCGGCCCCTTTCCGGTCGGCCCCGTAGAAGTCGTAGGCGGCGGAACCAGTCGGGATGTAAACGATGCCCCGTTTGGCATCGAGACTCATCCCCGCCCAGCAGTTCGCTCCGCCCGCAGTTTCCCAGGCGCCGTCCGGCCACGTGTCGTAACCCGCTTCGCCAGGATGGGGAATGGTATGGAAGATCCATTCGCGCTTGCCGGTGAGGACATTCAGCGCGATGATATCGCCCGGCGCAGCGGGGAGGGCCTCGGACGTGCGAATGGAAAGGATCAGCGTGTTCTTGTAAATCACGCCCGGCGAACTGGACGTGACGTGCAGCTTTGAGAACGTCACGGTCGTACAGGGTCTTGATGTCGAGCGCGCCATCGACGCAGAAGGATTTGATGAGGGCGCCGGTGCGGGCGTTCAGAGCGTAGAGGTGGTGTTCGATGGTCGCGTAGATGCGCCGATCGTCGCCATCCGACCAGTACAAAAGACCGCGCACGACGCCGCCGGAGCCTTCGTAATGTTCCGGCGTGTGTACCCATGCCTCCCGGCCCGTATCGGCTTCCAAGGCGAAGACCTTTCGGTCCGCCGAGATGCCGTAGAGCAAACCGTCGATAACGATGGGGTTGGTCTGAATCTGGGCTTCGCCGCCGCTGTGGTAGGTCCACACCGGTTCGAGTTGCGCGACGTTCTTCACATTGATCTGGTCCAGCCTGGAGTAATGCGAGCTGTGTTGATCGCCGAGGTACCAGCGCCACTCCTTTTGGTCGCGGGGCCCCCACCACCCGGCGTATACGGACGACGCAGTCAGAAGAAGACTAAACAGAATTAAGGAACGTTGACGCAGATTAAACATAACACAGCCCCAAGTGACCGGATAATGACGATGAAGGAGCCTAGAGAATTTGTTGCGGATGATGCAACTTGGTGCAACGTCCTTTGGAAGCGCAGGGACAGCAGAGACAGCAGGGACAACAGGGACGATAACGGCCATCCTCACAAGCCGTGGGGGGAAATCTCCGGCAAGACTCCAAAGCTCATATTGTGACTTTCCCTGTCCCTGCTGTCTCTGCTGTCTCTGCGCCCTACGTCGTCAACCGCCGGTTGACAGGCCCCCGCGTTGCTCGTATTCTGGAGCCGGGTTGAGAAACGCGCAGGGGAAGCGGTATCAGCCATGCCGACGAATCTACCGCCAGAGTATTTCGAAGTGGAGGGCCGGCTTAAGGCGGCGACCTCGCCCGAGGATAAGGCCGCCCTCACGGAAGAGTTGCTTGCCACCATTCCCAAGCACAAGGGCACGGACAAGCTCCGGGCCAGCTTGCGGCAGAAACTTTCCAAGCTCAAGAACGCCGCCGAGAGTACCAAGAAGACCAACCGTCAGGAGTCCGTTTACCACATTGAGAAAGAAGGCCCCGCACGTGTTGTGGTGGTGGGTGCGCCCAACGTCGGGAAATCCGCCCTGATCGCAGCGGTAACGCATGCTACGCCGAACGTGTCGGAAGCGCCGTTTACGACGTGGATCCCCACGCCGGGGATGATGCCGGTGCGGGATATTCAGTTGCAGTTGATCGACACGCCTCCGCTGAGCCGGGAGCACGTGGAACCGGAACTGTTCAACCTGCTCCGAACGGCCGACCTTCTTTTGCTGATGGTGGATATCCAGTCGCGATCCATGCAGCAACTCGACGACACCGTTGAGTTATTGGAGGAACATCACATCGTTCCAATGGGCAAGAACGCCAAACGGCCGGAGGGCCGCGGCGATTTCGTCGTTCCCTGCATGGTGCTCGTGAACAAAGTGGACGACGCATCGTGGGACGAAGAGTTCTCGGTTCTCCGCGAGCTGGAAGGAGAAGGTTGGTCGATGCTTCCGGTTGCCGTCAGTCGTGGCCGAAACCTGGAACAGTTTAAGGAAACCGTAGTGGAACGTTTGGAACTGATCCGCGTGTACTCCAAACAGCCGCACCATGAGGCCGACCTCACGGCGCCATTCGTGCTGAAACAGGGCAGCACCATCGAAGAGTTCGCCGGGAAGGTCCATAAAGACTTTTTGGAGCACCTACGAACGGCCCGCGTGTGGGGAGCCGGGGTCCACGACGGCCAACCGGTGGGCCGGGATCACGTTCTGCACGACGGGGATGTCGTGGAATTGCACATGTCGCACTGAGTACGCCACCGCTGGTTTCGTGCTATGCTGATAGTTTGGGGGCGGGACCTGGGTTTCCGGGCTTGACGCTGGAGCAATTCCAGCAATGGGGGAACGAATGATGCGTGCATACATGTCGGCGTTTTTCATCCTTGCTCTGGCCGGTGTGCTATTTAGTCCCGTGGGAACTGCGGCGGCGGGCGATCCGGTGGTGAGTTTCTATGGAGCGCCAGAGACGGGGGGCGCGCCGCTCGAAGTTCACTTCCATCCCATCGGCGACGACGCCATCATCCAAGCCGCCACGGGTTGGTCGTGGGATTTCGGCGACGGGAGCAGCAGCACCGAGGGTTACACCACTCACGAGTACGCCCAACCTGGCACTTACACCGTCACACTCAAGGTGACGTTATCGAACGGGTCCACATCGACGGAAATAAAGCAAGACTACGTCCGCGTGACGTCGGGCGATGCAGGCGAGGCGCCGGCCGAAACCGCGCAGGAGCAGATGACCGAGGAGGCCACTCCCTCAGAAGCTCCGGCAGAAACTCCCGCACAAGCGGAGCCGGAGCCATCTGGCGGTGGGGATAATCTCGTCTTCATCCATCACTCCTGCGGGGAGAACTGGCTGAACAGTGGCCTGCATGACGCCTTGCTCGCGAAGGACTATTTCAACGAGCGCAACGACATTACCTACGGTGTCGACGTGGCGGCAGATCCCGGCCGGCCCGACTCGCTGGGACCCGTGCCCGGCGAATTGACGGACATGAACCATTGGATACTATGGTTGAACGATTATCTTGGTAACGTGCGCCGGCATGGGTGTGCGAGCGGCGTGAACCGGATTGTCTTGTACAAGAGCTGTTTTCCGAACAGTCATATTGACGACGAGGGCACCGAGCCGGGCGATCCCTTCAGCGATTGGAAGACGGTCGCCAACTACAAAGCGGTTTACCGCCATCCAGACGGCGCCGGGAACTCGTACCATCACGATGGGGCTACGTACCGGCCGTTGGAGGACATCTTCGCCGCGAATCCGAACACGTTGTTCGTGATCGTGACCGCGCCGCCGGAGTGCTGGAACGATACGAATCGAGAGATTGCCGGGCGCGCTCGGGCGTTCAACAAGTGGCTGACGGAGGAATGGTTGCCAAGGTACCTGAGTTCCACGGGCCTGCATAACGTGGCCGTGTTCGACTGGTTCAATGTTCTTGCGAGCCCGGCGAGCGACTCCTCTCATCCGAACCAACTGCGAGGTGAATATGGCGGCGGAGCTGGGGACTCGCATCCCAACGACACCGCGAATCACCGGTCGATACAAATCTTCGCGTCGGGCGCGGATAACTTTCTGGATGGGGCATGGGAAGCGTTTCGCGACGAGCGGTAACGGACTCGTGTTGGGATCTCGATAAGAGGAAGAAACATCCCCCTTGATCCCCCTTCAAAGGGGGAAATTCTCGCAACGCTCTGCGTTGCGTATGGGATGCTGGGAATACCCATTGTTCAGAGGCAACCATGGTGCATACATGAATGAACGTGATTGCGCACTTCTCCCCCTTTGAAGGGGGCTCAAGGGGGATGTTCTTCAAGACCGTCTCACAAGCATAGAAGGACACCTCGCACGAGGCGCACGTAGTGCTTAGGCCTTCGCGCGCCAGGTTACGACACCATCGAAATCGAAATTGAAGTCGACGGGTTGAGCGCCGAGTTCGACGAGACGTTTCTTGATGAGATGCCGGCGATCAAAGGGAGCAAAAACCAGGAGGTAGCCTCCGCCACCCGCGCCGACGATTTTGCCGCCCGAGCGCGCCGAGCTTGCGGGTTTCGGCGTACATTCGGTCGATGCGCGCGTTGGTGATGCGGTTCGCGATCTTCTTCTTCTGCAGCCACGATTCGTGGAGGAGCTTGCCAAAGGTGGGCAGTTCGCCCTGCAAAAGGGCGTTCTTCATATCAACGCACAAATCTTTAAGCGCGTGCGTGGCGTTGACCGCCTTCTTGTCGCCTTCTTCGACGTTTTGCATTTGATTATCGATGATGCCGGCGGATTGGCGTGTCCGGCCCGTGTAGCAGAGGACGATCGAGTAGTGGAGTTCATGGAGCGTCGCGGGGTCGAGACGGAGCGGATTCACCACGACCTTGTCGCCGATGTACTCGATGAAGTTAAACCCGCCGAAGGTCGCGTTGTACTGATCCTGCATACCGCCTTTCAGGCCCAGGGCATTGCGTTCGATGTCGTAGGCCAGCGCGGCGATCTCGTAGGATGTGAGTGGGCGGCGGTAGTACTCCTTGAACAGACTGACCAGGGCCACGACCATGGTCGATGAGGAACCGAGGCCGCTGCCCGGCGGGGCGTCGCTGTGCATGAAGAGATCGAACCCACGGGACGCGCGCTTCTGTTTCAACTGCGCGATGACGGCTTTGGCGAGATCGAGTTCGCCGTCCATGACGAAGGGCTTCGCAGTGTCGTATTTCGCGACGATGTTGTAGTCGAGGGACTGGACTTCGATGACGTTGTCCTTGCGCGGACGGCAGCTCACGTAGGCGTACTTGTCGATGGTCGTGCTGAGCGTGCAGCCACCGTACAGCGAGCGGTAGGGATCGACGTCCGTTCCGCCGCCGCCGAAACTGATGCGGAGCGGGGCTTTGCTGCGTAGGATTTCGTTTTTGCGGATCATCGATTGACCTCTAGCCTGACTCCGAGAGCGAACATCCCCCTCGACCCTTTCCCGCCTACGGCGGGACCCCCTTCAAAGGGGGAGTCGCGTTCGCTTTGCTGCGCGATTAAGAATCGTGGGGGACTGCGTCGTTCGCGACTACGATTACGATTACGAATACGAAAGGATACCACAGGGGTTTCGCCTTCGTAGCGTTCTCGTTCATGACCAAGAGAAGCCTTTGATGGCTTCAACGACGCGCGCCTGGTCGGCTTCCTCCAGGGTATTGTAGAAGGGCAGCCGGATCAGGCGGTCGCTCAAGTCTTCCGCGACGGGGCAGTCCCCCTGCCTGCCCCCCAGGATCTTCCCCATCTTGGAAAGGTGAAGCGGGACGTAGTGGAATACGGCTTGGATTTGCTGGTCCTTCAGATGCTGGATCAACGCCTGACGCGAATCCAACGAAGGCATGATCATGTAGAACATGTGATAGGCCTGCTCGCAATGATCGGGCACGGTTGGGAATGTGACACCGTGTTCGTTGGCCCAGTCGCGGAGGTTGTCGTGATACGAATTCCAGACGCGTTCGCGGCTGGCCTGGATTTCGCGCCACGCGATCAGTTGACCGTATAAGAAAGCGGAAGCGATACCGGAAGGCAGGAAGCTCGATCCCAGATCGACCCAGGAGTACTTGTCGATCTGGCCGCGATAAAACATGGCGCGGTTGGTACCCTTCTCTCTAATAACTTCCGCGCGATCCGCCATAGCGGGATCATTGATCAGCAGCGCGCCGCCTTCCCCGCAGGTAAAATTCTTGGTTTCGTGGAAACTCTGCGTCCCGAGCGCGCCGTAGGTACCAAGATACTTTCCGCGATACTCGCCGAATAGGCCGTGGGCGTTGTCTTCGACGACGGGGATTCCGTGCTTCGACGCGAGGGCGAGGATGGCGTCGAGTTCGCAGCCGACGCCGGCGTAGTGAACCGGGATGATCGCTTTCGTCTTGGATGTGATCTTTTCCTCGATGCGGCTTTCGTCGATATTCAGCGTGTCGGGTCGGCTGTCAACGAACACGGGCTTGGCGCCGCGCAGGACAAAGGCGTTTGCCGTCGACACGAACGTAAACGTGGGCAGAATGACCTCATCGCCGGGCACGATATTCAGCAACAACGCCGCCATTTCCAGGGCGTGGGTGCAGGATGGCGTGAGTAGGACCCTCTGGACCCCAAGTTCCCGTTCCAACAACTCCTGGCATCGGCCGGTAAAGGGGTCGTCACCGGAGATCTTGCCGGAATTGACGGCCTCCGTGATGAAACGCAATTCGTCGCCCATCATGCCGGGACGATTGAATGGAATGAACGTGCTCGTTGCCATAAAATTATTTACGCCTGCTTCCGATATTCATCGTGCGCCACGGAGGTTCCGGGCTGCTGCGCGCGAGTTTACGCGGTGTCTTTCCCCTATGCAAGCAAATCCTTGCGCGCCAACAGCTCGGCTGCGCTGGATCGCTCACAGGTTCAGCACATACATGGGCAGTTCCCCGCGCTGCATCATGCGGCGGTGCTTCCGACAAACCCGCCCGTTAAGCAGGAATTGTGGTACATCACGCGACGTTTGAAAACAGAACTTTCGCGGCAGCGCCGTGTACAACGATCGTGGAGGTTGTCCGTATTCGGGATCATCCAATCGCTTGAGCGTGTTGCCGCTGGTCCAGGTGTGGTAGTAAATGCGGCGAATACCAAGCTCCTCCCGGATGAACCAGATGGCCGCCCATAGCATGGCCTCATCCCAGGTCGAGCCATACTCACGCTGGAGGAATTCGATGTACCGCAGTAGGCCCGTCACGGGCACGGCCTTGCCCCAAAGCCGGGCCCAGCCATTCCCCCGCCGCGATCGGCCCTGGGACGAAAGAACCCACTGCTGGATTCCTTTCGCTTCACGCAACCAGTCGTTCTGGATTTCCTCAATAAGCGCCGCGCTCTCCTGGAAGCACAGGTCGATTCGCGCCCAGGCAAGCGGCAAATTACGTCGGCCGGCTCCGGGATGACAGGAATTCCGGAACGCGTCGGTCGAGATGTTCGAGCAGAGGCTTCGGTACATCTCTTTATGAACGTTGGCGAAGTTCAACAGTAGAACGAGGTTCGTTCCCCGGCGTGAGGTCTGGTGGTAGAATCGGTCATTGCGAGTGCCGAACGGCCACCGGGCGAGTGTCAATCGGAAATGTCCAAAGGTGTCAGGCCATTGGTTGAGCAATGCCTCGTGCGTCAGATAGCCGGACCCCGCCTGTGCCAGGGCTGGTTTTACCCGGGTCCGATTGAGCAACGGGCCAAATTGGGACGCCCGCACCTCGCGCACCGGCCGGCCGGGGCCGACGTACCGCGCCAACAACTCCAAGGCGTACCGGTCCTTGAAGTAGTGGTATAGGGTTCGACCCCGCGGCAGGCACGCGATGATCTCGTCGACTTCCTGCGCGTTCATGATTCCAACTTCGATCGGTCAAATGAAACTTCCTTTGCTTGGCGGGACACTCACCGGCCCCGAATGACCGCGCGGTATGCGCACTGGGAGCGCCAGGCACCAGCCTGGCGGTCTTGAGGAAGGATTGCGAGGAGCCAGTGCCACGGTCGCGTGGCGTTCAAATCGGCAGGGCCAATTCGGACAACTCCATTTCGGGATCGGCAACGATACTCTCTTTGACGTGCAGTTCCGAGTCAAACGCCAGGCTGGAGCCAGGCGCTCCCAGTGTTTCCGCGCCAGGTGCGAGGAAGCAACTACCGCGACGAATGACGAAAGTCCTTGGCGATTTCGATTTCGATTTCGATTTCGATTTCGAAACGGTACGAGGAGCAGGCGCGTACGTTACGGGTTCAGGCGTGTCAGTGGCAGACGCCGCCGCTGAGGATTTTCATGGCGATATGACCGACGATCAGGTGGACATCTTCGGCGAACTGCATGTCGTGGATGTTGGCGTGGACGACATGCTTGGCACGGGTTTCGAGTTTGCCGCCAGGGTAGCCGCAGAAGCCGACGGTCTCCGCGCCGCGCTCGTTGGCGTAGTCGATGGCCTTCAGGATGTTGACGGAATTCCCGCTTCCGGAAATACCCACCACCACGTCGCCCGGGTTGAGAAAATTCTTCAACTGCTCGATGAACACTTCGTCGTAGCCCACATCGTTGGCATAGGCCAGCACACCGGCATCGTTGTCGTTCAGGCAGAGCGCCTTGAACCGTTTCTCCTTTCCGTAACTGGCGCCCTTCATCAGATCGCCGGTGATGTGCGACGCGTTGGCGCCCGAACCGCCGTTTCCGAAGATGAAGATTTGACGGCCCTCTTCCCGGGCGGAGTCTAGGAGTTGGAGAAAGGTATCGAGTTGCGCAACGTCGAGTTTTTGCAGAACGTCCGCAAGGCCGGTCAGATAATCCTTGATGGCAGGTGCGTAAGACATGGTACGGGTGTTCCTTCGTCATTGGGTGCTGTGAACAAACGCGGCCGGACTGGTGCGGCGGGCGCTCGGGCGCAAGTATAGCAATGTGCGCAGGGAAATCGGAAACAGGAAACGAGATTGCGGGGGAAGAGATTCTTCGCTGGCGCTGCTAAGAACAGGTTTCTGTAAGTCGATTTGTACCAATCGCGGCGGCTTGCCATTGTCGGGATCGGGATCGGGATCGAAATCGGAAGTGCTTTGCGCTTCCAGCTTCGATCCCGATTTTGATCCCGATTTCGATCCCGATTTAGAGAGTAATGTAGGTCGCAACCATGCTCGACTGTTCTTGGTTCCAACAACCTCGATAGAGGTGCCCGCTCAGAATGACGAGAATGGCAAGCTTCGCAAGCAATCTATTTAACGGTTTGGGTCGGGTACCTTCGCGGTAGCAAGAAAGCGATGCACCGCATCACGCGCGTCGTCGCAGACTCGATCCGGCGTGAGTGCGTCCGTGCAGTCCTCGCACCCGTGCCCGGTACGCACGCCGTAGGCGGGTATGCCAACTGCCCGTGCCGCGCCAATTTCCCTGGCTGTGTCGCCGATGAGCACCGAGCGATCGAGGTCGAGGGGCAGCTCTTTGACCGCACGATGGATCAAGCCGGGCTCGGGTTTCCGGCAGGCGCAGGGGACTTTCAATTCGGGCCGCTCGCCGTCGAACCCGGACTCGGGATGGTGGGGACAGTAGTAAACACGGTCGAGCCACGCGCCGACTTTGCCCAGTTCCATATCCAACCGGCCCGTGATGCGGTCCAGATCTTCCATCGAGAGGAAGCCTTTGGCGACTCCGGGTTGGTTGCTGACAACGACCGCGAGGTACCCCGCTTCGTTAACGTCCCGGACAGCCTCCGCGGCGCCGGGCAACAGATGAATGTCGTCGGGACGTGTGACGCCTCGGGAGCCTGCGTCTTTAACGAGAACACCGTCGCGATCGAAAAAAACCGCCGGACGCGGACAACTCCAATTCATCCGCTCCATCCGCCGGGTGGCGATATCGTGCTCGACCACGCGCAACCGCTCGACGGTGCCCACGTCGCGGAGGTACTCGGGGGTGTTATACGCAAGAACCGCGGCGCCCTCCCGAATCATACGGGGGAAGACGTCGTTGTTCAGATCCTGCTTGGAGTGTGGATCGATGAAGTCCCAGACGCGCGGCGACAACACGTAGACCGAGCCGAATACCAGATTGCGGAACTCGCCAGAATCGCGCGTCCCGCGTGGCACGATCTGTAGGATGCGAGCGGCTTCGTCGACGACCACCAGATCCGAGGTATGGGGATGGTCATTGGGATGAACCACGATCGTCGCATCGGCGTTCGTTTCTTTATGATGGTCCCGGAGCCGGTCGAAGTCCATATCGACCGCGATATCTCCGCAGAGTGCGAGGAACGGTTCATCCCCCAATACGTCTTGCGCGGCAGGCAACCCTCCGCCGGTGCCCAGGGGCGAGTCTTCGACGCGGACGTGCAGGTGCAGGCCTAATCGTTCGGCTTCCGGTTCAATTCCGGCTGTGAGCGCATCGGCGAGATGCCCTGCGGTGACAACGACCTCGGTGAGGCCGTACCGCTTTAATAACCGGAATTGGCGATGAATAATTGGAACGCCCGCGACCGGCACAAGAGCCTTGGGCATGGCGGCACCGGTAACGGATCGCAATCGCGTTCCCTGTCCGCCGGCGATGATAACGGCTTTCACAAGAATCTCCCTATTCCATGCCGAATTGTGCCCGTTCGCAGGGTGCTGCCGCCAGCGCGCGTCCGAAGGCACGATTGATGCCGCATTTCCAATCTGCCATAATCGTCCGCTGCAAGCACCACGGGTTAACGGCCACGGCGTGCGCCGATGGCCAGCGGAAGGTTTTTTCGTGAAGAAAGCACTTATCACCGGGATAACCGGTCAGGATGGATCATACCTCGCTGAATTGCTTTTGGAGAAGGAGTACGAGGTCCACGGATTGATTCGGCGGTCCAGTTCCTTTAATACGGGACGCATCGATCATATTTACCAAGATCCCCACGCGTCGGAACATCGGTTAAACCTCCATTACGGCGACCTTACCGATGACTCCGGCCTGGTCTCCATCCTAACCGAAGTCCGTCCGGACGAGGTGTACCATCTGGGCGCGCAGAGCCACGTCCGGGTCAGCTTCGACGCGCCGATTTACACGTCCGATGTGACCGGGCTCGGGACGATTCGTCTGCTGGAAGCTATTCGGAAAACGGGCTGCGGCGCCAAGTTCTATCAGGCATCAAGCAGCGAGATGTACGGGAAAGCGCTGGAGATTCCCCAAAGTGAGGAAACGCCTTTTTATCCGCGCAGTCCCTACGGCGCCTCGAAAGTCTTTTCGTATTGGGCGACGGTAAACTACCGGGAAGCCTACGACATGTTCACGTGCAACGGGATCCTCTTCAACCACGAGTCCCCGCGCCGCGGCGAAACCTTTGTGACCCGCAAGATTACGCGCGCGGCGGCCCGGATCAAACTGGGAATGCAGAAGAAGCTCTACCTGGGCAACCTTGACGCCAAGCGGGACTGGGGGTTCGCCAAGGACTACGTGGAAGCCATGTGGTTGATGATGCAGCACGACACGCCGGACGACTTCGTGGTGGCCACCGGCGAGACGCATACCGTCCGCGAGTTTCTGGAAGAAGTCTTCTCGCACTTCGACATGGACTACCAGAAGTACGTGGAAATCGATCCCCGGTATTTCCGGCCTACGGAGGTGGATATTCTCGTGGGCGATGCGAGCAAGGCAAAGAAGGAACTCGGGTGGGAACCGAAGGTCACGTTCCAGCAACTGGCCCAACTCATGGCGGATGCCGATCTGCGCATCGCCGAATTCGACAAGAAATCGGGAACGCCGCCCAGCTCCTAACCCACGTTTACGCGGTTTCTTCCATGGCGGCGGCGTGGACTTGGGCGGCGACCCAGGGGTAGGTGGCGGCGATGCCTCGTTCCAGGGGCCACCGGGACTTCCAGCCAATCGAATACATGCGTTCGTTGCTGAAATTGCGCGATTGAACACCCACGGGCCCTTCCACGTGCTTGATGTCAATCTGTTTGCCCGCAACCTTCGCAATGGTCGCTGCCAATTCGTCGACCGTGACGTACTCGGGACACCCGATGTTGCAGGGCCCTTCCAGACTGGACTGGGTTAACGCGTAGATGCCGTCGACCATGTCGTCGACATACGTGTACGAGCGCACGGCCGACCCATCGCCCCACACGTCGATTACCCCCCCGTTTTCCGTTTCTGCAATCTTCCGGCACAGGGCGGCCGGGGCTTTTTCGCGTCCGCCGCGCCAGGTTCCTTCGGGACCGTAGCAATTCTGGAACCGTGCGATTCGCACCGCAACGTCGTAACGGCGGCCGTAGGCCATGGCCATGCGTTCGGCGTAAAGCTTCTCCCAGCCGTATTCGTTGTCGGGCAGGGCGGGATAGGCTCCGGCCTCGTCCAATTCGGGTTCGCCCGGTTTCATGTCGCGGTACACACAAACCGAGGATGAGAAGAAATACCGTTTGATTTCTGCGGACGCAGCAGCGTGAATCATGTTGATATTGATCAGGGCGCTGTTGCGGAGAATCTCGCACTCGGCGGAATGGATGAATCCCATGCCGCCCATGTCGGCAGCCAGTTGGTACACCTCGTCAGGCGCTTGGCCGTCCAGATCGAGGGCCAGGGTACAGGCGTCTCTTTCGCGCAAGTCGAGGAGGCAGAAGTCATCCGCCGCGGACGGCGCAAACTCGGGCTCCTTGAGGTCGACCCCACGAACCCAGTACCCCTCCCGTTTGAGGCGTTTCACGAGATGACTCGCAATGAACCCGCCCGCGCCACAGACCACCGCCCGTTTCACGTTGAATACCTCCTCCTTTGCAGACCGACTCCGGACGCCAGTCTACCAAGTCGGGCCGCATAACCCAACGACGAAAGGAATTGCACGCACGGCGAGGGTACTCTACAATGCGACCCGACCACTCGCGGGATTGCTGCGCTGCCCGTATAACCGTCAACCGAGAGACCAACGTAATGCCCATCACCATAACGCCGACCGAGATCGAGGCGGTCCTGTTCGTTCAAACACCGCTGTTCCGCGACAAGCGCGGGTTCTTCACGGAGGTGTTTTCCACACCCGTTTATGACGCGGCGGGGTTTCACGAGACGTTTGTGCAGGACAATATGAGCCTGTCGCGCAAAGGAACCATGCGCGGCATGCACTACCAAATCGAACCCCACGGGATGGGCAAGTTCGTGCGACCGCTGTCCGGCTCGATCTTCGATGTGGCCGTGGATTTGCGCGCCGGTTCGCCGACTTTCGGGAAATGGGTCGGCCGGACGCTTACCGCCGGTCGGGGCGAAGCCCTCTGGGTGCCGGTGGGGTTCGCACACGGTTTTCTGGCGCTGGAACCGGACACGCTGGTTCTTTACAAATGCACGGCATCCTGGCAGCCGGATGCGGAACGGTCGCTGGCGTACAACGATCCCGATGTGGGAATCGAATGGCCGATGACCGTGACAGCCATCACGGAAAAGGACGCTGCGGCCCCGAGACTTGGCGACGCCGAGTACAACTTCACATACTCGGGATGATCTTGTCGCGGTTTATTCGCGAAGCAGCACATCGCAGGCGAGGCGTAGTTTCTCCAGCAGTTTTCGGAACGGGCCACCCCGCTGTGCCATCGACCGGAGCCGAACGATTAACTTGCGTTGCAGGCGGTATCGGTTGAGCGGGGCCTTCTTTGGCGACGGCCGCCGGTCGCCCAATTCTTCGAAGGGTTTCCAAATGGTGTCGATGGGATAGCCGCAGGTTTCGAGATCGGCGGGATCGATTTGGGCGATGACGTTCTGCATGAGTTCCAGTTTGGCCGGATCGGCGGCGAGGTCTTCCACCCATTTCTTGATGGAGCCGGTGCTGGGACGCGTGTGCTGTTGCACGCCGATGGGATCGCCGAGGCCTTTTCGAGGCGTGGCGTCGGTCTGCTTCTCGCCGTAATCGATGGTCTCGCGTTCAAAAGGAATGCCGATGTACTCGTAAATCCGGCCCATCCAGGACTCGGGGTCCTTCACCAGATTCTCGTACCGAACGTGGATGTACGGCACCTCGTCCTGACGCAAGAAGTTCGCGATCGCCGGGATATAGCGATTGAGGATGGGATTGTAGTTTTGAGCGACTTGGTAGTCGCCGTCAAAGAACGAATTTGCGAAGGAGGAAAAAGTCGCGAGGGGGTGACGCGTTAACACAACGTACTTCGCGTCCGGAAACACTTTCATCATGAAAGGCAGAATTAAACCGTATGCCGGGGTTTTGTCGAGACAGATGGATTCGCTGCCGCCTTCGAGGTATCTCCCATACAGGGTATCGCAATAGGCCCGGCAGGCCCGCCAGTATTCCTGCTCCTTTTCGGGAAGTTCCTGGATGAAGAGCTTTTGGGATTCGGCCGCGAGGACGTGGTCGTAGGGCGCCTTTTGCACGTTGGCCCAGATCCCCAAGTGCGCCAGTGGGGTCAACAAATGCGGTTCGGGTCCGCCCTTAATCATGGAATGGGACTCGAGGATGCGTTCGAGCATCGTGCTCCCGGAGCGGGGTGAACTGATAACGAACAGCATCTGAACGGACATACTACGACTCCCTCCCACCTGATGAATTGATTGGGCAGAATCTACCGTTGGATCGGCGTACGTGTCAACCGCGGAGCCGAGCGTTGCACTTGAATTGTGACGCCAAGTCGCGAATACTGAGGACAAAGAACGCATTCCGGGCCGGATCTATTGGAAAGGGGGACGATTGTCGAAGGTTAAGGTTGGGGGAATCATCCCGGCACGTTACGGCTCGACCCGGTTACCGGGTAAGGCGTTGGCGCCGATCCTCGGAAAGTTCATGATTCAGCGCGTCTATGAACGCGTTTGCGCCGCTTCCGTGCTGGATCTTGTCTTCATCGCGACTGATGATGGACGGATCGTCGATGCGGTTAAAGCATTCGGCGGAAATGCCATCATGACGGCCCCGGATCATGCCAGTGGAACCGACCGGGTGGCGGAGGCGGCTCGGACGCTGGAATTCGACATCGTGGTCAACATTCAGGGGGACCAGCCCTTCATTGACCCCGTCATGATCGACGAAGCGGTGGCGCCCCTGCTGGACGATCCCGATCTCCCCATGGCGACGCTGATGCATCCGATCGCCAAGGAAGAGGATTTAGAGGATCCGGGCGTTGTGAAGACGGCGGTCGCGCTCAACGGCGATGCGTTGTACTTCTCCCGCTCCCTGATCCCATACCCGAGGGAGGATTTTCCTCATAACGTGTACGAGCATGTCGGCCTGTATGTGTACCGCCGGGATTTCCTGGAAGTACTCGCGAAACTACCGCCGACGCCGTTGGAACAGATTGAGTCGTTGGAGCAGCTTCGCGTGCTGGAACACGGCTACCGGCTGCGTGTGGTGGAGTCGAAATGCAGCGATCACGCATTCAGTGGCTTCAGTGTGGATACCGCAGAAGACATCAAGAAGGCAGAAATGCTGCTTAAAGAACGGGGCCTGGAATAGGAAGTGAGCATGATGAAATCTCAATTCGTGATCGACCTGGACGCAGTCAAAGAACTCGAAAAAGAAATCGACCCGTCGACGATGGACCGTATCGACACCGCGGTCGAGCGCATCGTTTCCGCGAAGGAACGCGGCAGGCATGTAGTGGTGGTCACGGGGAGTGGCCCCAACGTTCACGAGGGCATCACCACCCTGTTGGCGGAACTGATGCGTGTGGGCGTCGTAGACGGCGTGACGACCAGTTCCGCCGTTATCGCTCACGAGATGGGCGGGGTACTGGACAAAGTCAAACGGGTCGACGGGCGCAAACTGGGTCTGGATTCAAGCTTTCTGCCGAAAGGAAACGCCTTCGAACTGACCGTTCTACACGACGCAACACTGGCGGAACTCGCGCGCGACATGCCGATTGATCTCGAGTTGATCGAGAAGCTCCAGTCAACTCCGGGCGACACCATTATCAAGGCTGCGGGAAACCTCGGCTATCCCATGGGACTCTACTTGGAAAAACTGTCGCTGGAGATCATGCAGCTTGCCCGAAGCCGGGGCGTATCCTTCGAGGAAACGGCCGGGAGAGGCGCCGATCTCCGGACGATGATCGGCGTGGGCGCGGCAAAAGGGCTGCCCGTGCTTGTGACCATTCCCCAACTGGTGGGTGGGGGCCTTGTCGGGCTGGCCGTTGGAGACAGCATCTCGTTAACCGAGCGGGCTTCGCGGCTGGCTGCAATGTTAGACGGCGCGGACGTAATCATCGAATCCGCCGTAGCGCTGACGCAGGAAATTCATGACGGTCCTTTTGAAACGTATACGGGGCACGGCTTGTGGAGCAAGTGGATGGGACACGAGTCCTATTCGCTCGCAGGGAAAAGCCTTATCCGAATCGATCTGGACCCGGCGCTCGAGATGGTCTGGCAGGCGGAACGCGACGGGGCGGCGGTGCAGGAAGCCATCGACAAGGGCTTGCCGAAGACCAAGCTGTTCAAGGTGCCGTTCCGGATGGAGATGTCTGGTTTCGCGCGGCTGGAGGGGAGCGTCGCGGTGGTGGGCGATATTGGGGCGGTCTGGCCAATCATGGCACGGCGGGCCGCGGAGAAACTGAGCGTAACGCTCGATTTCATTTCCTATCCGCAGCAGACCGACCGGGGCCAGGCCATGCGCGAATGGATCGCCACGGAGATACAGCCGCTGAACCGGCGGCGCATGCTCGGACAGATGTAGGGGCTGGGCAAGTCAGACTCCTTATATCGCGTGGCCACACGTTCGGGCTGCGCGTACGCGATCTCGTGCTCGTAGTCGTACTCGTTCTCGAACAGGCGTGCGCTGGACGAACGTGCTGTCTTAGGAAATCGAAACGTGTCATCTTCTCCGCGGCGAAGAAATTGAACGCTCGTCGAGTACGCGCACGAGATCGCGTCCGATGAAGAAGGTTGTCGAATTCCGTAACGTGTGCTACGGCGACTAACTCTCGGTGCCATGGGCGGTTGCACCCAAATCCGGGGCGTGGTAGACTTCGGCGTTCCCACGGGACAGCGGTGTCAACAACGGGCTGCTTCGCAGTAACAACCATCAGGATTTGGTACACCCCAACATGGTTAAGCGTGTAATTCTTTTCCTTGTAAAGATTTGTGTGACAGTCGGGCTCTTTGTCCTTCTTTTCTACCCCCAGAAGTTCGGGCTCGATCCAAATCAATTCGGCGGTGTCAAGCCCTCCGATATGCTTCGTGAACTTCGCGAGGCGGAAACCCATAACATCGTCTTCTGGCTGACCTTCGCAGTGCTCATCAAACTCTGCGGGTTGCTCTGTGGGATTATTCGCTGGCGGCTTTTGCTTTACGGACAAGGGCTGAAGATTCCTTTTTGGTACATGGTGCGCAGTTGGTTCATTGGGCGCACAATCGGTATCTTCCTCCCGGGCACGATCGGTCTTGATGGATGGCGGCTCATCGACTCGTCGCGATACACCGGCGAGGTAATCAAATGCACCACCGTAATTGCAGTAGAGAAGCTGATCGGATTCGTAGCCCTGACGTTTCTGGTATTCCTGACATTTCCGCTCGGCTACACCCTTCTCAATATTAAGACTCCCGTGTTGATCGTGACTCTTGCCGGTCTGGCGGGGTTCGTAACGATTGCGTTTGTCACGCTGTTGAATCCCCGTATTTTGCAGGTGCTGGTTGCTGTGTTTCCTACGCCGCCGTCGATCCGCACCAAGTTCGACAAACTCGGCGCGGCGATCACGGCGTACAGCGGGAACCGGAAGATCTTGATGCTGGCGGTCGTCTTTGGACTGGGCGTTCACCTGGCCACGTGCTTTATGTATTTCGGCACGATGATGGCAATCCGCGCGTCGAATACGGGTTTGGCCGATATCCTCTTTGCGAGCCCACTGATGATTTACGGCACCGTGCTCGGACCCTCTATCGGAGGCGAAGGCATCCGTGAAATCGTATTCGTCACCCTGTTGAGCGGGAAGAGCAGCGCGGCCGCGACTGCAACGTTCGCGCACCTAGGCTGGTGGGTCGGCGAATTGGTGCCTTTTGTGATTGGCGCGATCCTGTTCCCCTTCCACCGGAAACCCACGAAGGAACAGGTGCAAGAGCGACTTGCGGAAGCGCGTGCGGCGTCGCAGGGGATCGAAGGCGTTCACTTGAGCCCCGAGGCCACCGCGGACTACCGGAACAAGCTGGTCGATTACGTCATCGGCGGTGTATGCGCGGGACTGATTGGCGGTGCGCTGGTGGGGTTGGCGGAAGGATGTTGGCTCGTCAGCCGCCAGGCGGGGCTGAGTGAGGTGGTTGCGTATTGGTGGGGACCCCTGGTCTACGGAATCGTCTTCGTCGCGGTCGGTTTGGGAATTGCCGGTGGGCTGGCCTTTTTGTCGTTGCTTGTGGACCGGTTCCTGTCGCGGGCACTTGTCTTTGGGGTGAGCCTCGGCGGCACGCTGGCCACAGGACTACTCATCATCGGGCGCTTCCGGTATTCGCAGGACATCTTGGGCGAACATGCGCTGTCCATCAATGAGAACCTCGTGCTTCTTGCTGTCGCGGGCCTTCTCGTGATTGTCGGAACCGCAGTAGGAACGTTCGCCATGGCGGTTGCCGGAAAGAAGCGGGGTCGCGCGGTCGGCATGGGTATCGTCGGATACATCTGCATCGTGGTTGTTGGTGTGGTTATGTCCAATGTGAATGCACCCGCCGCGAAAGCAACATCGTTCCAGGCGAAAGAGGGGGTCACGGGACCCAACATCATCCTCATCGCCGTGGACACGCTCCGCGCCGACTATCTCAAGGATTACAACGAGGCCGCCGCCGCGAACACGCCGAACATCGACGCACTGCGGGCGGACTCGGTCATGTATCGGCACACGTTCGCCCAGAGTTCGTGGACCAAGCCGTCGTTTGCGACGATCTTCTCGGGCATGTATCCGGAAGCCCACGGAGCCATTCAGAAAGACTCCATCTTGCCGGATGAGGTCACGACGTTCCCGGAGGTACTGCACGACGGCGGATATTATACGGAGGGGTTTGCGAACAATCCCAACATCGCCGAAACCTATAACTACGGCCAGGGGTTTGTGGAGTACCAGTATCTACGGCCCGACTACCTGTTCGGCGCAAATCAGTCCGCGGAAAAGATGGTGCTTTACAAAGTGCTTCGACAAGTCTACGAGAAGATCGACGGAAGAATTCGAAAAGGCCGGCTCAACGTGCATGACTTCTACCAGCCCGCGGAAGTCGTGACCGAACATGGACTGAATTGGCTAGACAGCGAAAACCGGCCGAAGGACGCGCCGTTCCTGCTGTTCCTTCACTATATGGACCCCCACGATCCCTACATGGATTACGAGCATCCCGGTGTGGGCTATGCGCGGGTACGGTTGGGAACAAACCTGGATCCCACGGAGTACCGGAAACTTTTCGAACGCGTGTACAACGGGGAAATCGAACACCTCGACCGCTACATCGGTGAATTAATCCACGGATTGAAAGATCGGGGGTTGTACGAAGACTCTGTCATCGTATTCACTGCGGATCACGGGGAAGAGTTCAGCGAGCACGGTGGTTGGTTCCACGGCATGACGCTCTATGACGAGCAGATCGAGATTCCGCTCATCATTAAGTTGCCGCAGAACCAGTTGGCCGACCAGACGAACGTCAACATGACGCGGCACGTCGACATTGCCCCCACGCTGCTCCAGTTCGCGGGTCTCCAGCCGGCCCCGAACATGCAAGGGAAAACCTTGTTCCTCCCCGACAACAAGTCTGCGGCGAATACCGACGGACGCATCACCTATTGCCATCTGGATTTCGAAGGCACCGTGGCGCACGCGGTGCGGACCATGGACTCGAAGTTGATCACCGCGAACGAGGGCAACAAGCGGGGGTTGGCGCCCGTTGAACTCTACGACATGGTGGCCGACCCCGGCGAGATGGACAACCTGGCCGGCCGGAACCCCGCACTCGAGACGGAGATGTCGGGGTTGATGGATCAGATGCACGAGTCGGCGTTGGAGAACGCGGTGGAACCGCAGGTCGTGAAGGATTCCTCCGCATTGGAAGAAGAATTGGGCGCTCTGGGCTACCTGGGAGGCGACAACGAGTGAAGATCGCGGTTGCCGGAACGGGCCATGTGGGTCTCGTAGTGGGAACCGGTCTTGCGGAGACCGGTCACTATGTGACGTGCCTGGATGTGGACGCCGCAAAGATCGCTCAATTGCAGAACGGCGAATTGCCTTTCTACGAGCCGGGGCTGGAAGAGCTGGTCGTCCGCAATATGGAAGAAGAACGCTTGCGGTTCACGACGGACCTGGATGAAGCCGTGCGCGACGTGCTCCTCGTCTTTATCTGCGTGGGTACACCCGGCCTGCCGGACGGGAACGCAGACACGTCGGAAGTGTTTCACGTAGTCGACGCCATCGGTCGCGCCATGACCGGCTATCGCATCGTCGTGAACAAAAGCACGTGTCCCGTCGGCAGCACCGAGGCAATCCGGGATCGCCTGCACGGGGTCACGAAGCAGCCTTTCGACGTGGTGGCCAATCCCGAGTTTCTGCGCCAAGGATCGGCGGTCGACGACTTTATGCGGCCGGACCGGATTATCATCGGGTGCGAAGACGTGCGCGTCGAGGAAATCATGAAGGAGCTGTACGGGCCCTTCCTGCGCACTGGCAAACCGCTCCTGATGATGACCATTCGGAGCGCCGAGATGGCGAAATATGCGGTCAACGCCATGCTGGCCACGCGCATTTCCTTCATGAATGAAGTCGCCACCTTGTGTGCCGCGTACGGAGCGGACGTGAGCGAGGTGCGGGAAGGGTTGGCCGCCGACTCGCGTATCGGGCCAGCCTACCTGTTTCCCGGCATCGGCTACGGCGGTTCCTGTCTGCCGAAGGATGTCATCGCCTGTTCGAAGCTGGGCGAAAAGGCAGGATTGAAAACGCACATCATGGATGCGGTTACATCGGTCAATCGCGATCAGCAAACACGATTCATTCAAACCATCCTGGACTTCTACGGCGACCGCATCAAAGGCAAACGCATCGCGGTCTGGGGGGCGAGTTTCAAACCGAAGACGGACGACCTGCGCGAAGGCCCAGCGCTGCGCGTCATCGATGCCCTGCTCGACGCGGGCGCGGAAACGGTCGTATACGATCCCGTTGCCGATCGAAATCTGGCGAAGATGTACGGCGACCGAATCACGATCGTCCCGAAAAACTATACGGCGCTCCAAGACGCCGACGGTCTTGCGATCACGACAGAATGGAACGAATTCCGGCGGCCGGACTACGAACGGATGGCGTCACTCATGCGGGAGAAGGTGATCTTCGACGGGCGCAATTTGTATACGGCCGCCGTGTTGGGCGAATTGGGGTTCCGGTATTTCAGTATCGGCCGGCCCAGCGTGTAAGATCTTGTGATGTCGAATACGGCTCTGGTCACAGGCGCAAATGGATTCGTCGGCGATTTCCTCGTCAGTTATCTGAAGTCACGGGGATGGCAGGTTCGTGGTAGCGTCCTCCCTCCCATGGCCCCGAGCGATGCGGTTTTCCCCTGTGACATAACCGATGCGGCGCAGGTGGACGCCTTGGTACAGTGGGCGGGTCCGGTCAGCCACGTCTTTCATCTTGCGGCGGTGACGTTCATTCCTCTCTCCCAATCCGATCCGACCCACACGATGGACATCAACCTGAACGGCACGATTCGGCTTACCGAAGCGGTGCGGCGGTATGCGCCCGATGCGCGGTTTCTTTACGTGGGAAGTGCGGCGGTGTACGGGATACCGCGCGAACTCCCCATCACCGAGGAACATCCGTTGCAACCGAATGAACCGTATGCAATATCCAAGGCGGCTGCGGACACGTATTGTGAATACCTTTACCGCAATTACGCGATGGATACCATTCGGCTACGTCCGTTCAATCACTCGGGTCCGTCGCAGTCACCACAATTTGTGTTGTCGAACTTCGCCCGGCAGATCGCACGATTCGAGGCCGGTCTCGAAGCGCCGGTACTGCGCGTCGGAAATTTGGATGCGGCCCGGGATTTTCTGCACGTACGCGATGTCGTGGAGGCCTACGAACAGGTCGCCTTGAAAGGCGAGGCAGGGCAGGTTTACAACGTCTGTTCGGGCAGAGCGTGGACCGTTCGCGAAGCGCTCGACCATCTCCGGGACCGGGCGAAAACTTCGTTTACGGTCGATGTCGAAAAGGACCGTGTGCGACGTGTGGACATCCCGGAAGTGCGGGGATCGCGTGAGCGGATCTCCACGGGCGTGGGATGGCAACCGCACCGTGCGTTCGATGAAATGTTGGGGGAATTGCTGGAATACTGGCGCGAGCAGGAGGCGCCGGCGTCATCGTGACGAACTCCGGGGGCGACACGGGCAATTCGGTACCGGTCGTAACTGGTCCGGACAGTACCCCGCCCGAACGACCGACGCGCGTGTCGTGGCTAAAACGATTCACCGAGTGCTTGATTATCCTGGCAATTACCCTCGTCATCCTCGAAGTGCTTCTCCGTTTTCTCGGCTTAACGCATCCCGTATTGTATGAAGCCGACGCGAACGCGGGCTACCGCCTGAAGCCCGATCAACAGGTCAATTATCTCGGCAATACGATCGTCATCAATCACTGGGGCGTACGCGATTCCCGCAGTTTCGCGACCCGCGCGCCCGAGACGAAGCGCGTGCTGGTCCTGGGCGATTCCGTGACGTGGGGGGGAATTCGCGAGATGCAGGAGAATCTCTTCACGTCCGTAGCCGAAGCGTCGCTCCCCCACACGGAAGTGATCAACTGCGGCATCAACGGGTATTCGGTGACGCAAATGGTGAAACTGTATCGTCACCACCTCGCCCCGCTCGATTCAGACCGCGTGGTCGTCTTCGCGATTCCCCGGGATTTCACGCGTCCTCCTGTCGTGCAGCTCACCGGAAGCGGAATCGCGTTTCCGCAGCGGGTTCCGCAGAGCGCCGTGCTCGCGGCTTTCTCCTTGGCCCGTTATTTCGCTTCCGAACGCCTCGGCTGCACGTGGCTCCGTGCCGGGCCTGCTGCGGTTCCGGTGGCCGCTGATATCGACAAAGGCGACGCGCTCACAGTGAATCTGGACTCGGTGAACGAGCTGGTTCAGTCCGTCGGTTCGGATCGTTTTCAGGTTGTGCTCTTGCCAACGGCGCCGGGGACGCCTGACGCGGATAGAATCGGAGCGATCGAAGAGCAATTGCGGAAACGGGACATTCCGGTGCGCAACCTTGCAGGTCAAATCTCCATTGGCTCGGGCTTTTACGTTGACGGCGTGCACTTGACGGCGGAAGGTCATGAACAAGTCGGCAAGGCGCTCGCAACAATACTGAGCGCTGACGGGTAAACGGCGTCACTCGATCTTCTTTGCGCGCGAACGCCGCTTGCGCGTGGCCGGCTTTCGTGAGGACGTTGCGTACCGCCGCGCGACGGCCTTCCGCGCGGCCACCGGGCGAGAGGCGCGTTTGGTGAATCGCACGGTAGAATGCCCGTCGATCTCGGCCGCCTCCCGCAATTCCACAAAACTCTCCATGAACCCGTCCAACAACAGCGCGGGATCGGAAATGGCCCGCCCATCGCCGATGACGGAAACGAAGAGTCGTTGGTCGTAACTGATAATCCCGAAACTGACCCCCATCTCGAGGGCAACCGGCAGCAACGCGTGATAGGTCTCGAGGCGGCGCCCCAACGCGTAAAGCGGGATTTGAGGACCCGGTACGTTGGTGCAGATCAGGTGTAGCGGCGGCACCTGCGAAGCGAGCCCCAGCAGCAACTGGCCGCCCCGGCTGGCGGCAGTGCCGAGCGACACCGACTGAACCATGGGCGGCGACCCCTGGAGGAAATTGAACATGAGGTCGATCGCTTCCGGGACGCGGGCCGCTTTCAGTTGGGCGGTAATCCGGTGTATGCGGCGGAGCCGTTCCAGCGGGTCGAGAATATTCAGGGGTATCTCGACCGGCAGGAAGGTAATGCGATTCCCGAAGTCTCCCCGCTCGTCTTTCCGGCGAAGGTTAACCGGAACCATGACGCGGATCGTCCGGCGCATGCGTTCGTCGTGGGCCCGCAGATACCTCCGTACGGCCCCGCAGAGCGCGGTCAACACGACGTCGTTTATCGTGCAGCCCTGGTTCCGATGGATAGTTTGGGCCTCCGAGAGCGAGACGTTTCCGTACGCAAGCCTACGACGCCCGGATAAGGGCGTGTTGAACGGCAAACGCTGAATGGGCGAAAGCAGGTTCCCGATGGTGCTCAAAAACTCGCCGAGGGATTCGCACGACGCGGCACGATCCTGGCCACGCAGGTAGGCGGCTAACCCGCGCTGAAAGTGCGTCCAGTGTTCGACACCGTCCGCGGCGTTATCCCAAAGCGCGTCGTACAGACGGCTCGCAGCTGAGGGTATGGGTTTGGGACGGTAAGGACGCTTGCGTTCCCGGCGCGTCTCCGGAGAAGCGTCGAGAATCAGCATCAACAACTCGACCCCGGCGATTCCATCGATCATGCAATGGTGAACTTTGGTGAACATGCCGGTCCGGCCGCCCTCCAAACCCGATACCAGATAGATTTCCCATAAGGGCTTGTCGCGATCGAGCGTTCCTTCAAACAGCTCTTCCGCAAGTTTCCGCAGTTGAATGTCCGTGCCAGGCGCGTCCAATTTGACGCAGAAAATGTGATTGCGGATGTCGAAGTCGGGATCCGCTTCCCATGTCGGCAGACCAACGTTCAACGGACAGGGAACGACACGCTGGCGGTATCGGGGAATGCGATGCAGACGGGATTCAATGTGCCGAACAAATGCGCGGAACGGAATCGCGCCCTCGAACGTCGCCACACACCCGACGCTCATGGGCTGCTCTTCCCGCTCGATGTAGAGAAAGAAGGCATCCATCGGGGTCAGGCGCCGTCGCAGATGGGGCTGGGACATTGCATCTACTCCCCGGAAGGAACCGAAAGCATTCCCCCCTGATACTCATGGTTCATTGCATCACAAATATCGCTTTTAGTCAAGAGAAATCGGTTCAACAGAGACTTTCTGAACCTCGTAAGACGGGGGTTTCGCGTGAGATACGGGTCTTCCATTCGCGGCAAGGCAAACTACGCTGTCCCGGCGTACCGGCGGATGGCCTTCACCTCCGACAGCGGGGCATCGGACGCGGCTTTGAATTCTGCCCCGGGAACGCAGGGAAGCGAAGCGTCTGAGATGTACGCATGGGTTCACTTTGATTTCTGCGATACTCGTTACGGGCGTCTCCGCCGCCGTATCGCAACAACCGCCGCCGCGCCCAAGGCGAGAGCCAGGGGCCATGCCGCCAGCGGCACCGACTTTTCTTCAACATATGTAAACGCATCTGACAACGTATCCGATCCAGTAGTGGTATTAACGGTCACATCAACCATACCCACACCCGGAGGTGACAATACGTAGATCTTCGTTGCAGTCGACGACTGAATGGTAGCCGGGGTCGCGCCAAACAGGACACTTTGAAGACCGCTGCCTCCGGTGCCCGACATGGTGACCGGTGTGCCGCCGGATTGACTGCCCGTCCGTACGTTCAGCGAAAAACCTACTCCCGGCTGAGAAATGCGGACCATCACGGGACTTCCCGTTGCACCGGCAGCCGTAAAGTCAACTATTCCCATTCGCGGAGCTGGGTACGTGTTCTGCGCATAGTAAATCCTCACGGAGGTCGACTGTCCCGCGGAAAGCGAGCCGTAACCGAAACCGGATAACCAAGGGGATCCCGAGGACGACCAATACATAATGCCCTGCCCGCTGTTCTTTACCGTCAACAACACGGACCCAACTCGCGAATAGGCGAGGTTGTACGTGGGCCCAACGGATAGAATCGGTTGGAGCTGAACGACGCAATCGTGCGTACCGGTGCACCACTCACTGCTTGGCCCACCGGAGCGAACCCGATAGCGGTACGTGCCGCCAAGCAAGGTGCTATTCACTTGATAGGAGTTCGAAGATGTGGAGTAATAGTGCGACCATGTTGTGCCGCCATCGCTGGAACGTTCCAGCGTGTAATACGCATATCCGCCAACGTTCTGCCAACTAATGGTAAATTGCCCCGTGCTGTTGGTTGTCGGATAAGTGATGGAGGATGGAGCCGGGTACGGAGCGGGTCTCCTTCGTGATAACTACGTCCGTGGGACTTCCCTCCACGCCACTGGAGGTAAACCGGAACGTACCCATTGTCGAATAACGTGGAGACGTATTCTCGCCATGACTGATTGTTACTTGATCGCTCGCGCCGGAAAGGAGTGAACCACTGGTCGGCCCATAGCTCCAACTCGAGAAGGGAACGGGAACCACCGACCAGTTCACAGTCCCACCACCCGTGTTGGTCACGGTAACAACGCTATCTCCCGCTTCGTAACCGACATCGAATTTGGTTGGTGTTACGGATAATACAGGCAGGGTCGCATCGATAGTATAGGTTTCACCCGTTGTGAAATCGCCGTTGCCCGGCCCAATTCCGCCAAGTGGTGAATTACCGATGTTGACGATTGTATCGTCATCGGAGACATCGAGACGAATGGTTCCGGAGCCGATTCCCCGATTGACGGTTATGGTGCGGGTATTTCCTTCCCCCGCGACCGCAGTTACGCCCGCCCCGATAACGCCGGTTGTGGTCAACGCGAAGTCGGAGACGTCAACGCCTGTGACATCTTCTGAGAAAGTAACCGTGAAATTGACCGTCATCGCGCCGGTGGGTGACGGATCCGAGCGGAGAATCGAAGCTACGGCGGGCCTGAAACCGAGAAGCGCGATCTGGTAGAAATCGCCAATCGTGTTGAGCGGCGCATAACTTCCAATCCCGTTTCCATCAAGATCTACCCATGACCGGCTATCTGCCGTGCCAATTGTGTCGACATGCGCATCAACGCCGGCACCCGAAGCAATCTTGAGCACTATGGTCCGATCGGCCGAGGCCGGAAACGCCTGAGGCGAGGAGAGAATGAAACGATTCCATCCCGGCACGGCACTGAAGCCGGTCTCTGTATGGAGCAAGGACGTGGGAACGTTTGAGAGCATACTCTCGTAAAGATAAAAGTCCACCGTCGCATTGCCCCCGCTGTAGATCTCGAAACCATCGAGCTGGTTCATGGGAGTGTTATTCGTGTATCGGACGGCGGTCCAGATAACGTTGGTTCCAAAATCCAGGACAGACACGGGCGGGGTGACCTCATCGTATCGAATATGATCTCTCGTGCCGCCCGTGACACTCGGCGTGATATCGACCCTCATGAAAGCAAAAGAGTCCGGAATATTGGTCACGGCGACACCGGTCGAGGCAGCTCCGTAGTCCCGGGAGTTTGGATTGCTCGTGTCCGTGAAAGCACGATTGTCGGAGCTTCCAGGGAATGGATCTCCCGGATCGCCCGAATTGCCGTCCGTTATCACGTCGAGCTGCGCAAGACCATCAGCTTCTTCGAGGTCGACCCACTTATGACTGGCATCGTTATTCAGCACACGGGAATCGTCGACATGCCAGATTAGCAGCCCATTCCCCGGCAAGCCGGCGTCGTAACCGACTTGTTGTCGATTCTCGAGCAGGTAATACTCACGGACACGATAGGGATCGACCCAAAGCCGCTTTATCGACGACTTATTGTATGCTTGCAGGACGTATTCGCCCGTCGTGGGGATGGTGACGTCTATCGGCGTTGTAATGTCGAGAGCGACCTTGCTCCACGCGCACAAATGAGCCGGGCGATCGCCGTCCCACGATCCGGTCATATTCCACGACCCGGATCCCATTAGTCCCCAATTACCGACGCCATCTGAATTGTCGTCTACTGGCTGCTGAGAATTATCGTCGATATCGTAAAGATCGGGAAGACCTAACATTAGATGGCCTGCCTCGTGGCACATAACGCCAATAGTGGCTTGATGGAGATCGTTTACGACTGTCAATCGATGCCGTTCCCCAAACATGGCGTAGGGACGAACGTCGACTGCATCTAAAGCAAGTGGGGTAGCAAGCTGCCAAGTGTGCGCGAAGACGTTTGGTGTATAGGCAAATTCGTCGCCATAGGCCCCTTCGTAACCGGCGAGAATAAAAATAACCGCCAGCTCATCGGATGCCACGGTACCATCACCGTTCGTGTCGAAGCTCTGGAAGTCGATGTACGTGTTCGCGAGGTCAAAGATGGCAGCAGCCTCGGCTCTCGAATCTCCCTTGCCGATATTGGGGTGGTTCACGGGCCGCGTCACATGAATGATGCCGTCACCGGCGACACCATAGCTTTCGGACGCAGGCGTGATGAGGAAATGGGCATAGGAGTTTTCGCGGTAGTACTCGTAGACGCTACTGGTCGATCCAAATATGAGTTCTCTAAACTGCGAATCGGAATACGCAAATGAAATGTCGCTATAATCGACAAGAACTGCCACCATGTTCTGGGTGTGAGTGAGGTATTTCCTGCCGTCGGTGACCCCAAGCGGGTGCAGTTGCCGCGGTTCGAATGCGCGCGGATTTGTTGGAGGCCTCAGGTGTAACGGTAATGCGGAGCGCACAGCCGGAGGCGTCGCACCTACTGCGTTGGGCGATGCGATGAGGGTTCCGTCAGTTGCCCTGATCGCGTAGTACCACGTGTCGCTTTGCCTCGTCACGGTGTACCCGTCGAGCGTCTCGGTCCAACTCGCAAACTCGTCGCCTTGCGCGCGGACGTTAAAGGTGTATCCATCGGGTTGTTGCACGGTGACGACGATTGGCGCCACGGGTACGGCCAACGCGCTTGGTACGAGCACAAATAGAGCGGTGGCGAGACAGAATAGACGTGTAATCATGGATAGCACCCTTCCCCCTGAACAGACTCCCGAACTCGCGTATTAGAAGTTAGCACATTTTTCTTAGTAATACAACTACAGGAACGCAAAGCCCAATTCTGACGGGACATTCGCTCTAAGCCGATGAAGGAACGATAATTAGGTCGCACTGTGTTATAATCAGCGCAGCCAGAGCAATTGTTTAGGAGGCAGTGCAACTGCGTGCAGGACAACAACAACCTGCTGGTGACAGGCCACGAATCAGCCGATCTGCCTATCTGGCAGGAGGCGTGGATGGGCTACGACTGGGTTCGGTTGAAGGCCTCGCGGGTGTACTACGGATTCGGTATTCCGCGGGGAAACAAATCGGCTGTCGTCGTCGTGCCAGGCTTTCTCGGGGTGGACTTGTATCTGACCGAGCTGTATCTCTGGCTATGGCGGATCGGGTACAAGCCGTACATGTCGCGCATCGGGCAGAACGCCGAATGTCCGAATCTGCTAACGCAGCATCTGGTGGAGACGATCGAGCGGGCGCACGAAAAGTCCGGCAAAAAGGTCCATCTGATCGGTCATAGTCTCGGGGGCGTGTTGTGCCGGGGCGCGGCGGCGGAGCATCCGGAACTCATCCAGACGGTGATCACGCTGGGCTCCCCGTACCGCGGGGTGCGGGTCCATCCGCTCATCCTGTCAACGGCGGAAGTGGTGCGGCGACGCATTTACAACCGGCGGCATTTGTTCCCTCCGGATCGGCCTCACGAGGAAGACTGTTACACCAGCCGGTGCGCGTGTGGTTTTGCCTGCAATTGGCGGGGAGAGACCTTACCAGATTCCATCCGGCAGGTTGCCATCTATACCAAGAGCGATGGGATTGTGGACTGGAAAGTTTGCATTAACAATGACCGGTATACCGACGTCGAAGTCGACGGCACCCATTGCGGCCTGGCCTGGAATCCGGAGGTGTACCGGGTCATTGCAGAACGGCTGGCGATGGGACCGCCGCGGAAACGCAAGGCGTCGCGCACGAACGGTCGCACACGCCGCACGCGCGTACTTCAGAAGACGGCCTGACCTTCGCACATCGAAAGGATTATCACACAATGGCTCGCGGGGAACACATTCGCGTGAAACGTTTCGGCTACTGGCACCACGGAGTGGACTGTGGCGACGGGACGGTCATTCAATACGACGGAACGCTCTTCCGCCGGAAAGACGCTGCGGTCCGTCGGGTGACCTTGGCTGAGTTCGCCCAGGACGGGCGGGTGAAGACGGTGCCCGAGCCCTGCGCGTACCATCCGGACGTTGCCGTCGAACGGGCCGAGAGCCGGTTGGGTGAGAACCGGTATAGCGCCATTGTCAACAACTGCGAGCACTTTGCGCGCTGGTGCGTCACCGGAATTGGCGAAAGCCGCCAAGTGGAACGTGCGCTGCTCGTGGCCTCCGGTCTTGCCGTGACCGCGGCCGGTGTACTTGCGTCCGTGGTCGTTGCCAAAGCCATTGGCTCGCGCGGGAATCGATTGATATAGGCTCCCTTTCTTCCCCACCGGTTTCTCCTGCCTTGGGACCGCAGTTCCGGGTATGTTACTCTGCTTCGGGCAACGGGCATGCAATTGGGGGATCGATCCATGGCGAGGGACTTCACTGCGATGAACTGTCAAAACGCAAACCATCGGTACAAAGCGGGGGTAAATTGGATCGTTCTGTTGTCGTTTGTCTCGGTTATCGCATGCGCGGTGTGTGCCGCGCAGGAGATTCCCGTTTACACCAACGAACCTTCCGGCGCCTACCTGCGGTCGTGGGCGGTGTGCGGCCCCTTTCCCCTTACATTTGAATCGGGTGAAACGATCGATACCATTCGCATCGCATCGTTTTACCGGGACTACCTTACCGCTCACGGCGGCGAGAAGAATCCAAACGTCGCGATCGGACAAGTGGAGACGGTCGACGGAAACTCGGCGACCTGGAAACGCGTCGACTCGGACACCGATTTCGTCGACCTCGATGAAGCACTTTCGAAGAACGACGCCGTCATCGGGTACGCGTATTGTGAAATCGAAAGCCCGAATCGGCAGGCCTGCGCGCTGGCGCTGGGGTCCAACGACGGCGTGCAGGTGTGGTTAAACGGCGAGCGCGTGTGGGATCACCCAGGCGGACGCGGGCTTCGCATGGACGACGACATTGTGCCGGTCGTCTTGCAGGAAGGACGAAACACGCTTCTCGCCAAGATTGAGGATCTTGGCAACCGTTGGCAGTTGGCCTGTCGGCTGGTGCCCTTTTCCTCTCCCCTGGTTGCGGACAACCTCCAACCGTTCCGGGTGAGGACCGATACCGACGGCATTCCCCACCTGCACTACGTTCAATCCAAACAGTTTCTGGACGGGTTCATTGAGGGCGCTTCGCTTGTCGTGGCACCGGTGTCCCAACCGGAACAGGTTGTATGGCAAGGCGACTGGTCGCGCAAGGACGAGATGGTTCTTCCCATCGATACACGACAGTTTGAGGAGTATGAATTGACCGCTCGCATCGCATTTACCGGTGGCCAGGAGATCACCATGCAGCAGCCATTTACTGCCGGAAAACGCGTCGAGCACGTGCTCTTCAGCGGCGGAAAGACGGACTACCGCATCGTGCTGGCCGAAAACGCATCCGACTCCGAGGGTTGGGCCGCGGGCGAGTTGCAGCATTGGATGAGCGAGGTCAGCGGCGCGGACTTTCCCTTGGCCGACAGCGCGAGCGACGGCGGCCCACGAATCGTGGTCGGATACGGTGCGGCGTGCAAAGCCGCGTTGCCGGACGTTGCCGCGCCCGACGACGGCGATGAGTCCTTCCGGTACTGCAATGTGGGATCGCGACGTGTTCATCTGGGGCGGCCGGGACCGAGGGACCATGTACGGCGTCATGAGTTTTCTCGAACGGGAACTCGGCGTGCGCTGGTACACGCCGCGCGTCACGGTCACGCCGAAAAAGGATACGTACTCCTTCGTCCGGCTGGACCACGCCGAAAAGCCGGGCATCCGGGTACGAAACGATTTCTACTTCGAGGCTTTCGATCCGATTTGGGCGGCGCACAACCGGATCAACGGCGCCATGGGCTACCGCGAACAGCCGGGCGGCGTCGAGGCGTACTGGGCGGTGCACACCTTCTATCCGCTGATGCCGCCGGACGAGTTCTTCGCGGATCATCCCGAGTACTACAGCCTCATCGACGGCAAGCGTACCGCCGATCGCGCGCAACTCTGCTTGACCAATCCCGATGTGTTGCGCATCATCACCGAGCGGATTGAGAAAGTAATGCGTGAAAACCCGCAATACCTGATCTATTCGGTCTCGCAAAACGACTGGTCCAATCCGTGCCAGTGCGACAATTGCCAAGCGATCGTGGACCGCGAGGGCAGCCAGTCCGGCCCGATCATCTGGTTCGTGAATCAGGTCGCGGAGGCGGTCGAGAAGGAGTTCCCGGACAAGTACATCGGCACGCTGGCGTACAGTTACACGCGCAAACCCTGTGCGACCCTGAAACCGAGAGAGAACGTGGTGGTGCGGTTTTGCAGCATCGAGTGTTGCTTCGCGCACCCGTTTACGAAGTGTCCGGAGAACGCGTCTTTTGTCGAGGACATGGAAGGTTGGGCGAAGATCGCGCCGCACATTTACATCTGGGACTACGTCGTCAACTTCAGCCATTACATCATGCCGTACCCGAATTTCCGCGTGTTGAAGCCGAACATTCAGTTCTTCCGCGACCATAACGCCATTGGCATCATGGAACAAGCCGCGTACCAGAGCCGGGGCGGCGAGTTTGCGGAATTGCGCGCGTATCTGATTGCGCAGTTGCTCTGGGATCCGGACGATTGCGACGTTGACGCCACGATCAATGACTTCATGTATGGATACTACGGCCGGTCCGGGCAGTACGTGCGGCAGTACTTCGATTTGCTGCACGGACGGCTGACGCCGAACACGCACATTCATCTGGGGCTCCAACCCGACGACACGCTGTTCAGCGACGATTTCGTGCGACAATCGGAGGCTATCTTCGATCGGGCCGAAACCGTCGCCGATACGCCCGAAATTCGCGCGCGTGTGGAGATGGCGCGTTTGCCGATCATGTACCTGAAGTGCAAGCGGATGCCGGTCCAGGCCAAGGCGGACGGGACCTTTGCGCGGTTCAAAGCGATCGTGGAACGCGAGGGAATCACGCATTTCGCCGAGGCCGGGGAACCGCACCGAAGAGCGTTTTACGAGCAGGTCGAGAGCGCACAATAACGTCTCGTTCAGATCAACGCCCGAATTACGACGGCGAGTACGTATACAATACGTCCTTGCCCCCCACGAGGAGTTGTGTTGTGTCGCTTGCGGGATCGCGCAGTGCCGCGAGGGCGACGCAATAGTCGCCATTCACCTCGTCGTACATCAAGGTCCCGTCGGGCTCGTAGATGAACAGGTGGGCGTAGTCATACGAGTCCCCCAGCGCAAGAACGGCCAAACAGGCCGGCGTTTCTTTTTCAAAGGCGACGGTCGCTGTGCGAATCTCGGCGGGCAACGTCATGTCGGGGGCGTCCAGGGACTGCACGACGTGGCCGGTCGAATCCATCACGAGGACTTTGCCCTCAAGCGGCAGTATGATGTTCTTCTGCGCAGACTCGGAGGAAGGCCAACCAGCGACATCAAAGACCGTCAGGGTCCCTGAAGGGTCTTCGCTCACGACTTGGGGCTCCCCCGATTCCCGCTCAATGGCAATCTGCCCTTTTTCGTTGACAACACACAGATCGTCCAGACCGTCACCCGTCACGTCACCGACGGCCATGGCGCCCAACTCCCCCGTCTCCTTGCGCCACTGTTCCTGGCCGTACATGTCGAAAACAACAATCGTGCTCTTATGTTCCTTCTTTTCACCGTGGAAGATGACGCAAAACTCGGGCTCACCGTCGCCGTTTAGGTCTCCGACGTTCATATGCCCTTCTTTGGCGATGCTGTCCAGTTTCCATAGTTGCCTGCCCGTCAGATCGAAGAGGGCCAAGGGCGCCCTTGGCGCCCCGGTTATGGCATTGAACCCGCAATACTGATCCCGCGCGGGAAGGTAGACGAAGTGAATCATGGAGACGTATTCCAGGATGGCGGCGTATTGTTTCTGGTTAAACGTTGGGTCGAGAATGAGAACGCCTTCCGCGCTGGTGACGCCCACGTCAAGACCGGGGTCGGCGTCTAATTCGGCCTGAATGATATCGGTGACGTAGTCAATCCGGTCGTCGAGGGGAACGATCCGGCGCGTGAGTTTATCTCCCCCTATACGAACCCCCGCGCCGGGAAAATGGTCGATCCCGGACCCGGACGCTCCACCGCGGAGGTAGTAAACGTACACAAAACCCCCGCCGGTCATGGCAAGGATCACCAGGATCGCGGTCAGCAGGCAACCGACCAAAGCATCGCGCACCGCATTCCCTCCCACATGTTATGACGATTCGATCGTGTAGCGGTCTGTATAGTTCGCCCACTCACTATACAGGAGGGTGCGCGGCTCGCGCTATCGGTTTGGGGTACCGTCAGGGCTTGGGAAAGTTCAACGAATCGAGCAGGGCGGCCTTCTCGTCTTCGGCTAACGATTTGAGGTAGGCTTTCCAGCCGGGGCACCATCTGGTGTGCCAGCGCCAAAGCCGGCCCCGCAATGACTTCGGCCGTGCTTCGTAGTGGGCACGCATACGGCAGGTTTCGCAAGAATGAATCGCCATCGTGTACCCCCCACCATCGGCTAGCCAACAAGTCCCATCTTCGGGTTAGGGAAAACGCAGAATCATCCCCTACCCGCTATGTATACCGAATCGCCCGGAAAAGATGCATAACCAATCATGTTCGGTACCAGTTGGTCATCGGGCGCCGCCGGTGAACTATGAAAACCACGAACGTTTCAACGATCCGGCAAGGAATTATCTCTACCCGCGCTTTGCGTGTGCCCCGGCAACGCAGTTCGAAGACGCGCATGGGCAATCCTCGCATATAAGAACGTCACAAAACTATGTGGTCAAATCGTGGTGCGGCCATCCTGGCTGCTCTTGGACCGATGGCGTCGGCAGGCAGGGATGCCCGCACCACAACGGTCGGAATCGAGATGAGTTTTTGTGAGAAGTTCTAAATAATATCCTCCACATCGCGTCAGAAATAAGTGTAGGGACGGGGTATGTTCGATAAAGAGAAAAGAGACAACCAAGAGAAGGAGCTGAGTCATGGAAGTTCTATTGATTCTCCTCGGTCTGATTACGGCAATCTTCGGTCTTAGCCCCGAGGAATTCCTCACGGCATTGGCCACGATCCTCGGATTCGCTTAACCCTCACCGATGAATTCGGGATGGTGCGGTATTGAGTCGCACGTGCATTGTTGCTCAGTTACTCAGCCGCACCATTCCTTTGTCAAGCGCACCAGCGTTTCATAGTTGGCCCGCGTGCGGTCGGAAATCTCACGGCCATACGGACACGAAGTCGGCATAAGGACGAAGCCCCGTCCGTCCCCGTTGGCCCCGTCGCGCAACGCCTTGGCGGCGACTTGCTCGAATTCGGCGGGTTCAAGATTCTCGATGTCGCTGACCTCGATGTTGCCGAAGAGGGCCAGGTCGCTTCCGAACTCGCGGCGCACGTCGGTGAGGTAGACATCCCCCTGAGGCGGCGGTTCGATCGGGTCGGTGGCGTCGGCGCCCATCGCGACGATAGATGGTAGACTGGACCTTATCCGGCCGTGGGAGTGTATCCGGGCGTACCCGCCGTGCTTCTTGATAGCGTCCACCATGGGCTTCGTGTATCGCACGACGTACTCGTCGAACAGCGGCGGCGGCAGGTAGGGTTCGGTTGCGTATTCGGGCCCGTAGATTCGCCACAAATGTCCGGGGACGTCTCGGGCGACCGTCTCAGTGCGTCGATGCAAGGGTTCGGCAAGCTTATCGAGGAGCCTATGGAACAACGTATTCTCCGAGAACGCGATGAGCAGGTAGGTGTCCATGGGAAAGAGCATGGCCGCCGTGCAGATGGGATCTTCCGTATCCACCATGACGATGCCGCGGTCGCCGACTTCAGCATCGGCTTGCGGGATTGCGCTGCAATCGGGATCACCCGCGAACACGTCATCCGGCAATTCGAGAAAGGCTTCGAGGTCGTCCACGTCGTTCAGCAGGTGCTCGACGGTCCATGTCGTGTCGAGACCTTTATCCCGCCGTTCGAGTTGCGTCATGGTGCGTCCGGCAATACGCAACGTCGTTCGCGTGAACCGGGATTCCGCCGCGAAGTGAACCTCGCGCGTGAAGAACTCGTGCCACGGATGGTTCGCGTCGCGCGGACACCGCACGGGTCGCATGCGGATCAGGTCGGTTTCCGCTTCTGCGAGGTCCAGCAAGGGCCGCCAGGAGGGGTGGTTGTACACATTAAACGGATCGGGATCGTCCGGGTCGATCCGGAACCCGCCGATTTCGTAGAAGTTGACCCCCGGCCGGTCTACGGGCCGTCCCTGCAACATCGCCATCAACCGCTCGCGCGACGTCATCGTGTTCCCCCAACTTAATTGTGCCCGGGGCCGGGCAAATAGCAAAGACGCAAGCATCACTTCCCGCGCAGCTTCACCGCAATGCTACCCGAAGTATTCTGCGCTTGCCAATAAGAAGGAACAAATGGCGGTGACCGCCCGGCGGCGACTCACGCGGTAGGGGTGCCCGACGACCAATTCTGAAAGACCGCGCGGAGAAGAAATGGCGCGCCTGGAGCGATTCGAACGCTCGACCTACGGCTTAGAAGGCCGTTGCTCTATCCAACTGAGCTACAGGCGCGGGATGGTGGATTCAAGGTATCGCCCCCGCGTGTCCTTGGGGATGCGGGATCGTGGGATCGGATCTTCTGGTTCCCACGATGCCGGTGCAGGTGCGCGTCGTAGTGTAGCGTAGGCGGAGATGAAGGCTCAAACTGATAGGATCGCCCAGCGGTGTAGCGCACATGATAAGACAACGGCGAAATCGGATGGGGGTCGACAACCTCGACCGTCGTAATGCCGGACTTCGCTTCCATCGTGAGCGAGCTGGAGGCCCACACCACAATGGTCTACAACGGCGTCGAAGTTGGCCCGACGGGATTGCCGTCTGCGGATACGCGGATCACGCCGGTATCGTCGGCGTAGTACATTTTGTACGCGGACTGGCCGGGGATGGTGGGTATCCCGGTGATGGTGTACGAGGGCGGGGTTCCGCCGGCGCCGTTGGTCACCGCGATGGTGAAGATGTAGCCGGATTTGACGCCGGTCGCGAGTTGTTGGTCGATGAAGCCTTGCGATGTCCCGGAGCCATCGGGATCGGCCAACTGCACGAGAGAGCCATAATCGCCCTCCCCGTTTCCGTCCACGTCGGCGAATGCGGCTTCTTTGTAGCCGGCCTGGGCTGTGACGAGTATCTTCATAGAACCGACCGCGCTCCCTTCGCGCGCACTGATCATCGCGCGGCGCAGTTGGGGATATGCGATCGCCGTCAATATGATGATAATCTCCATGACGATCATCATCTCAACCATCGTAAACCCGTGCGATCGTTTCATAGCGCGACTCCCGGTTAATTCAAACTGCTCTCGACCCAGCGCCGTTCGCGCAAAGGAAATTGGAGCAGGAGTTATGCCATTCCCACCCCGGCGGTCATAATCCCAATCGATTCAATGCAATACAACGAAAACCCCACAATTCCCCGCAGCGTTCAAGCACGCAAACCAACGACAGAAACGTTCCGGCAGCGACAAATTTTGTCACCACGGCCACCCATTACATACCACGATCCCGGGTTGAGTCAACTCGCCAAACGTGTCATTGTGGAGTTACGTATTACACCTTTTTCCCGTTCTTCGCCTGCCGATACACCACTCGGAATGTTCGTGTCAACGCGACGATCTCGAGTATTCCAGAATGCGTTGACGACGGGATGCCGGCGAGATTATGGACCCGCGCGCCCTGCGTGATGCGGCCATCGCGCGAAAAGTCGCGTTTTCCGTGCCCGATCGCGATGGGCACTTTGCAACGTGCGAAGACGGTGCGCTATAATCCGGCGATTTTATGCTTGGGGGTTCAGTTGAACGAAAACTGCACACCGAAACCGTTTCCCCCGCGTTCGCCGGGGTATCGTGCATAAGGGAACAGCACGGAAGGAGAATATCAGCTATGGCTAAAAAGAATGTCTATTTCTTCGGTGGAGGCAAAGCCGAGGGGCGCGCCAACATGAAGGAATTGCTCGGCGGCAAGGGCGCCAACCTTGCGGAAATGTCGAGCCTCGGCATCCCGGTACCGGCCGGTTTCACCATCACCACGGAGATGTGCACCGAGTACTACACGAACAAGGGCAGGCTTCCCGAAGGAACTCACCAAGGAAGTGGAAAAGGCTCTGGCCCGGGTCGAGAAGGTCATGGGCAAGAAGTTCGGCGACGCGAAGAACCCGCTGCTCATGTCGGTGCGGTCGGGCGCGCGCATGTCCATGCCGGGCATGATGGAGACGGTGCTGAATATCGGCCTCTGCTCGAAGACGCTTCCGGGGCTGATCGCGAAGAGCGGCGACGAGCGTTTCGCCTATGACGCCTACCGCCGCCTGATCACGATGTATGCCGACGTGGTGATGGAAAAGGCCGCGGGCGTCGAAACGAAAGAGGGGCATTCCGTACGCGAACAGCTTGAGCACGCGCTGGAAGCCATGAAGAAAAAGCGCGGCGTCGAGTTGGATCCCGATTTGACGGCGGACGATCTGAAGGAACTCTGCGAGGAGTTCAAGAAGACGGTGAAGAAGACGCTGGGCAAAGAGTTTCCCGACGACGCGGAGGCCCAGCTCTGGGGCGGCATCAAGGCGGTGTTCCAGTCCTGGAACGGCAAGCGCGCCATTTCCTACCGCCGCATCGAAGGCATCCCCCACGATTGGGGCACGGCCGTCAACGTCCAGGCCATGGTGTTCGGCAACATGGGCGATACGTCCGCCACGGGCGTGGCCTTCACGCGCAACCCGGCCACGGGCGACAACAAGTTCTACGGCGAGTGGCTGGTCAACGCCCAGGGCGAAGACGTGGTCGCCGGCACCCGCACGCCGTCTCCGTTGAACAAGGCCACGATGCGAGCGGAGTCGAAAAGCCAAAAGCCGCTCGAAGTTGTGAACCCGAAAGCGTACAAGCAACTCGACAAGATCCGCAACCAAGCTCGAGAAGCACTACACGGACATGCAGGACATCGAGTTCACCATCGAAGACGGTGAACTTTGGATGCTGCAGACCCGTACCGGCAAACGCACGGGCGCGGCGGCGATTCGCATGGCCGTGGAGATGGCGGAAAGCAAGCTGATCGACAAGAAGACGGCCATCATGCGGGTGAAGCCGGAGCAATTGGACGAACTGCTCCACCCCATGCTCGATCCGGCCGCCGAGACGAAAGGCCAACCTGCTGGCCAGCGGTCTTCCGGCGGGTCCCGGCGGCGGCGTCGGACAGATCGCGTTGAGCGCGGACACAGCGGAAGCCTGGTCCAAGCAGGGCAAGAAGGTGGTGCTGGTCCGCAACGAAACATCTCCGGAAGACGTTCACGGCATGCACGTGGCCCAGGCCATTCTGACGGCCAAGGGCGGCATGACCAGCCACGCGGCGCTGGTCGCGCGCGGTTGGGGCAAGTGCTGCATCGTCGGGTGCGGCGCGCTGAACATCAACTACAAAGACAAGACGGTTAGCGCTGGTTCGACCAAGCTCAAGGAAGGCGACTGGATCAGCCTGAACGGAACGGCCGGCAAGGTCTATGTTGGCCAAGTCGGCGTTCTTCCCGCGCAGCCGGATAAGAACAAGTGGTACAACAAGCTGATGACTTGGGCCGACCAGGTGCGGCAGATCAACGTGCGCACCAACGCCGAGCGACCGGAAGACGCGCAACAGGCGATCAAGTTCGGCGCCGAAGGTATCGGTCTGGCTCGCACGGAGCACATGTTCTTCGAGCCGGAGCGCATCGTACACATGCGCGAAATGATTCTGGCGGAGAACGAGGAAGTCCGGCGCAAGGCGGTCATGAAGCTGCTTCCCTATCAGAAGAAAGACTTCATCGGCATCCTCAAGGTGATGGCCGGCAAACCGGTCACGATTCGCCTGCTGGATCCGCCGTTGCACGAGTTCGTCACGCTGACGGACAATCAGATCGACGAGTTGTCGAAGCAGATCAAGGTGCCGGCCCAGAAGATCAAGGAACGCATCCATCAGTTGCACGAGCTGAACCCGATGCTCGGGCATCGTGGTTGCCGCTTGGGCGTGGCCTATCCCGAGATTACCGAGATGCAGGCGCGGGCCATCCTGGAAGCCGCGGCCGAATTGACCAAGAAGAAGGTCAAGGTCTTCCCGGAGATCATGATCCCGCTCGTGGGTCACGAGAACGAGTTCAAGAACCAGGAAGCCATCGTGCGCAACGTGGCCGAACAGGTTCAGAAGGAATACAAGATCAAGCTGAGCTACCTCGTCGGCACGATGATCGAGATCCCGCGCGCCTGCTTGATCGCGGACAAGATCGCCGAGAACAGCCGAGTTCTTCAGCTTCGGCACGAACGACCTGACCCAGATGGGCTTCGGGTATTCGCGCGACGACGTCGGCGGGTTCCTGCCCTCCTACCTCGAAGAAGGCATTCTGCCCCAGGATCCGTTCCAGGCCTTGGACCAGGAAGGCATCGGCCAGTTGGTCGCCATGGGCGTCGAGCGCGGCCGGTCGGCCCGCCCGACCTTGAAGGTCGGTATCTGCGGCGAGCACGGCGGCGAACCCAGTTCGGTGAAGTTCTGCCACCGGGTCGGTCTGAACTACGTGAGTTGCAGCCCGTTCCGCGTACCCATCGCGCGTTTCTCTGCCGCGCAGGCCGCGATCGAAACGCCGCGTAAGGAAGACAAGAAGGGCAAGAAGTCCGGCGGTAAGAAAAAGAAGAAGTAACCAGCCGCTTGATCATGCGTTAAGAGACCCCCGGGCAAACGACCGGGGGTCTTTTTTTGGAGTGCGGCCGCTTGCAGCTGCTTCTCTTCGGCTGGCGAGTTCATCCCGAGACGTTTTTGAAAGGTTGCAGATAGCTACAGTCGCCCTAAGCCGTCGGCAAGCCGACTCAGTGAAAGCAGCCGCAAGCGGCCGCACTCCAAAGCGCTAATGCGCGAAACTACTTCAGGCGATCGAGCACGTTCGCCTTGTAGCGTTCGGCGTAGACGGGGCTCGTCGCCCGGAGATCGGCAGGGTATTGTTGGACGAGGGACTGAAGAGCGGCAATCCGTTCTGACGTCGCGGGGTGGGACGACAGAAACTTAAACGCGGGTTGCCCTCCGCCCTGCGCTTGCTCGTATTGCAGCATGTGTTCCATGAAGGTAATCATGGCATCGGGTTTGTACCCCGCACGCCAGAGCATGTCCATCCCCATGCGATCCGCCTCGCTCTCCTGTACGCGACTGAAGCGCAGCTCGCCAACGGTCCCGAGAATTTGCGCCAACACGTCAGCGCCCTCGGATGAATGGTCCCCGAGAATCGCACCGATCAAAAGACTATATCCGTACTGCCGCGTCAGGCTTTCGCCGTGGTGATGGCCGGCGACGTGGCCGATTTCGTGGGCCATGACGGACGCGAGTTGGGCCTCGTTTTGGCAAAGCTTCATCAGTCCGGTGTAAATATACATGTGACCGCCGGGGAGGGCGAACGCGTTGACGGTTTTTGGATTGTCGATAACCGTAAACTTATAGGGCACATCCTGACGGGAAGACATTCGGGCGATCCGTGCGCCGATCTCACTGACGTATTCCTGGATAACCGGATCGTCGAGGATTTTTTCGTTCTCCTCGACCTGCTGCCGACATTTTGTCGCCCAGGGCGATTTCCTGTTCGGTGGAAAGGATGTTCGGTTGTTCACCACCTTGCGGGGTGATGCAGCCCTGGAGCGGTAGGAAACCGGATACGACTATTAGAATAGGGAGAACTCGGAGACTTGTACGCGTTTTCACTGACTTACTCCGTTGAAATTGTATATGTGGACGCAGTAATGACCAGACTTTAGACTATCGCCGGGCAGGTGTTGATTCACTTGCCCCAGGACACCCCGCATCGTACCATATGAAGCCACTCGACTGCCGCCAACCGCAGATCTCAGTGAGGTAGAAGATCACCGTGTCCCGCGACCCAAACGCTCGCAAATCCCGTTGGCTTGGCGTACTGACGCCGGTGCTGATCGTCGCGGTATCGTACGGCATCGTGGAAGCGGGGTTGGCGGTGGCCGGTGTCAGGCCGCTGGCGGACCATGAGGACCCCTACGTCGGATTCACCTCCTATTTTCCCCTCTTCGTCGACGGCGTCAACGACCAAGGCGTCGCCGTCAAAAAGACTGCCAAAAACAAGCTCAAGTATTTCAATCCGCAACAGTTCCTGGCGGAGAAGCCCAAAGACGGTTACCGCATCTTTTGCCTGGGCGGCTCGACCACGTACGGGCACCCCTACGACGATGGGACGTCCTTTGCCGGGTGGCTGAGGGCGTCCCTTCCCGAAGCCGACCCGACCCGGCACTGGGAAGTCGTGAACTGCGGCGGCATCAGCTATGCGAGTTATCGTCTTGCCCTGCTGATGGAAGAACTGTGCGAATACCAACCGAATCTGTTCATCGTATACACGGGCCACAACGAGTTTCTGGAACGGCGCACGTACCAGGGGATCATGGACACGCCGACCATCACCCGGCGCGTCGACTCCGCCCTCGCCCACTCGCGCGTTTACACGGTCATCGAACGGTTCGTCAACTCCTCTCCGGCGCACGCGTCGGGCCCGCTCCTTCCCGCGGAGGTCGACACGATTCTGGACAATTCCGTCGGGCCGACGGCCTATCATCGCGACGACACCTACAGCGATCGATGGTGGCACGTCATTTCGAGTTCAACCTGAACCGGATGGTGCGGCTGGCCCGCGAAGCCGGGGCCGACATCATCTTCGTGACGCCCGCGTCGAATCTTACGCGACTGTTCGCCATTTAAGAGTGAGCATCGGAAAGGCCTCACGCCGGAGGAAGTGAACGGTGTGGCAAGCTTCCCTCGACGCGGCAAAAGCTGACCTTGCGCAGGGACAATACACGGACGCGCTCGCAGAGATTGAAAACGATCTCGCGCTCGACGATCGCTGGGCGGAGACGCTATTATCTGCGCGGGGAGGCGCTGTGGCACTTGGCGGACTACGGCGAGGCCCGGCGCACCTTTGAACGCGCCCGCGACGAAGACATCTGTCCCCTTCGCGCGACCGGACCGTTGATTGATGCCGTACGAAGCGTTGCCGAAAACGATGACGTGCAGTTGATTGACTTCGTGCACGAGTTGGACGAATAGAGCGAGCACGGCACGCCGGGCAATGACTGGTTTCTCGACCACGTTCATCCCACCATCGACGGCAACCGGCGGCTGGCTTTGTCGATCCTGGATACGTTGATTCGAAGACGGCATCGCGCACCCCGCAGACGATCGTGGGGACCGGACGCCGAGAAGCGGATACAGTCCGAGGTCGAAGGCGCTATCGACACGGTCGCTCACGGGCACGCCTTGCTGACGGTCGCCCAAGCCTTCATGTGGGGCGGCAAGTACGAGGAATCCCGCTTGGTATTGGAGCGGGCCCGCGCCCTCTCTCCCGACGACTGGCTCGTATACTACGTTTCCGCCTGCTGGGCCCAGACCATGGGCAAGATCGACGAGGCCATCTCGTGGCAGCGCCAAGCCCTCGAGCGTGATCCCGACGATGAATTGTTGCAGCGGCAACTGGACGAGCTAGTCGAGATGCAGCGGAGCGGTGAGACGAGTGCACGATGAAGGCAACGCCTTGAATGATCCCGCAAGTGCACCGTCACGTACCTGAACGGGATTGAACAACACGATCATTGCCCGCTGGAAGGTATTGGTCGCCACTGGGAGCGCCATGCTCCAGCGTGGCGGGGGCCGGAGTGTATGGTAGCTGCGATGTATCGACTGCGATTGCACAGCTTTGATGGACTCGCTCCGAGACTTCGCCAGGCTGGAGCCTGGCGCTCCCAGTGGCGCTCGTTCCTTGGATTTTACATGGTCACTTAGGTTGGTAAACCATCAGACCGTGTTACTTAAACTCTGCTTTGGGCCCTCTTCTCCCCCTTCACGCGCGCGTGACGACGACTTCCCGGGGTCTGGCGCGGGTGGTGGCGAATTGGGCGACGGCGCCGGAGACGGCGAGGATGGCCCAGCAGGTGATGAGGACTTGCCGGTCTTTTCCCAGCTCGATGGGTTCTTGGAGGATGTCGAGGAAGGACGGCCCGATGAGGAAGAACCCGATTCCGCAGACGACCATCCATGCGCCGAGGGCGGCGGTGGCGAGGACCATGATGCCCCGTTCGAGGGCGACGGCGATCAGCCCGCCGCACAGCCCACAGCCCAGGACGATCCAGAGCGCGTACGGGTTGGTGGAGTCGGCGAGCACGGCGTACGCCACGAGGGCAGCGCCGAGCAGTCCCACGAGAAACACTCCGAACTTGTAGAGGAAAAACAGGGCCATCGCGCCGCAGAATCCGCCAATCAACGCGGCCACCGCGACGACGATTGGGCTGTCCGGCACCAGCCATGCGGCCAAGCGCGCCCGCCACGGCGCCGGCGATGATGAAACCGGTAAGTCCGATGACCAGTTTCAACGTCCGGTAACCCAGAAAGCAGTAGAGGGTTCCCACTGCAATCGCGATGGCTACGGCCCCGTTAATGGTCGTCTCGGGTGTCTGACTGAGGTTGGTCAACGAATCCACGCGCTACTCCCTGGCTTATCGGTTGATCTTGAATCCGACTCGCAGTATTTGTCAAGTGAATATCCGTTCTAAAAAATCTAATTAAAGCGATAAACTTTCATTTATCAGCATCTTACGCATCTATAGTCTGTATCCCGAAACGGCGAGAAATCGTTCCGCAGGGGAGTTGCGGAGATCCCGGGAAATCCCGGCGGCGGATGGCCGAGGGAGGAAAATGGACGCGTTGGACACGATAGACGCTATGGACCGATCAGACGCGATCGGTCGGATCAGTTCGGCCCCTCCGCCTCGGTTTAGGCGCCAGCCGTCGCTATCGCTTTGATTTTCAACGGGAAACCTGCTAAATTACCCCCTTTTCAAGGCGCGAACGGCTTTTGCGTTCACGGGCCTTGGACCCGGCCCACCTTTGCACCGGCGGTGCGGGGATGAATCCGGCATGATTCCGGTGTTTGGATATCCGGTAAGACGCTGTGCCGGCCCAGTCGAACCGGCTGGACGGTCCGTGCGTGTTCCTTCGGGTGGAAGGTTCACCCTCGGCGCGGACCGTGCATAACCCTTGTGTAATCAGGGAGTGGTTCCAACGATGCCAACGTATTCGTATCAGTGTCAGAAATGTGAGACGATAACGGACGTCTTTCACAGCATGTCCGCGACGCCCAAGATCTCCTGTGAAAGCTGCGGCAGCAAGCGCATGAAGCGACTGATCGGGACGGGGGCCGGTATCATCTTTAAGGGTTCGGGGTTTTACCAAACCGACTACAAAAACGGCTCCAACGGAAAGACCAAAGAAGCGAACGGTTCGGACTCGAAATCCGACCAAATCCGAATCCAAATCCGAGTCCAAATCCGAAGGAAAGTCCGAGACGAAAACCGATTCTAAGTCGAACTCGACGAAGAAGCCATCCGGCGGCGGAGAGGCCGCCTAAACGTTCGTACCGGGCGCGTTCGGCATTGTTTCGAGCGCGCTCGAACTGTTTATTACCACAACTGGGGTAACGGAACGCAGATCCGTCACCAGCAAGGGGAGCCCTCTTCCGGCGTGGAAATGCGCATAGCGTGTCCCATGACATAAACGCAGGCGCGGCAACGCAGGAACAGGGGAGCACGGGACCATGAATACAAGCGAGATCAAAGCCCTCGGGGAAGCGCACATCATCAACACCTACGGATCGCGGGATCTGGCCTTCGTCCGCGGCAAGGGGACGGCGCTTTGGGATGCCGACGGCAAGGAGTACCTCGACTTCTTTGCGGGCATCGCTGTGGTCGGCCTGGGACACTGCCATCCCGCGGTGACCGAGGCCCTCTGCACCCAGGCGAAGACGCTGGTACATGTTTCGAACCTGTACCACACCCAGCCGCAAGTCGAACTTGCGGCGTTGTTATGTAAACACACCTTCGCGGATCGGTGGTTCTTCTCGAACTGCGGCGCGACGGCCGTCGAAGCCGCCTTCAAACTCGCCCGCCGGTACTGGCATCAGAAGGGCACGCCCAAACCCGAGATCATCGCCATGAACCAGTCTTTCCACGGGCGGACCATGGCCGCAATCACGGCAACGGGGCAACCGAAATATCACGAAGGCTTCGCCCCTATGCTTCCGGGCATCAAGCACGTTCCTTTCAACGATCTCGCGGCCCTTACCGAGGCGATTACGCCCGAAACGGGCGCCATCATTCTCGAACCCATCCAGGGAGAGGGCGGCGTGCGCGTTGCGGACGAAGCATTCGTCCAGGGTGTTCGCGAACTGTGCGACAAGAAGGGTATCTTGTTATTATTTGACGAAGTCCAGACTGGCATGGGCCGGACCGGGAAGTTGTTCGCGCACGAGCATTACGGCGTCACACCGGATATCATGACCGTCGCGAAGGCCCTGGGGAACGGGGTTCCCATCGGCGCGATGGGCTGCACGGAAGAAGCGGCGTCCGGCTTCAGCGTCGGCTCGCACGCAACGACCTTCGGCGGCAACCCGCTGTGCACGGCGGCGGCCAAGGCCACGCTGGAAACGATGCTCGCGCCGGGATTTCTCGATCGAGTGGCCAAGGTTGGAGAACATTTCCTTCACGGGTTAAAGGAACTGGCCCAAAAGCACGGGCAGATCGTCGAGATTCGCGGTAAAGGGCTGATGATTGGGGTGGAAATGAAGGATGCAGTCGCCCCCGTCGTTCAGAAGATGCTTGCCAGCGGTATCGTATGCGGTCCAGCCGGACCCAACGTGCTGCGGTTCGTACCCCCGCTGATTGTGACGGACGACCAAGTGGACCGGGTGGTCTCGACGCTCGACGCCGCCCTCGGAGATGGCTGATATGCTCCACGACCTCATCTCGCTCGCAGACCTGACGACGGATGAAATCACCGCATTGCTCGATCTCGCCGCCGAACTCAAGAAGGCGCAGAAAGCCGGCAAGTCCACCCATCGTCTGGAAGGCAAGACCATCGCGATGATCTTTGAGAAGCCGAGCCTGCGTACCCGGGTCACGTTCGAGACCGGCATCTTTCAGCTTGGCGGGCACGGGATCGTGCTGGAGTCCGGCCAGATCAAACTGGGCGAGCGGGAATCGGTCCCGGACATCGCACGCAACCTGGAACGGTGGGTGGATGGCATCGTGGCACGCACGTACCTGCACGAATCGGTCGTGGACTTGGCCGCGTATTCTTCCGTACCGGTGATCAACGCGCTCACGGACAAACTGCACCCTTGCCAGGTCCTGGCCGACGCCCAAGCCTTGATCGAACACAAAGGCGATTTGGGGAGTCTGAAGCTGGCCTTCGTTGGCGACGGGAATAACGTGTGCGCGTCATGGTTCAATTTCGCCGCGCGCATTCCGCTCAATGTGACGCTGGTGTGCCCGGAAGGATACGAACTCGACCCGGAAATCCTCGCCTACGCGCAGCGTCATGCAAAAGGGACCGTCGAAGTCACCCACGACATTGAAGCCGGACTGAAGTACGCCGACGCAATCTACACGGACGTGTGGGTCAGCATGGGCCAGGAGGAAGAGACGGAGGAACGGGCAAAAATCTTCGCTCCGTATCAGGTGAATTCTCCGCTCATGTCTCTGGCGAAGCCGGATGCGCTATTCATGCACTGCCTGCCGGCAAAACGTGGTCTGGAAGTCACTGACGAAGTGATCGACGGGGAACGCTCCATTGTGTTTGACGAGGCCGAGAATCGCCTTCACGCGCAGAAGGCGGTGCTGGTCAGTTTGCTGGGGAACCGCTAAAATTCGGGTCCGCGCAGCGGGACTTAAACTGCCGCAAAATCGGAAAACCAACGAGGCGTGGCATTCGAGATTAAGAAAGGGAAACGGGAAATGGCGTCAGAAGTAAAGAAAATTGTACTTGCCTATTCGGGCGGACTGGACACGTCGGTCATCCTGAAGTGGCTGCAAGAGACGTATAAAGCTGACATTGTGGCGTATATTGCCGACATTGGACAGGGCGAAGAGACGGCCCCAGCGATTGAAAAGGCCAAGAAGACGGGTGCCAGCGCGGTGCACTGCCTGGATTTGCGTCAGGAATTCGTGCGGGACTACGTGTTCCCGGCCATGCGAGCCAATGCAATCTACGAAGGCTCTTACCTGTTGGGCACCAGCATTGCTCGGCCCCTCATCGCCAAGGGACAAATCGACGTCCTCCGCAAGGAAAAGGCCGATGCGGTATCCCACGGCGCCACGGGGAAAGGGAATGACCAGGTTCGGTTCGAGTTGACCTATCTGGCGCTGGAGCCGAACGTGACTATCATTGCGCCGTGGCGCGACCCGAAGTGGGACCTGACGAGTCGCACGAAGATGCTCGATTACGCGAAGAAGCACGGCATCGACGTTCCGGTCACGGCGGCGAAGCCGTATTCGATGGACGCGAACCTGCTGCACATCTCCTACGAAGGCGGCATCCTGGAGGATCCCTGGAACGAGCCCCCGATGGACATGTTCCGGCGCTCGGTGGACCCTTCGCAAGCGCCCGATGCGCCCACCTACGTGGAGGTGGATTTCGAGGAAGGCACTCCGGTTGCCGTCGATGGGAAACGGTTGGGAGCAGTCGAACTGATGGAAACCTTGAACGCGGTGGCAGGCGCGAACGGGGTCGGCCGGGTCGACTTGGTCGAGAACCGGTTTGTAGGGATGAAATCCCGGGGGGTTTACGAGACGCCGGGCGGGACCATCCTGTATGCGGCCCATCGCGCAGTGGAATCGATCACCATGGACCGCGAAGTCATGCTGGAGCGCGACCGGCTGTCTCCCAAGATCGCCCAACTCATGTACAACGGATTCTGGTTCGCGCCAGAGATGAAACTGCTCAAGGCGTTTGTAGACCAGAGCCAGGAGAACGTCACGGGAACGGCGCGACTCAAACTCTTCAAGGGGAACTGCACGGTCGTGGGCCGCAAAGCGCCGAAATCCTTGTACGACCCGCAGATTTCGACCTTCGAAGAAGACGAGGGGGCCTATGCCCAGAGCGATGCCGGCGCCTTCATCCGGCTGAATGCGTTGCGCCTGCGGGTACGAAAAAACGCAGGATTGGAATCGTAGGCGTACGTGCTCGCGCGTAGACCAACCATGGGAAGCTGACGCGATATGGCGAAACAGTGGGGCGGCCGGTTCGAGGCGAAGACCGATGCCTTGGTCGAGATACTGGGCGAATCCGTGTCGTTTGATGCACGGCTGGCGCCGTGGGATATCCGCGCCAGCATTGCGCACGCGCGCATGCTTGGCGAACAGGGCATCCTGACCAAGACCGACGCGCGCACGATCGTGTCGGGCCTTAAGACCATTGCGAAGCAAATCGAATCCGGCAAGTTCAGGTTCGACCCGTCGCTGGAAGATGTGCATACGAACATCGAAGCGGCGCTGGTCAAACGCATCGGCGATGCAGGAAAGCGCCTACACACGGGGCGGAGCCGGAACGATCAGATCGCGACGGACGTCCGGCTGTGGATGCGCGACCAGATCGATGCGCTCCTGGGGCTGCTCCGCGAACTTCGTCTCGCCTTCGTGGCGTTCGGAGAACAGCACATTGACGTAGTACTTCCGGGGTGTACCCACCTTCAGCACGCGCAGCCCGTGCTGCTGGCCCACCACTATCTGGCGTATTACGAGATGTTCTCGCGGGACGCGGAACGCTTTGCCCAATTGCGGCGGCGGGTTAACGTATTGCCCCTGGGTTCGGCCGCGCTGGCGGGCACCCCCTACCCCATTGACCGCAAGATGGTGGCAGACGCGCTGGAATTCGACGCGATTTCGCCGAACAGCATGGATTCCGTATCCGATCGGGACTTCGCGATCGAATTCTGCTCGAACGCTTCGCTGGTGATGATGCATCTGAGCCGCTTGTGCGAGGAGCTGATTCTCTGGTCCACGCCGGAATTCGGATTTATCGAGATCGGCGACGCCTATACGACGGGATCGAGCATCATGCCGCAGAAAAAGAATCCGGACGTGGCCGAGTTGGTCCGCGGCAAGACGGGCCGTGTTTTCGGCGATCTCACCGCACTGTTGACGTTAATGAAGGGACTCCCCCTGACCTACAACCGGGACCTCCAGGAAGACAAGGAGCCGTTGTTTGACGCTGCCGACACCGTGCAATTGTGTGTGGCGGTCGTGGCGCGCATGATTCCTTCGATCGCGGTTCGCGCGGATGCGATGGAGAAGGCAACGCGTGAAGGATTCCTGGAAGCGACCGATTTGGCGGACTATCTCGTTGGGAAAGGAGTCCCGTTCCGGGAGGCCCATGGGGTGGTCGGACGGATCGTGCTCCATTGCATCAAGAACGGCAAACGCCTGCCGGAATTGACCACGGGGGAATTTGCCGTGTTCCATTCGTGTTTTGAGCGGGATGTACATCGCGTGCTCGACACGAAATCGATCGTCCAACGGCGGGACCATCCCGGCGGGACATCGCCGCGCCGTGTGCGCACTGCGTTGCGTGCGGCGCGTAAATCACTGAAGTGATTGAGCGTTGGGCAATACGTTTCCCCATGTGGTATCATTTCGGAAGTGTGGACTCCACAGGCAGGATTTATGAATAGTACGAATAAGATCCTGGTCGTAGATGATGAGGCCGTCATCCGGGAACTCTTAACCGATATTCTCGAGGATGACGGATATCCTGTGGAGGCCAGGTCGAACGCGCCGGCGGCATTGGATTTACTGCGTGACCGGGAAGATTTCGTCCTTCTGTTCACGGATATCATGATGCCGGATATGGACGGCATCCAGCTCATCCGTGAAGCTCGCAAGATTCGCCCCACCCTCATTCCCATCGTCATGACGGGATTCGCCACGCTGGAGACTGCGCGCGCCGCGGTAAAAGAAGGCGCCTACGACTACGTCCTGAAACCGTTCAGCCTGAGTGAAGTGAAGCTGGCGGTTGCCAACGCCATCGAACGATACCGGTTGGCTACGGAGAACGCGCGATTGCGCGAACTTACGGAGATCTTCGATATCAGCGAGTCCATGGCCGGTATGCAAGATGAGAGTCAGCTATTGGAGTTCGTCCTGCAGGCAGCGCTGAACCAGGTAGGCGCATACCGTGGCTCCCTCATGATCGCCGGTCAGAACGGCCATACGTTGGAAGTCGCGGCGAGCGCGGGCCTCTCGGACGAAGCCAAGTCCACAACGGTCGAGATCGGGAAGAGCATTTCGGGGAAGGTCGCGGCAAGCGGCGCGTCCATTCTCGTAGAAAACATCGCGAACCATCCCGAAGTGGAACAAATGAGCCGGCGACTTACCGAGACCTCCTTCGTATCGCTGCCGCTCAAGACTCGAGCCGTATCGGAGGGCTCGACGACACCGCCTCAAGTGCTCGCCGTCCTGAACGTTTGCGGAAAGCACGGGAACGGCCGGTTCACGGAAGCGGATCTGAAGACGCTCGACATCGTGGCGAACCATGCGGCAGCGGCGATGTGGAACATTCGGAGAATCCGGAAAGCGGAGAACGCACACGTTGCCGCGCTGGAAAACATGGCCCAACTGCATGGAGGCGCGGGACCAGTATCTCCGCGGGCACAGCAGCCGCGTGCGGGACGTGGCAACGCAATTGGCCGAACGTATGGGTCTTGCGCCGCGGGAATGCGAACAACTGGGGCTTGTGGCGATGTTCCACAATATCGGAAACCTGGGGATCAGCCCGGAAGTCTTGCAAAAGCCGGAGCAACTCAGTCCCGAAGAGCGGGAGCAAGTCCAGCAGCACACGATTATCGGGTACGACATTGTGAGTGCCGCGGAAATGTTGCCGCGCGAGTACCGCCAGATCGTGCGGCACCATCACGAGCATATGGACGGCTCGGGGTACCCGGACGGGTTGTCGGGAGAGGCGATCCCGCTGGTGGTGCGGCTTGTCTGCATTGCGGAAGCGATAGTCGCAATGTTCAGCGACCGTCCCTACCGGAAGGCTCTTTCCCCGGAGATTATCATGGCGGAATTGCGGAAAAAGAGCGGCACCCAATTCGATCCTGTCCTCTCCGAGAAAGCCACCGAACTGATACACAGCGGAGCGCTGCTTTAACCGTATAGCGCGCTCCCATCGCCTGCCCGGGAGGGCGCATCAGAAATTGTGAACGAGCGCCTCAGAAACTTTCCCACGACGGTCAGCGCGGCTGTTGACCGCTCGCGTTGCGTAGACTTCGTCAACGTGGAAGTGCGGTTTGTATAACGTACGAATCAGCTCCGTCATGGAATTAGACAAGATGAATTTGACGCCCTTCTGGTCGAGGGCGCGTGCAACTTCGGCGAGACGCTCCTGGGCCTTCACACCAAAGCCTCCTTTGTCGTAGGCCGTGAACGAGGCGGTCTTGGACACGGGGTGGTAGGGCGGATCGAAGTACACGAGGTCGCCGGGTTGCGCCTGCTTGAGCACCGTATCGAAGGAACGAACCGAAACCTTGGCACGAGCCAACGCCTGGGTCGCCGCGCGTAAATTCGGTTCGTCGCAGATCCTGGGATTCTTGTACCGGCCGAAGGGCACGTTGAAAATTCCCCGGCTGTTCTCGCGAAACAAGCCGTTATAGCAGGTCTTGTTCAAGTAAATGATTCGTGCAGCGCGCTCGTACACATCGTCGGGCACTTGGCCTCGGACCTCGTAGTAATAGGGTTCCGAATGGCGTTCCTTATGCCCGTGGAGCAGGTCAATGACGCGCTCGACGTTGTCTTTGACGGCGCGGTAGGCGTCGATGAGCCGGTCGTTGTTGTCGCTGAGATAGGCTTGCTTTCGGCCCAGCCGGTTTGTGCGCGCCAGCTCGAAGAACAAGGCGCCGCCTCCCACGAAGGGTTCGTGGTATCGGCCGAACGCCCCGGCTCGTTCGACTTGGCGAAGCAGGGGTTCGAGAAGCTGCCCCTTCCCCCCGACCCACTTGAGAAAGGGACGCGGGACCACCAACCTCCGGCGAACGTTTCTCATAACCCGAAATACAACTCCAGCCAGTCCTGCAGGTCGGCAAGTTCGACGGCCATGCCGGTCGACAACAGGTAGGATTCCATGTTCGTCGAGAAGCCTCGGCCGCAATAGACGACGATGCCGCGGATGGGCCAGGCGCGAATGTCTTCCAGGGTCGCGGGAATCTTCTCTTCCGCGCTGCCACTCACTTCCTGGTACTTGCATTCGACCCCAAGGCTCACACGCGTCTCGGGATGCTTCAGAACGACATCGATCCGGCGCTTGGCGCCCCAGATTCGGCGCCCTACCTGCACCTCCAACTCCACGATAAGGCCCAGCGCGCCCCCCAAACGGGCTACTTCCATCTGCAACTCTTTGCCGGAGTTTACGGCTTTCTGCTTACCAGGCATCGTTCCTCAGCGGGTTTACATTCGCGATGGGCGAGTATGCCGGATGGGATCGCCGTGAATCAACGGCCATCGCCCGCAAATACCGGTGGCTATGTCTCGTGCCGTTGATCGTCGCTACATTCGCCGCACGTCTTATGAACCGCGTGATGACCACTTTTGAAACACGCACGCAAATAAAAGCCCGAACTCAGGTGGCGTTCTGCGGCAAATGCGCCGCTTGCGGGCTGACTATCCCTGTGATACGATTGCGATAGAGAAAGGGTATACGCCTCAAGCTGCCAGGCGAGATGCCGATCATCCCCGGGTGCGGCTTGACGTAGGCGGGGTCTACCTCTTCGAAAGGACAGAGAATGAGTCTCGAACGAATCTCCCCCGGTCAGAGCGAGCGCAGTTTATGTCTTCGGTGAGCCCGATATTGCCCGAGCCGGAAGAGGACCGTCCAACGATACTGGTGGTGGACGACATGGCGGAGAACATCGCACTGATGCGGCGTCTCCTGGTGCCGAAAGGGTACACCATTACGGAAGCGTTGAGTGGCCCTGCCGCATTGGAGATGGTGGCGGAGGATCCTCCGGACGTCATACTCCTTGATCTGGTCATGCCGGACATGAACGGGTTCGAGGTTTGTGACCGGTTAAAGCGCGATCTCTTGACGCGGCACATTCCGATTATCATCATCACCGGCGTGGCCGAGCACGAAGCCAATATTCGGGCCTTGGAAGCAGGGGTCGACGACTTCCTTATTCGGCCCATCGATCCGGTGCTTCTCGATGCGCGCATCCGTGCGTCGGTCAAATCGAAGGCCCTGCAGGATCAGATCATCAAGTACCAGCGGCGTCTGGAGGGTGACAATCAGGCCCTGGAGGAACGGGTGCGGGAACGGACCTCGCAACTCGAGAGAACGCAACAGGTCACCATGTTTTCCATGGCGCGACTCGCCGAGTCACGCGACCCGGAAACGGGGGAACATCTCGAACGGATGCGCCGGTATGTCCGTGAAATCGCCATCGAAATGGGTTCCTGGCCAAAGTACGATGGAATCATCGACAGCGGTTTCGTGGAGATTCTGTTTTATTCGAGTCCGCTCCACGACATTGGGAAGGTCGGCATTCCGGATCAAATCCTGCTGAAACCGGGCAAATTGACCGTCGAAGAGTTCGACATCATGAAGACGCACACGCTGGTCGGCGGTGACACACTCAAGGCTGCCGACGAGGAAGCCGGAGGCAATTCGTTCCTGATGATGGGCCGGGATATCGCCTACTACCATCATGAGAAGTGGGATGGCAGCGGTTACCCCTATGGCGTTTCCGGAGAAGAGATTCCGCTTCCGGCACGTATCGTGGCCTTGGGCGATGCGTACGATGCCCTGACATCCAAACGACCGTACAAGGAGCCGTTTCCTCACGAGAAATCGCGGGACATCATTCTGGAAGCGGCGGAAAGCCACTTTGACCCGGACGTGATTGAAGCGTTCAAAGCGCGGGACGCGCGTTTTGTGAAGATACGGGACACGTATCAGGACTCCGGGCACCTGACTCACATCGAACAGATCAATCAGACGCTCGAACGGCTGCGGCAACTCCAGGAGCAAAGCAAGTAGGTGTATGGCGTGTTCGCATGCGGGGATACTTTTGCGAGGTCAAGGGATCATTCGGTGACGGGGCCTGCGGCGAGTCCCGAGGGTTACAATTCCACCCGCACCCCGGTGTCAAAGACACGGTCGGCGGGCAGGCCGTAGAACGCGGTTGACTCGGCGGCATTTCGGGCCAACACGGCGTACACTCTGGTACGCCAGGAGCGTCTCCGATCCGCTTCGCTTCGAACCAACATCAGGTGCCCCACGTAGTACGTCACCTTTTCGAGGTCCAGGTCCAGCTTTTCCTTTTCTCTGCGAAGCACGGCCGGGATATTGGGATCTTCCATGAATCCATAGTGCAAGATCATTCGCCACAAACCGTCGCCGAGTTCCTTCACTTCGACACGCTCTTTCCAGGACACCCTCGGCACCTTTTCCATCTCCACCGTTGTCAGGACCACGCGCTCGTGCAACACTTGATTGTGCTCGATATGTCGGACGAGAATCATAGGCACCCCCTGGGGCTGCGCGGTCAAGAAGACTGCGGTCCCCGGCACCCGGGGCAATTGATCCTCCTTGATGCGCTTCTGAACCGCTTCTACGGGGACGGTGGCCTCTTCCACCCACCTCCCGACCGTGCTCTGTCCGTGTCGCCAGCAATGCATCACCCCCCATACGACCAGTGAAACGGCGAGCGGGATCCAACCGCCCTGGAGAAACTTCAGCAGGTTTGTGCCCAGGAAAGCGAGGTCCATCACGAGCAGCGCGGCCGTCACCCCGCCGGCGGCCCACAGGCTCCACCGCCATTTGTCCCGCGCTACGAAATACACAAGCACCGTCGTGATCACCATCGCCTGGCTTACCGTCATACCGTAGGCCCCGGCCAGGCTTGTGGATTTCCGGAAGGTAAGAACCAGCCCGATGGCCGCGATCATCAGTATCCAGTTCACGGTCGGGATATAGATTTGTCCGACCTTCTCGCGGGAAGTTTGTACGATGGACATACGAGGAAGCTCGCCGAGCAACACCGCCTGCCGGGTCAGCGAAAAGGCCCCTGAGATGATCGCTTGGGATGCGATCACGGTCGCCGCGATCGCCAACCCAACCAGCGGGTATCGCGTCCAGCCCGGCGCCAGTTCGTAGAAAGGGTTTCCGACGCCGTTCTGTTGCAAGAGCAAGGCGCCCTGTCCAAAGTAGTTCAACACCAGCGCAGGCAACACGAGGGAAAACCACGCCAGGCGAATCGGATTTCTTCCGAGGTGCCCCATGTCTGCGTACAGTGCTTCGCTGCCCGTCACTACCAGGAAGACGCTTCCGAGGATCACGTATCCCGCCCATCCGTTCATCGAAAAGAATTGAATTGCGTGCCAGGGATTCGCGGCGCGCAGGACCGAGGGTTCCCGTAGGATGCCGTGCACCCCCAACACCGCGAGCGTCACGAACCACAGCAACATGACCGGGCCGAAAACCGACCCAACACCCAGGGTCCCCCGGCGTTGAAACATGAACAGGCCGAACAAGATGCCCACGGTGATTGGCACGATGTAGGGGTCCATGGACTTCGTCACCACGCCAAGCCCTTCCACCGCGCTCATAACCGAAATCGCCGGAGTGAGCATACCATCAGCGTAGAGCCCCGCGCCTCCGAACATGCCCACGGCCAACAATAGCCACTCGGTGCGGCGTCTTGGCTCCCCCCCGGGAACGGCAAGCGCCATCAAGGCCAGGATACCGCCTTCCCCGTCGTTGCTGGCTTTCATCACGTAGACCAGGTATTTCACGGACACGACAAGGATGAGCGACCACAGGATCAGCGACAGCACGCCAAGCACATTCGCTTCATTAACGGCCAGGGTATGCGTTTCGTGGAAGCACTTCCGCAGCGCGTACAGGGGGCTCGTTCCGATATCCCCATATACAACGCCCAGCGCCGCCAGACTGAAAACCGCGAGACTGCGCCCTTTGGGCTCCTCGGATTCTTCCTCCTCGCCCTTGAGTTCGTCGCGCTCTTCGGAGATTACGTGCTCCGCCTGCTCCTTTTCAGCCACAACGCCTCCCTTGTAAGGACGCTACGCACCATTGAATGCCGAACCACCGTGCGTAAAAGGATGTATCTGGGCATCCAACTGCCGGCTGCGCGATGCCCGAACAAAGAAACCAAGATCGTTAGCTACGGAACAATCGGGAATGTGAAGACATTTCGATGATAGGCGGGAATATGGGCGATTCGGGACGGGGGAATCAATGAAAGTCGTTTGCGGCGGTCAGAACATCTTCAACCCGGTGAAACTGACGAATTATCATTACAGGCCTTGCGGGTTGCCCGACGTGCGGGGTGGACCGCATTGCTCACACGCACCCAGGCTAGCGGTCTGCACGATGATGGCATTCGGGCTGGGAGAAATGCGGATTAGACTGGACGTTGCACTTCCCGAATCGATCGACTCACGGCTTCCACCAGCGCGACGGTCGTGTATGGCTTCTGAATGAAGGTAAGCGCGGACGACTCCTCCAACTGCTCGCGCGCATCAATTTCGGAATAACCGCTGGAAAGTATGATGGGGACGCTCGCATCGATCTTTCGGATTTGGGCATACGCTTCTGCGCCGTCCATGACGGGCATGGTCATGTCCAGGAGAATGCAGTTGATTTCTCCCGGCCGTTCGCGGAAAACCTCCACCGCTTCTCGCCCGTCTTCGGCCATCAAAACGTCGTAGCCAAATCGCTCCAAGGTCAGTCTCACCACGCGACGTACGACCGGCTCATCGTCAACGACAAGAACAACGCCACCGGCAACGTCCGACTCGATCGCGGGCGGCGCAGCTTCCTGCGGTGTTACGATCTCCGTGCGACACGGAAAGAGCACGCGAAACACCGTGCCCTCGCCCGGGGCGCTTTCCACCTTGATTGCGGCGCGATGGGCGCGGACGATCCCGAGCACGGCCGCAAGACCGAGACCGCGTCCCGGGAATTTCGTGCTAAAGAACGGATCGAACATACGGCCCAGAGTCTGTCGATCCATTCCGCAGCCGGTGTCGCCGATCTCCAAGAACGCGTATGGGCCCTCGCGAAAATCTTCGTGCAAATACGTGCCCGCAAGATACGCGCGGTCCGCCTTCATCGCGCCGGTCGCGATCCGGATGTTGCCCCCGCCGCTCTCTACCGCGTCGGACGCATTGGTCACGAGATTGAGCACCACCTGGCGAAGTTGTCCCGCATCGCCGTCAATATCCGGAACATCGGGGTTCAGACGCACGTTCAAAAACGCTCGCTTGGATACCGCGGCTTCGACCAGGTGCATCATGTCGTCGACGATACGCGTCAGGTTGACCGGCCGAAGGCTGAACGCTCCTTTTCCGGAATAGGCCAATAACTGGGTGGTCAGTTCCGCGGCATGTTGCGCTGCATTTTCAATGTGGACGATACACTCGCACACCGGCGAGTCGCTCGGCAGCTCCATCATCGCCAGACCCGCGTTCCCAATGATCCCCATGAGGATATTGTTAAAGTCGTGGGCGATACCACCGGCAAGCACCCCGAGACTCTCGAGCTTTTGCGCGTGGCGTACCTGCGCCTCCAAGTGCTGACGCTCGGCCTCGCCTTCTTTCCGGACCATGGCGTTGCCGAACACCTGGCCGACAATCGTCGCCATGGCTACGACGTCGTCCGACCAATGCGCTTCGGATTGGACGGTTTCAAAGCCCAACAAGCCGATCAGGCGCTTGCTTACCATGATGGGAACGTTCACGAGGGACTTGATGTCCTGCTGCTCCATGAGCCTTCGTTCGCGCCCCGCCTCGTCGGGCAGTTCGTCAACCGATTCGAATATGAGTGGTTCGCCCCGCACCAGTTTCTTCGCCGCCCATGGAAATTCCTCGAACAGGGGTACGTCCGTCAAAATGGCGCAATACGAGGGAATTCCTTCGGCACACCACTCGAAGGATTCAATAACGACCCCGCTTTCGTCGGAGATCCAACTGACATAGCAGCGATCGACATGCAGGTACTCGCCGACCGTTCGCAACGCCTCTTCAATGGCGCCGTCGATCTCATCGGGTGCCATTCCGATAAATTGACTCGAAACGGCCGTTACGATTCGTTCGAACTCGACGCGTCGCAGCACCTCTTCTTCGGCTTCCCGCCGCCGTACGACGTTCGCGATGATCTCGCCGACGATACGCATGGCGTTTTCCGTCTGCTCGCCCCAATCACGCGGCGCGTCGGCATCCTCGCCGGTCCACAAGGCGATGACGCCGGTGGTCCGGTCGTTGTGTTGCACGGGTACGAGCAAGAGGTCACCTTCCCGGCGATTGCTATCAACCGCGGGAATCGCCGGTGAATCCCCCCCACTTCGGGCATATGTTCGAGGACGGTGCTCTTCCCTTTGACCAACTGTTTCGTCAACCACTCAAACCCGGCAAGGGGAGTACCAACCAACGACTTGAATTGGGGGCCCGAACCGTCCTTCCACCATTCAAAGACGTGTTCCACACGTTCCTCGTCGGGATCCCGGATTGCGAGAGCGGCAAAGGAAACCTCGGCAAATTCTCCGAGTTCCTGTAGCGCGTCCGTGACGGACGCATTCAAGTCTCTGGACAGCCGACTGACGAGTCGTGTAGAGATTCGAACGATAAGCCGCTCGGTCTCGACCCGTTTGCGCAGTTCCTCCTCGATCCGCTTCTGTTCGGAGATGTCCACACAGGACATCATGAGACACAGCGGGGTTCCGTCCGCATCGAGCACGCGAGTGGCGGAAAGGTGGACATCGAACGTCGTGCCATCTTTTCGGCGGGCGGAAAGTTGCCCCGACCAATGATCGTGTTGAATCAGCCAAATTCCGACGTGCCGCGCCAGGTGTTCGTCCGCCCAAAGGGACTCCGCGTGCCTTCCGATTACGTCGTCCACGTCCTTAAATCCCCACATGGAAGCCAGGGCGGGATTGGCGTAGGTCACCGTTCCATCCAGGTCGGCCATGGCAATGGCATTGACCGATGAATCGACGGCGATCTGCCGGATTCGTTCCTGCCGGGCGGTGCGCCGATGTTCGGTCACATCCTGAATGACGAATTGGACGAAGTCGTCGCCGGAAACCGAATCGCGCACGATGTAGCAATCGTATAGCGCCCAGCGTTCATCGCCGTTGGCGCCTTGGAACGCGACTTCGTCGCGCCGGATGCGCCCGGAACGGCGAAGTTCGGTGGCGATCGTTTCGACGGGAATTGGGCAAGTTGTCAGATCGGTAAGAGCGTGCCCAACGACCTGAGCACTGCGGGCAGGGTCCTCCCGAACGTCCAGGACGTCGAGCGCGGTCTTGTCCGCGAATACGACGATGCCTTTTGCCGTCGTCCGAAGCAGGCCGAGACCGGCTAAACCGAGGGCCTCTTGACGAATGGAATCAAACTGATCCAGTTGTGGAGAGTTTACGTCCACCCGAGAACGCCCCAAACTTTGAATCGCAGCCCGATTCCGTGCCGCTCAAAAGCAGCGCGCCAAACTGTTTCGCGGGAAGTGCATCGTACACCGCATGAACCGCAGACAATCATTGAAATCATAGAGTTCGTCCGCCCAAGAATGAAGATGCCATAGTAGCAAGGAAAGCCAAAGCGGAACAACCCGTTCTCGCCCGGAACGTGCACTGCTCGCTGTGGATGGCAATCGAACTGTTGACAGGCGCGTCCTGGGGGCTAGCGGTTCGAGCCTGTAGCCGACTCGGCAGCGCGAATGTGGTCGACCGTTCGCTGAAGTCCTTCCTTCAAATTCACCGTTGGGGACCATCCGAGCACTTCCCGGGCTCGTTCGCCGGTGATGTAGATCTCACGTATCTCGCCCGGCCTGAGTTCTTTAAGCATGGGCTCGTCCGGGAAATCCAGGATTCCCTGCAAGACATCGAAAATCTGCCGGACGGAGGTACCAATACCTGAACCCAGATTCAGGGTTTCACCGGACCCCTTGTCGAGGGCCAGTACGTTGGCCCGCGCAATGTCACCGACAAAGACATAGTCGCGCAACGGCTTGCCAAACCCGAACAAGGTTGGCGCCCGGCCCTCCAGCATCAAACCGATCAAGATCGAGCATACACCGGCCTCGCCATGGGGATTCTGGCGCGGACCATAGACGTTCGGGAACCGGAGGATGGTGAAATCGATGCCGTAGAGATGCCGGTAGAGGTAGATGTAGTGCTCGACCGAATACTTGGCAGCGCCGTAATGACAAATTGGGCGCGGCCAGTATTCTTCCGACACCGGAAGGATCTCCGGTTCACCATAAATGGCGCCGCCGGTCGACGCGAACAGGAACTTCTTGACGCCGGTCTTTACGGCGCATTCCAATACGTTCAGCGAGCCCTTGATGTTGACATCCGCATCGAACATGGGCTCTTCGACACTGCGCCGCACGTCGATTTGCGCCGCGAGATGATTGACGACTTCGGGTTTTTCCTTTTCGAAGATGGAACGAATATCCTCGGATCGAACGTCCATTTCGTAAAAGGTCGCCTTTGGGTTCACGAATTCGCGAAATCCCGAACTGAGATTGTCCACCACAGCCACATGATGGCCCGTTTCCACATAGGCATCCACGATGTGGGATCCGATGAAACCCGCACCGCCTGTCACCAGTAATCTCTTCATATCCCCTCGCACTGCAGCCGAACCCCGATCGGGTTGCGGTTAGACCATCTAACCGACGCGACTTGCGCGCAAGGCATAATGGAGGATCGTTCCGTCGGGAGTCAACGGGCGCAGCATTTTCCGTGTCGGGGGAAAGTGCACGTCACGGGGCATGCCCTCAGCGCAGGGATTCGGACTCGGGAGGACCTACCTTTTCGGCGGAGGGATCGGTCATCTCTACGTTCGGAACCGCCGCGGGAAGGTTCCAATCTTTCCACTCGTTCGTCAGGACAAACGTGACCGACCCATCCATCCACAGTACGTTTCCACCGGCGGGGACGTGGTTTGCATAGAAGCGCGGCGCCTCGTGGTCTTTTCCAAGACGAGGAATGCCGCTGAAGGCATCCCACATGATGGGTATTCGCGGTATGCCACGATCGGCGGGGGGCAGCGTGAGCGGGGTCGAAGTATAAACACCGAAGTAGTCGTAGCTGCCGCGAACGCTGTGCTCCGCGTGAAGGTAGGTATTCAATGGTTTGGGTTCCTCACCCCGGGGTTGCCCTTCGAAATTAATGCTACACGAGGGACAGGCGAAGAGCCAGGGGTCAGTGACGTATTCGGGAATCAGATCGAGCAGGCATTGGGCGTCCCCTCCCCCACCGCTCCACGGAAAGGCCCCTTCGTTTTCGGCGGCGTACATCTGGAAAGCCATGCCGAGTTGGGAAAGATTGCTCATGCAACTCGTGCGGCGGGCCTGTTCGCGGGCACGAGCCAAGGCAGGCAGCAGGATGGCCGCAAGCACGCCGATAATACCGACAACGGCCAATAATTCGATCAGCGTGAAACCGGTTCTCTTGCGCAGGGTCATCATCGGTGGACCTCCTCGTCCCAGCGGAGGATGCGCACCCGGCCCCCGGGTTCGACGGCCGCCTCAACGCGCACGCGGGCATGCACCGGAGTTCCTTCTGCCAGTACGCCGGTCGACGTGAGCGCAACTCGATTGAACTCCAACGGCTTGACAACGACCGTAAACGATCCCGGGCCGAACGGAGTGTCCTTCTCGCCACCGTACGGACTGGCGCCTGCGCGCAGTTCCACGAGTGCTTTCTCGATACCCGCTTCCGCGATGTTGGTGCACTGAATCTGACGTTCCCGGACTTGCGCCTGGTTTAGGACTCACGCGGAGTCCCGTCAATAGCGCAGTAGAGAAAGCAGTTACGACAACGAGAACCCCGAGCGCCAAGAGAAGCGCCATGCCTTCGCTGGCGATGCGACGTTGTTTCGATTGTTTCGTCGTGCATTCATAACGGGTACTCCGTGGCGCGCAGCGAGGCGGTAACGGTCGCACCGCCGCCACTGCGATTGTCGCGTCGCTCCTGGAAAATGCGCAGCGTCAACGATACCGCGCGGGTCCCCTGGCCGGGAGGCCGGTCGTAGGCGAGGTTCACTACTTCGAAACGTACGGGATACCGTTGATGCCGCTCCAGGACGAGCTTGCCGTTCGCCATCGCGTAGGTCGTCATGGAAAGGTCGTCTTTACCGTTTCTGCCGAACACAATGAAGCGGACGGCTTCGGGCTCATCAGGCAATGGCGGAAGCTGGAGAACGACCTGTTCCGCATTCGTGGAAAAACCCGCCAGGGCCGGCGCGACGGAAACGGCGCGGTGAACGGCGTCGGTGAAATCCTGCTGGACGGCCGCAAGGGTATCGAGACGAAGCAGGGTGGTCTCCCCCACCTGCGCGAGCCGGTTCGACTGAACGAAGGAGACTGCGCATATGTTGACGAGGATCCCCAACGCCGCGACGTAGCCCAGCAGTTCCAGGAGCGTCATTCCGGCGTTCGCGCGACCATGTGCTATCTTCGAGTTTGTCATGACGAACCACCTCGGTTGCCAAGCAGCGTTGTAGACGACAGCGTCCGGTGGCGCGCATTGTCGCCCGTCCATTCCAACGTAACCTGAACCTGTTTCAGGTCGCCCGGGAACCCTTCATAGGGGTCAATCCGTACGTCGCCGTGCGCATTCTTCAATTGTGCGAGTTCAGGACATGCACTGGTCAGTCCGCGCGTTCCATCGACCAGTTCCGAAAACGGCTGAACGCGCAGCGTTTCTATTTCGTTCTGGATGGCGCGCATGGCAATGGCGTCTTCCTTAATCACGCGCGTCTTGGACAATGTAAAATGAAACAGTTGGAACGCGCCCATGATCCCGAGGGAGAACACGAACAGCGCCGCCGTTAACTCGAGGTACGAGAATCCGAGCCGTCCGTTGCGGTTTGAACGGATTGAACGAGCCCTGCACACGGTGTAGACGATTGAATCCATTACAGTCCCGGCGGCAATACGCGCCGCATCTCCTCCAGTGTTGTGACCCCGGCCGTAACACGCGCGATGCCGTCGTGCTCGAGTGCGTTCATCCCCGCAGCCACGGCGGCCTGATGGAGAGAGGCCGTACGCGACCGGTTCAGGACCAGGTCTGAAATCGTTTCGTCAACGGTCAGCAGTTCGCCAATCGCGGTCCGTCCCCAATAGCCGATGCCTTCGCACTCCGGACATCCATTCCCGGCTCGAAAGTCTCCGGCATCGGACGTAATACCGTAGGCGGCGCAAAGCCGTTCGTCCGGAACGATCGATGCACTGCAGTGGGGACAATTCAGGCGGACCAAACGCTGCGCCAGAACGCCGGTCACGGAGGATGCGATCAAGAAGGGTTCGATGCCCATATCCAGCAGGCGCGTGAAGACGCCAGCCGCGGTGCCGCTGTGAATGGTACTGATGACCAGGTGCCCCGTCAGCCCCGCCTGAATGGCGGCATGGGCAGTGGCGGGATCGCGGATTTCGCCCAGCATGATCACTTCGGGATCCTGCCGCAATACGGCCCGGAGCGCGTCTTCAAAGGTGAATTCGGTATGCGGATTGATCTCGGTTTGCGAAACCTGCGCAAGGCGATACTCGACGGGGTCTTCGATGGTGACCACGTGCGGCGCGGGTTTTCGCATTCGGAGAATCTCGTCGATGAGCGCATAAATCGTGGTGGTCTTCCCGCTGGAACTTGGACCGGTCAGCAGCAGGGTGCCGCTCGGCCGACCCACCAGGTCGCGCAGGGATGCCACCAGCGACGGCGTGAACCCCAACGATACCAACGGCAACAACCCGCCCGGCATGTCCAACACCCGAACGGTCACTTTTTCTCCGTTGACCGTGGGAAAGGTCGACACGCGCATGGCCCGGCCGCAGGGTGTGGCGTCCGGTTCGATACGTCCATCCTGGGGTGTGTCCCGGTGGTAGGTTGCGATGCGCGCAACGATCTTCAGCCGGGTCGTGATGCGGGGGTGGTGCGCGCGGGCCAAGAGCGCGGCATCGTGGAGGATTCCGTCAATACGGTATCGAACCGCCAACGAATCTCGCCAGGGTTCGAAATGGATATCGCTCGCCCGGTGGAGAACCCCTTGATCCAGAATAAGATTGACGGCGTCCACCGCCGCGGTATCGCCGCCGCGCTCCAACTGTTCCGCCAGTCGCGCCTGAAGTTCGCCGAGGGACAGCCGTCCACCCGCGTCATCCGGCAATTCTGCTTCGTTTCCAACGATTTTAAGCGATGGCATGGAACGAACGTTCTCCTGTAATTACTCAAAGTTGACTCAGGATCGTATCCGCGAAGGTGGTGAGATACGAAAACACCGACAGTTCGACGGCGAGTACGATGCCCCCGAGAACCAAGATTCCCAACGGACAAATGGTGTCGATCAGGACACGCGTGGTCTTCAAGGTCTGTATTTCGTAAAGTTCGGCGATGCGGTCAAAAGCATTCCCCAGCCGGCCGCTCGATTCGCCCAGGGACACGAGCGCGCAGAACGATTCCGGGAAACCGCCCGTCTCCCGAACGGCCTGCGTAAGACTGGAGCCTTCTTCGACCTGACGTTTGACCCGTTGCAGTGCGAGACGCTGCGGCACTGCCAGATCCAACTCCGCACTGTCGTGTAAGGCATCGTTCAACGGAACGCCGGCGTGCAGCAACCGCCCCAGAACGCGGGCCACACGGCTCAAGTCGCTCTTAGCAATCGCAGATCCAATCAAGGGCAGCCTGCATCCAAGGAACTTGATTGGACGTACGCCAACGCCGGCGGTTGTTCGGCGCATGGGCAACAAAGTGCTGGGCACGATCAGAAGGAGCAGAACCAAAGCGACCGTAACGGGATCCCAGTAAGCGTGGATCAAATCGCCTACGCGCACCAGACGATCGAGAATAGCGGGAGATTCCCCACCCAAGTCCTTCAGCGATTCGACAAACTCGGGAAGCACAAACAAACCGAGTAACGCGATTATCGTCATCTGAATGCACAACACGACGGCGAAATAGCCGAGCCATCCCCAGATGGAGGCGGCGCGTTTGCGCTCGGAAGTCAGATGCTCGAACAGGTGGGCCAGCGACTTGGAGAGGGTGCCGGTAACCTCGCCAACCTTGACGAGATCGACGTAATACTTTGGAAAGAACCGGGTCCGTTGCGCCAGGGACTCGTGCAAGGTGCTTCCCGAAACCAGATCGTCATGGATGGCCTGCAACATGAGCTGGACTTTCCGGCGGGGAGCGTCCCACGCGGCCAGTTCAAGCCCCTGGACCAGCGGCGCGTTGCATTGAACGATCGATTGCAGTTGGCCCGTGACGGCCAGTAAATCACGATGCCAATTTGCCCGGCGAGCGTACATGGGACCCGCCCACTTGCGGCCATGCCGGGCGTGGTAGACGTGGGGTGGCGCAAAACCGCGCAATACCGTTGTCACGTCCGTTCGTAGTAATTGTTTCCAGTTCATCGTCCGCTAATCACGTCTGCCAATGTGAACATGGGCAGGTAGATGGAGATCACGATCGAGGCCACAACGCCGCCAAGCAACAGGATCAATGCCGGAGGCAAGAATGAAACAATCGCGCGGCCGGTCCGCCGCCCGCCTTGTTCGTACGTATCGGCCAAATGAAGCAGAGAGACCTCCAGCTCGCCGCGTTCTTCGGCCAAGCCCAGCAGCCAATTAAAGGTGCCGTCGAAGTAGCCGGTGGCTTCAAAGGCGCCCGCGATATTGGATCCCTGCTCGATGGTATGCGTCGCGCGCGTTACGGCCCGCCCAAGCACGGCATTGCCGGCCGCGGTAGCAGCGAGTTGCATGCTCTCCGGGATGGGCACACGGGAACCAAGAAGCAAGGCCAAGGTCCGGCTGAAACGCGCAAGCGAATCCTGGCGAAAGGCGCGGCCGATAGCCGGCACGCGAAGCTTGATCCAGTCGAGGAAGTACCTGCCCTTCTCCGTTGTACGGGCAAACTTCAGGCCTAGATACGCGACAACGATCAGTAAAGACACCGCCATGAGCATGTACGGGTACCGCGCCTGAACGCTGTACGCCACGTCGATCCAGAAACGAGTCAACCACGGCAACCGCGTCCCGAAGTCCGCGAACACATCGGCAAACTGGGGAACGACGGTCGTCAGAAAGAAACCAAGCACGGCGATACACGCCGCCACGACCAGCAGCGGATAGGCAATCGCCTGTTGGACGTGGTTCTTGGTCTCGACCATGTAGCCGGTGTAGGCGCACATATCTTCGAGTACCGAAGGCAAATTGCCTGTGCGTTCACCTGCGATCAGGGATGCGCGGTACACGGGCGGCAGTTTCCCCGCTTGTGCATCGAGCGCTTCTTCGAGGCTTTGCCCTTGTTCCAACGACGCGTGCAACGCGTCCAGAACGCCTTTAAGACGCTGGCCACGCAACTCGCCGGCGACGACTTTCAGGGCCGGCGCCAGGGGAAGTCCGCTCCGCACGATCGCGAGCAACTGCTGGTTCAAGAGATCGATCTCCTCCCACGTGAGACCGCCGGTGCGCCGGACCGTCGTACGTGGCGGGGCTTCGGGCTCGACCGAGGACACCTGCAACCCCTGTTCCTCGAGCATCGCCGTCACGCGGACCGCGGAATCTTCATTCATGGTGCCGGTAACGCTACGACCATTTTCGTCGACGGCGCGGTACCTATACTCGGGCATGTTGCCGCTCCTTCACAGTTCTTGGGGGATTCGCAGGGGGCCGGTTCCGAAGCAAGTCCGGCCTCCCCCGCCCCATCATCTAATGACCGGCGAAGGCAAAAGCGATCATCCGGGCGGGGTATGGGAAGGGGGTTCTTGCGACCGCGATTCGGGCGGTTTCGCCGACTCGGCCAGCCGCGCCTCCAGTTCCAGCTCATTCCTGCGGAGAACAAAGGGACGGGTCAAGCTCGGTACGACCTCCACGGTGGTTTGCGCTTCTCCCGTGGCGTCCCGCAGTTGATGGGCGAGCAAACGGGTCTGCCGAATCAAGGGTGAGGAAATGCCGAGCACGAACAACACCACCGCCGCTGCCGCCAGTTTCTTCGCGGCGTTGCGCCAGTTTTCCGAGCCCCAAACGCCCTGCGAGCGCGTCAGCGCCTCGGAGGCGGCGATTCGACCCTGCAACCGGGAAAAGCCGTCACTCATTCCGGGATGGCGTACGGCAGAACGGCACAGGTCGCGAAGCTGGGTCAACTCCTCCAGTTCCTCCCGGCAGGCGTAACATCGGGCGACGTGAACTTCCACGCATATTCGCTCGGTGAAACGGACGTTGTCATCGATGTAATCGACGAACTTTTCTCGTACCTTTTCGCATTGCATGACCCAAATTCTCCGTTTGTATGCAGTATGAATTCATATAATTCCATGACCTTTTCACATCGGTCAGATCACGAGGATTCCCTTCAATGCTTCGCGCAGCTTTTTGATCGCCAGTAACTTCCGCGACCGCACGGTGTTAACGGGACACTGGAGCACGGCGGCGATATCGTCCAGCGCGAGGCCTTCTATGGTTCGCATGACGAAGACCATGCGCTGTTCATCCGGCAATTCCGCGAGGGCATTCAGAATATGCTGCTCGATTTCAGACCGGGACGCGGATTCGTCGGGCCGGGAAGCGATTCCGGCGGGGATGTCTGACCCGTTATCCTCGTCAATCGACAGGGCCGTGCCCAGACGCCACTGTTTTCCCAGGTGTCGGCACTTCTCCAGCCAGATGTTGCGGGCGCAGGTGAACAGGTACGCGGGAAACGAGCCGGTGGCGGCATACCTGCGCCGGAGGTGCCAAATCCGGGCGAAGGTTTCCAGACACAAGTCCTCCGCCAACTGGGTGTCGCGGCTCATGCCATAGAAGAAGTCGAGGAGTTTGCGGTTATACCGATCAAAGAGTTCCGAAAAGGCGGACTCATCCCCCTCCCGGACCAGCAACATCAGTTCGGTGTCCCGCAGGTCTTCCAAAAGACTACTCCACGTGGTCTTGCATCCAGTATATGCCAAATCGGGAAAAAGCGATCACGGGGGCTGGCGCTTTATACTCCTCCTCGTCTTTTCTGTGAGGTTTTCCAAGTCCCCATCGCGTTGCGCACAGCAACTTCGTACGTTACCATCGGGGCAATACCAAGTGTTCGGAGAACGCGGCCCAGAACCGCGCCCGGCCCTGCAATCGGAGGTTTTCAAGAATGCGCGAGACGACACGAAGAACGTTTCTGAAATACGGGTCGGCGTCGGTGATGACGGCGATGGCGGCGGGACGTGTGAGGGCGCAGGCGCCGGAACGGCCGAACGTGGTGTTCTTCTATATAGACGATCTGCGGCCGGACGGATTGGCTTCGCTGGGGAATCCGATGGTCAAGACGCCCAACCTCGATTCGCTGGTGAATCGCGGGTGTCGCTTTCGACCGGACATACACGATGGGGGCGATGGTGGGGGCGGTCTGCCTGCCCAGCCGTACGATGATGCTGACGGGTCGCTCGCTCTTTCACGCGACCAACACGGCCAGCGGCGACGATCCCGCGACCCACACCTTCCCCCGAGTGATGAAGGACGCGGGGTATGCCACGATGCACGCGGGGAAGTTCGGAAACTCACCCAAGAAAATCACGGACGAGTTCGATGAAACGTACGATCCGGGCTGGGCGACTGCGGTGGCCGACAAGGTCGTCGACTTCATCGGCCGTAAGGCGTCGAAGTCCCCCATGTTCATCTACATGGCGGGACGCGAGCCCCACGATCCGCAGTATGCCCCGGAGAGTTTCTATGCCCAGTACCCTCCGCAAGACGTCCCCTTGCCGAAGCGATTCGCCCCGTATCAACCCTTTGACAACGGCGCCATGACCATTCGCGACGAGATGACCCTGCCCTTCCCGCGCACACCCGAGGACGTCAAAGGCAAGCTCGCGCGATATTACGCATCGATTGCGTATCTCGACTCGGAAGTCGGGCGGCTGTTGCAGGCCTTGAAGGACGCGGGGCAGTACGACAACACGATCTTCGTCATCGCGGGGGACAACGGCCTATCGCTGGGCGATCATGGCCTCCTCGGCAAGCAGAACCTCTATGAGTTCGGCGGGATGCACGTGCCCATGGTGTTCGCGGGTCCCGGCATCCCGGAAGGCGACACGGACGCGCTGGCCTATCTCATGGACATCTTCCCCGCCGTGTGCGAGTTGGCGGGAGTGGCCAACCCGGCAGCCGTCGAAGGGAAAAGCCTGGCGCCGGTTATCAACGATAGCTCATCCGGCCTACGCGACTGGTTGTACACCGCGTATACGGACTGCCAACGATCGGTGACCGATGGCCGTTGGAAGATCATTCGCTATCCCTTGATCGACAAGACGCAATTGTTCGACCTGGAAACCGACCCGCTCGAAGCAAACGACCTCGCTGCAAATCCGGAACACGCGGAACGTATCCAGACGATGATGGACAAACTCGCCGAGCTTCAACGCCACTACGATGACCCGGTTCCGTTGACCGTTCCCGATCCAAAACCCGCTGCCTGGTCCCCGGTCATGCTGACCCCCGAACAAATCGAGTACCAGATTGCGGAAACGGAGCGCTGCCGCGCGAACAAGCCCATGTAGCCGTGAGCCGGGAATGCTGGCAATCACGCGGCCAAGGACTGCGCACACGCAAAATGCTGCAAGCAATGAGGATAAGTCGCTGCTTGCGCGCTCCAACACTTCCATACTGAAGATTACCCAAGACAGACGGAATAACGAGTTAGCAATGCTCCTGTTCTTATCGTCTAATCACTCCCAACGCAAGGTCAGCGGCACGTTGCCTCAAGCAAAAATCTACTCGAAATGAGCACTACTCGAAATGAGCGATTGACAGTATCCGCACTCCAAGCGTACTGTATTGTCGCTAAGTGCATACAGCGCTTCTGAGCTTGGGGGAACGGGAAGCCTGCTGCTGCCGAGTAGGTGTTCGCCGTTCACAGGGGTTGATTCAAAGGGAAACGACTTGTGATGGATTCGGAACGGCCGGTCGGAGCGTGCGGCAATCCCGACGGCCAAGACACAGCCCACGACCTTCTTCACGCCTCAACGTCTATCCCCAAATTCAACCCGCGCGGCCGAACCGTTCCCTGGATTACGAAATGAACACCGGACCTATAGTAGACGTTGCCGTCTACAAGCGGGGCAATAGAAGAGGCTTGGGCTAAGGATCGTTCTAGGCCTGTGACATTGCTTCGGTGGGTCGCAGGAGGGGATGGGGTTTACAGTCGGCAACAATTGTCCGCGCATCACATTTAACTCGGAACGAATGCACTGACACGCCATGTAAATCCTAAGCTTTCAGTTTTCGAGCAAGAGGAGAGGACGGCCTAAAATGAAATCACTTGCGATCAAAACTAAGTGTATTGTCGTCGTGGCATGTTGCATGCTCTTGCTGGCGCCCATCGCCATGGCCATTCCCTATCACGGCGAAGAGACATTCACCTACCACCAGCCAGACGGGTCGACCTTCCAAGTCAAACTCTACGGCGACGAGTTTTTCGCGTACCAAAGAACACTGGAAGGATATGAGGTGATCAAGGATCCCCAAAGCGGGTTCTGGTGTTACGCCCGGCTCGACGCTTCCGGCCAGGCATTCGAATCGACGGGCATTCCCGTGGTAACCGCTTCGGCCAAGTCAATCGCTTCCAATCACGCCTTGGCCGTTTCCGCCGGCGCCGCGCCCGCATCCCAAACGCTGCCGATCCAAACGGTGCTCACGCGAGTTCAAGAGTCTCAAGTCGAGCATCGTGTTGACTCCAAAGGCCGTCCCTTGTTGCCGGACGGGCAACTGCCGGCGACCAAAGCCATAACCGGACCGTACCCCTCGCCGCCGTCCCGCACGACCGTCGGCGACTTTGTCGGCTTGTGCATCCTGGTGGATTTCCCGGACGAGCCGGGCACGATTACGCCAGCGCAGGTCGACAACTACTGCAATCAGCCCAGCGGGTACACGGAGTTCGGCAACGCCTGCTCGATCAATGAGTTTTTCAGCATTCAGTCCGAGGGAAAATTCAATTTTAACAACGTTGTCACGGCATACGTGCGCATGCCCTTGCCCAAAACGTATTACGACAATGATGTGGATGGAACCTGGGGCAATTCGACCGCGCAGGAATTGGTCGAAACCGCGCTGGACATTCTCATAGCGCAGGGGTTCGACTTCACGCCGATCAGTCGCGACACTTTCGGATACATTTATTCGATCAATGTGTTCTACGCGGGGACGTGTACGTCGGGATGGTTGCGCGGACTATGGCCCCATAGCTGGGCGATCCCGACCAAGACCGTCGATGCCACCAATAACATCAAGGCCAACCGCTACGAGATGACGGATATGAAGACCCAGTTGTCCATCGGGACCTTCTGCCACGAGAACGGACATTTGACCTGTCTCTATCCGGACCTCTACAGTTATGTAAATAATTCAGACATAGTTAGCTTTTACAGTCTCATGTGCGTCGGCAACTACGGCGGTGGCGGCAAACATCCAACCGATATCGACCCCTATCTGAAAATGAAATCCGGCTGGTCGGAGGTGGTTGAAGTTGATTCGACTACGCATGTGCGTGCGGTGGTCCAGGAAGATCGCAACTACTTCTACAAATACACGAATCCCGCAAACAGCCAGGAGTATTTCCTGATCGAGAATCGGAACAACGCGGGGTACGAAGGGCCTTACGGCGGGCATCTGGCGAGCGTTACGCCGGGTTTGGGACTTGTTGTCTGGCATGTATTCGAGGGTGGGAGCAATACGTACTGCTCCATACAGCAAAGCGGGACCTACGGGACTCCATATGAGGCGCTTGTCGTCGAGGCCACACCCACTTCGTCCTTCTCGCCGTGGTACGCCAATCCTTCACCGTCCCCGGATTCGACCGACACGTTCCATGCCACGCAAGGGGCGGATCCCCTGAGCGATGCGACCAGCCCGGAACTCCACTTCTGGGATCACACTACCGATACGGGGCGTACCGTCAGTTCAGGGATGGTCTTGCACGACTATGACGCGGCTGGGCCAGCCCTTTCCTTCATCATAGGCTCGGGCAGTCCGCCCGCAACCCCGGCTATCGGCCTGACGGTCAGTACGTTGTCCCCTATGTGCGACCTCGGCAGCAGTCCGCCGAACGAGGTATTCAACGTCTTTAACGCAGGGGGGGGGACACTCAATTACACGATCACCGATGATGCCTCGTGGCTCACGTGTTTCCCTACTTCCGGTTCGCTGACGGTCAGCCCGGAGGCAATCACCGTGACCATCGACGCTTCGGTGCTGGGATCTGGGCAGCACACAGCCACCATTACGATAACCGACGCGGGTGCTTCCAATTCCCCGCAAACCATTCCCGTCGTACTGACTGTAGACCAAGCACCGGTTCTGTCGGCGTTGCCGCTCGCGATTAACGAGAATCTCTGGCCGGGGCAAATCTCGAATGCGCACTATATTAGTATTTCTAATCCAGGGGGTGGCACGATGAACTACACCGTGTCGGAGTCTGCCCCTTGGCTTACACTCGCGGCGACATCGGGGAACTGCTCCAACGAAACGGACCTGATCTATCTCGCAATTGATGCGACCGGCTTGTCCGCGGGCAATTACTCAGAGATGGTGTTAGTCGCCGCGCCCGGGGCAACCAACTCACCCCAGTCGGTGAATGTTACGCTAATCGTAAATGAGGGCATCCTTTTGTTCGCCCCCAACGGAGGCGAATACTTGAAAACGAATACCTCCCATAATGTTGACTGGGGGTGCAACGTCGGTCCTAATGTGCGAATCGATTTATTGAAAGGCGGAATCCTGGATCGCGTGATTGTCGATAACACCGTGAATGATGGATCCTACGAATGGCTGGTGCCCGACGACGTGGTTCAAGACTCAGACTACCGCGTCAGGATTTCTACAACGGACGAGTTATATTCCGACGAGAGCGACGCGGACTTCTGGATTCTGGATTTCGCCGGAACGCAGACAGCCCTTCAGTGGACCTGGATGAAGGGCTCTGCGACGGCCAACCAAGGGGGGACTTACGGCACGCTGGGGATGCCCGACCCAAGCAACGCGCCAGGCGCGCGGCGGGACTCCGTTTCCTGGTCGGACGCCGCCGGTGCACTGTGGCTCTTCGGAGGCTACGGTTACGACAGCGCCGGGAACTTAGGCTATCTTAACGACTTATGGAAACAGGACCCGGTTACGGGCAACTGGACCTGGATGAAGGGCTCTGCGACGGCCAACCAAGGGGGGACTTACGGCACGCTGGGAGTTTCTGACCCAGGCAGTGCCCCCGGTGCGCGGCGAGCTCCTGTTTCCTGGTCGGACACCGTAGGTGCACTGTGGCTCTTCGGAGGCTACGGTTATGACAGCGCCGGGAACTTAGGTTATCTTAACGACTTGTGGAAATACGATCCGGTTACGGGCAACTGGACCTGGGTCAAGGGCGCTTCGACGGTCAACGAGTGGGGCATCTACGGTACGGTAGGCGTGTCTAACCCAGCCAACAACCCTGGCGGGCGCTACCGGGCCGTGTCCTGGACAGATCGCTCAGATGCGCTGTGGCTCTTCGGTGGTTATGGCCTTGGAGCTGCGAGTGGGTTTCAACTGAATGACCTGTGGAATTACGACCCGGCCACAGGTAACTGGACCTGGATAAAGGGCTCATCGACGGGTAACCAGTTGGGAACTTACGGTACGCTAGGCGTGGCCGCTCCGGTCAATACTCCCGGCTCGCGTTATAGCGCCGTTTCTTGGACAGATAGCTCAGGTGCACTGTGGCTCTTCGGCGGTTGGGGTTACAGTACCGGGAACGAGGGTTATCTTAACGATCTGTGGAAATATGTCCCGGTCACGGGCAACTGGACGTGGATGAAGGGCGCTTCAACAACCAATCAGTGGGGGACCTATGGGGAATTGGGCGTGCCCGATCCAACCAACACCCCCGGTGCACGCCGTGACCCCGTTTCCTGGTCGGACGCCGCGGGCGCGCAGTGGCTTTTCGGCGGCGTGGGTTACGACGACCCTGGGGACCTAGGCTATCTTAACGACTTGTGGAAATACGATCCGGCCACGGGAAGCTGGATATGGACGAAGGGCTCTTCGTCGGTCAACCAGAACGGGACGTATGGCACGCTAGGCATCGCCGCTCTGGACAATACCCCCGGCGCGCGCGATGGTGCGACTTCATGGACAGATGCCTCGGGTGCGGCGTGGATGTTTGGTGGCTACGGCCGCGACAAATTCGGAAATTTTGGCTACCTTAATGACCTGTGGAAATGGGACGAGTCGCCCGTACCCACGTTCACTGTCACGTTCGAGACCGACGGCACTCCGGGGGCGACTCTGACCGGGACGACACCACAAGCGGTCGCACACGGCGATAGTTGCACGGAGGTAACAGCCAACGCTCCAGCAAGCCACCACTTTGCCAAGTGGACTGAGTATGGCGCGGACTACTCGATCGACAACCCGTTGACCGTTGCGAACGTCACGGCGGACATGACACTTACAGCGGTCTTCACCATCAACCAGTACACCCTCACGTACACGGCCGGGCCCAACGGTTCCATCACAGGCACCACACCGCAGACCGTCAATCACGGGGCAGATGGCTCGCTCGTCGAAGCGGTTCCAGACACGGGCTATCACTTCGTCGAGTGGAGCGACGCCTCGACGCAGAACCCGCGCACGGATTTGAACGTCACCGGCGACATTACGGTCACGGCCAGTTTTGCGATCAATCAATACACCCTCACGTATACGGCCGGGCCCAACGGTTCGATCACGGGTACGACGCCGCAGACGGTCAATCACGGGGCAGACGGCTCGCTCGTCGAAGCGGTTCCAGACACGGGCTATCACTTCGTCGGGTGGAGCGACGCCTCGGCGCAGAACCCGCGCACGGATTTGAACGTCACCGGCGACATTACGGTCACGGCCAATTTTGCGATCGATCAATACACCCTCACGTATACGGCCGGGCCCAACGGTTCGATCACGGGTACGACGCCGCAGACGGTCAATCACGGGGCAGACGGCTCGCTCGTCGAAGCGGTTCCAGACACGGGCTATCACTTCGTCGGGTGGAGCGACGCCTCGGCGCAGAACCCGCGCACGGATTTGAACGTCACCGGCGACATTACGGTCACGGCCAGTTTTGCGATCAATCAATACACCCTCACGTATACGGCCGGGCCCAACGGTTCGATCACGGGTACGACGCCGCAGACGGTCGATTACGGCGCGGATGGCTCAGCTGTCGAAGCGGTAGCAAATGGTGGGTACCACTTTGTCCAGTGGAGCGACGCCTCGACGCAGAACCCGCGTACAGACACGAATGTCACCGGCGCCATTACGGTCACTGCCAGTTTTGCGATCAATCAATACACCCTCACGTATTTCGCCGAGCCCAACGGTTCGATCATGGGTACGACGCCGCAGACGGTCGATTACGGCGCGGATGGCTCGCTCGTCGAAGCGGTAGCAAATGGTGGGTACCACTTTGTCCAGTGGAGCGACGCCTCGACGCAGAACCCGCGTACAGACTTGAACGTCACCGGCGCCATTACGGTCACGGCCAGTTTTGCGATCAATCAATACACCCTCACATATACGGCCGGGCCCAACGGTTCGATCACGGGTACGACGCCTCAGACGGTTGATTACGGCGCGGATGGCTCAGCCGTTCAAGCGGTAGGGAATGGTGGGTACCACTTCGTCCAGTGGAGCGACGCCTCGACGCAGAACCCGCGTACCGACACGAATGTCACTGCCGACGTAAACGTGACAGCCGCATTTTCAGACATGCCGAATCCACCGCTGGTGACGGGCCCGGCATCGCCAACTAACAACGCCACGCCCACGTGGATTTGGCAGTCTGACGGAGGCTACGGCACCGGGTATTACCGCTACGGTTGGAGCGAGGGCGCCTGGCTCTCGAGTGACACGACGGATACGTCCTATCAGCCGGTTTCGGCGCTGCCGGAAGGTGCGCACACGCTGTATGTACAGGAGCGGGATGTCGCGAATTACTGGTCAAATTCGGGCAGCTACACGGTCACGATTGACACCACCGCTCCCGGCATCTCCGGCGTGACGGTGAATCCGTCCACGGCGGGTTATGGAGATACCGTTACGATAGGCTTCACGTCAAGTGAACCCCTGGCGTCCACGCCGGTGGTCACGGTGAACGGGCATCCGGCCGTCAAGACCGGAGGTAAAGCCCCCGAAGTATATTCGTTTACTTACGCAATACGACCCGAGGCAATCGACCCGCTGGGTGCGGCCACCGTTCAAATCAGTATTGTGGATGCTGCCGGCAACCCGACCGTGCAATCCTACCCGGGCATGCTGACCATTGTGGAAAGAGCGCTGAGCGTGCCCTCGCCCACAGGTGTCCTGCTGATCCTCCTGGGCGCGACAACCATGCTGGCGGGCCTCAGGGTCTTGCGCCGTCGATGAACGGTACTTGATACGTAACATGGAATTCGTCGCCCGTGCTGGTGATTGGGAGGGTCATGGCTGCTGGGTATACGAGTATCACCCAGCCACGCGGTGCCTGATATCGCAAAGTGATTGTGCGCTTCCGGTGAGGACCAAGCCCCGGGTTCCGGTTGGTGAGACGATCTGCCGGCATCACCACTGGTGTGTGCGATACCAACGGTCGCACGGCAAAGCCGGGGTGCGCGGAACCTCTCCACTCGATGATGGACAAACTCGCGGAGCTGCAACGCCAGCATGATGACCCGGTTCCGTTGACCGTTCCCGATCCAAAACCCGCTGCCTGGTCCCCGGTCATGCTGACCCCCGAACAAATCGAGTACCAGGTCGCAGAAACGGCACGGTGTCGCGGCGAGAACCCGATGTGAACCGAGGGAACGCGGTTGACAGAATCTGCGTGGCCAGCGTAACATGGTGTTATTAAGCACATACAGCGCGAGTGCGTTCGGGGTTGAGGGGTGGCTCATGCTGCTGCGTGGATGCTCCCTGTTCGGAGGGGATGTTTCACGGTGACACGTCTTGTGATGGACTTGGAACGGCAGGGAAGTTCCGTCTGCGATTCCTACGGCCAAGTCCCCATACCGTTGCCGTCTCTTCTTGCTTCATCGGCTATCCCCTCGTTCGGTCCAAGCAGCCGAACAACTCCCGGCACCGCAGGAGAATCCAGAACCGAGAGTAGACGATTTCGACGAAATCGAGAGGACGGCCGAAAATGAAATCACTTGCGATTATGAGAAACTGTGTTTTCGTGGTGGCATGGTGCCTGCTCGTGCTGGCGCCCATCGCCGTGGCCGCCCCGTATATTGGCGAGGAAACATTCACGTATCATCAGCCCGATGGGGCGACCTTCCCGGTCAAACTCTACGGTGACGAATACTTCGCCTATCAGCGGACGCTCGACGGATATGAGGTCATCAAAGATCCGCAGAGCGGCTTCTTCTGCTACGCCCGGCTCGATGCGTCCGGCCAGGTGTTCGAATCGACCGGCGTTCCCGTGGTCACGGCTTCGGCGCAGTCGAGCGCGTCCAACCGCTCCCTGGCCGCGTCTGCTGGTGCTGCGCCAGCGTCTCAAACACTGCCGGCCCAGGCGGTGCTCACGCGAGTTCGCGCGTCCCAAGCCGAGTATCGCGTCGACGACAGGGGCCGTCCGCTCTTGCCTAGCGGGCAACTGCCGTCAGGCAACGCGGTGCGAGGGCCGTACCCGGGGCCGCCGTCCCGCACGACCATCGGCGACTACGTCGGGCTGTGCATCCTCGTGGACTTTCCCGACGAACCGGGCACCATTACGCAGTCCCAGGTTGACAACTACTGCAATCAGCCTTCCGGGTACACGGAGTTCGGCAACGCCTGCTCGATTAACGAGTATTATCAAATCCAGTCCAACGGATTGTTTAATTTTAACAACATCGTAACGGCGTACGTGCGCATGCCCTTGCCCAAAACATACTACGACAATAACGTGGACGGGACCTGGGGCGATTCGACCGCACAGGAACTGGTCGAGACGGCGTTGGATATCCTCATGGCGCAGGGGTTCGATTTCACTCCGATCAGCCGGGACGGTTCCGGCTACATCTATTCGATCAATGTGTTCTACGCGGGAACGTGTGCGTCGGGATGGTCGCTGGGCCTTTGGCCGCACAGTTGGGCAATCCCGACGAAGACCGTCGATGCAGCCAATAACATCAAGGTCTTTCGCTATCAGATGTCGGACATGAAGACGCAACTGGCGATCGGTACGTTCTGCCACGAAAACGGACACCTGACGTGCCTCTACCCCGACCTCTACAGCTATGAACCCGGCGGAGGGAACGTCATCGGCTATTACAGCCTCATGGCGTCGGGCAGCCACGGCGGCGGCGGCAAACATCCTAACAGTGTCGATCCCTATCTGAAAATAGAATCCGGCTGGTCGGAAGTAATTGACGTTGATTCGTCGACGCATGTGCGTGCGACGGTTCAGGAAGACCGCAACTTTTTCTACAAGTATATGAATCCTGCAAATAGCCAGGAGTATTTTCTCATTGAGAATCGGAATAACGCCGGATATGAAGGGCCATACGGCGGTCATCTCTCGACCGTCGCGCCCGGCTTGGGGCTGGCGGTGTGGCATATCTTCGAGGGTGGGAGCAATACGCACAGCTCCATTCAGATAAGCGGAACCTACGAGATTCCCTACGAAGCGTTTATCGTCGAGGCTGCTCCCACAACGTCCTATACGCCGTGGTATAGCAATCCTGTACCCTATCCGAGTTCGCTCGACACGTTCCGCGACACACAAGGCGCGGACCCTCTCGACGACACAACCAGTCCGGAACTTCATTTCTGGGACCACACCACCAATACGGGACGTACCGTGAACTCGGGGATGGTCGTACACGACTACGGTGCGGTCGGGTCGGCACTTTCGTTTGTTATCGGTACGGGTAGTCCCCCGGCGACGCCTGCGATCGGACTGACGGCCGGCACGCTCTCCCCCACGTGCGATCTCGGCGCCAGCCCGCCGGAAGCAGTATTCAATGTCTTTAACGCCGGGGACGGTACCCTCAACTACTCCATCACCGATAACGTCGCCTGGCTCACGTGCTCCCCCATCGCCGGTTCCTTGACAGTCAACCCGGAGGAGATCACCGTAACCATCGACGCGTCGGCGCTCGGTTCCGGGCCCCACGCTGCGTCGATAACCGTGACCGACGCGGGCGCCTCCAATTCCCCGCAGATAATTCCGGTTCTGCTGACGGTGGCCGATGCACCGGCGCTCGATGTGTCCACCACCACCATCACCGAATCGCTGTGGCCGGGACAGACCTCGGACACCAAATACATCGCCGTCTCGAATTCCGGCGGCGGCTCGATGGGCTACACGGTCGCCAATTCCCAGTCCTGGCTCACGACGTCTCTAACGTCGGGTTCCTGCACGAACGAGTCCGACCTGATATACCTTGCGTTCGACGCGACCAGCCTGGCGGGAGGGGTGCACAACGATACCGTGACGATTACCGCAGCCGGCGCGAGCGGTTCACCCCAGAACGTCAATGTTGAATTGACCGTGCCGGAGGGCGTCGAGTTACTAACCCCCAATGGCGGTGAGAATTGGTATACGAGCACCGCCAAGACGATTCAATGGAATACCAGCGCCGGAGGCGACGTCCGAATCGAACTCTTTAAGGGAGGGTCCCTGGATCGCACCCTCCTGGCTTCGACGCCCAACGATGGAAGCGAAGGCGTGCTGGTCCCGTCGGATCTGACTTCGGGCACGGATTACCGAATCAAGATCACCACGACGGACAATATGTACACCGACCAAAGCGATGCGGATTTCACAATCGTCAACGGCGCGAGCGTGCCCTCGCCCACGGGCCTCTTGCTGATTGTGTTGGCTGCGATCACCATGGTAGCGGGCGTAAGTGTCTTGCGCCGTCGACGGGTCTAACTACCGCATTCGATCGTGAGGCGTCGGCTATCGCGAATACGATGTGCGTTGTCCGTGAATGCGAGGGGGCGACGCCGCAATGTGCCGCGCCGGGGTCTTCGTCGTGCCGGGGTCATAGCCCTGGATGCGAAAGCGTCGAACCCGCCCGTAGTACGCAAGGTTGAGGGCGAGCGGATAGACGCATGTGCGTAAGCCGCGCGGCATGGCAACCCAACGGCAGAAGCGCCGGACCATCCGCCCGGGCGAGTAAAACGCGGACACCATCCAGTCTGCGCCGTCCTGCAACTCGGCGGCAGTCATGTTCTTGGGTGTGAATACCGCATGGCGATAGTCGTAGTGCTCCCAGTTGTCGTCGATGATGCGTTCCTTCATGGCGGTATAGAGCGGTGTGCCGGGCAGCGGCGTCAAGATGGCGAGTTGAATCGCGTCGATACCGGCCCAATCGAGCAAGCGCAGGGTGTCGCGGAACACGGTCCGCTGGTCGGCGTCGAACCCGACGATGACGCCCGCCTCGACGAACATGCCGTTGCGGTGCAGGGTGCGCACGGCATCACGATACTGCTGCGGTTTGTTGAACTCCTTGTCTTGCTGCGCGAGTGCCTCGGCACTAAACGTTTCGAGACCGACGAACACGCCCATGCATCCGCCGTCCGCCATGGCTGAAACCAGTTCCGCATCTTCCGCAATGGCAATCGATGCTTGGACCACCCAATGCCGCTTCAACGGCGCGAGCGTCCGGAACAGTTCGAGGGCGTACGCACGATCTTGCGTGAGATTGTCGTCCACAAACACGAACAGGCCTTTGGAGAACTCCGCGACTTCGGCGACAACGTCCGCGACGGGCCGCGTGAAACGGTTTCCACCGTGAAACGCATTGATCGAACAGAAGTGGCAGTGATTGCGGCACCCCATCGTCGCGACGGTGGCGTTGACGGATTGGTAATGTCTTGAGGCCAACAGTTCGCGGGGCAGCCGTTTGGGGAATGGCGCGTCGGAATCCCCCCGGTAGCGGCGCTGGAGCCGTCCGTGGCGAACGTCTTCACATACCCGCTCCCACGCGCCGGTCGCAGGACCCTCGACGATCGCGTCGACGTGTTCGAGCACTTCCTGGGGATTCAGGGTCGCGTGGAATCCACCCATCACGACAGGAATACCGCGCGCCCGAAATTGCGCGCTGAGTTCGTAGGCCCTAGGCGCAAGCGCTGTCATGGCCGTAATACCGACCAAATCGAAATTGTCGTCCGGGATGTTCTCGACCTGCTCGTCGATGACGGTCACTTTCGCGTCACGCGGTGACAACGCCGCGACCGTGAGCAGGGAGAGCATCGAAAAACGGAATGTTTTCCCGTTGAATGCCGTGTGCCGGTCAATACCCCGCCACGGTCCCGATGCCGGTGCGATCAGTAGGATGTTCATGTCTGCTTCCTTCCTGGATTACGAGCCGCAAGCCCCCGCTACGCCGTGGAATCGTGTTGCTGCCGAAGGCTCTTGCCATGAGGAAGAGCACGCCAGATGCCAAGTCAGGGTGTTTCAGCTAAAGTGCTCATACAAAATGTCTTACAAGATGAACAGCGAATTTGACTTCAAAAGAGCGCGCCGCCACACAAACATAGAATGCATGCCCGTTATCCATCCTATGTATATTGACCCTCAGTCACTGGAGCCACGAATCGTTGGCGGTCGCCACAGCGGGCGGGGGCGCAGCGCCGAAACGGCGGTCGCGGTGGTGGAAGTCCGCGAGCGCGGTGTCGAGGTCGGCGGGTGTGAAGTCGGGCCAGGAGACGGGCGTAAAGTGGAGTTCGGCGTAGGCGCTTTCCCAGAGGAGGAAGTCGCTGAGTCGGCGCTCTCCCCCGGTCCGGATGAGGAGGTCGACTTCGGGTGCGGTCTCGCCGTTGTCATCCGCGAGAAGGCGGGCGAAATCCTGGCGGCTTCGGACCGGTTCGCGGGCAGAACGTAGAGCGGCGCGCAGGATGGCGTCACGGGAGGAGTAGTTGAGCGCGATGCGTAGCCAGAGGTTGGGTCCACCGTGAGTGGCTTCCTCGGCCTGGCGGATGGCTTCCCGGAGTCCGGCGCTGAGGCCTTCCCGGTGGCCTATGACGGAAATCCGGATACCGCGTTCGACGCATTCCGGCGTCTCGGCGTACAGGTAGTGTTCCATGAGGTCGAAGATGGCGGTGACTTCTTCGCGGGAACGGCGCCAATTATCGACGGAGAAGGCGAATAGGGTCAGTATTCCTATGCTCCGCTCGCGGGCGGCTTGGACGATGTCGCGGACGGTTTTGACGCCTTCCCGGTGTCCGTCGGAACGAGCCAGCCCGCGTTGGACGGCCCACCGGCCGTTGCCATCCATGATGATAGCGACGTGAATACTTTTCCTAAAAGATACTTTAATTGACATACAACAATTCCTTACATTTATAGAGTACTTTTTTATATAAAGTATAGAAACAAAAAAAATTCCCGCCTTGCTACTTAGAATCCGTTGCGCAAAAAGTGCATGCGGAAGAACATCCCCCTTGATCCCCCTTCAAAGGGGGAATTGTGCGCAACTAACGTTCCTGGTGTATGTGACGCGCAGCGCTTTAAGCCGTTGCCAGCCCCCGCGCAACGCGAAGCGTTGCGAATTTCCCCCTTCGAAGGGGGATCAAGGGGGATGTTCTTTTGGGCTACAGCACTGTTTAGATGCATCTCTTGCTTATTCCGCGTACGTGTTCACGACCCGCCATTGTCTTCTTCGCGGACGCGGCGGATCAGGGTCTCCATGTGGCTGAGATAGCGTTCGAGGGCTTGGCGGCCGGCGTCGGTCAGCGCGTAAACCGTCTTGGGAACTCGACCCTGGAAGAATTTATCGCACTGGATGTAGCCGGCATCCTCGAGTTTGCGCGCGTGGACGCTGAGATTGCCATCCGTCGTGTTCAAGATGCGTTTCAATTCGTTGAAACTCAGCGTCGGATTGACGGCGAGGGCACTGACAACGGCCAGACGCATCCGCTCGTGTATCACGCGGTCAAGGCCGGTCGCGACCACCCGGTGAGCGGCGTTTTCCGCCGCTTCGGAGGTGCGATCGATCTCGTCGGATTGACGGTTCTTGGCTGTGTTCTGTCTACCCACCGTGTCGTCTCGCTATGATGGTGCCGAACAGGATGTGAAACCCGCCGAACCCAATCGCCATGACGGCGTTGGCCCACGCGGTGCCGATCCCAAATGCAACGATTCCGAGTATCATGAAACATAGCCCCATGACGGGGACAATCCGAACGCTATAGGCGCCGCCGGTCACCACGCCGGCGCCGTAGAGCAGGAGCCAGGTCGCCGGCATGATGGAAAACAGGTTCAATCGGAAGAACACGGCGGTCAGCACCATACCCGCGACCACCGGAGGCAGCATGCCCAATACGAAGCGACGACCGGCGCCCTGGAAAAGGGATTCGTTTACCAAGCGCGCCTTGCGAACCAAGGAGGCCGTACCAAGCGCTACCGCGCAGCAGGCGGCGACAATCCAAACGGTAAGCCACGCGGGTTCAGACGCCATGAGCGAAGCCGTCACGGCACCCGCACAAGCAATCGCGCCCATGCCCGCTGTCCCCCACCCCGGGACGGCGGTGAAGGAAGTGGAACGTTCCATGGTTTCCCGTATAAAACGGAGGTTGTCCATGGCATGGGAATGGAGCCGAACGGGCTCGCCGGTGGAAATCCGCGTTTGCCGGGTCGCGTTCATAAGTCTATGGTACGGGAAAGGAGCACGATTGTCAAGTACTTTTCAACATAAAGCAAAAAGGCTGGGACGATCCCGTCTCGTTGCGTTGCGAGGCAAGATTCCAGTAGGCAGCACTCGCCAGCGGATCAGTCAGAAGGAGTTGACATGACGTTACTTATCGTGAGCGTGGGACTAGTCTTGCTGTTATCTGGCATGTGTTCCCTGCTGGAGGCAGTCCTGCTCAGCATTACGCCGGTCCAGGTTGCAGAACTCGCCAAACGGCACCCGAAAGCGGCCCAGGCGTGGGAACGGCACAAATCGGAGATTCAGCGCCCGATCGCCGTAATCTTAATCATCAACACGTTGGCACACACGATCGGTGCGACGGTCGCGGGCGCGGAGTTCGATCGCGTCTTCGGTCCACAATGGATCGCAGTTTTTTCCATTGCGTTTTCTTTGGCAATTCTCCAGTTCACGGAAATCCTTCCCAAGACGCTGGGAGTACGGTACAACGAGCGACTTGCCCCCATTATCGCGCAGCCCTTGGCGATGACCGTGAAGATCATGGCGCCGGCCACGTTTATCGTCCGGTTGCTGAACCGTCCTTTTGAAGGCAAAAGGACCGGGCGCGAAAAACGCAGCGGCACCATCGATGAAATGATGGCGCTCACAGGAATGGCGCGGCTAAGCGACCTGATCGGACCGTACGAAGAGAACATCATCAAGCGCGCGGTGACCATGTCGGACACGCCGGTCGAGTCGGTGATGATCCCGGCGGAACAGATCACATTTTTGTCGACCAAGCAGACGATGACGGATGCGATTCTCACGGCGCACTTTGATCCGCACACCCGCTTTCCAATCATGGAGGGCGACGATCGGGACGCGGTCCTGGGGTATGTGAATTTCAAAGAGATGATCTACCGGGCACGCACCAATCCGGAGGATCCGAGTCTGAGGGGAATCATTCGGCCAGTGCGTTTTGTCCATCCGGAGACGTTGTCGGTGGAACTGTTGAAGGCCTTCGTGGAAGAGCACGTGCATATGGCGATTGTGCAATCCGCCGAAGGAAAGGCGCTCGGGCTGGTTACAATGGAAGACTTGGTCGAGGAACTGGTAGGGGAATTGGAAGATGAATTCGATCGTCTGCCCCGGATGTGCCATGCCCTCAGCGGCGGGACTTGGATGGTCGGCGGCGGGTACCCGGTGGGCAAGCTGCAACAGACCATGGGCCTGTCGCTGCCGGATGCGGAGGGCAGCACGTCATCGTGGTTGATCCGGCAGCTTGGCCGTTTGCCAACACGCAATGAGACCTTCGAGGTGAACGATCTCGAATTCATGATCCGGCGTACGCGGCGCGGCAAGATCTTCGAAGTCGCGGTGAAACGTGCAAACTGAACTGCGTGGAACTATCGTAATGGTCGCTTGTTTCGCACCGCAAAGCGCCGTATGATGGCGCACTTTCACGGTTTCTGCGGGAGGATCCCCCTATTCATGGGTGAAGTGCGAAGACTGCCGGAAAACGACCGAATGCTGTTGGTCCTGCCGGTACCGGTCCGGGTACGGGACGGCGTCGTCTTGTTCGAGGCGCAGGCCTGCAACGGAGTCGCGCGTTGGGCGGACAATTTTGAATCACTGATTGTGGCGGTACCCGTAATTCCCGAATCGATGATTACCAGCGACGGCTCGTCAGTCTGGTTGGACGTGTCTGAGCAAGCGTGGCACGGCCGGGTCGAGTTTGTGCGATTGCCCTGGACCTTCTCGTACATCGAATTCATCCGCAGATACAGCAAGACTCGGGCGCTATTGGGTAAGCGTATCGCACAGAGCCGGTATCTGCAGTTCGCCATCAGCGGTCTCGCGGGAGATTGGGCGGCGGTCGCGGCCATGGAAGCATACCGGCAAGACCGCCCGTATGCGTTGCACACCGACAACGTGGCGCACAAATTGGTCGTGCAGATAGCACAAGGTCATCGCGTCAAGCGGCGGGTGCGCGCGCATCTGGAAGCGCCCATCATCAAATGGTATCACGAGAGGCTCGTTCGTCGCTGCTCCCTCGGACTTTGGCACGGATTCGATTGTTACCAGGCCTACAGTCCGTACTGCGAGAACAACCACAACATTCACGACGTCCATACGAAGCCTGCGGACTGCATTTCGCCAGCGGCGTGCGAAGTCAAAGCGAGCAAAGCCGTTCACGACACGACGCTTCGGGTGTGCTACGCTGGCCGGGCCACGGGAATTAAAGCGCCGCTGGACTGGGTGCGGGCCATGGCACATGCCCGGGAGCGCGGAGCATCCATTGCTGCGACGTGGCTCGGAGATGGCCCACTGCTCGAAGAGATGCGCGGGTTGGCCAAAGAACTGGGACTCGGCGAGGCGCTTGCGCTGCCTGGTTTCGTGGACGACAGAGAACGCCTCTTGTGCACTCTGCGCGAAAGCCACGTTCTGACCTTCACCCACCTCACCCCCGAATCACCACGATGCCTGCTGGAGGCGCTGGTGTCGGGCACCCCAATTGTGGGCTACGATAATGCATTCGCACGGGATCTTGTCGAGGGGCACGGCGGCGGACACTTCGTTCCCATTGGAGACTGGAAGTCCTTGGGGGCGCAATTGGCCAAACTTGCGTTGGACCGGGAGGCCTTAGCCGCTTTGATACGCGACGCGGGGGCCAATGGGGCGCGGTTTAACGATGCAGCCGTATTCCGGGAACGAAGCGCACTGATAAAAGCTCACCTTCCTTAACCGGTCCTTCTACCGGACGCGCGTTCGAGTGCGGAAGCTTCGGGCTCTCGTGCGCGTGAGGTCTCGATCCCCCGCCACCGCACGCCGTCTCGTTGGCGGCGCAAGCTGCATTTCGGTGACGGCGTTTTGCCCCGCTAACCCTCCGGCGATGAGAACGTAAATGGGGTTGAACATGTTGTTCATCGTGTTGTCGATCATCCAGAGAGCGAGCACGAGCGCGAGCGTTGGGACCGCCACGACGGCCGGGTGGAACCAGAGCCGGGGAGGGATCTTCCGCGGTATCATCATAATCGGAACGATCACGAGCGCCGCAATCGAAGCGAGCCCCAGAAAACCATTCATACCGTAGGTGATAACCCACTGGCTGTCGGTAATGCTGATGTCGTGCCCCATGGCGTCGGTGATTCGGGATCGGCCCCAGCCTCCCCAACCGAATACGGGCCGTTGCGTGGCCCTTCCAACCAGCGCGTTTTCGTTGGTGATACGGACATCGATCGATGCGGCGCGATCCTCGCCAAAAACCTGGTTCGCGGCGGTGACGAGTTCCGTGCCGGACCAGAGCCCGCTCGCGCGAAGGGACACGTACACCACATAGATTAGTGAGACGGCGATCAAGGGGAGCGAATTGCGCAGGTATCGCGTGGCCACCATCGTTCCGATCCCGAGAATCAGGAGCAGGATCGCGCCGGTGGACTTACACAAGATCGCCGTGACGAAAACCGCTGCAACGAATACGTAGAAGGGAACCCCTCGAAACGTCCGGATGCTGCCCGTGCCCCACAAGGCGACCCCAACCAACGCCGCAGTGGACATCCAGGTACCGACCATCAGACCGTGTTGCAGGAACACCATCGGCCGGTAGCCGCCGTACCGCAAGGTCTGGACGAAGCCGTGCTGATGATACCCATAGACCAACCGATGCAATTGGGGACTGAAGCGGAGTTCAAACCAGCACAGCGGCACATAGACGACGCCGCCGATAAAGATTCCGATGGCGAGTTCACGCAACCCCCGCAGATCGTTAAAATAAATGCGGCCGATGAAATACGGAAGTCCCCACCGAATGATAAGCCGCAGACTCTCGGAAAGGCCATCATACACGCCGAGTCCGTTGGTCAGGGAAGACGCGAGCGGGCAGAAACACAGAACGAGGCAGATAAGGTCGACCCACCGGGGCCGGAAACTGACGATACGGTTCACATCGAAAACGAAAGTCGCCGCAAAAGCGCCCACACACGTGGCCGTCATCTTGTTGTATTCCGGAAACCCCTGAAACTCGTACTCGGCTATGGGAAGGAAGAGCCACGCAAACAGGAAGGCAACGATAACCGCACGTTGCGCGGGCAGCATGAGGTAGAGCGTGGCGAGCACAAAGGGCCACCCGAACAGCGTAATCGCGACTACGGTTGTCCCCTCGTGCATGCTCGACTACTCCGCGGTGGTCATTGCGCGTTCCAACGCACGTTCAAACGCCTCGGTTGCGTCGTCCCAAGTGTACCGCGTCGCGGTCTCATACGCACAATCGGACATGGCGGACCAATCGGACTCCGGCATGCGTGCGATATCGACGATAGCCTCGGCCATGCTCGCGGGATCCTCGTTCGCCACGAGGCGGCCGCCACCCGGACCGATCAGCTCCGGCGCGGCGCCTACGGGCGTCGCGATCACGGGGGTGCGGCAGGCCATGGCTTCCAGGATGGGCAAACCAAATCCCTCGGTGCGGCTGGCCATAAGCCAAACGTCGCACGACGCGTAGATTGCGCGGATCGCGTCTTGGTCCGGCAATTTGTAAAAACGCGTATCGCGCGGCACGGGTAACTCCGGCTCAGGATCCATCATCCCGAAAGCGGCGGATTGAATCTCCGGCACGGTTTCCCGAGCGATTTCAATTGCGCGCGCGGCGATATCGGCGCCTTTCCAATACGCGGTCGAATACAGGAAACCCACGGCCGGCGCGGTCTGTTTGCCGCGCTTTTCAGCGTGAAACATATCCAGATCGACGCTGTTCGGCACGATGGAAACGTCAGAATCGCCGTATTCGTCGCGTGCGATGTCGGACAGCCAGCGAGCGACGACGACCTTGTGCATGTTCAAGCGCCACGTCTGCTGAACGCGTTCGACGGGCTGACCGCCATGGGTCTCGTAGTGCTGGATGAAGTACGCCTTCGCCCCCTTCTCGGGAGAAAGCGTGTCTACCCATTCCGCCGTTTCCCACCACGTCGCGACCACCACGTCGGCATCGGGCACATCGCGATCCTCGAGGGGCCGCCACCGGTCGAGAATGTGACAATACGGTTCGATCGTATCCAGGTGCGACGGGTAGACGTGCGGAATGCGGGCCCACCCTTCCCCGCGAATCAAGCTGCGTACGCGATCGCGCGTGGTAGGCTGGGGATTTGGCGGATACACGACGGCCACCTCATGCCCGCGCGCAGCCAACCGTTCGGCGTAAATTGCGATCACGCGGATTCCACCGGAGAGTCCTGGCGGCGGACACACGAACGTTACGCGCATGAGGACGCCCCTAGTGTCCGCGCAACGCGCAGGCGGCCGCGCGCCACGATTCCAGATTGAACGGATCGCGGAACAATGCCACACGCGCGTGTTTTCGCGCGCTCGACACATGGCCGTCGCCGAGCGCCCACCACACCCATTTGCGATGAACGTCGGCCACGGTGGTTTTGACCGGCGTGAACGATTCGAGACTGGGTGGCGCCGGCAACCCACGGCGCTCGTAAGCGGCTTGCAGTGCGTCAATGGCGGACCGCTGCTGTATTTCCGATTTCGAATAGCCGATGCTTGAAAGATGCTGGCGATAATGGAGCACGATTTCGGGAAGATTCGCAACGCGGCCATACTCCGCCAAACGGAGAAAGAAGTCGAGATCCTCCGCGAAATGAAAGCGCTCATCGTACCCGCCAATGGCCTCGATGGCGGCGCGCCGGGCCATCATGGCGGGGTGGATGATGGTTCCCCCTTTCCCTTCCATATGGGCGTTGTCGATTTCCTCGTGGGTCTGTTCCTGACACATCTCGCGAATGGGGTCATCGTCGTCGTCGATCAGGAGCACGCGCCCGCCTAAGGCGATGCACTCGGGATGTTCGCGGAGATACCCCACCTGACGATCGAAGCGATCGGGCACGGCAATATCGTCCGCGTCCATGCGGGCGATAAATTCGCCGCGCGCGTAGCCGAGGCCTTCGTTCAGGGCGCGGCAGTAACCGGTGTTGGCCCGCTCGTACAGGCGAATTCGCGAATCGGAACGCGCAAAGTCGTTGAGAATCTCACTGGAATCGTCTTGCGAACCGTCGTTAATGATGATGAACTCGAAATCGCCGTAGGTCTGGGCCAGAATACTGGCGACGGCGGGTTTCAGATGACGCGCATTGTTATAAACCGGCATCAGCACGCTGACACTGGGTACGTTTTCGTTCAAGACCATATCGCCCAACCTATATGTATGAGAATAAGTGCGCTGAGAAAACCGGCCAGGTCCAGCCAGTAGTGCCAAACCCGGTATTTGCGAACCATGACGATCAAAATGGGATACGTGATGCAATCTGGAATGGCCACACCAAAGATAAGTCCGACGGTTCCGTAAAGCCAACCGAACAACGCCATACCCGCCAACAAGACGACCGTGCGCAGGGCCATCAGCAGCATGAAGCGAAACGAATCACCCACAGCGAGCAGGACAGGCCCGATGGTACTCCCGATAATCGAGGCAACGGCGCCGACGGAGAGGAGTTGGAGAATCCAACCCGCATCGAGATAACGGTCATCGTAAAGAACAGACACAATAGTGCCGCCAAATACGACGACGAAACAGATTGACGGCACGCTCACGATCATGAGCACCGCCCGCATCCGAAACATCTGATGCCGCAAGCGCTCGGGACCGGATTCGGCGAGGCGCGAATAGACCGGGAACAGCACGCGGCTGGAAATCGTATGCAGCGCCTGCACCATCCCTTGATTGAGAAACATAGCCACCGCGTAGATGCCGAGGAACGTCTTCGTTTCGAAAAGCCCGAAAATAAACGCGTCGCCGCGCATGGCAACAAACCCAAAGACCGTACTGAGGAATATCCAACGGCCAAAACGAAAGACGGACCAGGCCGCGGCGCGGTCCCAATGAAACCGCGCGCGGGGACCGGGACATATCGTGTGGCTCGCCACAAGCCGCGCGACGCCGGCAACCACATGGGCACTCACCAGGGCCCATACCGTTGGCGAAACCAACGCCCACGCGATCATGAAGATCAATGTCGTGATTTGAACGCCAAGATTGATCGCCGCCAGCCGAAACAGTTGGAGGCGCCGGTTCAACAAGATCATATTGACGGAACAGAATCCGTTGATGAGGGTTCCAATGGCGCACGCCGGGATCAGGTAGCGCAACTCCGGCATGTCGTCGTACACGTACGTACTGATCTGCGCGATGACCAGAGAGGCCACAAACAGCAGTACCCCACGCCCAACTTGCATCGTCCAGGCAGTATGGAGGAACGATGTATTTTCCCCACGTTTGTGCTGAATGATACTCTGCCCCAAGCCGAGGTCGCTGAACATGTCCAGCCCCTGGATCACCGCGTTCACGACCAGCATGAGGCCGAAGGCCTCGGGAACAAGCAGACGGGTGAGAATGATGTTGGTGGCGAGGCGCAGTACTTGACTGCCCCCGTATTCGACGAGCGTCCACGTCGAACCACGGACCGCCAGGGACCTCAACGACGTCGACGGAGAACTCACCTCCCCCAAATCCGTCGGAGGCACGTCTTCGCTGCCGACGGCGCCGGCTGCTATCGGACCGCTCATATCACGACGATCCGAATGTTATCCGATACCACGAACATCTCAACTTCCCGCAAGCAGCTTTTCGGCTTCGTCTTTGCCGGAAAAGTCGAGGCCGAGTTGTTGCGCGTAGTGCAGCGCGTACGCGATGTAGTCGTGGCCGTCTTTCTCTTTCCCCTGGGCGAGCAGCGCTTTGCCGGCGTCGAACAGCAACGTCGGATCGCCGGGACGCATTTCCAGGGCGCGGCGCAGGTTCTTGGATCCTTCGTCCAGGTCGCCCGTTTTGAGTTGGGCAAGACCGAGGGTATGCAGCACGTTCGAGCTGGATTTGGCGTCTTTATACGCGCTTTCCGCGAGACTCAAGGCCTCCTTTGCATCGCCATTGGACTGCAATATGCAGTACGCGAGATTGTTGGCGATGAATGGATCCCCCGGCAATAATTGGTGCAGTTTGCGATAGGATTTCAACATCCCCTCGTGGTCCGATTGCTCGTCGAGAAAGCGCGCGTATTGCAACCACGCGTCGATATCATCCGGCCCCACTTCGACAGCTTTCTCGAGGGCCGATCGTTCCGCATCGACGTTGCCAAGGGCCTGCTCCACGTCGGCCAGCCCCAGCCAAGCGGCAGGCAACGCGGGATACTCCTCGGTATAGTGCGTGGCCTTCTGTTCCCGATCGGGGAGATCGTTGGCGTTGGCCAGCGCGGTCAGCATATAGGCGACGATACGCGGCTTGGCGGGGAGGCGCCCGTCCAATTCCACGAAGAGATCGTACGCCTTTCTCGAAAAATGGGTATCGCGGCAGGCCAATGCGTAGGCGAACAGCGCGACGTTTGCCGGTTCCGGCTTCAGTGCGTCCGCGAGCGCGGCATCGCCGGGAGACGCTTCCCCGGCCAGCTTTCCATACACGGCCAGCAGCACGGTCGTTACGGGGCTGCTGATTGGCGTGCCGTCGGCGGACAGCAAAGGCTCAAAGGCGTGTTCGGTATCGCCGGTATCGATCAGGGCGGCGACGTGTAAGAGCCGCAGCGCCATGGGATAGGATGCGCCAGCCTGACTCGCGCAGATATCGAGGACTTTCTGCCAGTCCTTCTGGTCGGCGGCGGCGAAGGCCTTCAGAACAGCCACCTGCTTCGCGAGCCGGGTATCGGACGCGGCCTTGTCCAAGGCGGCCACGGCCTCGTCCACCTGCCCTGCGTCCAAGAGAACTTCGCCCAACGCGACGGCGAGAATCTTCGACGCGGGATCGCGTTCAATTCTCCGCTGGAGCACGTCCTTGGCCAAATCCGAATCCCCGGCTTCCCGGTACGCCCGGGCAAGCATGAGCGTGGAAATGGGATCCTGCGGGAACATTGCGAAGGTCGATTCCGCCAACTGTCGCGCCTCCTCGTGACTGCCCGATTGCATGAGTACGTCAAAGAGCACCTGACGGGCTTCGCGGTTTTGTCCGTGGCGGAGGATCAGTTGGCGCAACGCGGCAATGGCGAACCTGGGCATACCGGCCCCGCGGTACATGGTCGCGATGTTGTACAGTGCCACCCCGTTTTCGGGATACTTTGCGGAAACCTGGGTGAACGATTCGAGGGCGCGGGCGCGCGAACCGGCCATGGCGTACAAGAAACCGCGCGCATTTCCGCTCAGGATTTCCTCATCCTCGGTTGTGGCCTTCCAGTTGTCGACGACCTGCCGGGCTTTTTCCCCGTCCTGTGCGATCAGCGCCTCGACCAGTTGCCGCCCCGGGCTGTCTTCCGGCACTTTTGGCAGTATCTCGCGCATGGCATCACCGTTTTGAATGAACAGGGCCGCCATAAGGAGGGTCCGGGCGAGCATGGGAGCTTTGTCCTGGGCGAGAAACGCCGTCCGTTGATCGACTAGCTCGCGCAGACTGGCATCGTTCCACAGGTCCTGCCAGGTTTGCGCGGAGGCTTTCTCTTCTGCAGGCTTCGTCGCCACCTCGGGTTTCTCGGGCGGAGCTTCCTCGGTGCCGGCTCGCTTTGCGATGGCGAGCATTCGGGCAATCGCGGGTTCATTCGGGAGCCCACCAAAGGCAGCCATGAGGCAGTCGATGGCGTCCGCGTATTTCTTCTTATGAACCAAACACGAGCCGACCACGAAGTTCGCCCACGGCGACTCGGGCGTGCGTTCAAGGATCGGACGGGCAATCGCCTCGGCTTCATCGAACCGGTCGACCGCCAACAAACTGCGGGCGTACGCCAATTGAATGCTCTCGTTCTTCGGTTGCTGTGCGGCCAAATCGCGGAGTTCGTTTACGATTTCGTCCGACTTTCCTTCGGCTTGATACACTTCCACAAGCAGCATGCGGGCCGCCAACGAGGAGTTGTCGAGGTTGTCCAATACGTAGTTGAGTTCATCCTCCGCTTTTCCGAACTCATTTGCCGCGCGATAGGCCGCGGCCAGACTGACGCGGACGTTCGACGTTTTTGGGGTGCTCGTCAGAGAGTTCCGTGAGGACTTTGAGCGCGCCGTCTACGTCCCCCGATTCACGAAGCACAAAGCCTTCCAGGATTCCGCCCGCAACGGGATCGACCGCCTTGTAGCGCTGCACGATTTCTTTCGCACCCGGCGCGTCGCCGGTGACAAGCGATATGCGAGCCGCCTCGAGATACGCTTTGTCGAGTTTCGGGTCGATTTGCTGCGCCTCTTTGTACGCTGCAATCGCGTCCTTTGGTTTCTTCATCAACCAGTAGCAGCGGGCAAGACCCATCTTGGCGCGGGCGTTCGTTGCATCCAGCTCGAACGCGCGGTCAAAAGATTTTTCCGCCGCATCGAGATTCCCGATCAGCAGGTAGGTTTCGCCCTGTTCCGTATACTGTTGACTGCGACGGCTCCCGCAACCGGAACTGAGGATCAGCAACCCGCACAATCCGATCAGGACGAACCCGAACCAGCGGGACCGGGCGGTGTGTAATGCGTTCATGGAAGTTCCCTTCACTAATTGATTTTCTGCATCATAATCGGCGTGAATTTCATGGCGAAATCGTCGAGTGCCGCAAACGCGGCGGCATCTCCGTCGGAGACGATCGGGGTGCTCAGCTTTATCATCGCGGAGCTGGGCGATCCGAAGGTAATCTGGTTCTTGGCCCAGTATAACGCGTTTGCGAAAAAGTTCCCCGTTACGTAGTCCCCGGTTTTGAACCAGTACAACACCGCTTCGTATTGGTTTCCTTTCATCAATACGAGCCGGCGTGCGGTAAACAGGATACCGACCGGCACATCATCCTGTTTCACGATTTCCCAGCCATCACCCACCAGGCAGACCTCGGGAAAGTGCAGACTGCGGCGCGTCGTCCCCGCGTGCACGATACTCAACTGGATGGGACGATGCGTAACCGGCGACTGGTAGTTGCGAATGAGGATCGTACTGGTTTCCAGGATCTCGCGAGTGCGTTCGTCCACTTCACTGTCGCTGCCCATCTGTTTGTAATCGACGATAGTAGCGGGGATGTCAAGGATCGGCTTCGCGCTTGCGTCGACTTGCCCCTGGGTTTGGGCGCGAAGGATCCCGAGATGGCCGGCTGTAGCGGTAATGAGGATCGCGAGCGCGAACGCAATCGGACCGCGACGCGATTTGCCGGGACGTGCCGGAGCCGGCGACCCCGGTTCGGCAGAATCCTCCTTCTCCGCAGCGAAGCGGCGCAGCGGCGCATCCAGCGCGGTAAAGAGCAAAATCGCTACGGCAAAGATCAGGATTCCGGAGTAATCGTGGACTTTGCCGCCGGCCACCTCGCTGCCCCAGAAGTAGGCGACGACGCAGAGGAAGAAGATCCGCACGATGTTCGCCGCAACCGCAATGGGACCCGCCATGGCCATGATGAAGACCTTGGCCCAAGTCCGAACCTTGCTGATGTATGCGAAAACCGCACCCAATGCCAGTAACGCGATCAAGGAACGCAGCCCGCCACAGACGTCTCCAACGAGCAAGCGGTCGTCGCCAAAGTGAATCCAGGATCCTTCCTGTACCATGGGCAGCGTGACGGCGTTGGCGAGTGCCACGGCACTTTGTGCGGCCAGCAGCTTCAGCTTCAGGGCAATGTTCTGTGTCAATGACGGCGGAATCGGTATCATGAAAATCAGAAATACCAGCGGAAACCACATGCGTCGCACCCACTGCGCGCCCAGGAGCACGGCGATCATCCCGGCGAGCATGGGAATCAACGACAAATGGGCGAATACGCGGAAGCCCAGAAAGTCCCCCAACAACAGCAACAGCGCCGCAAACGCAATCCAGACCACGCCGGACGCAGACGGGGCAATCGGAAGCTTGGAAAGATACGCGCGGTCTTTCCAAATGAAATAGGCGCTGACGAAGGGAATGAGGAACCCGTGCGTGTAGTACGAATCGGTCAAGGTCCAGTTCGTGTAAAGCTCGCCGGCCGCCCGCCAGTAAAGGACAACCAGCGCGACAATAAAAAGACTTGCCATAAACCATGGGGGGCGCCGGGACGGGGTTTCGGCGGCTGTCCGATCGTCGCGGGGCTGTGAATTGCGGGATGTGGTGGATTCGGTGCTCATGCTGCAGCCCCTTGTTTTTCAAGCATCTGACCCACTCGAGTGAGTCGGCTGCGATCCACGGGCTCGCCCTGGTCTGATTTGCGCACGGCCGAATTGTAGTATCGCTGCGCCGACGACGGATCGCCTTCGGCGAGATAAGCTTCGGCGAGGGCCAAATCGATTGTGGCCGTGGTGGAAGACATATTCGCGGCCGCGGACTGCAGATCCTCGAGGGCCCGGCGCGATTCGCCCTTCCGGAGTAGAATCATACCCCGTGTAGCCACGTACTCGGGCTGATTGTCCAGCGCAATCGCCCGTTCGATGGTCGTCTCTGCGGCATCCAATTGCCCACGCGTATCGGCCAATAGCAGCGCTTTCGTGTTCAGGATATCCGGACTGTCCGGACTCTTCTCGAGATAGCGGTCGCAGAGGCCGATTGCCTCGCCCAAGTTGCCTTGCTTGATCCGGACACCGAGCATGTCGCGCAGCGCGGGGGCGAAGTGCGGGTCTGCGACGAGTGCACGCGTCAGTGCCGTAGAGGCCCGCGCAAGGTTCGCATCGCCACCTTCGGTCGTGTAGAGCCGGGCGAGCGCCACCCATCCTTCGGGCCGAGATGCATGCTTCTGCGCGAATTCACCCAGGAACCGAACGGCTTCTTCCGAGCGCCCCTGGTTCAGCATCGTCCTGGCGAGGTTTCGGGCCAAATCGATGTTGTCCGGATCGTTCGCGTACTGCTCCCTGAGCAGTTGTTCGGCTTCCACGTTGTCCCCTTGCGACATCAGCAATCGGCCGCGCAGGCTGCGTACGGCAGCCGCGTCGGCCGGATCCAAACCATTGTCGCGCTCCAGTTGGGCCAGAAGCTCCCGGGCCTGTCGAATCTGTTTTCGATCGATCAAACTCCCGATCAGGAGCTGGAGGGCACGCAGATTCTGCGGTTCATCTTTCAACACTTGTTTGAGCGCTTTCTCCGCTTCCAAACGCCGGCCCAAGGCGGACAGGATTTCGCCGAGCTGAAGTTGCAATGCAGGAACATCCGGAGCCAGCGCGGCCGCCCGCTCGGCGAAGACCAGCGCACGGGGATAGTCTTGTTCCAGAGAGGCCACTCGGGCCAGGCCCCAAAAGGCATTCACGTCGCGCGGGCTCGCGGCTGCGGCGCTTTCGAACAACGTTTTGGCCTGGTCCACGTCCGGTGGATCTTTTCGCAAAAGAAGAAAGCCGTCGATGGTCTTGAGGACGGAATTGTCCGGTTCCTCTTTACGGACCGCGTCTGCAAGAGACACGACGCGGTCGCCTCCTTCGCCGGAATCGGACCCCAATAAATACTGAACGACCTCCAATCGCGCGGCATTGAATTCGTGACGCTGGGGGCTGTCGAGCGGCACTTGCGCATCGAGTTCCTGCAAGCGTTTGATGGCGTCGTCGATATTGCCGCGCCGGGTGTCCAGAGATATGCGGACCAATGCGAGTTTGTTCTTGGCGTCCTCGCCGGGAATTTTGCTCGCGCCTTCATCCAGCACGCTCGCCGCCTCGTCGTACGCACCGTGGGACGCGAGAAACTGCCCCCACTCGATGTACGTTTCAACGGCGGGCACGGCCGTGTCCGCGAACGATTCCGAGACGATCTCGTGCGCTTTGTCGTTATCGCCGGATGCCAGTGCGATTGCCACGCGCGGCTTCGCGAGGTCGGATTCGGGAACGCCCGCCTGCGTGGCCTCATCCACGATACTGGAGGCGTTGCGAATCTGGCCGTCAGACAACTCGAGTTCCACCAGGGTCCGGTAGGCGTTGGCTTTCCGGGGCGCCTTTTCGATGCTGCGCCGCAGCAATCGCCGGATGGTGTCCTGGTTGGATTCGAGCGCGCCCGACCGGCGGGACATTTCAAAGAGCGCGAATCCAGCGGCGTAGAGCGCTTCGGCGCCCGCATCGGCGTTGTCCAGGGTTTCATTGGCACGCGCGACGGTATCCTCATACGAAATCGGCTCGCCGAAATTCCGCAGGAGCAGGTCACGAGCGCGTACGTCGCTCGGATTCTTGTCCAGGTACGCATCGAGGGCGTTTCTGGCCAGTTCCATGTCGCCTGCGTCAATATAAGCGACGGCCAACGTGTATTGCGCTTGGAGGAAATTCGGGCGGAGTTCCACGACGGTTGCCAGTTTCTTGATGGCGTCGCGGGGGCTCCCTTTCACGAGCAGTTCTTTGGCGGCAAAATACTCATTGACCGGAAGCTGTTCGGAATACGCGTTAGTGTATCGTTGGAGTGTTGCATGGGCTTCGTCGAACTGGCGCAGACTCAGTTGCAAATCGCCCAGCGTGATCAGAATCGAGGGATTGTCGACCTGCACGATCGGATCGACGTCGCGCAAGGTATCCACCGCGCTGGGAACATCGTCCATGGCCACGTAGGCGCCCGCCAGCATGAGGTGAGCGGTGGCGTTGTCCGGATCGACTATGGTGGCTTTGCGCAGGCACTCGATGACTTGGTCATAATTCTCGCGAAGGCCGGCCGCCTGCGCTTGCGCGATCAATACGTCGGGATTGTCGGGCGCCATCGTGATGGCTTCCTGGAGCAACGCATCCACTTGGTCCCAATCGCGTTTTCGGGCCAGAAAACGGGCGTAATCGATCCGGACTTGTGCGTCATTCGGCCGTCGCTCGACCGCGTCGCGCAAGACTTTTTCGGCCTCGATGTCGAGGCCGCGATCGTGGAGCAGCCGGGCATAGTCGGCGTAAGCTTGCGAATAGTCAGTGTTCGCCTCGGCGAGCATCCGGTATTCCTCGATGGCTTCGTCACGACGGCCGAGCCGGTCAAGTGCGAGCGCATGGTCGTACCTGAGTTCCGGGTCGTCGGGGTGGGAAGACAACCATTCTTCCGTGTAGTACTCGAGGTTCCCCCACGCCCCCATCTTCTTGTACAGACGGAGTAGCTTTTCGCGAATCTCCCGATTGTCCGGATCGAGGGTAAGCACCTGCTGGTACGCGGTAGCGGCCCCTTGTAGCGCCGCCACACGACCGTTCAATACGCGCTGGCACGCATCGGCGTAGCGCAGCAAGAGTTCCACGTTATCTTTGTCCTGCGGAATGTAGCGTTCGAAGTAATTCTTGGCCAATTGCCAATCGCCGGAGTCGTACGCTGCGTCCGCTTCCGCCAGCCATTGCTGGTTGCGGTGCGCGATGTACATTTCGAGTCCGAAATACGCCCCCACCGCGAGCACTGCAATGAGCACGATGGCACCTACAATCCACTTCCATAATGATCCAACCATAAACTAACGACCTCGTCGCACTATGTCATCCGGGTTTGGCGGTTGCGATTCCGTCGCAGTTCGCGCCACAACAATCCAACGATCTTCATGTCATCCACCAGATACCGGCGCCACAGACGGCGCGGTTCCTGATACAACCGCCATACCCATTCCACGCCGCCTTGCTGCATCCAACGCGGCGCGCGCTTCACCCGGCCCGCAAGGAAATCGAATGAAGCGCCGATTCCTATCAGGACCGTGGTGTTGCATAGTTGATGGCAGCGATTCATCCACAGTTCCTGCTGGGGCGAGCCGAGGGCAACGAAACAAATGTGCGGTGACGTTTCCGCAATTGTGCGGACCGCATCCGCGTTCATGCCGTCGTCCGCATAGAACCCCATGGGCGGACTGCATACGCCCGCCACCTTCAGTTCCGGAAAACGGCTCCGAAGATTGTCCGCGGCCTGAACGGCCACGCCTTCCGCGGCCCCGAACAGAAACACGCTGAGCCCTTCATTGGCGGCGAACTCCGACAAGGCGACCACGAGGTCTGATCCACTCAGTTTTTCCCGGAGCGGCCGGCCCAGCAGTCGAGACATCCAAATCAAGGGTTTCCCGTCACAAACGACGGTGCCGGCATTGGCGTATGCCTCGCGAAAGGCGGCATCCGTTTGACACCGGCAGATATGATCGACGTTGGCGGTCACCATATAGGAACGTTGTCCAGCACGAACGAAACGGAGGACACGGCTGCACAATTCGTCAAACGTCAGGTCGTTAAACCGGACGCCGAACAGTTCGACCGTTTTTTCCGTTGTGCCTTGCATACCACCGCCTATCGACGTGAGGGTCATGGGGTTACCGAATGGGTGTCCCCTCATGCGTTCGGTTCCTCCCGCGCGTATGCGGAGAAGGGGACGACATGGCCTGTCACCGGCAGACGGGAATCCTTCCCGAGCATAGAGCCATTCCTTCACACGCCTCAGAATTCGTCACGCTTCGGCCGCACACCGTCATCGTCGTCCACCAGCATGATCGAAGGCATATCCTCCGCGTCCGCATCGGTTACCGGCTCGGGACGGAGCGGTTGGTCGTCGCCGGGCCGGACATCGGTGTGTTCGGACCCGTAGTTGTAGTAACTGGTCAGATTGCGGCGCATGTAGCCGCCGGGCATATGTTTCACTCCGTTCAAAACCACGCCGACTACGTTCGAGCCGATCTGCTGGAGGTCACGCAACGTGCGACGGACCATGCCCAGCATGGACACCTCGGCGCCCACAACGACGATCACCCCATCCACAATCGGCGCGAGAAGTTTGGCATCCGACATCAGCAACACGGGCGGCGTATCGATAATCACGTGTTCAAACGCCTCTTCTGCCTGTTCCAGGAACTGAACCGTTTCTCGCGAAGCTAAACGCCCAATCAACACTTTTCCGTTCAGACCCGGCCCCAGCACCGACAAATTCGGGTATTGGGATTCCCGGATGGCGTCTTCGGTTCGGATATCTCGCGTGAAGACTTCGCTGAGGCCTTCTGCGGGCTCCAGACCCAAGCGTTTTTCGACGTTGGGACGGCGCGCGCTCAAATCCACCAACAGCACCCGGCGATTGGCCTGGGCCAGCGCGATGGCCAGATTGCACGCAATGGTCGTCTTGCCGTCGCCGCGACTCGCACTGGTTACGAGACAGGTATTCAACTCGGCAGAACCCTCGGGCGGATAGATGATGCGCGTTATGACGCGGCGAACGGCGTCGGCCGAAATGCAGTCGGGGTGATCGGCGGCGATTGTTGCCAGGTTCGCGTTCTCGGGGATCTTGTCCACGCTCGCGTGTGGAATCACTCCCATTAACGGCAGTTCGGTGCAGTAGCCGATGTCCTGGGCGGACCGGACCTGTTGGTCGGTGATCTCACGCCACATTCCGATGCCAAACCCGACGCCACAGGAGCCCATCATCACGAGCGCCATATATTTCAGCCGTTTTCCATAATCCGGCTCGGTGGGGGCATGGGCGCCGACGGCAACTTCCACGGTGGCAGGGGCCCGGCTTTCCACGTGCAGCGATCGAATTCGGTCCTGGACCGTCTTGAGGTCGTCGCGGGCGTCGTTCAACGACTCTTCCGCCTCGCGCACGGCGGTCAACGCTTTGGTCACTTCCACGGACTCTTCCGATTGCTTCTCCAGCTCCGCGTCAAAATCCGCAATACGTTGCTCGGCATCTTCCAGGGCTTTGTGCGCCGTATCCAACTCTTCCCTCTTCTGTTCGTAGCGGGACCGGAGGATTTTGGCGCGGGCGGTGGCTTGCGCCTGGACCAGTTCCTTCTTGGACGCGTCGCGGGCTTCCGTTTTCAATCGGACTTGGGGATGATCCTCGACGTACCGGCTCTTGGCCTGCGCCAAATCCGCCTCGTGGGTGGCCAGCATCTGAGTCTGTACGACCACGGCATTATCCTGCGTGACGGCCTCTTCCACGCCGTACTTGTAAATCGGCTGCTCGGGATTCTTCTCCTGCTCGGCCATCAAGGATTCGATATCGCTGATTTCCTTTTCGATTTGTTCGATCTTCTTCTCGGCCGTCGTCTTGTCACTCAGCGCCTTGGATTGGTTGTCGTAGTAGGCACGAGTCTCGGCGTCCACGCTGTTGACGCCGGGCAATTGCACGCCGCGGATGGCTTCGCGTTTTTCGGTCACCGCGGCGCGCAGGTCCGTAACGCGCTTATCGAGGGTATCGCGCTCATCGATGAGCTGACGCGTGATCGTATCGTTGCGGGCCTTTTCGGCAGAGGTGGCGAACTTCAAGTACTCGTCCACCGTGGCCTGCACAATCGCCATGGCGGTTTCGCGATCGCTGGATTGAAATGAAACTTCCACGAGTTCGGTCATGGGGATGAGTCGCGACGATACGTTGTTTTCCAGAAACAGCAACGGATCGGCCTGTTTCTGGATCAGCGGCAGATTCCGAATGTCTTGTCGTTCAACCACCCGGCCCAGCACGGCCGCCCCCTTGATAATATTGACCTGCGTCTGAACGTGGGTCACGTAGTCCGAGGAAATCGCCGTGCCGCCGGTATTGGTCAGCACGGTAGGCCGGCTGTTGGAGAAGCGGATGCGGGCAGTCGCGTTGTACTCCCGCGGAACGACAAACCAGACGGCCACCAGCAACGGTAGCGCGACCACCACCGCGACCAAGATCATCAGCGGTCCGCGCATGCGAATCAACCGCTTAAAATTGAGGTTACGCGGCGACACCCCGGCCGCACCCGCCTGGCCCAGTGACGTTACGGAAACATCGCTTGTAAAATCGGTCGTCATGGCAATATGTTCCTATCTCGTGAGCTAAGGCGTCGGGATCGGTTGTCCACTGGTCTGAAATTGTTGCAGCAATTGGCCGAAGTTCCGCACGTTCTGCAGGATACCAACCGCTCCGTTTCCGGTGCTCGTGTCGACCAAAATCTTGTTGCGGTCTTCAGCATAGTAGGTATCCCAGTACTGCGAATAAAGTCCCATGACTTGTGACAGCGGCCCCGTTACCCGCGACACGAACTCGTCGAGTCGAACCAACCCTTTTCGAGGCACATAGACAACGTCCCCGGGCCGTAGTGGAATGTCGTACCCAGTCCGCATAATCTCCTTCCAATTGATTACGAGGACGTCGCGATGGGTGCTGTCCACTTCGCGCATGAGCACCACGCTCTTCAGCTTCCCGGTACTCTCGACGGGCCCGCCGGCGCGAGTCAGTGTCTGGGTAAGGGTCTGACCTTCCGCTAACTGGAATACGTTTGGATTGCGCACCTCGCCCAACACATAAACGAGGTTGACGCCTTCGGGGATGTACACAAAGTCGCCCGGCAACACGAGCGTCTCCGACGGGTGCGGACCCTTGTTGGTCAGATAGCTGAGATCGAGCTCGATGACCTGCCGTTTGCCGTGGCGGTCGCGAATGATAAAGGCAGTGGTGAGCGTTCCCGGGGACGCCGCAACGTCCTGGCCATCGGACCGGGAAGACGTGCGAAGCCCGCCTGCGATGTTGATCGCCGCGAGAACGCTGATCGGTTGCTCGTAGGGATACCGGCTCGCGCGCAGCACGTCACCCAACACGTAATAGTACTTGCTGCCCGTGGTCCGCACGCTAACCGTCAATTGGGGGTCCTTGAAGACCCCATCGGCATAGGAGTCGTGGATCTTCTTCTCCGCTTCCTCGCGGGTCAATCCGTTCACATTCAGATCCGGAATCAGGGGAAGGGACAAGGTGCCATCAAACAAAACGACGACCGACTCTCGCGACAGGGACGGGTCGTCAAAGGACTGAAAACCTATTACGTCCCCCGGCCCAATGGTGTATTCGGTATCCGGAAGGGATTCCGGAATCGGTCCATTTTCTGCGAATTCATCCGGCTCGGGCGTTTCTATTTTCCCCTCGCCGGGAATGTCGATGGTTGCATGATCCTCGACAACCTCCGAACGGACTCCCCGAACTAAATCCTCCGGGTCCACCCGCTTCTTCTTTCCCCATGGGAACGCGGTGGCATCGGGAGTGACGGACCACACCACCACAAAAATCAGTATCACGACCCAGCGCACTGCAAATCGGCTCATGCTGCGGGCTCCTCCAATTGTACTAATCCGCAATTCTCGCGCGTACGTTGACGGAATTGGTTTCTCTATCATTACGCAGAACCCTCGATATGGTCGATGGATACACACCCGGTCGTACGCGCGTCTGGGAATCCCGGGCTACCCATTGTCCTTCCCAATATGGTAGGCGTCGATGCGGCGCAACAACGAACTATAGCTGATTTCCAGCAGTTTGGCCGCCTTTCGACGATTCCACAAGGTATAACGCAACGCTTCCTCGATAAGTGCCCGCTCCGTCTCTTCGATTGCTTTCTGGGTTGCCGCCTTCAACGATACGAACTTTTTCCCAGGCGGGCTGGTGTCCGCCTGTTGCGGGGCCGCGGGCAGCGAGACTTGACCGCCGTCTCGCAGCGCTACGGCAACGGGTTCAGGTGATTGACCGCTATCGCCAAACAGCGTCTCCGGGTCGCCGGTGGCGACGAACTTCTTGACGCACGCCCCCAGTTCCCGCACGTTTCCCGGCCAGTCGAGACTCGCGATCCGTTCCTGAAAGTCTTGCGCGATAGGCTCGTACGGCTTACCCAACCGATCGGAGTAATTAAAATTGAAGTGCTCGGCGAGCAATGGGATGTCCTCCCGGCGCTCGCGCAACGACGGCATCCGAACGATCACGTCGCTCAGCCGAAAGAACAAATCTTCCCGCATCGCCCCGCGGCGCACGGTGTCCTCCAGCGGGACGTTGGTCGCAGCCGCGATGCGCACATCGACCGGGATCGGGCTCACCCCACCGATGCGCATTGGCGGCTCGCCGTCAAGTACCTGCAACAGCTTGCCTTGGACAGTGTACGAAGTCTCTGCAATCTCGTCAAGAAATATCGTGCCGTGGTTCGCCAATTCAAACCGGCCGGGCTTGGCGCTCCGTGCGCCCGTGAACGCGCCGCGTTCGTATCCGAATAGTTCGCTCTCCAGGATGCTCTCCGGAATCGCGGGACAGTTCACCTTGATGAACGGTTTTCCGTACCGGGCGGAGTTCTTGTGAAGCATGCGGGCCGCGATGTCCTTTCCGGTACCGCTCTCGCCGCTTATCAGCACGGTAATATCCGATTGCGCCAACCGCACTACCATTTCACGGACTTCGGCGATGGCTTTGCTTACCCCCAATAGACCTTCGTTCAGGGGCGCACGGATGATGTTATCGCTCGTCTGCATCTGGTTCATCGTGCTCAATCTACATCCAATCCGTTCGAACGAGAATTGCCATGCCGGATCCGAGTTCCGGCAGTTGACTCCGGAACTGCCCGAAGACGTTCGTACAGGGAGCAAGCCACGTGCCACGATCCACAGAATCGAGCGTGTGCACGCTCAACCCAATATATGGTACATTCGCTCAAGGGATACCACACTATCCGCCACTGGCGCATTTCGTTCCACGTTCGATATTACACGATTTCATAGAATTTCGCAAGCATAATGACGTTTGACAATAGATTATCTAATCACAAAATTGTCAACCATGACAACTTATAAGTCACAGTGAGTAACTATTGTGGCGGATGGGGTAATTTTGTCTTCCCAGGGGATAGAGTCCGGAACATAATTCGATCCGTCACGAGGAGAGAAACGATTTCCTCCTTGGTTCGTAAGCCCCGACGAAGGCGCCAGTTCCCGGTGCTTTCAAAACGAGTACTGGACGCCAGTTAAACGGGTTAGGTATGCTGAGTTTCGTTTCGCATTCTTCGATTCAGCCCGGAATTCTCGCCGCGCCGTCGGCTTCGTCTCGCAAATCGGAGTTTCGCGGTACGGTGAGGAATATGGATAAGGGAGGGGTCTTCAGTGGGCGTAGCAGTGATCGGGCTCGGGTACGTGGGACTGCCATTGTGCGTGGAGTTTGCCCGCGGGGGACTGGACGTGGTGGGGATCGACGTCGACGAATCCAAGGTGGAGGCGATCAACGACGGGCGGTCATACGTGTTGGACGTGCCCGATGCCACCGTGGGTGAGTTGGTCAACTCCGGGCGTTTTCGGGCTACCGGGGACTATGACGCCTTGGTGGACGCCGACGCCGTGTGCATCTGCGTGCCAACTCCGTTGCGCAAGAGCATGGACCCGGACATCTCATACATCGTCAACGCGGTGGAAGCGATCGCGCCCCGGCTTCACCCGGGAATGCTGGTCGTACTCGAAAGCACCACGTATCCCGGAACGACGGAGGAACTGGTCCTGCCGCGGTTGGGAGAAACCGGGCTCGTCGTCGGCAAGGATTTCTATCTTGCGTTTTCGCCGGAGCGTGTCGACCCGGCAAACGATCGGTATACGACCCGCAATACTCCGAAGGTCGTTGGTGGTGTGACTCCGGAATGTACCGCACGCGCGACCGAGTTGTACCGGCATGCCATTGACTCGGTGGTGCCGGTGAAGAGCGCGCGGGCCGCCGAAATGGTCAAGCTACTCGAAAATACGTTTCGTGCTATCAACATTGGGATGGTCAACGAGCTGGCGATCATGTGCGACCGGCTCGGCGTAGATGTCTGGGAGGTGATCGATGCGGCGAAGACGAAACCCTTCGGTTTCATGCCGTTCTACCCCGGACCCGGCCTGGGGGGACACTGCATCCCGATCGACCCGCTCTACCTGTCCTGGAAGTTGAAGACCATTGACTATACAGCCCGGTTCATCGAACTCGCCAGCGCAATCAATTCGAGCATGCCGGAATACGTGGTGAGCCGAATTCACAACGCGCTGGACGCGTGTAAGAAAAGCATCAACGGGAGCCGGATTCTCGTGCTCGGCGTGGCGTACAAGCCGGATGTGAGCGATACCCGGGAATCCCCCGCGCTGGATATCATCGGTCTCTTGCGCCAGCGGGGCGCCGAGGTCTCGTACGCCGACCCGTACGTGCCGGAACTGGAGGTGTTGGGCCAGCGATTCCACGCCTACCCGCTCGAGCAAGGGGTCGCGTCGTTTGACTGCGTCGCGATCGTAACCGACCACCAAGCCTTCGACTATGCTGCCGTACTCCGTCAGCCAGGTCTCGTCTTCGATGCACGAAACGCGACGAAGGACCTCGAGCCGGCGCCCGGTTGTCGCGTGGTAAAACTGTAGGCGAAAACCAATCATGAACCAACGGGAACGCGTCCTGGTGGCCGGTGCAACGGGATACCTCGGTGGGTACCTGTTGGAAATCCTCAAGAAACGGGGCTACCGGGTTCGCGCATTGGCCCGAACGCGCGACAAGGCCGCGGCGGTGGACGCGGACGAAACCGTTGTCGGCCAGGTAACGGAGCCAAGTTCCCTTCGCGGCATCGCAGACGGTATCGACGCAGTCGTTTCCGCCATCGGTATCACACGGCAAAAGGATGGTTTGACATACGAGGACGTCGACTATCAAGGCAACGTGAATCTTCTGGAAGAATCGAAGCGCGCGGGCGTCCGGAAATTCATCTATGTGTCAGCATTGGGCGCGGATGCAATGCCCCACCTGAAGATGACCGCCGCAAAAGAGCGGTTCGCGGCCGAACTGGCGGCCTCGGAGCTGGACTACGCCGTCATGCGGCCCAACGGCTACTTCTCCGACATGGGCGAATTCCTGAAGATGGCGCGAAAGGGCAGGATCTATTTATTCGGAAACGGCGATTTTCGGATGAATCCGGTTCACGGACGCAACGTCGCCAAGGCCTGTGTAAACGCGATCGAATCCAACGCGCGCGAATTCAATTTTGGCGGTCCCGCGGTATTGACCCATCGCGAGATCGCGAGCGCCGCATTCCAGGCGTTGAAGAAGCCCGTGCGGATCACGTGCGTACCGTCGTTTCTTGCACACCTCGCAATTCCGGCGCTTCACGCGTGTACCTCATCGAAGTCATACGGCCCCATCGAATTCTTCCTGACCGTCCTGACGCGCGACATGATTGGAGAACCCTTCGGAACGGAATCACTGCACACCTACTTCGAAGATGAAGCACGGGCGTACGGTGCGAAGCAGTGATAGGACGAGCGCAACGTCTCATTGGGTAAACGTTGAGACTGCCTCGTTCTGCATTCGATTACGATTACGATTACGCGATTACGATTACGATTACGATTACGATTACGATTACGATTACGATTACGAACTGGAACATTTGTGCGGCACGTCGTTCATTCCACGCAACAATGCTCGCAGCGATCCCCGGTTACGAATTCGGAACGAGCCAGACCTCGGCGACTTGGGGTCCCCTTCCTTCAACTGCGATCCAGCGCAGGTTCAAAACACCGTCCTTCGTCGCGTCGGCCGGGATGGGGAACTCATGCACTTCGAGGGGCTCGCTGTACGGTATGGGCCCATGGACCTCATACGTATCATCGGCCATGAGTTTCATGGTAGCGTGAAACCGGCCGGCATAGACCGCGCGCAGTGTATAAGTCTTCTTCGGATCGAGATGTTCGTAGCGCATGAGCAAATCGGTGCGATACAAAGTTTCCCCCTGATCGAGCCAGGACAAGCGCGGAGGAGAGACGTTCGATGCCCGGGGTTCGGCTTTGGGTTCGAGTTGAAGGGGATCCTGGGGTTCGAGCGGGCTCATGGAGAATTCGTCCTGAGGCGATTCGACAAATCCCGGATCTTCCGCCCACGTTTTCTGATAGACGAGGTGTGGTTCTTTTTCTCCGTTGCCCAAATCATCGTAGAAGGCGTCGGACGTGGGCTTCTCCCAATTCACGAGGCGTTCGATACCCGCCAATTGCGTTTCGGCCTTCGACTCGGCACGTAGTGCGGCAAACTGCGATTCAAGCCAAGCCCGGTCGTTAAGCGGCGAATCCAGTCCGTCCAGCACGGCGCCCCGCTCTTTGCCGCTGGCTCCGTACGTTTCAACACTGAGTTGCATGCCGATGCTCTCGTAGAGTTGTTTGCCCAACTCGTCGATACGCATGCGAAGATCGGGCGCAGCAGGAAAATCGTCGTACATACCGAGGGCGGTATCTGCGGCGTCCAGTGCCGCGGGGGCGCCGATGTCGTTCGCTTTGGCCAGTTCGGCGTAAGCACGGGACTCCGCATCAATCGCTTGCACGAGACGGGCCTTGACGTACGCGTCGTAGTAGGCGCGCAGCAATCCCTGCTGAAAGCGCCAGTTGCCGAGCAATTTCGCGTCGGCGCGGTGCTCCATGGCCTGCCAGTGCTCCAGCGTCCGATCGACTCCCTTGTTGGCCCCCAATGGACCCTTCCAGTTGTTCTCCTCGGCGAGCAACCCCGCCGCTCCGTCAGCCGCGAAGTCCGGTCCGAAAAAGTAGCGGCTGTAGTCTTCCAATACTTCCTGCACGTCCACCTGTGGATCCCAGCCGCAGGCGGACCAGATCATCTTGTTCACGTCGTCGTTCACGCCATCCGAATAGGTGATGAATCCTTCGCACAGATCCGTTTCCAGTTCATGGATGTGCGCCTCCGCCACGGGCCGGGGATTGGCCGGTTCACGGCCCAAGGTATGGGCAAACGCGCGATCCCAGTGGGGGACGGGATACTGACAGCGCACAGTATGGGTGATGTCGGGATAGGAACGCACCGGGTATTGCTGCGGGATGCGCTGGCGCAGTTCCCGCAGAGTCAACTTGGCCCAGGGGCCGAAAACCACGCCGGTCAGCCAGTCTGGTTGTTCCGTCGCAAGGTAGTGAAAGAAATACTCGTTCTCCTCGTCGGTAAACCCTTGCGTCGACACCCAGAGTTCGGCGTCCGGGTGCACTTCGTGAAGGACCCCCGCGAATCGCGCGAGGAACGGTAACAACTTGTCGGCCGGAGTCTCACCGGGATCGCCGCTCGGCACGAATACCGCGTCGAGTTCCGGAAGATCCGCGAAGTCGCGTCGGCTGCGCTCCAATTCCGCTTTTGCTACAGACTCGTCGGACACATCGCCGTGCAGCGCATGCCAGCTCCAGACATCCAGTCCGTATAACGAGATGATGCCGCACAATTGCCGGTTCATCTCGGAGGTCGTCAAGGGCATGTGCGGGCTGTCCTTGGGGCCCCGGTCGAAGTCGGGAATCAATTCGATACAGTTGGCGCCGAAAACGATGAGGTCGCGGATGTACTGCTCGAACCGGGCAACGTTCCAGGCGTCGATCGTGTTGTTGGCAGCGCGATAGCCCAGTTGATGACCCCGAATCCGATCGTGAGGCGCGGTGGCAATCCGAAACGTGGGATCCAACGCGATCTCCCCATCCCGCATCTGCAGTGTCCGCAGAAGACGTCCCACGCCGAATAACACGCCGCGCGCGTCATGACCGACGACGTACACGCGGGGAGCGGGTCCGTCGTTGTCAAGCCACAGCGCGTACCCATCCGCGCGCTCCGGCACGGTTATCCCTTCGGGATAGACCGGCACGGGTACGGACAATCCATCCTCCGTGCTGAGGACGATCGCGGGGGCATCCCGATCGATCGTCGTGACGGCGGGCAGATGCAACCCGGTGCGTTCGCCGATCTCTTCGATCAACATCTCACTCGCTTTTGTAACAACCGGCGTTGCGGTCTCGGAAAGGACAGCGCATTGCGTCAGATCGATGGGGTCTTCGGCATCGGCGATTGGGGAGGACAACAAACTAACCGCAAGCAGCCCGCACAGTAAGGTCGAACGCGAAACACCTGAGTGAAAAGTCATTGGTCTTCCTTGTGTCGATCGTCGGAAAAACAGACATATGGCACAGTAGAACGCGTGCACGCGACGGGGAAGATCGATCGTCCCGTGGGCTGCGAGATCTCCGCTGAGCCGGTTACCGAGATGATAGCGGAAATGGATTTCATCTTTCGACGGCCGTGACCAAGTACCGGGAAGAGCGCAATGCCGATCAGTGAATCGTCCCACTTGACATTGCCGAATCAGAATCCTACCATATGGTACGTTTCCGTAGCCAGCTACTTACATTTCGGGTAGATTTGCATCATGTCACAGACAAAAACGAAGGTTCACCGCCGACGGACGGGTCCGGATATCAAGAAGGATCTCGGCGAGTTGTCCCTGCTCTTCGAGATCAGCCAGACCCTGGACCGCAGCCTGGACTTGCGCGACGAGGTCGGCACCCTCTTAAAAGCCATCGCCAACAACACGGGAATGGTGCGCGGTACCCTCACGCTGTTGAACCGCGACACCGGAGAACTGTTCATCGAGGCGGCGCACGGGCTGTCGGAAAGCCAGCGGGAACGCGGCCACTACCGGAGGGGCGAAGGCGTCACCGGGATGGTGGTGGAAACGGGACGCGCCGTGGCGATTCCGCGCATCTCCGACGAGCCGACTTTTCTAGACAAAACGGGCGCCCGGCAAAAGGTCAAGAAGGACGAAGTCTCCTTCATCTGTGTGCCCATCAAGTTGGGCAATGAGACCATCGGGGCGCTGAGCGTCGACCGCCTGTTTTCGGGTCCGGTTTCGTTGGACGAAGACATTCGCCTCCTTTCGATTATCGCGTCGATGATCGCGCAAGCGGTGCGCCTGCGCCAGTCCGCCATGGAAGAGCAGCAGCGGCTGCGCGAAGAGAATCTCCGGCTGCAAAACGAGTTGAAAGATCGATTCCGTCCGGCGAACATCATCGGCCGTTCGAACGCCATGCAGAAGGTCTTCGACCTGATCGGACAAGTGGCCAAGAGCGACGCGACCGTGCTGATCCGCGGCGAAAGCGGCGTGGGCAAAGAGCTGGTGGCCAGCGCGATCCACTACAACAGCCTGCGGGCCTCCAAGCCCTTCGTGAAAGTGAATTGCGCGGCCCTGCCGGAGTCCATAATCGAGAGTGAACTCTTCGGCCATGAGAAAGGCGCCTTCACTAACGCGTTGCAGCAGCGCAAAGGACGATTCGAACTGGCTGATGGCGGCACGATCTTCCTGGATGAAATCGGGGATCTCGCACCGACGATGCAGATCCGGTTGCTGCGGGTCCTGCAGGAACGCGAGTTTGAACGGGTCGGCGGCACCGAAACCATCAAGGTAGACGTGCGGATCATCGCCGCGACCAATCGGGAACTGGAAACCCTCATGGAAGACGAAACGTTCCGGCAGGATCTGTACTATCGCCTGAACGTGTTTCCCATCCACATCCCGCCGCTCCGTGAACGCCGGGCGGACATCCTCGACTTGGCCAACCACTTCGTCGAGAAAGCCAGCAAGTCCGCCGGAAAAGACATTCGCCGGATCTCGACCCCCGCTATCGACATGCTGTCGAGCTACCATTGGCCCGGCAACGTTCGCGAATTGGAAAACTGCATCGAACGCGCCGTGTTGCTGAGCAATGACGACGTGGTCCACGGACATCACCTCCCCCCCACCCTGCAGACGGCGGAAGCCTCGGGCACCATCATGAAAGAGACGCTCGAAGCCACATTGGACAACGTGGAACGGGAGATGCTGATTGAAGCGCTGAAAAACTCCCGCGGCAACAAAGCCAAGGCGGCGGAAGTCGCTGGGATTACCGAGCGAATCATGGGGCTCCGGGTGCGGAAGCACAATATTAACCCGCGCCAATACCGCACAGCCCGACTGGTGTAAGACCGGGGGCAAATCGACCTTACCCGGACTGACACGGACCTGCACGGACAAGTACGGACAATGAAAGCGCGGTTTTCCGCAGGCTTCTCACCGCATTCGTTCGTACGTGCTGGTTGGAATCCCCCGGACTCCCTACAATTTGGTAGGCTCGCTTGAATCCGAGTCATACCGCTCTGAAACCCAACCGTTCATCTGGCGAGGACCTTCTAAGTCCAATTCCCGAAAGAAGTTGATACAGCCTCAAAGTTCGCCCCGCGCGCGACCGGTTCAACTCAACCCGAGTTGGCACGCCCGTTGCTCTCCCCCCTCCCGGAGTTTCTATATGAACGCTTTCCGGGATGACGAGATAGACCGCTTTGACCGGGTCGAGCGCTCTCCTGCCATGGAACAGGTCTACAGCCTGGCGACGCACGTGGCGCGCGGCAACGTCGCGGTGCTTCTGCGCAGTGAGCGCGGGACCGGCGCGGAGGCGATCGCGCGTGCCATCCACAATCTAAGTGCACGTGCGCACAATCCGTTCGTGACGGTCCGTTGGCCGGAAGTAACGGAGTCGTTTGTCGAAGGCGAACTCTTCGGCGCCGCATCGGCTGCGCACGGGTCGGTTCCGCCGCAGGGCAAGATCGAAGAAGCGGAAGGCGGCACCTTATTCATCGAAGAAATCGGCGATTTCAGCTTAGCGATGCAGGCCAAGCTTATGCGGTGCATTCGAGAGCGCTCGTTCATGAAGCCGGGGGCAAATTCGCCACAACCGGCCGACGTCCGGGTCATCGCCGCCAGCCGGCGCGAGTTGGATCGCCTGATCGAAGACGGCCGGTTTCTTAAAGACTTCTGCGACGAACTGACGATCGTTACCATCCGGATACCGCCACTCCGCGAACGTAAAACGGACATCCTGCTGCTGGCGCAACACTTCTTACGCCGATACGCGGAAGCGGCCGAAAAACCGATTCAGCGGTTGTCCTCCCGCGTGGCCAGCCTTCTGCTGGAGTACACCTGGCCGGGAAACCTGACCGAACTCGACCGTTGTATCGAACACGCCGTAATGCTCTGCACGTCGGACACGATCGAGCTGGAACACCTTCCGCCACCGGTACAGCAAACAGAACCGGCGGTTTCCGTAACGGAGGATTCCCTGCCCGCCACGCTCGAATCCGTGGAACGCACGCTGATTATCGATGCGTTGCGCGCGTCGAACGGAAACCGCTCCAGAGCGGCGCAGCAATTGGGCATCACCGAGCGGCTTATGGGGTTACGCGTTCGCAAGTACGGAATCGAACCCCGGAATTACCGCTCGACCGGGTAGTGAGAGGCGCCCGCGCCGAAAAGGTTACCGGCGCGTAGGGACGCGCCCCAGCCCTTCCTACCGGATGGTAGGAATACCCAAACCGACCTACCGACTCGTAAACATAGAATTTTCCATTTAAGTGCATATCTACTAATATCTTATTGCTTATTCCTCTCGCCTACATAGATTGTTGGCATAGCATTTGCTCCCATTCCGGCCAGCGGAAATCCCGCACAACTCGGGTGTCGGTGGCCTGAAACAGAAGTGAACGCAGCGAGTGAAAAAGGAGACTGAGAAGCATGGCTAACTTAACCAAACGAATCTTGCCGATCGCCATGGTGCTGATGGTGATTGGCGCGCCCTGGGCGATAGCCCAGGACGACCCCGCGGCAGCGCCCACCGTTGCCGCGGTGCAGGAACAACTCCAGTACAACGCGAACGCGGTGTGGACCTGCGTCGCCGCGTTCTTGGTCATGTTCATGCAGGCCGGGTTCGCCATGGTCGAGATGGGAATGACCCGGGCGAAGAACTCTCTGAACATCCTGATGAAGAACCTGATGGACTTTGCCTTCGGATCGGTGGCGTTCTTCGTCATCGGATTCGGCATCATGTTCGGCGCATCGAAAGGACTGTTCGGAACGTCGGGGTTTATGTTGAGCGATGTGAATTGGGGAGCGAGTGACGCGATTTCCCAGTGGCCCTGGACCTTCCTCTTGTTTCAGACGGTCTTCTGTGCGACGGCAGCCACGATCGTTTCGGGCGCCATGGCAGAACGGACCAAGTTCGTGTCGTACCTTGTGTATAGCGTATTGATCAGCGCCTTCATTTACCCCATCTTCGGTTCCTGGGCGTGGAACGGGTTGTATGCCGATTTTAACGGAGCCTCGGCAGGGTGGTTGGAAGCGCCGGACGGTGGCCAGTTGGCGGCCATGCATTTGCCGGCATTCGTCGACTTTGCCGGTTCAACGGTCGTGCACTCGGTCGGCGGCTGGCTGGCCTTGGCGGGCGCCCTGATTCTGGGTCCGCGCATCGGCAAATACGGTCCGGATGGAAAGCCGAAAGCAATTCCCGGCCACAACTTCGGATTGGCGGCGCTGGGCGTGTTCATCCTGTGGCTCGGCTGGTTCGGGTTCAATCCGGGCAGCACGACGACGGCGAACGGTGAGATCGGTTACGTCGCAATCACGACCAATCTGGCGGCAGCGTGCGCCGCGATAACGGCCATGATGGCGTCGTGGGTGATCTTCAAGAAGCCCGAACCGTCGATGACGTTTAACGGCGTGCTGGCCGGTCTGGTTGCGATCACGGCGCCGTGTTACACCGTAAGCGCCGTCGGCGCATGCGCGATCGGCGCCATCGCCGGCGTTCTGGTGGTATTCAGCGTACTGTTCATCGACCGCGTGCTGAAGATTGACGACCCGGTGGGCGCAGTCAGCGTCCATGGTGTATGCGGTGCGTGGGGCACCTTGTCTTGCGGACTGTTCAACCTGGACGGCGGGCTGCTCTATGGCGGCGGGTTCGCTCAGTTCGCCACGCAGACAATCGGTGTCGTGTCCGCCTTCGTGTGGGCCTTCGGCGCAGGTGTGGTGCTGTTCCTCGGGCTGAAATACACGATCGGACTTCGGGTCAGCGAAGCCGAAGAGATCCGCGGCCTGGATATCGGCGAGCACGGTATGGAGGCGTACAGCGGCTTCCAGATCTTCACCACGCAATAAGAACGACGCCTCACGAGGCAAGGAGACAATTTGAATGAAACTGATCGTTGCATACATTCAGCCGGAACGGCTCAATGCCGTCAAACAGGCGCTGTACGAACGGGAAGTGACCAAGATGTCCGTCACCAACGCGCTCGGGTGCGGCCAGCAGATGGGATACCACGAGTCCTATCGCGGGGTGGACGTGGAAGTCAACCTCTTGAAGAAAGTGCGCCTCGAGATCGCCGTCAACGACGACTACGTTAAACCGACGATCGATGGAATCATCAAAGGCGCCAAGACGGGCGAAATCGGAGATGGCAAGATCTTCGTGATCGACCTCGCCGACTGCATCCGCATCCGTACCGGTGAAACCAGCGGGGCGGCCATCGGCTGATCCATACACAAGTCCTCGCACTTCAGCGTGCACGGGTCCGGTCCCGCGGAGTCTCCCTCACCCGCGGGACCGGACCCGCTCGTTTGTTGGGATTTCGCTGGCTCGATTGGGGAGACGGGAACGGTTTCGCGAAACGAAGGGCCGCTTGACTCGTATAGTACGTACCGCTGGGGCGCGCCCGGCGGCGCAGTCGGGTTGACAAAGCGCGGGGGACGAGAGTAAACTCTTGACAAGAAGGGCGCCGAATGTGCTCTGCCCCCGCGTAGGTGATCGGGGCGGGTGTCAGGCGACAATCGTACATAACATCAGGGTTGAACTGAGTCGGGAAGATCTTAGGAGGTCTAGCGTTATGAAGCACATCAGGCAGGTATCGAAGGGGTCCCCCGCGAAAGCGGCGGTGTGGCAGGATGTCTTGTGTCAACTCGCTGGCGTGGTGGTCGGATTGCTCGGCGCAAAGGGCGGCTCGGTGCCGTTTCTGACCTATTTGGATGAAAAGTGCCAGCCGAATCCGATCCTGGAGACGTAGAATCGGCAGGGTGGCTCGTCCACAGAAGTACCATGAGAAGTCCCAAGGGGGAGTACCGCCTTGGGACTTTTGTGTATTGAGGAGGGCTTTTGTGACAGTATTTGCATCTTTAATCAAGCATTCTTACTAAATATTATAGCAGGGAGTTCTGGTATCGGAAAGTATTTCGATAATTTTGCGTCAAACGGCCTGACACTGCGGAGTTTTCGGTGTATAATACGTAGAGCTTCACGTCAGGGGGCCATCAAGCGGTACCGGCCACAGGAAAACTATTGACAAATGGCCCGGTTTGACCCATAATATCGACTGGTTGTGTACGTTGAACCGCAAGAATGGGTTCTCCGGCGCTGGGGCTGGAGATCGCGTAGGCTCATACCTTAAGGGGGCGCCATGCGAACGAATTGGATAAAACGGTTTGGATTCACGGCGTTGACCGTGCTGCTGGTCGTCACCATGTCGGGCTGTCCGGCGGCGACGACTATTGTGGTGTTCAATGATGACGTGTTGGATGCGGCGGTGCGGGAAGCGCTCAGTCACCCTCTGGGATTCCTGACGCGTGCGGACGTGTTGACGCTGAGCAGCCTGGACGTTCGCAATCTGAACATCCGGAGCCTGTCGGGCCTGGAGTATTGCACGAATCTGACGTATCTGGATATCAGCGGAAACCCCGTATCTGACATCACCCCTCTCTCCAGTCTGGTAAATCTTCTCAGTCTGAATATCGACGGCACGGACGTGTTCGAGGTCTCTGCTCTCGCAGGTCTTCCCAATCTCGACTCCGTGAGTCTTTGCGGCACGCTCGTGACGGATATTCAGCCGTTGGTAACCAACTCCGTGAATGGAGGCCTTGGGCCGGGCGATTTTGTGAACGTTACCTGCGACTCGCTGGGCGATCAGGCGAACGACTTCGACATCCCGTACCTTGAGGGACAGGGTGTAAACGTAGTTTGTTGCAGTAGCGGCGACCAGCAGGCCTAGCGGCGTGAACTTGGCCCGCCCGAAGGCGGATTCGTTTTCACCGCGTTCGATGCTGCGGCAATGGGGGCAGCCGGAGAACCGGCCGCTTCCAAAACATATGGCCCGGGATGCCGACGGGTACCCGCGCCAGTTAGAGGGACGTACGCGATGAAACGTCTATTGGCCACAGTGCCCATCTTGGTCCTTTGCCTCGGCAGTCTGGCGTTGACGGGGTGCCCCACCGGTGGTACGACCAGCGTGGTGCTCAACGTGAAACCCGCCGCGCTCAACTTTGGCTCGCTGGCCGACGAAAAGAGCATCGGCATCACGAATACCGGTTCGGGCGCGATCACGTGGACCATTTCGGAAAGCATCCCCTGGTTGACCGCCAACGTCACCAACGGCACCACCACGACGGAACTGGACCGCGTTTATTTCACGGTGGACCGCACGGGGCTCACCCCTGGAAGCTACAACGGCAACATCATCGTATCGTCCAGCGCCGGAAACAAAACCGTGCCGGTTGCCATGCAGGTGCCGGGAACGCCCACGGTGGACGTGACGCCGCTGACGTTGAGCCTTCTCAACAACCAGGAAGCGACCCAGTTTACGATTTCGAACAACGGGGACGGGCCGCTCACCTGGAATCTTCGTTTGGAAAGCGCCGACGATCCGGGTACGGAGATTACGGCGCCGGCCTACCTGACCATTTCGCCCGGCGGCGGAACGACGCAAGCGGGCGCCAACAGTACGGTCGACATCCAAATCGACCGAGGCCAACTCGACCCCGGTGTCTATGGATTTTTAATTATCGTTCAGACGACTGTGGGCGACGTAACCGTCGCATTGAACATATCGGCGGGCGCGAGCGCGGAAATCGGCGTGGAACCGGAAGTGCTCGACTACGGAACCACGCTCAGCCAGCTAACCTTTGACGTGTTCAATACGGGCGCTGCCGGCAGCGCACTCGATTTCACGTTGTCGACGGACCGCCCGGATTTGATTTATTTCGAACCGGATTCGGGTTCAAGTACGGGTACCGGGAATCCGCTCAATTACGATCGGGTACCGATAACCGTGACGATCGACCGCGGCGCACTTACCGGTGAAACCGACGGCGGAACGATTACGGTCACCGCGGACGGGCTCGATCCAGTTGACGTGGTCGTGAATGTGGAAGCGTCGCCGCTGATCTTCGAGGGCGCCCAGAACCGGTCGCGGCCGCCCTTTATTCTGCGCTTCATATTTCTGCTGCGCAACGCCGTGGGCGAAGCAATCGACACGACGGACCCCGACGTGCTCAACGACCTGCAGACGGCTTTCACCGTGGAAGAGGACATGGTTCCTCTCGACGTGGATGAAACCAATCTCTTCGTGACGAGCGCGGAGAATCTAAAATACAACCTCGTGCTGCTGCTCGACTACACGGGCAGTATGTACAACGCGCCTCCGGGCAGCGGGACGGCGATCGACCAGATGGTGAATGCGTCGGTCGATTTCATTAACGATTTGCCCGACTCGTACCGCATGGCGCTCATGGAATACCACGAGCGGCAGCAAACCGACCGATTGATCCACAACTTCTCGACCAACAAGGCGACCCTCGCCGCGGAGTTGCAGGCATTTTCGGTTCCCGTCGGGGAGCACGGCGCCTCGGAAGTGAACGATGCGATCATCGAAGCGTGCCAACGCATTGAGAACGAAGATCTCGGCGTATTCCCCTTCAATGACACGGACGTTCGCGCGGTCGTGTTCATTTCGGATGGACGGGACACCTCTTCGGTTAACGCGGTCGACAACGTCATCACAGAGGCTCAGGACAAACGCGTTCGCCTCTACCCCATCGGCTTTGGCGAAAACGTGCGGGCATCGGCATTGATTGAAATGGCCACCGAGACCGGCGGCCACTACTATCCGGCGCCAACGGTTGCGGACCTGGTCAATCTCCTGCAGAACGAGGCAATCCTGGGCGCCGGGGCCCCGGGAAAAATCGTGAAAGAGCTGAAACGCCAGATCGTATTGACGTACATCTCGCTGTTCCAGGACGGATCGCACAACTATCTGATTTCCGGAAACTACCAGGGCCTCGAGGGGAGCTTCCAGAAGGACGCCGTCATCGCCCTCGATGGGGACGTGCGCGCGGGTCAACTTGCGCTGCATACCACCGGGCTCCAGCCGGATAACAGCGCACGGGTAGACATTCGGGCGGACTACATCCCGAGAAACATCAGTCAAATCCGCATACGCGTGGCGTCCACCGATCCGTACACGCTATCCATCGACCCGAACGGACTCATCAGCGACTGGGTATTGCTCGACGAAGGCGGCGGCGTTTATACCGCGCTCACCGCCGAGACCACCCCCCTTCGGTACGGGGACTTCGGCAACCTGTTCCAAATTAACTACTCGGGTCTGGCGGGTGACGTGACCATTGCATTCCGCGTGGACAACCAAGTCTACGTGAATCCTCCGTTCACGAAGTATTTCCAATACCCGACGGGGCTCCAAGTGACGACGGGAACGACGCAAACGGACGTGATACCACTCTTGCTTGAAGACGGGTTCGATCCCGACGCGACCGATGCCTACGACTACGACGATGACAGCATAACGGACTTTGACGACCCAGCGGTCGGCGTCAGTCAGCTACCGTTGCCCAAGGAACCATGAGACATTCACGCCGCCGAAATCGGCGGCCAGGGGAAATACGAATGAGCCGCTGCTATCGGCGAACAGAAGAAGGCCGGCGTTTTTCGCCGAGGAGTAAGCCATGAAGCGAACTCTCAAACAGGTTATCGGATCCCGCGCCACACGTTCCTGGATGGGACAACTGGCGTTGGCAGCCGTAGTGCTGTTAGGCGCCGCAGGCTGTCCTACGGGCACCAATTCGACGGGAGACGCCGCGATCCAGGTCAACCCGGCCGCGTTTAACCTTGGCGCGACCACGGTCACGGATACCTTCGCGGTTTCCAACGCGGGCGATGGCGTGCTGGCCTGGAACATCGGGCCGACGCCTTCCTGGTTGTCGGTCAGCCCAACTTCGGGCAGTACACCGGTGGGCGGCCCGACGACCGTCACGATGAACGTGGACCGGACCGGTTTGTCGCCCGGAACGTACAACGGCGAGTTCATGATCGCATCGAATGGCGGGAATCGGATCGTGAGCGTGACGATCCAAGTGGCCGCACCGCCACTCCCCCCCACGCTTCAAGTCACCCCTGCCAGTCTCGATTTTGGCGACACGGACGTGTCCGAGAACTTGTCGGTCGCCAACGCAGGCACGGGTACCGTTGACTGGCAGCTTGCAGAAACCATCCCCTGGCTCTCAACGTCAGCGGTTCAAGGCAGCACCGGCGGGACGCCGACGACCGTCATTGTCACGGTGAACCGGACCGGTTTGTCTCCGGGAATCTACAGCGACAACATCGAGTTTACATCCAACGGCGGCGACGTGACGGTCCCGGTGACCATGACCGTGCCGGGTCCGACGCCGCAATTGTCCGTATCAACCACCGTCTTGGAGTTTGGAACGAATCTGACCGAATTGACGTTCACGATCCGCAATACCGGGACCGGAACATTGAATTGGAATATCGCCGAATCCATCCCATGGCTCACGGCTAGCCCCCTCTCCGGGTCCACCACAACGGAAACGGAGATTATCACCGTGGATGTGGACCGGACCGGGCTGAGTCCGGACGATTATACGGGGATACTCGCCATAACGTCGGACGGCGGATCGGCGAACGTCACCGCCAACTTGACCGTGGCGCCGGCGCAACTCGTGGTTACGCCGACGACGCTGAACTTCGGAAAATTCGCCACGACGAAGCTCTTTATCGTGAGCAATGGCGGCACCGGCACGGTCAACTGGAGTGTGAACACGGGGACGTTCCCGAGTTGGTTGAGCGTGGTATCGCCCGTCCCGACGAACGGTAGCGTAACGACGGATACGCAGTCCGTCATTCTCATGGTTGACCGGACCGGGCTCTCCGTGGGCGTTCACACGTTCACGTTCCCGGTCACCAGCAACGCGGGTGACGTGGATGTCACCGTCAACCTGACAGTCGCCGAAGTGCCCATATTGAGCGTCGATACCGGTTTCGTCAACAGCAGCGGGCAGCCCTTGGCCCCCCTTGGCGATACGGCCACGACGTACGGCTTCACCATTGAGAATATTGGCACGGGCACATTGAATTGGAACATCGATCCGAACTCGTTCCCGACCTGGCTGACTATTGCGCCGGTGGCGGGTTCCAATATCAACGGGCAATTCACCAACCTGACGATCACCGTCGATCGTTCGACACTGGCGCCCGGCGGTTACGTTGCCTATATCCCGGTTACGTCGAACGGCGGAACCCGCACGCTGGATGTCACCATCCAAGTGCCGCTCCGTCCCGTCATCGGTGTGTCGCCGGACAACCTGGACTTCGGATTGTCCGGGAATACCGCAACATTCTTCGTCGCCAACATTGGCGATCCGGGAACCGTACTGAACTTCCTCGTGGTCAGCGATCGGATCTGGCTGTTCCACAGTCCGTCGACGGGAACCAGCATCGGGACCAGCAGCCCGATCAAAGACTTCCAGCCGATCAACGTATCGATCGACCGCAGCCTTCTGGAAAGCACCGGGGCCACCGGCACGTTCACCGTGTACGCGCTGGATTCGCTGGGCAACATCCGGCCGGACGTGGAACCGGCCGAGGTGACGATTTCCGTGGAGGCGACGCCGCTGTCCTTCCACACCGCAATCGCACGGACCCGCATACCGTCGATGGTGCGCTGGAGTTTCCTCATGCGCGACATCCACGACCAGTCGTTCGTGATGGCGCCGGAACTCCTCACCGGCGCATACCGGATTTTCGAAGATGGCGAGCAGATCGAGCAACCCGCGGAAACCTCGCAAGTTCTCCTGCTTCAGAACAGCACCGTTACCGAACCGTTATCCGATTACCGCATGGATTTACGCACGAAGGTCGTCTTGCTGCTCGACTACTCGGGAAGTGTCGCCAACGCGGCGGCATCCGTTGGCACCGACGTGCAGACCTTATATGAAACCACGGGGGGGCAGTTCATCGACAACTTCTTCGATCTGTTCGCCAACGTCGAACGCGGATTCGCTCAAATGGCGATCATGGAGTTCCACGATCGCAATGCGCCGGCATCCGTGATTCAGGACTTTACAGACGACCGGGCAACCTTGCACGCCGCATTGCAGAACATCAACGTGACCGATCATGGTGCGTCCGCGATTCTACCCGCTGTCGAGGAAGCGGGGAACGAGTTGGCGCAACAGGATTTCCCGCTGCTTCCCTTCGACGACGCGGATATCCGGGCGGTGGCGATGTTCTCGGACGGGCGCCTCACAACGCCGCCCGGCGAGATCCAGGACACCATCGACTATCTCATCGCGCTCAAGGTGCAGATCTTCTCCCTGGGTTGGGGCGTGGATGTGAACCACGAACCCATGGCGCGCCTTGCCAGCGGAACCGGCGGTCACTACTATCTGAGCCAATTGGACTCGAACGGCGATCCGGTTGTCGCAAACTTCATGGATAAGGTGGACGAATGCAATACGGACCTCGCCTCCCACACGGTCCTGAGCTACGTGTCGCTGAACGAGGAAGAAAATGTGCCGCTTCGTTTCGACGGCGCGCTCGACAATCCCTATGACAACCCCGACCAGGGAATCGTTCAGGGGACACTGGACGAACAAAATGTCGATCTCTCGACCGTCGTAGGCGACATCCGCATGGGCCAAATCTCGATGCGGACGCCGGGTATCGTCGGTGGCGCCTCGCAGGTGACGTTGCGGCTCGATTACGCCCCGCGCAACATCAACCAGATCGAGTTTACTGTGAGTTCAACCGGCCCGGCCCCGACGGTCTCCATCGTCCCGTTGGACGAGGGCGGCGCGGTCTCGGGATGGACGCTGACCCCGCTGGGCGTTGGCACGTACAACCTGTCCGCCCCCACTCCCGCTGACGTACTGCCTTACGGTACCTTCGGCGATCTCGTCCGTCTGGACTTCGCTGGGGTCGGCGGTCCCTTCACAGTAGACCTGGACGTCGACAATACGATTTACGCCGGCGATCCCGAGCCGAAGTATTTCATCTTTCCGGATGCCATCGACGTGGATGGGGATCCGTTCCTGGCGCCCGCGCTTCCAACGCCGTTCGTCGATCCGGTGGTAATCGACTTCGGAACCGGCACGAACGACACCACGATAAATGTCCGCAACATCGGTGGCACGTATCCCTACGGCCCGGTTAACCAGGTCTATCTGGAATGGAGCGTGGAAGATATTCCGATCTTCGTGGGAAGTGTGACTCCGGATGAGGGTACGTTGAACACGACCACCTCGATTGACACGCTGGTCGTGCTGGTGGATCGCACGATCGCCGCGGGCACATACAACAGTGTGTTGAGCATCCGCTATTCCACCGGAACACTGGGCGTTTTCGGCACCATTCCGGTGATGATGCGCATCCAAATCCGGCCCCCGGAACTTACCGTCAACGATACGGCTAATTTGGCCTTCGGCAACGTGTCGCAGGCCGGCGGATCGCAAATGGCGACCTTCACCATCCAGAACACCGGCCAAAGCACCATGAACTGGCAGATCCCGACAGACGGATTGCCCGCGTGGATCGAATCCATCGTGGCGTCGTCCGGATCCACGACAACTGAAGTGGACACGGTCTTTGTCACGGTGGATCCCACCGCCGTTGCGACCGGCGCCACGGTAAACACCACCATCGACGTGTTGTCCAATGGAGGCAACGTTCTCGGAATCCCGGTAAGCATGACCGCGGTTCCATGATTCAATGCACAGAGTTGCATAAATCTGCAACAGAGGCCTAGAATGACGGCGCGTCCTGAATGCGGGACGCGCCGTTTTGTCTTTCCCGGCGATCGCGGTGATTGCCGAAGATCTTCACATGACATATATGTCCTGCACACTCATGTCATGAGCAGAACTGCAGACCAAATGAGGACACGATGTTCCGTCACCCAAAACAATCGCAAACAATTGCATACGAGAATGTTAAGACATCGAGACAACATCGAAAACCCACTGGCACTGAAGTTGCATACTAAATAGCGTATAGGCTGTCAGCTAACAGTCTGGTGGGTCTTGGCAACGAGCCAAGGCAACGTCGAAGGCCTGGTGGAATGCTTACAGAAATCGTTACAGCAGGGAGTATCATGATTGGTTTGGGAGGCGCCCTTTCGGCGATCCTGGCCGTAGCGAATAGAAAACTCTATGTTTACGAAGATCCCCGGATCGACCAAGTCGAAGACATGCTCCCCAAAGCGAATTGCGGGGCATGCGGAACACCGGGGTGCCGCGCCTTCGCAGAGATGGCGGTCAAAGGCGAAATTACTCCCGGCAAGTGCACGGTGAATTCGCCGGAAATGACGCAGCAGATCGCGGATTTGCTTGGCGTGTTGGCCGGTCGAGAGGAAAAGCGCGTGGCTCGTCTTGCGTGCGCGGGGGGAACCCACGTAGCGCGGATTCGGGCCCATTACGAGGGTATCCCGACCTGTCGCGCGGCGGCATTGGTGGCCGGCGGCGGGAAGGGTTGTGCCTGGGGATGTCTCGGGTTTGGTGATTGCCGCGATGTCTGTGACTTCGGGGCGATCACCATGGACGAACATGGCTTGCCGATGGTGGATACGGAGAAGTGTACGGCGTGCGGCGATTGCGTAGCGATTTGTCCGCGCGCCTTATTCTCCATTCAGCCGGTAAGCCACCGTCTTTGGGTGGCGTGCAAAAGCCTCGCCAAAGGCGACGAGGCGGAACGGGAGTGCGAGGTTGCGTGCACCGGCTGCGGTCTGTGCGCGGCAGACGCGGCTCCCGGATTGATCGAAATCAAAAATAATCTTGCCATAGTCGATTACTCGCGCAACGAGGCAGCTTCGCAGGACGCGATCCAGCGCTGCCCCACGGGCGCGATTGTGTGGTTGGATGAAAAAGAGGGAACACGAAAAGGCGCGGCGGCACGGAAGATCACGCGAAAATCGGCATTGCCGGTCGGTTGAGATGACATCCTGCGTATCGGACGACGGCCACGTGGAATCACTTGAAACAGACTGAGGTGGAGCCATGAAAGCTAAGGAAAAGACGTTTAAGTACCCCGGCAAACGGGACGCGATGGATGGAAACACCGCGGTCGTCATGTGCGAACGTGAATCCACGGACGCCGCCGGCGCGTATCCCATTACCCCGTCCACGCAGATGGGCGAGTACTGGGCGGAAAATGCGGCGGCCGGGCACATCAATGTGTCGGGGCGCCCCTTGATCTTTATCGAGCCAGAAGGCGAACACGCCGCCGCGGCCGTGACGGCAGGCCTGTCAATGACGGGTCTCCGCTCGACGAATTTCTCTTCCGGGCAAGGCATCGCCTACATGCACGAATCCCTGTACGCGGCGGTCGGCAAACGGCTGACCTACGTGCTCAATATGGGCTGCCGCGCCATGACCAAAGCAACACTTAACGTGCATGCGGGCCACGACGACTATCACTGCGTGGACGATACGGGTTTCTTCCAGGTCTTCGGGAAAGACGTGCAAGAGGTCAGCGATCTGAATATCATCTCGCACCGAATCGCCGAACTCTCGCTGAATCCGGGGATCTGCGCTCAGGACGGATTCCTTACCACCCACCTCATTGAATCCCTGATGCTCCCCGAACGGGAACTGATCGAAGATTACCTCGGCCACCCGGACGACATCATCGAAACACCGACGCCGGCGCAGCGGCTGATCTTCGGTGAATACCGCCGGCGCATCCCCGAATTGTGGAGCGTGGACAATCCGGTCATGGCGGGCACGGTGCAGAACCAGGACTCGTACATGCAGAGTGTCGCCGCGCAACGGCCCTTCTTCTTCGACCACATCGCCGAGCTGGCCGAACAGGCCATGTCGGAGTTCTACGAGCTGACCGGGCGGCGCTACTCGCGCGTTTCCACGTATCGCTGCGAAGACGCCGACTACCTCATCATCGGCCAAGGCAGCCTTGTGCCGAGCGCGGAAGTGGTCGCGGACTACCTGCGCGACACGCGCGGCATCAAGATCGGCGTGGTGAACATGACCATGTTCCGGCCGTTCCCGGGCGACCTGTTGGGACCGATTCTGAGGGGCCGCAAGGGCGTCGCGGTACTGGAACGCACCGACCAGCCGCTGGCCGAGGACCTTCCCTTGATGCGCGAAGTTCGCGCCACGTTGAACAAGTGTATCGAGAACGGAAAGTCCAACGGCAAAGGCCTCGTGTATCCCAAGTACGACACCTACAAGAAATCGGAAGATTTGCCGGCGTTGTATTCCGGCTCGTATGGACTGGGCAGCCGCGACCTTCAGCCGGAAGGCGTGATCGGCGCCATCGAAAACATGTTGCCGGACGGCAAGAAGAAGAAGATGTTCTACATGTCCATCGACTTTATCCATGACAAGCCGTTTACGCCGAAGCAGGAAATCTACCAACAACAGATCCTCGACGGCTATCCGAACATTAAAGACCTGGCGGTGCGGGGCAGCGAGAACCCGAACCTGATGCCGAAAGACGCCATCACGGTGCGGTTCCACTCGGTGGGCGGCTGGGGCGCTATCACCACCGGTAAGAACCTGGCGATGACGCTGTTCGACCTGCTCGGATACTACATCAAGGCGAACCCGAAGTACGGTTCCGAAAAGAAGGGCCAGCCGACCACATACTACCTGTCGGCCGCGCCGGAACCCATTCGCATCAACTCCGAATACTACTACGTCGACGTTGTGCTGTCGCCGGACCCGAACGTATTCGGGCATTCAAATCCCTTGGCCGGTCTCAAGAAGGGCGGCGTCTTCATCATCCAGAGCGAATACGAAGATCCGCAGGAAGTCTGGGCTAAACAGATCCCACGGCGGTTCCAGCAGATCATCATTGAAAACGACCTCCGGGTCTTCTACCTCGACGGGTTTAAGGTCGCGCGCGAAATCGCGACCGACCCGGAACTGCAGTTCCGCATGCAGGGCATCGCGTTCATGGGCGCGTTCTTCCACGCCTCGCCGGTGATGAAGCAGGCGAACCTCAGCGAAGAGGCGCTGTTCAAAGCGATTGAAGACCAGTTGCAGCACAAGTTCGGGGGCAAGGGCGCGCGCATCGTCGAAGACAACGTGAAAGTGGTGCGCCGCGGGTTCGTGGAATCCGTGGAAATCACCGAGAAGACCTTGTCCGAAGACCAGAGCCCGTCGCTCCGCAAAGAGATTGCGATTCCCGTGATGCTTAAGGAGCAGCCCGGAAGTGAAGCCCCGGCGACGGACATCCACCGGTTCTGGGAACAAACCGGAAACTTCTACCTCACCGGTAAGGGCGGCGACAATTTGACCGACCCGTTTATCGGCATGAGTTGTATTCCGGCGGCGACGGGCGTGTTCCGCGATATGACGCAGATCCGGTTCAACCATCCGGAATGGGATCCGCAGAAATGTACCGGGTGCGGTTCGTGCTGGACGATCTGCCCCGACTCCGCAATTCCCGGTCTGGTGAACTCCGTATCGGAAGTGTTTGAAACCGCCATCAAGCGCGTTGAAGTCGGCGGCAAAACGGTGCGTCACCTGCGCAAAGCGTCCCGGACGATGGAACGCAAACTGCGCGACCTCATGAATGCGGGCGGCGAAGACGCGGCGGTCGATTCATACCTCGAGATCGCGGTGGACGCCCTGCGGCAGGATCACACGCTCCCCGAAGCGGAGCGCGCCGAGCTGTCGCAGGAACTGGACTGGTTCCTGGAAGAAGTCCGCGACTTCAAGTTCGCCCTGACCAAACCCTTCTACTCCCTTAAGGAGAAGGAAGCAGCGGGTAGCGGCGGCTTGTTGTCCATCACCATCGACCCGTATACCTGCAAAGGCTGTAAGGAATGCGTGCAGGTTTGCCCGGATGATGCGCTGCACATGACGGTGCAGACGTCGGATTCGGTCACGACCTTGCGCAAGAACTGGGGGTTCTGGCTGGACTTGCCGAATACCTCCCAGGATTACATCCGCATCGACGATCTCGAGGAGGCCATCGGTGCGCTCGAAACGTTGCTGCTCGACAAGACCAACTACAAATCGATGGTCGGCGGCGACGGCGCCTGCCTGGGGTGCGGCGAGAAGACCGTCATGCACCTGTTCACGGCGACAGTCGAAGCGCTGATGCGGCCCCGCGTGGCACGGCATATCACCAAGATTGAAGAGATGATCCAGGGCCTTGAGAAGCATATCCGCCTGAAGCTGGCCGAATCGGTCGACGTGGGCGATACGAGCGCCATGGTTTCCGCTATCGATGCGCTGAAGAACAAGGACCTGACGCTGTCGAATTTGTCCGGCGCTCTCGACAAAGCGAAAGTGAGTGCGCCGTTGGACAGCGATTGGCTGAAACGCGTCACGCAGCTCCTGGCCAAACTGAAGCATCTGAAATGGCAGTACACCCAGGGCACCACCGGCCGTGGACGCTCGAGCCTGGGCATGATCAACAGCACGGGCTGCACCTCGGTGTGGGGTTCGACCTATCCCTACAACCCCTACCCCTTCCCCTGGGCGAACCACTTGTTCCAGGACAGCGCCTCCATGGCCTTGGGCGTCTTTGAGGGCCACATGGCCAAGATGGCCGACGGCTTCAAAGCGATTCGCATGGCCGAGTTGGAACTCGAAGGTAAGTTCAATTCGGCGGAACACGATGACTTCTTCCGGTACTTCGACTGGACCAAGTTCTCGGATGAAGAATTCGCACTGTGTCCGCCGGTCGTAGCCGTGGGCGGCGACGGCGCGATGTACGACATCGGCTTCCAGAACCTTTCCCGCCTGATGATGACGGGCAAACCCATCAAGGTGGTCGTGCTCGACACGCAGGTGTATTCGAACACGGGCGGCCAGGCATGCACGTCCGGGTTCTTCGGCCAGGTGTCGGATATGGCACAGTACGGCAAGGCCCACAAGGGTAAGGAAGAAATCCGGAAGGAAATCGGCCTCATCGGCATGGCCCACCGGACAACCTATGTGCTCCAAGGTACGATGGCGAACACGTCGCACCTCATCGAAGGTATGATTCGCGGCATCATCGCCAAGCGGCCGGCCCTCTTTAACCTGTACTCGGCCTGTATGCCGGAACACGGCATCGGCGACGACCTGGGCAAGCATCAGAGCAAGCTGGCCCTCGAGTCGCGGGCCTATCCGGTGTTCACCTACGACCCGGACAAGGGTCTGTTGCCGGAAGAGTGCTTCAATCTGGACGGCAACCCCGCTCTGGATGACGATTGGCCTTCCTATACGTTGACGTATGTGGACGAAGACGGAAGCCCGGGCTCCATGGAGTTGCCGCTGACCTTCGCCGACTTCGCCGTCACGGAGGCGCGGTTCCGCAAACACTTCAAGAAAGCCCCGCGGGATACGTGGAACGATGACATGGTCCCGGTGGCGGAGTTCCTGCAACTGGATGCGGACGACCGCGAGGGCAAGTTCCCCTTCGTGTGGGCAGTGGACAAAAAGAACCGGCTGAGCCGGGTCATTGTGGCCGAGCCGGTCGTCAAGGCGTGTGAAGATCGCCGGAACTTCTGGGTCATGTTGAAAGCACTGGCAGGTGTCGGCAAAGACGTTGATATCCAGGCGATCAAAGATGAGACCCGTGTGGATGTCGTGCAGAAACTGACCGCCGGGCTGCTCGAACTCGCGGGGGGCGGAGACGGCGCGGCGCCGATGGTGATGCCATCCGCGCCCATGCCGGCGATGACGCCGGTGGAAGCATCCGCGGGACCCGCTCCGAAGGAAACGGCCGTAGCGCCCGCATCGGGGAACGGTTCGTCCGGGAGTGACGGGTTCATCGCGCCCTATCTCGACTCGAACGAGTGCACGGGATGCGGCGAATGCGTTCTCGTGAATCCGAAGATCTTCGGTTGGAACGACAAGAAGCAGGCGGTCATCAAAAACGCGAAAGGCGGCCCATTCAAAGATTTGGTGAAGGCCGCAGAAAAGTGCGCCGCGCGGGCAATTCAACCGGGTATCCCGGCCGACAAGTCCGGAAAAGAGATCGAAAAACTGGTCAAGCGGGCGGCGAAGTATAACTCGTAAATCGATGGGCCCGGCGCGAAGTGATACCAACACATGGCGCCGGGCCTCTTATCACGTACGCGTCGCGGCAGCGCGTCTCGACGCGATGATGAAGGGATAATTGAGGGATGTGGCTATCCGCGCTAACGTCGCGAAAGACTTTTTCGCACGGCATTCATCCTCCCGAGAGTAAGGACCTGACCAAGGACAAGCCGATTCGGCGGCTGCCCTTCGCGCCCCATTTAGTCATTCCCTTGTCTCAACACACCGGCGCCCCGGCAAAACCCATCGTGCGCGAAGGCCAGGAGGTCGCCCGCGGAGAGCCGATCGCCGAGCCCGGTGGATTTGTTTCGGTTCCGATGCACGCGCCGGTCACGGGCCGGATCGAAAAGATCGGCTTGGCGCGTGACGTCCGCGGCACGATGTCCCCTGCCATCTTTATCGAGCAATACCAGGCCGCCAATCAGGAGATCCTGTACGGGGCGGAGACGGATATCGACAGCCTCTCCCCGCAGGAACTGGTCAAAGCGGTCCAGGCAACCGGCGTGGTCGGACTGGGGGGCGCAGCCTTTCCCACGCACGTCAAACTCGCGCTGCCCGAAGGAAAGTCGGTGGACACGGTGATCGTCAACGGGTGCGAATGCGAACCCTTCCTGACGACCGACCACCGCGTGATGCTCGAGCAGGTCGACAGCATCTACAAGGGCATACGAATCGTTCTTCGCGCGCTCGGCGCAAAACGCGCGATCGTCGGGATCGAAACCAACAAGATGGACGCGGTCGCAACGATGCGTGCCGGCATCCCGGAAGGGGTTCCGTGTACGGTCGAAGCCATCGAGGCCAAGTATCCCCAGGGCGCGGAAAAGATGCTGACCAAAGCCTTGTTGAATCGAGAAGTGCCCTCGGGTGGAATCCCCATCGACGTGGGCGTGGCGGTATTCAACGTAGCAACCCTTGCGCAGATCGGCGAGTTGCTGCCGGTCCGGCAAGGTCTCATCGAACGGGTCGTGACCGTCTCGGGGACGGGGGTCCGCAATCCGGGCAACTATCTGATGGCACTTGGAACGCCGCTACGCTTCATTATGGACCAGGTTGGGTTCAAAGAGCGGGAATGCCAGGTAATCCTGGGCGGCCCCATGATGGGGACGGCCGTGAGTTCGCTGGATTTGCCGGTTACCAAGGGCGTCACCGGAATTCTCGCCATCGCCAAGGATCATCCGCTGGCCATACGTAACGGCCGCGTCTTTCCATGCATCAAGTGCGCTTCCTGTGTCGAGGCCTGTCCCATGCACCTGAATCCTTCGGAACTGGGGCTGTTGGCGCGCCAGAAGGAGTACGCCTTGATGGCCGAAGAATACCATCTCATGGACTGTTTCGAATGTGGCTGTTGCTCGTTCGTGTGTCCATCCAACATCCCCTTGGTGCAGTACTTCCGCGTCGCCAAGGCGATTACTCGCGAAAGAAAGGTTCCCTCATGAGTGTAGGAACCCATGCCATCGATATCCGGACGTCGCCCCATATCAAGGGGCGGCTGAGGACGGATACGATCATGTTGAATGTGGTCTACGCGCTGGTGCCGGTTACGGCGTTTGCCGTCTTCTCGTTCGGGTTAAGCGCGTTGCTCCTCATCATAGTGACGACGGGAACCTGCATCTTGACGGAGCATGTGCTCTGTAAATTGGCCGGCAAACCAACGACGATCGGCGATTACAGCGCGGTGATTACCGGACTGCTGCTTGCCTTGACGTTGCCCCCCACGTTCCCGCTTTGGATGGCCATGGTCGGCGGAGTGATTTCCATCGGACTGGGCAAGGCACTCTTCGGCGGATTGGGCATGAATCCCTTCAACCCTGCGCTGGTGGGGCGCGCTTTCCTTCAGGCGGCGTTTCCCGTCGCGATTACCACGTGGGCCCCGTGTTTCTGGCCCGATTTGTGGTCCCCGGACCGGTTCATGCATCTGATCAATCCGGCAACCTTGTCGCTCCCGTTCATGGGACCGGAGACCGCACCGTCGTTTCTTTCGGGACTATCGCTGGACGGGTTCTCGGGCGCCACGCCCTTGTCCCAGATGAAGTTCGACCATCACGCGACCGCGGTGGTGGACCTCTTCTTTGGAAAAATCGCGGGCTCGACCGGTGAAACGTCATCCATCCTGATCTTGATCTGCGGTCTATATCTCATGTTCCGCGGAATGATGAACTGGCGGATACCAGTCAGTATCCTGCTGACGGCCGCGATGGTCAGCGGGGCATTTTACCTGTCCGATCCCAAGGTCTATCCCACTCCGTTATTCATGCTGTTTTCCGGCGGGTTGATGCTGGGCGCCATGTTCATGGCCTCGGATATGGTGGGATCGCCGACGACCACGTTGGGGGTCTGGATATACGGCGCGCTGATTGGCGGGGTGACCATCGTGATCCGCCTGAAAGGCGGACTACCCGAGGGGACGATGTACGCCATCCTGCTCGGCAACGCGTGCACCCCATTGATTGATAATCTCACGCAGCCAAGAATCTTCGGCGTGCGAAAGAAGGGAGAATCGAAATGAGTGCGGCGTCCGAACAAGCCGCTCCCGTGCCCAAGCAGACGAGCAGCGCGTACATGATCCTGGTCATGACTGCGGTCGCGACGCTCTGCGGGCTATTGATTGTGACGGTGTTCCAACTCGCCAGTCCGGCGATCGCACGGAATCGTGCGAAAGTCATCCGGGATTCGGTTAACGAAGTCCTGTCAACGGCAACTACGCAAAAGATCTTTGCGATCGATTTGGCGAATGGGACCATCACGGAAAACCCGGATGAAAAGTCCACATTGCCGAAAATCTACGTGGGCTACGACGACTCGGGGAAGCTAGCCGGCATCGCGATCGAGGCCAGCGGCCGCGGGTATCAAGATATCATCAATGTGCTTTACAGCTATTCACCGGACAAGGCGTGCATCAACGGCTTCAAGGTGCTCGAATCCAAGGAAACGCCCGGGCTGGGCGCGAAAATCGCTTCGGACCCAGGGTTCCTGGACAATTTCAACGACCTCGACGTCGCGTTAGATCCGACAACCGATAAGCCGGCCCATGAGATTGTGACGGTAAAACATGGGACGAAGTCCGAGCCATGGCAAATCGACGCGATATCCGGTGCAACGATTTCTTCCAAGGCGGTCGGCAACATCATACGCGTTAGCACGGATGCCATGCTCCCGATCGTGACGGAGCATCTGGACGAGATTCGAAAGGCAGGCACACAATGAGCGACGGGGCGAAATCTTCGCAAACCGATATACTCTTCAACGGGCTTTGGAAAGAGAATCCGGTATTTGTGCAGGTACTGGGAATGTGCCCCCTGTTGGCAGTGACAAACTCGGTCCAAAACGCCATCGCGATGGGGTTGGCCACGATGTTTGTCCTGGTCATGTCGAGTACGGTCGTATCGATGGTTCGGAAAATCGTTCCCAAACAGGTTCGCATCGCCACGTACATTCTCATCATTTCGACTTTTGTTACGGCGGCGGACTACATCCTCCAAGCGGTCAGCATCCCCGTTTCCCGCGCGTTGGGCCCGTTCGTCCCACTTATCGTGGTGAACTGCATTATCCTGGGTCGTGCCGAAGCCTTCGCATCAAAGAACACCGTTTTCCGCGCCATTTTGGACGCGTTGGGAATGGGGCTCGGCTTCTCGCTCGCGCTGTTAAGCCTGGGAAGTGTACGCGAGATCCTGGGCGCGGGCACTTTCCTGGGTGTCCACTTGTTCGGCTCCCATTATGAGCCCTGGGTGATCTTTCTCCTACCCAGCGGCGGATTCTTCACCTTGGGCGCGTGGCTCCTCGCCTTCGCCGTTTGGCGAGAGCGTAAGGACCGGAAAGCCGTCCTGGCAACGGCAGAGGAGCAGGCATCGTGAATACGGCATCCCTCTCGTTTATCTTTATCGACTCGCTCCTCATCAATAACCTGGTGTTGGCCGTATTCCTCGGCATCTGTCCGTTTCTCGGGGTATCCGGAAAGTTGGATACTGCGTCGCGAATGGGAGGCGCCGTCATATTCGTCATGATGGTCAGTTCGACACTGACCTACGGGATCAACCAATTGCTGATCGCAACGGGCGCCGAATACCTCCGCATTATCGCCTATATTGTGGTCATTGCTTCGACCGTGCAGTTGGTCGAGATGTTCATCAAGAAGACAAGTCCCGCGCTCTTCCGCGCGTTGGGGATTTATCTCCCGCTTATTACCACCAACTGCGCCATTCTTGGCGTCGCCTTGTTTCAAACGCTTCGGGAGTACAGTTTCGCCCAGAGCGTCGTATTCAGCATCGGCTCCGGCTTGGGCTTCGCGCTGGCCCTGATCATCATGTCGGGTATTCGGGAACAGCTTAACCTGGCCGATGTACCCGGTGTCGCGAAAGGTACTGCGATCGCGTTGATGGTCGCAGGCATTCTATCCATGGCCTTCATGGGATTTGCGGGCTTGGGCACTACGTAAAGAAAGCGTCGAGACGCTAACCGGATGAGGTCGCGTACCATGATGCACCTGCTTTACACCTTTGGAATCGGAATCGGCGGAATGGTATTCATCGCCGTGGTGTGGGTCGGGGTGCAGCAATGGGTGCGCCGCAATACGCCGAACGTACCGGACGACTGCGACCTCCTGGAAGGTATGGGCCACGACTGCGGAAGCTGCAACCACTCCGACACTTGTGGCCTTCACCAATCCTGACTCAGTCGGCCGCAGCGTTGCACATCATCCTGATTTCTTCCCGGTGCTCCATATCGAGCAAGTCTGTAAGTGCCTCGCGCAGCGGGGTCGAGATGGCCCGTCCGATAAGCTCCCGGTAGATGGAGATGAGAAAGCGGTCAAGGTCGAGCCCCATTTGGACCAAGGCGTCCCGTGTCAGGTCTTCTCCGACCCGCATTTGCTGCATTCGTGGAAGAGCACGGAAATTAGGTGAGATCTTGAACCAGGCATCGAGCACGCCTCTGGATGCGCCGTGTTCGTATTCTTCGAGGCAGTGCTCGATATACGCTTCATGCCTGCTCAGATGGTCCAGCAATACCCGAAGGTGCTCGTCCTGAGTTTCCGCGATACGAGAACGGTAGAAGTTGCTCAGATCCCGGTGGAACGCTTCGGCCTTCCGGAGGACATCAATAAAGCGCAACGGAGCCATAGGAACCCCTCCCATATGCCTCTATCACGATCTAACCACGAAATGCGCGAATTCGCAAGGGGAAAGATCTGGGCGTTCCGGAAGAATTCCCTGCCAAGAGCTGCTGCACCAATCGGCAATACGGGTTAGAGTCCGTACTCTTCCGCGACGAACTGCCCCGCAAGCGCGGCCGTTTGACCTTCCACTGCACGCGGACCATCCGATGCAAACGCTTCCAACTCTTCCCGGATGCGGTCAAGCCACGGAATTTCGATGTCCGGCAAGGTCAGCGCTCCCGCGCGGTGGGCTTCGGTGATGATTGCAAGCGCTTCCAGCGCAGCACGGCACGTCCGTTCGGCCCGGTCGGGAGTAGTCACAATGGCACGCGCAATCCGCAGGGAGGACTCGGGCGCCAACACCAACGCCTCCGCGCTGGTTCCCGTATCGGAACGGGTGAGCAAATCGCGCAGAACCAAGGCATCCCCGCTGCGAAGCGCCTCGTTCATCAGTTTGCAGTCGTACCAAAGCTGTTCGAGCATGACTTCCGGCGAGTAGCCGCCGAACAGTTGCGTGTACGGTACGGATTCGTTGCTCCACGTGTCGCAACAGGCCATCGCCACGTTCCCCAGGGGGCTGGAATGGGCGCAGGCCGCGGACTTGCCCTCCATGGCAATGGGAATACCCGAGATGACCTTCAGGACCGGGCCCTCGTAGGCGCAGTCCTTGTCGGGACCGGTCGCGCCGCACTCGACGGCCACGAGTGAACGTGCCGCGCCCATGGCACGGACCACGGCGGCGAACACCGTGGGAACCATGTGTTTCCGGGCAAGTTGCATGGCGGTGTTGGCGAATCCGCATGCGGCGTCACCGCCGGCAACTTTTCCATGGGATGCAGCGATGGCGCACACGCGTTTCCAGAGAAACTCCATGTCGTTGGACGCCAGTACGCCGAGGGCATAGACGAGTTCTCCGGCACTGCAATGCAGCAGCGCGTTGTCCGAGACTTCCTTTCCACCGGTTGACTCGATGGAGAGAATATCGGAGTAGGGAGCACAGCGTTCAAAAGCTTCAAAGACGAGTTCCGTTTCGCCGCTGGTCCGGTTTCGGGGTGGGCGTACGCGGTCGCGGATATCGGCCACGGTGGTGCGCAGCGCAGCTTGAACGCCGCGCTCTGCGAACTCGTCGATCGCCTCGCGGGTTGCCCGGATAACCCGTTCCCCCCACTCCGGTTCGGCCGTCAGTTCGAACACCAGTTCGATTTCGATTATCAGACGCGGGATTTCGAGGTCCACCGCGCGTTGAAGCACGCCACGCGCCATCGTCCGGTACAACTCGACGACGTTCTCGAGCGTCGCCGCGCTGACTTCGCTGTTGTACGGGAGAATGTAGTTGACTTCGGGAATGGTCTCCCCCGCTCCAACGACAACGTGTGGAGCGATCTGGACGGGGTTCGGCGCGCGACCGAAGTGCAGTTCGGCGAGATCGGAAACGACCAGGGACTCGAAACGTTTCATCGTATTGCTTGTCCTACTGGTTTGCCAACTCCCGCACCGTCCGGGCGATAGCGCGAATGTGATCGGGACCGGTACCGCAACAGCCGCCGAGGATGCTGGCTCCAGCCGCGACCAGGGCGGGCACTTGGCACGCCATACCTTCCGGAGACTCGGGATAGGTCACCGTCCCATCATCGGCGCGCTTCGGCATACCGGCGTTGGGATGAACGAGGATCGGCGTGTCGGGAGCGGCAGCATGCAGATCTCGCACGACCTCGACCATTTCTTTGGGCCCCAAACTACAGTTCACGCCGAGCACGTCGGCCCCCGCGGCAAGCATGGCCTCCGCCATTTCCGCGACGGAAACGCCCATCATGGTTCGGTAGCCGTCGTCGGTCCGCATGCTGAAGGTAAACGAACAGACCAGCTCGAGGTCGGTGTTTTCTTTTACCGCCCGAGCGGCGATGGCGGCCTCGTCGATGGCGGTCATGGTTTCCACGCTGCATGCGTCCGCACCGCCGCGAGCCAAGGCCTCCGCTTGCTCCTTGAAGGCGTCATAGAGTTCTTCTTCGGTCACGTCGCCCATCATGAGAATCTTGCCCGTGGGCCCCACGGAGGCGAGTACCTGCGCTCGGTCGCCGACGGCTTCCCGAGAAAGTCGTGCGGCCGCTTCGTTCAGCTCGGACGCGCGCGACGCAAGGCCGTACGGTTCGAGTGTAATGCGCGAACCGCCGAAGCTGTTGGTCATGACGATGTCGGCGCCGGCTTCTGCGTAGGTCGATGCAATGGTACGCACCACGTCGGGGCGATCGGCGTTCCACAGTTCCGGACATTCTCCGGGCCCCAGACCGGCCGCCACGAGGAAGGTTCCCCATCCCCCGTCAGAGACGAGGTACTTGCGTTCCCGAAGTGCATTTAGGATTGAGTTCATGATCCCCCATTTGGCGGTCTATAGCCTGCGCCGAAAGCAGGTTTCCAGTGTGCAGACGCTGCAAGCCGTCACCACGCGTTCGCAATCCGTTCCGATGCCGAGAACGCCGCTGACCGACTTGACCGGCAGCATCAGCGCGCTATCCGTGAGTTGTATGCCGCAGAATCCTTCCGGCAGCAACGAAAACAAACGATGTTGCTCGTCCACGTCCCAGTCGCAAAAGCCGGGGCTGAACCGGCTGGTCGTGTAGTGGCTGGATTCGATCGCGCGGTCCATGATTCGTTCTTCCAACCAGTTGGCGGCCCCTTCCACGGCTTCCGAGCCGATGGTGTCCGCCACGTAACCGCGCATCGGGTCGCCGCGCTCGAAGTACCCCTTGATCCACGCATCCATCGAGCGACCAACCGTGGCCACAAAGACCACGACGGATTCCGAGTCACTCATCAATGCGGCAATCTGCGGGCCGGTCCTAAATACCGTGCCGTCCAGACTCAGGCAATCGTCCCCGACGCGTACCCTACCCGGTGGAAGCGTACGCGCGCCCACGCGCCCCGCTGACTGATGAGGGGCTTCCTCCAACAACTCCGCGATCAATACCGGCAGCGGATCGGGCGCCTGTCCCATGGGATAGCCCATAGCCCACTCGACGTGGGCAGGAGTCAACCCCATGGACGCGAAATCAACGGCGTACTCCTCGACGGAGCCGTCCATCACCAGTCCCCCTCTCAGCTTCCCCCGATGCGCGACGAGGAAACCCGCACTCAGGCCACCGCGCCGGCGAGATAATCCAGAGCGCCTTGCGGATCGGGCGAATAGGCGTCCGCGCCGATCTTCTTTGCGAACTCCGCGGTCAGGGGGGCGCCACCTACGATGATCTTGGTGTCGGGGAATTCCTGGCGTACGGCTGTTACGGTCTTCTCCATGTTGACCATAGTCGTGGTCAACAACGCGCTGAGTCCGATGGCGCTTCCCGGGCGTTCGCGCAGGGCGTCGACGAATTTCTCGGCGCTTACGTCAACGCCGAGGTCAATGACTTCCCAGCCCCCGCCTTCCATAACCATGCTGACCAGATTCTTGCCGATATCGTGCAGGTCACCCTGGACCGTGCCGACGATAAACGATCCACGGTGCTTGGCCTGGCCGGATTCGAAGAAGGGCTTCAGGTGTGCCATGGCGGCCTGCATGGCCTTGGAAGCCATGAGCAGATCGGGCACGAACACCTTGTTTTCGCTGAACTTCCGGCCGATCGCATTCATGCCGACGACGAGGCCTTGGGCAAGCACGTCATTGGGATCGATTCCCATGTCCAGCGCGGCTTTCGTCAACTCGTCGGCGCCGTCCTGCCCCTTCAAGTCCGGCGGATACGGCGACGCGGCATTGACCTTGCCCCGCTCGATACACGTTGCGATGTTCTTCAGAATCTCTTCCATGGCATCTCCCTCTCTTCCCATATACAGTGCTATCTAGTATCGTCCGATTTCCATCCCCCGGTCAACAAAAAACCGGTAGCTCTCATAGTCGACTTGATCGGGGATGGAGTGGTCCGAATGCAACACGTATCCGTAGTGCTCCTTAACGGCCGGAATCTTCGCGGCCAGTTCGGCCTCGATTTGCTCCCGGTCGTTGGTATAGAGGACGCGAACGTCGATTCCGCCCATAAACGAAAGCCGGTCGCCGTAGGCCCGGTAGAGTTCCAGGAGGTCCATCCCGGCTTTGACCTCGATGACCTGGAGGCAGTCGATGCCGGACTCCAACATCCCCGGAATTAGGGGCGCGACGTAGCCGCAGGAATGCATGATGACCGGTAACCCGTGGCTCTTGGCGAAGTCGATGGTCCGGCGGTGGCCGGGCTGGATGATTTCCCGGTACATATCCAGCGAAAAGAAGGATCGTTTCTTAAACCCCATATCTTCGTAGAACCAAAGGCCGTCGGGGTACCCTTCCTCGGCGAAGAGGATCTCCATGAGGGAGACGGTGAGGTTTGCGTAGGTATCAACCATATCCCGAATCCAGTCCGGATCCACCGCCATGCCCACGAGCATGTGTTCGTGCCCGCAAACGGGATGCATCAACTCGAAAACATTGACGCCCGACCACCCAAAGAAACGGCCACGGTGCTCCGCTTCACATCGGGCCTTGCGATAGGCGGCGAAATCGATGCGTGCCCGTTCGGGTTCGAGATAGGGTTTGATATGCTCCTCCCAGGCCGCCCGATCCTTGACGAGGAAATCAATATGCTCGGGAGTGGCGTCGTGCAGTTTATGCCGCCGCAGCACGGCGCCATTTCCGTCACGCGTGAGGATGGTCTCTTCGGTTTCCTCCAGCACCTCGGGTTCGTGATCGAGGTTGGCGGTCATGTTGAACGGCCAGCACAACTGCATGTCGAATCCGAAGTGCTCCTCCAACGATTCGTCCGGCGCGAGATGGCCTTCCCCGGACCACTTCTTCTGCGTGTCGCCCCAGAAGTGTTCGAACAAACCGATCCGGTCCACCGGTTTGCGTCGGAGAATGTTCGATATGCGTTCGATGCCGTTCATAATTTCGCTCAATATTTGGGTTCGCCGCCCACGCGCAGCACGTCGCGCTTGCGGTCGAGATAGTACTTGTACAGGTCGAGCGGCACGTCGGCCGGCACACGGTGGTCGACACCCGGGATAAATCCGCCTTGCTCCACATAGGGACGCAACCGCTCCAGTTCCGCGTCGATGGCGTCGCGGGAATGGGCCAGTTTCCGCTTACACACGCCGCCCCATAATCGGATGCGTTTCCCATACACGTCCCGCAGTCGGCAGGGATCGGAACCGGCGTGGACTTCGACTGGAAACATGGTGTTGAGGCCGTTGTCGAGAAAGGCGTCTACCACGGGAAGAATGTTGCCGTCAGTGTCAGTCGTGTACACGCAGCAGCCGTGCGCCGTCAGCAGGTCTGCGATGCGCCGATACCACGGACCGACGACGGCCCGAAAGAAGTCCGGCGGGATGATGGGTCCCATGTTGAAGCAGATATCTTCCCAGCCCATGCAGAAGTCGACCTGGATGCGCGGCAGCACACGTTCGAGTACGGCCACCGTACACGCGCCAAACGCGTCGATGATCTCTGTAAGAAACGCGGGGTCTTCGTAGGGCAACGTGGCGATATGCTCGAAGCCGATCAGATTGCGCGGAACGCCCGCCATGCTGCCGCCGTACACGCCAATGGGCGCATCGACGCGACTGAGTGTGACGAGCGATTCCTCGAAGTCCTCCCAACGCGCCGGAGCGTTCGGGTCCATCGCCGCCTTGAAGGGTTCCCACGTCGCGCGGTCTTTGACGGGGTACTCGAGGAAATGTGGGATGGACTGGTCGCCGTGCTTGTTGATGCGCGCAATACATCCGAGTTCGTCGCAATAGGTTTCGTATTCGTCGGTTTCTTCGAGGACCGTGCGTTCGTACAATGGCAACGGATTGGACGTGACATTCAACACCGGCCACGACTCGATCCCGAAGTAATCGTACGCTGTCGCTTCATCGACGACAGAATCCGGTAGACCCTGGGAATGCCAGACCTCAATGGTGCGGGCCCAATATCCAAACTCGAAGTTCGGGCGCCGGTCGACGTGCTGGAAAAACATGGTTCGGCGGAATCGCTCGCGTAGCGACGACTCCGCATCTCCACCCGAATGGAAAGCGGCAGGTGCCTGCCCGAGCATGACGCCAATCTCGTCGTAATCCATGGTGTTCCCCCGCTAAATAGTACCATTTCCCGGTCGCAGGATTCTCGTTTTGTTCCGATGGTATACTTTTCCCGCAGATGGATTAGGGGTCAATCCGGTATCGTCTCTGAAGGGGGGAACCATGAATTCACGTGAGCGTGTAAACCGCTGTTTAGACTTTGATACACCGGACCGGGCACCCCGCGACCTATGGCGGCTGGCCGGGGTGGAGCGGTACCGTTCGGAGGAACTGCGAACGCTGCTGGCGCGGTTCCCCGTCGACTTTGACAACCCGCCCAGCCCCTACGGGCCCTGCACACGCATGGCGGGCACCCCGGCTGAGGTCGGCTCTTACACCGACGAATGGGACTGCACCTGGACCGTCGCCGAACCCGGAGTCTGCGGTGAAGTGAAGCGGTCACCCCTGGCCGAGTGGTCGGCGTTGGAGGATTTCACGCCGCCCAACGAAATCTTGGACAACGCCGATTTCTCCGGCATCACGGCCTATTGCCGGGCGTCGGATCGCTTTACGCGTACCGGGACGGGCGTGCGGCCCTTCGAGCGGATGCAGTTCCTTCGGGGCACGGAGAATCTGCTCGTGGATTTGATGGTGCAACCGGCCGAACTGTTTGCCCTGCGCGACATGGTGCACGGTTTCTTCCTGCGCGAACTGGAACTGTGGGCGGCCACGGAAGTCGAAGGAATCCAATTCATGGACGATTGGGGCGCGCAGGGCAGCCTGCTGATCGATCCGGAGCTGTGGCGGTCCTTCTTCAAGCCGATGTATCGCGAGTACTGCGACATCATCAAGTCATCCGGGAAGCGGGTCTTCTTTCATTCGGACGGGCATATCCGCGAGATCATTCCGGACTTGATCGAGATCGGCGTGGACGCCTTGAACAGCCAGCTCTTCTGCATGAACATCGAAGAGATCGGGCGGCAGTTCCAGGGAAAAATCACGTTTTGGGGCGAGATCTGCCGGCAGCGCATTCTGCCGTTCGGGACGGTTGACGAGGTGCGCGCGGCGGTGCGGCGGGTCCGGGCCGCGCTGGACAAAGGGAACGGCGGAGTCATGGCCCAGTGCGAGTGGGGCAACCGGGACCCCGCGGAGAATATTGCAGCCGTGTTCGAGACCTGGATGGAGTAACGGATCGGGGCTGAATCGCATTTCAACATGCCCGCGCCGAAGCTGGGATCTCAGATTCGAAGCACGAAATCCGAATATCGAAATCCGAAACAAATTCGAATGACCAAAACGGGAAATGTCCCAAACAGATCGCACGCAGTCCTTTACGGTACCCGTCGCGCTCTTCGTTTGATAGAACGTATTTCCGCGTGATTTTGGATTTCGAATTTGGAATTTGTTTCGGATTTCGATATTCGGATTTCGGATTTAAGTTTCTGCGGGACTGCCCAAAAATAGAGAAGCCCGGCGTCTCTCCCCCGAAAGTCGCCGGGATTCTCTTCCCCCCAGAGGAATCAAGTTCCCCCGAATTGGCTAAGGATGTCTCCCCCCAACCAAATCTGATGTCGATATATCCAAAACGGGAGGAACGGCCGGCTGAAGACTCCCAATCATCGGTCTTAGCTGCAAGGCTGTCCTGGTGACAAAGGTGGGATGTGAAGGCTTGGGCTGGTCGAAAAGGTCTGTCAGATCTGTCAGGTAGGTGTTGTTCATCGCTCTGACTCGCTTTCCTCGCCTTTGGCCGTACATTCCTCCCGTTCATGGCATTGGTTATCCGGTAACAAACTGTGTACCACTTGGAGCAGGTTCGGACCGTCGACCGGCTTGGCGATGTATCGGTAGCTCTCGCTCTCTTCCGGTCCTAATCCTGCGAAGACGATTCCCGCTCCCGACATGACGATTACCGGCAATTCCGGGAATTCGTCGTGCAAGATGGACATGGTCTCCGTGCCTTCCTGCTCCGGCATCATAATGTCCGTGATGACCAGGTCTGGACGCTCGTGGCGGCATATGTCCAAGCCGTCTCGGCCATTTCCAGCGTCCCAGACTTCGTGACCGTCTTGCTCCAGAATCAACCGGAAGGTCAGCCGCAGGACCGGTTCGTCGTCGATTACTACGATTCGCGACATGCCTGCCTCCACCATTCCGATTAAGTCCCCCCTTGGAGTCGCCGGTCAATCCCCCGAAATTCGTCGGGCATCGAAACCGAATCCCCCATTTCCGAGGACCGTCTTGGAGTAACCGTCAGGACCATCCAGACCCTTATCGGCCATCACAGCACCCTATAGAGCACGATTCGTGCCAGAATTCTCAAGACGGCCTATCTACATCATAAGTTGCTTGCAGATTGCCTCTTATGACTTCCGATCGGCGATTCAGCCGCTGTAATGCGCTGTACTCGCCCGCTCACGAGTACACCTATGCGCATGACAGACGTGTACTGAGGCGGAGGCTGAAGGTGAGGGGGGTGCAGGAGGTGGTCCCGGCGTTCGCGAGGACGACGGGCGCGTCGGGTGTAGTCTGTCATGGCCAGAATTCTCCTTGTAGATATGGACCGGGGGGTTGCACTTTGGAGGCTGGAGGTCGTGCCGGTTGGAGTTGTGAGGAGTGACCGGTTCCTCGGCCCAACGAGCGAGCGGTGATCGTGCGGAGGATCGGAGGGGTCGATACTCCCAAACTTCGCCCCCGGTGCTGGTCTCCCGTTGCCAGAATAGAGTCCCTAGTCCGCATTTCTCACCGCCCAAAAGCTGTCCTCTTGCGGACCGATAAACTCTGGGTGCGGTGAGAAATGCTCCCGAGAAAGACTGTAGGCTCACTGTTGAGCATTTTAAGTTATTCCGTGTCCCCTCAATCGTACTTCGTACTCGGTCTCGTACTCGTACTCGACGAGATGCGATCTCTTGTCGCGGTGGAGAAACGACGTGTTGGATTAGCCAAACTGCAACTCTTCCTGCTCGACGATCCGAGTACGAGTACGAAGTACGAGAACGAGTACGTGCGGTCAGTGGCGGCTACGAGAGAAACCGTTCTAGGCCATCCAGACTCCAGCCTTCCCGCTTGACATACCTGGAGGTTCATGGTACTTTATACCTTGAACTCCAAAGTAGAGGGACCAATTATGAAACTGGACAAGGAACTCGTGGGCGCGAGCACGAGCCTGCTCGTGCTGTCGGTACTGGCCCGGGAAGCCACGTACGGCTATCGGCTCATCAAGGCCATCAACCGGGAAGCGGACGGGCTCTTCGAGTGGCAGGAAGGTACGGTCTACCCCATCTTGCACAAACTCGAGAAGCAGGGCCTCGTCCGCGCGCAATGGCAAACGGCGGACACGGGGCGCCGCCGCAAGTATTACTACATCACCGCCGGCGGCCGCGAAGCCCTTGGCCAAGGCTTCGAGCAATGGGAACGCTGGCACGGCATGGTCATGAAACTCGGGGAAGCGCGCAATGGATAAGCAACTGAGTCCGGAAACTGAGGCGGCGCTAAGGAATCTGGCGCGGGAAATGAGTGTGGCGCACGACCTGGATGAGAGATCCAGGAAGAGTTGTTCGGCCATATGGAAGACAAGGCGATTGGGTACCTGTCGGGCGAAGAGTCCTTATCGCAGCCCGACGTGGTGCTTCTGACGCGGGAGCATTTTGGCGATCCGCGCGCGTTGCGCGACTTCCTCGGGGCCGTTCATCGCGGAGAACGTCTCCTGTCGGTCGCACAACGGCTGGCGGCGGTCAGTATGGTCTCCGTGGCAGTCTATCTCGTGATTACAGTCGGAGTAGTGGGAGCAGCCGCGGTAGCGACCGTGACCGGATCGGACGTTGTTGCGCTGCTTCTGATCTTTGTCGTGCGCGGTGGTTTCGCAATGGTGTTGGGAGTGGCCATCGCATGGTACGTGTTGTTTCGCTGGCAACGCTGGTTGGACGACGGAAGAAGGACGCAGATTCTGCGTTGGAGCCTAGCGCGCCAAGCACTGATCACTGTCGCACTGTTGGTGACGTACGCGTCTGTACCCTCGCCCCAGATGAATCCAGCGGACTTCTCGGAGCCGGTTCAACGGTTGAATGGATCGGGCGGTCCGTTCTTCTCGTATGGTATGTGGATCGCGTCGCTAGGTTGGCCCTTGCTCTGGATTTGGTGGATGGATCGGCCTCCGCGCCGTACTCGCTCGGTGCTGATTTCCCTGGCAACGTGGGTGATCCTGAGCACGGTACTCTTCGCATTCGCGGTTTTTTCCATGCGCCATCTTGTCGACGTGGCGATGTCACAAGGTCTCTTTCCCAGCCTGGAATACCTGCTTCAAAGTCCACTGCGGTTTAGCACAGGATTACTGACCGGAGATATCGGAAAAGCCATTCTGGCCGGGACCCTGTATTTTGTGTTTATCCAAGTACGAAATCGGAGCCGTCATCGCGAAGGAGTTGCTGGATCCGTCGTTTAACTTCAATTCGTTCCCGGACACGCCTGAATTCAGAGGTTACCGGAACAAGATAACGTCGGCCCTGAGCCGAAGGCATGGCCGACGCAGCAACTGGAGGGCGTTAGCTTTGTACACCGTTTTCTATCCTGCAACTCGAGTGAATGCGCGGAGTCTCCGCCATCATCAACGGGGGAAACCATGGATAAGCAGCTGAGTTCCGAGACCGAAGCAGCACTCAAGAAACTGGCGCGGGAAATCAGCCGGGCACGCGGCTTGGGCGATGAGGTCCAGGAAGAGTTGTACGGTCATCTCGAAGACAAGACGCTCGGGTATCTCTCCGGCGACGAAGAAATCTCCGAAGCGGACGCGGTGTTGCTCACGTGGGAGCATTTTGGAGGCGTCTTGACAGCATCTTCGGGCTGCAACTCACAGAACGACAGAAAGCGGCACATGATGTTTCTGCCAGACGACGCGAAATGCGCGTTTCCGCGCCGGGTTCTTACGGCGGCCCTCCTGCTCACGTCCTTGAATGCCGTGTGGTGCGCCCTCGTCCTGGCTGGGCTCGTGGCTTCTTCGTCCCGTTTCGGGTTTTCAACGTACGAGCCGGTGCGACCGCCGGTGCTCGCCGTTTTGCTGATAGCCATTTCGGCACTCTTTGGCCTGACGCTAAGCCGGTTACAGCGTCAAATTGAGATGGGGCACATGCCATGGCCGATGCGCCAGTCCCTCTTGGGCCTTTCTTTGATGTTTGTGGCACTTGTCTTTGTGACGAAACTGATCCCGCCTACAATCTTGGCAGGGTGGAGTACTTTCCCCATGACGCACGCTACCGGTTGGACGAGGCTTCTTAAGCCAGTGAACCTGGGCCTGATACCGGCAGCGCTGATCGTTCAATGCATGGCTTGGCTCTGGTGGTGTACCCGCGACGACCGTCGCTGGGCAAGCCTCGTTCTTGCGTTCGCAGCCTGGTGCTGTTTTGGCCTGCTGTTTGCCCTTGTGCCATCGTTCGAGTTCCTGGCACATGGCCAGCCCGGGTCGCTGGCTTCACATCAGGCTCTCGGCTTGGGCCGCTACCTCTTTGCGCGCGGGCCCAGCTTTCCCCTCTATACCGGCACCGCGACGCAAGCAACGCAATCTCAATTCTATATCGTACTGAACGTCATGGCAGTGCTGTTACCCGGACTGGCGGCATTCACCGCGCGGAGTCTCTTCCGACTTTCACCACGGGCCCGGCTTGTCACACGATAATGCATATTCATGAACGAGAGGCACTCACATTACGGTCACGAAACTGGGGTTAATAGGCTATGGACAAGCAACTGAGTCCGAATACCCGAAGCGGCATTGCGAAAGCTGGCGAAGGAGATTGGCCGATCACGCCATTTGAACGTTGAAACCCTGGAAGAATTGTACGGGCACCTGGAGGACAAGACGCTCGGATATCTGTCGGGGGAAGAAGACGTCTCCGAAGCGGATGCGGTGTTGTTGACGCGGGAGCATTTCGGGGATCCGGGAGCGTTTCCGGAGTTGGGTGTAAAGACGGTGCCGTTTCGGAGTCCGATTAGCCTGCCGAGGCGGCTGGGGGCGGTGGCGCTGTTGACCTTGACGGTTGGTGTTGCGTTCGAAGCGATCAAGGTGCTAATCGCTTTCTTTCTGGACACGCAGTCGGCGATCGGTTTGTTCGATCCGCGCATGATACCGGTGATTTGGCTCGGGCCCGCCTTGAACGCCGGTGCGATCTTTCTCGTATTGCGATGGTGGTACGCGCGCGAACGTTGCGGCGTACACGTATGGTACCAGGATCGTAAGCCGTCCCCTTTCGCGCTGATATTTCTTGCGCTGGTTGCGCTGAGGTGGTGCATTCCCGATGTTCGTGTTGTCGGCGATGTGCTATCCAAAGCGGCCGATTCGTTAGTGTACTTCCTGCTCGGCTTGCCGCGGCCGGTCCACTGGCTTTTCATTGCCCTCGGACCGGCGCTCGCGGTCGCGGTATCAATGTTGTGGATCTGGTGGGCCGATCGGGGAACCCTGAGAATCAGGTCCATCTTGGCGGCGGTAATGGCGTTGGTGGCGCTGGGCGTCGGCAAGGATATTCCATCGGTTCTGTTTGGAAATCCAACCTATCTATTTGGTGAGACGACAGCGAGATTCGAGATTCAGACGACTGCCACGAACGTCGCTGCATTCCAAGAGGCCTATGGAATAGCGCCGGATAATATGCTGGTCACGGCGCTGGCATTGCTGGGATATTCGACTGCGATGATCGTGACAGTCGCAGGAGCCGCGGCGGTAACGTACATTCTGGCCGGATCGGCATTTCGCATGCTGCGGCGATGCGGCGGAATCGAGATTCGGCTGCGACCGGCCTCGCGCTGAGCCGACTCTGCGACCAACGGGAAGGCACCAGCCTAGCACTTCTGACAGCTTGCGGGTTCCGTAGGCATGCTTACTTTGTCGCAATTGCGGCAATTCATAGGCGGCAACCTTTGGAGTGCGGCCGCTTGCGGCTGCTTTTCTTGAACGTATGCCGAACACCTAACTTCACTCCGGCGAATGCATTGAGCGCGGTGGACTGCGCGCAATCGTTGCCGAGGGTAGCGCGATCCGTTTCGCAGCGTAAGAGAATCAGGTAACCGAGAATACCGAAAGAAAAGCAGCCGCAAGCGGCCGCACTCCAAAGGGGGCGCCGCGAAGCCGGCTTCCGATGGCATGTTTTTGATCGGACCGATCCGACCGATCAGACCGATCCGTCCGATTTGATGGAGCGCTCAGTTTCTGGTTGGGGCTGCCCGCGCTACACGAACAACGTCGCCTCTGCCATCAGGCCCGGGCCGAAGCCGAGGGCAACGCAGGGGCGGGGGGCGTTGCGGTCGCGCAGGCGTTTGAGGATGAAGAGGATGGTCGGAGACGACATGTTGCCGTGCTCCTTCAGGACTTCGCGGGAGACGGCGACGGCGTCTTTCTCGAGGCCGAGGGCCTTGCAGGTGGAGCTGAGTATGCGGGGGCCACCGGGGTGAACGGCCCAGGACTGGATGTCGGGGATGGTGAACCCAGCCTCCTTGAGCCACGCTTCCATCCAGGGACGGAGGTGCGTGCCGATGAGTTCGGGCACGCGGCTGGACAGGGACATGATGAAGCCGTTGTTGCCGATGCGCCAGGTCATGGCCTCTTCGGAATCGGGGATCAGGCAGGATCCGGTGGCGGCGACCTGCCAAGGACCTTCGCTTTGAACGTCGGTCGCGGCGCCGACGATAGCGGCGGAACCGTCCGCAAAGAGGGCATTGGCGACGAGTTGGTCCGGGTTCCAGCCGTAGTGGTAGTGGAGGCTGCACAACTCGATGGCGCAGATCAGCACACGCGCATGGGGGTCGCTCTCCGCAAACCCGCGGGCCGCACGGATGCCGTTCAGCGCGCCGTGGCAGCCCATGAACCCGACGTGCACACGTTGGGTGGTCGGAGGCAGACCCAGTTGCTTGATGAGCCCGATATCGACGCCCGGCGCCGCGAACCCGCTGCACGAGACCGTGACAAGGTGCGTAATCGCGCTTGGCAATACTTCGGAAGCTTCGAAGGCTTCCCGGCTTGCTTCCAGCGCCAGTGGGAGGGCCTTGTCCTCGTACTTCGCCATGCGCTCGCGGATGGAGGGACCCATCTTGCCGACGGACCCGTTCGGTGCAGGGAAGAAAGTCTGACGGTCCGGCATGTCCGAGGGGCCGTCCAGCACGCAGCAATTGCGCGATTTCACGCCCGTCATGCGGTACAACAGCTTGATTTGCCGCTGTTGTTCCTCCGTCTCGCAAAAGGATGCCTGCGCATAGGCAACGGCCTCTTCGTAGCTCAAGGAATACGGCGGGACGGCGGTACCCTGCCCGAGTATGGAGAACCTCATCGCAGCTAGACTCCCTTCCGTGCACGCACGGGTGCATTAACGTGTCGAACAAAGGGACGCACCAAAACCGGCGCCCACGATAGCAGATCGATGGAGCGGCAAACCACTCCCGGACGGCGCAATCCTGCCGAGACGGCCCGGCATACCAGTTGCCTTCGCGTAACAATCGACCGATGCGTTTTTGACCAGGCCCGCTCGATTCCGGTGTCAAAACGCTGGACCGCAGCGGGCGTAAGTGCTGCCACGGCAAGGGCGGAGGTCAATGCCCAGGCGATCCCCTCGCCGGTAAAGGGTTCCACGTAACCAGCCGCGTCACCCAGCACCAGGGCCCGATGCGCGGACAAACGGCTGGCCGTGCGGGTCAGCGCGGGGGTCCCACGCCATGTAAGCGTGTTAATGCCGGGGATTCCCGGGAATCCGGCTTCGTCCAGTACACGCGATGCCGCACCGGCCAGTCCGCCTTCGCGACGAACCAGTTCGGTGTCGAATGCCGCGGCAATGTCGAGCCGGTGATCCTCCAGACGGACAAGTCCCACGTAGCCGCCGTAGCTGCAGGCCATGTGGATGATCCCGGCAGCGTATGTCTCCGGAACGTTCGCCGCGATCGCGCCCGCACCGATTCGGGAGTGCTCGTCCGCGGGCGAGTCGAAGGAATCCGTCGCGCGCAGCAGACGTCCGCCCAGGCCGTCCGCGACCAGAACCAGACGCGTTACCGCTTCGACTTCGGTCTCGCCACTGCGCAACAGCAACGAACGATTCGCGTCCGTGACCGCACCCATGGTTGCCTGGGTTTTGGGCAGGAAGTGTGCGCCGGCCTCGATGGCTTCTTGCACGAGGGCGGCATCCAGTCGTTCACGAGACAGGGACACGTACCCGGGAAGGGGGATCTGTCGCGGTACGCCCTCGTGCGGCGACCCGAAGACTATGCAGAGAAACCGCTCCGTTCTCCGCAAGCAGTCGCGTCAAGCCCGCGGCGTCCAACGCCGTTTGAGCCCGAGCATTGATGCAGCATCCGCAGACTTTCCATCGGGGAAACGCAGCCTTGTCAACGAGCAAGACGGAGAGTCCGCGTCGCGCGACCTCGCGGGCAGTAAGCGCGCCGGCGCATCCCGCGCCCACGACCAGCACGTCCCAGGTTCCGGCGGCCGCCTCGTCAGGCGAAAGCGTCGGGGCAACGGAATTCACGGACGGCTCCACGTGAATAAAAAGCGAAACGGCCACTGCCATGCAATGGAGTAGCCTTGGAGTCCCGCATCGGCAGCAAGGTGACGGAATTCTTCCATGGTGAACGAGGCCGCGACCGACAAGGGTCCATCGTTGTGAACGACATCGGACCGCGTGATAGCCCTGCACACCACTTGCGCGAGAATGTACCCCGCCCAACCGCGAACCAAATCGCTGACGAGAACCAGGCGTGTATTTCTGGACGCGGAACGCAGCAAGTCGCGGATATCATCGTTGCGGAGGTGGTGGAGAAACAGGGTGCTCGTGACGATATCGAAACCTTCGGGTATGCCGTCGCGTACGACATCGTGTACGAAGAATGAGACATCGGCATGGTGTGCGTCGGCACGTTGCTGCGCGTAGTCAACGGAAATGGGGCTGATATCGCACCCATGAATGTCGAGGGGGATGTTGCGCTTGTCGGCCCAGCGTTTGAGATGAATCGGCGTGTCGCCTGCGCCGGACGCGAGATCGAGCAGCCGTACTGGCCGTCCGGAATGACGGGCGGCGAATTGCCGTATGGGACCGCGTAACGCACTGGCGGTCAGACTGAGGAGGTTGATGCGTTCCAAACCACGCAGCGCGTGGACGTGGCGCTGCGCATCCAATCCTGGCTGGTCCAGGATTTCCGGTTCCAATCGGCGAACGCTGACATCGACGAAACCAGACATACGAAGTCCTTTGCTACTGCTTACTGCAACCCCGGAACGGCGTCACCGCGTCCGGGAAACGTGTTCAGTATCGCGGGATAGATGAATCCACCTGAACCGCGTACATATCGATGCCGCCGGTCAGGTTGGTCACCTGATCGAATCCTCGAGCAAGGAGAAACTGCTGGGCCTGCGCCGAACGGCCGCCATGATGGCACATGACCACGATTTCGCGATCCTTGTGCGGAGCCAGTTCATCGACTCTGGACTGCAACTCGTGCAGCGGAATGTGGAGGCAATCCGGTATACACGCAATGTCCAGTTCCTCCTCGGTCCGCACATCCAGAAGTACGAAATTTGATGCGCCGTTGTTTCGTTCAACCAATTCCTGGGGCGTACAACTCGCAGCGTTTTCGGTCATAAATATGTATTCCTTCCATTCATGAAATGGCAGTTTTGATGTCACAAACCAGCGGGTGTGATTTCGTTATACGGGATGAGGCGCTACCGATGCTGATACAGTTCGGCTCCGGCGGATCGAAACGTCTCGGACATGGTGTCCATTCCCGCTTCGAGGGCCTCTTTTTCCGATATGCCCAGTTTGGCGGCATAGTCGCGGATCTGCTGAGTAATCTCCATGGAGCAGAACTTCGGACCGCACATGGAGCAGAAGTGCGCCAGCTTGGCGCCTTCGGCGGGAAGCGTTTCGTCGTGGAAGTCCTTGGCCTTGTCCGGGTCCAGCGACAGGGCGAACTGGTCCTGCCAGCGAAATTCGAACCGGGCCTTACTGAGCGCGTTATCACGGACCTGCGCGCCGGGATGGCCCTTCGCCAAGTCGGCAGCGTGCGCCGCGATCTTGTAGGTGATGACGCCCTCGCGCACGTCGTTCTTGTTCGGCAAGCCGAGGTGTTCCTTCGGCGTGACGTAACACAACAAGGCCGTGCCGTACCATCCGATCATGGCGGCGCCGATGCCGGAGGTTATGTGGTCGTAGCCGGGGGCGACGTCGGTCGTGAGGGGTCCGAGCGTATAGAAGGGCGCTTCGCCGCACCATTCCAACTGCTTTTCCATGTTCTCCTGGATCATGTGCATGGGCACGTGGCCGGGGCCTTCGTTCATGACCTGCACGTCGAACTCCCAGGCGCGTTTGGTCAGTTCGCCTTGCGTCTTCAACTCGGCGAACTGGGCCTCGTCGTTGGCGTCGGCCAACGAGCCGGGACGCAGTCCGTCGCCGATGGAGAACGACACGTCATAGGCGGCCATGATTTCGCAGATCTCGTCCCAGTGGGTGTAGAGGAAACTCTCTTTGTGATGGGCGAGGCACCACTTCGCCATGATGGAGCCGCCGCGGCTGACGATGCCGGTGACGCGGTTCTCGGTGAGGGGAATGAAGCGAAGCAACACGCCGGCGTGGATGGTGAAGTAATCGACGCCCTGTTCGGCCTGTTCGATGAGCGTGTCGCGGAAGAGGTCCCAGGTCAAGTCCTCGGGCTTCCCTCCCACTTTCTCCAGGGCCTGGTAGATGGGCACCGTGCCGATGGGTACGGGCGAGTTGCGGAGGATCCATTCCCGCGTTTCGTGGATGTTCGCGCCGGTGGACAGGTCCATGACCGTGTCGCCCCCCAGCGCGTGGCCCACACCATCTTTTCGACTTCTTCCTCGATGGAACTGGTCACGGCCGAGTTGCCGATGTTGGCGTTGATCTTCACGAGGAAGTTGCGGCCGATGATCATGGGTTCGAGTTCGGGGTGGTTGATGTTCGCCGGGATGATGGCGCGGCCCCGGGCGACCTCGTCGCGCACGAATTCGGGCGTAATCGCTTTCTGCAGGTTGGCGCCCCACGAGTTGCCGGGATGCTGCTTGCGGAGTTCTTCCAGGGCCTCTTCGAGCGCATGTTCTCGCGGATGGCGATGTACTCCATCTCGGGCGTAATCTCGCCGCGCCGGGCATAGTGCATCTGGGTGACGCGCTGGCCCGGCTTGGCCCGCAACGGCTTGCGCGTGCGGAGGAAGCGCACCGGTTCCAGGATGGGATCCTGTTCCCGGCGGCGGCCGAAGTCGGAGGTAACATCATCGAGTTCCTCCACGTCGCCCCGGCCGAGAATCCAGTCCAGCCGCAACGGGGCAAGCCCCTTGCGAACGTCGATCCCCACGTCGGGGTCGGTATAGGGCCCGGAGGTGTCGTAGAGCGTGATGTCCGGATTGGCGACTCCCCCACTCTCCTCCCCGCGCGCAGGGTCGGGGTCTGAGTCACTTCGCGCATGGGAACGCGGATGGACGGATCGCTCCCTTCCACGTAAATCTTGCGCGAATTCGGAAAGGGATCGCGCGTAATCGCGCCGGACTGCTCGTCCTTGAACACGGTCAACTTACTGGACGGGACCGCCATTGAGTTTGAACCTCCTTGAGATCGCGTGAGGCTATGCTTAGTCACGCCAATACCACCTTATAACAAAAACCCCGGAGAAGCAGGATTTATTGCGGATTCCGCATGCGGGGACACGCGCCAAGCGTCGCTGCCCAACACGCGCCCGGAATTCCGCGCCGCAGAATCGTTGCACCCTTGCGCAGCTTACACTTACAAGGCTACCACCGGGGGGCGAGAGATTTCAAAGAGTGAGCAGGCTCGGCGAGGGACCGACAGTGCGTCGGCAAACGGAGGCTTCAATGGGTTCCCAGAATTGGGGTATACTCGAGATGGCGGCGTAGTGAGTGCGAAACCCGAGAGGAGCGCCGGAATGTCCACCAAGGTAAATGTCGTAATCGAGCGCGATGACCACGGCTACTTCGCATACTGCCCCGATCTGCCCGGGTGCCACACGCAAGGGGATACCTTTGAGGAGGCGTTGACGAACGCCCGTGAGGCGGCACAGTTGTACCTGGAAACGCTGGATGACGATGAGCGCACGGACTGTCTCAGTAAGGAAGTCATCACCGTCGCCGTCGAGGTGTAGCGCGTGCCGAAAGTTCCCAGGCTCACCGCGTCCGAAGCCGAAGCGCTGCTTCTCAATTCCGGCTTTGAACTCATCCGCACGAAAGGCAGTCACCGCATCTACCGCAAGGGTCAGCGCAGGTGTATCATTCCCTTTCACGCCGGTCGGGACCTCCATCCAAAGGTCATCAAACAAATTCTCAAAGCCATTGAAGAGGGTTGAGTGGAACTTAAGGTCCGCGTAATGGATCGTGTCGTGTGGGCGTTGTTTACGGAGAAGGATCAATGGCTCGCCGAACGATGTGCGGACATAGCCTCGCGACACAACTGACTTTCGTAGCGCTCTTTTGGGGTCTTTCCTTGACGTCGTGCCAGCACGGTGTCCTCAATTCACAGACCCGCGCGCTCGCCGAAGACGACATTCGGGAAGCCGTGTTTTGCTATCAGTTTGAACACAATGCATCGGCGATTCAGCAAAAGGCTGATTATTATTTCCTGGCACTCGGCGACGGACAGGACCCGTCACCGGAGTTGATGGCCCGATTCAAAGGTCACTCACCCCCGGTCCTCCCCGGGTCCCTTGCGATAAATTCGCCGGACGGGGTTACCCACAAGTCGCTCGGCGGGAAAGGACTCTTTTTCAACGTTGATGACATCCATTGGACTAGCGAGAACGCGGCCAAGGTTACGGGTGGCTACTTCGAAGCCGGATTGAGCGCCTCCGGCAATACGTACCGGGTCAAACGCCGGAACGGAGAATGGGTGGTAACGAAGGATACGATGAATTGGATTGCATAAATGCGATGTTCCCAACTGCGTGATTCCGTGTCCCCTCCAATCGGACTGAAATTCCCAACGTAACTAGGCGCATTGCGTGGCGTGTGGCTACACGCTAAGCTTGTGCCGGGTACGATTCCAAACACTGTGATCGGGCACATTCGCGCAACGAGGGGATTCATCGCCATGTCCAGATTTCCGTCCACCGCCGTCCTTTCCTTGGTACTGTTCCTTGGGTACCCCTTCGCGGGGCTTTGTGACGACATAATCGCACCCTTGCCCACGGCGGAGTATGACGACGCGGTCACGGCAACGGATGCCGAAGTCGCCGACGTGCAGGATTGGGTAGCGGCGGCGTTTCGGGATGTCTATCCCGAGGGCGAGGACGCTCCGATACGTATCGACGTCGTGCGGCAGGACCACAGCGTGCTGGGCTACGGCCGGTCATGCATCGAGACGCCCATTCGGGTCGGCTCGCAAGCCTTCGACCACGGGCTTGGCACGCACGCCAACAGCGAAATCGTCGTGTCGGTGCCGGCCGGCGCGACCAAGTTCCAGGCGTCGGTGGGCATCGATAACAACGACGACACGCAAGGCATGCGCGGCAGTGTCCAGTTCAGTGTGGAGGTCGCGGGCAAAGAAGTCTTTCACAGCGCGACCCTGACGGGGAAGGACGAGGCCGTCGCGGTGGATGTGCCCCTATCGGAGGGCGTCGACCGGATCGTCTTGAAAGTCGACACGACGGAAGACGGGGCCAGTCACGACCAGGCCGATTGGGCGGATGCGCGGTTCGTCATGGGCGACGGTTCCGTGCGCTACCTCGACGACCACCAGAGCCGCCTGCTCTTTCTCGATCGCGAACCGCCGTTTTCGTTCCAGTACGGCGGCGCGGATTCACGCGACTTCCTGAAGACCTGGACGCGCGAATCGGAGACGCAGACCCTCCCCGACCGCCGGGTGGACCATGTCAGCTGGACCGACCCTGCGACCGGGCTCCGCGTAACGGCAGTGGTGACCACGTATGACCGATACCCCGCAGTGGACTGGGTGCTCACCTTTGAAAACACCGGCGCCCAGGACACGCCGATCATCGAGGACATCCAGGCCCTCGACACGCGGCTGCGGACCGGCTACATGCGCCACGCGCCGGTCCTGCACGAACTGGAGGGCGACGCCTGCGGTGAGCACACGTTCCAGCCGAAGGACTCCGCATTGGACGCGGGCCAAGCGCTGCACCTGGCCCCGACGGGCGGACGGCCCTCGTCGATCAGTGCCTTCCCCTTCTTCAATTTCGAGTACGAAGGCCGTGGCATCATCGCCGCCATCGGGTGGACCGGCCAATGGGCCGCGCAGTTCGACCGCGCCGAAAACGGTCCGACCCGGTTCCGCGCGGGGATGGAACACACGCATTTCCTGCTGCACCCCGGCGAGACGGTCCGCACGCCGCGCATCGTGTTGCTGCCCTGGGAAGGCGACCGGCGGCGGGCACACAACCAGTTCCGCCGCTTGGTGCTGTTCAAGTATTTTCCCTCGCAAGACGGCTCACCCGCGCGCCTGCCGGTCGCGTTGCAGACTTTCGATCGCTACAACGCCCGGCCGGGTTGGGCCACGGAAGCGGGACAGCTCGACGCGGTGAGCGCGGCCAATATACTGGGCTGCGATACGTACTGGTTTGACGCGGCGTGGTTCCCCGGCAACTTCCCGAACGGCGTGGGCAATTGGTACTGCAAACCGGACGCGTTCCCGAACGGCCTGAAACCTGTGGGCGACGCGTGCCGGAACAACGGCATGCGCTTCATCCTGTGGTTTGAGCCGGAACGAGTCGCACCGGGCACGCAGATCGCCGAGGAGCATCCCGAGTTCGTGCTCGGCGGCAAAGGCGGCGGCCTGTTCAATCTCGGCGACCCGGCGGCGCGGCGTTGGCTGACGGACCTGCTGTCGCAACGGATCACGGAATACGGCGTGACGCTCTACCGCAACGATTTCAATATGGACCCCCTCTCCTACTGGCAGAAGAACGACGCGCCGGACCGGCAAGGCATTTCGGAAATCCGCTACGTGGAAGGCTTGTACACCATGTGGGACGAACTCCTCGCGCGGCATCCCGGTCTGCTCATCGACAATTGCAGCAGCGGCGGACGGCGCATCGACATCGAGATGTGCTCGCGGTCGGTGCCGTTGTGGCGCAGCGATACGAACTGTTCGCCCGGCCATCCGGATTGGAACCAGTTGCAGTCGGCGGCGCTCTGCACGTACGTGCCGCTAAACACGGCCTGCGTGTGGACGCCTGAGGCGTACGAAGCCCGGAGCGCCGGGACGGGCGGGTTGCTCTGTCAGTTCGCCTATCTCGATCCGGATTTTCCCATGGACCGCGCGGAGGCGCTCATCAACGAAGCGCATATCAACGGCCCGTATTGGTACGGCGATTTCTACCCGCTCACCCCGGCTTCGACCGCCCCCGACCAGTTCATGGCGTATCAACTGCACCGTCCCGACCTCGACGCGGGGATCGTGCTGGCCTTCCGTCACAGGGACTGCGAATACCTGGGCCTCGTGCTGGGACTGAACGGTCTGCACGCCGATACCCACTACCGCGTCGACATCATCGACGAGTCCGGCACTACCACGACCGAAACCCACACCGGCGCGGAATTGGCGCAATGGGATTACGCTGCGCATCCCGGAGAAGCGGAGCAGCTTGCTGATCCGGTACGCGGCTACTGGTTAGGGGGATTGGTACAAAGACCACAGCCGGGGGCGGCCGTGCCACACGTCTAACTTCAAGGTCCCCTTCCTTGACGTGATCGACTTTGGTCGGATTCCCGGCCAACATGTCCGAAACAAAAGCGAAGCGGGTGAACTTGAAGCGGTACATCGGGTCGCAGGAGGTTAGCACTAACGACATTACGGTAATTGGGACGGCGCAAATCGTCGCAACGGCAATTCGCTTCATGGCAAGGTCCCTCACGGTTGTGTACAGTGCGGAATCAGCCCCAAATTAGACGATACGGTCATAATACTCGACGGCCGCCGTTTGGCTGCATCCCGCGCTTGGCTTCGCGCCGTCCGCACCCCATACCGTCATCCTCGCGAAAGGGGGGACAGCCTGGCGAACCGATACGGATTCGCAAGAATCCGTCCACAAACAAAACCAAACTCCCACCGCAAGGAACACAAAGAACGCAAAAAGTCGCGCAATCCTTTCCGCCATTTGGCTGCATTGCACGCCATGCTTCGCGCGTTTTCTGATGTTCATCTCCCAGTTCCGGGGGTCGAGACGCCCGTCGTATTGTGGCTTGCCTCCCGTCGGTCCGCGCGATGAGACACCCGTCTGACGTCACCCCCCCTTCCTTTTCTCTTTTGACGGAACAAGGGGGGGTGCCCCGGCTTGGCGGGAGGTGTTCGGTGGTGTTGGTCATGGGCGGAGTCCTCCTTATAGATATGGACGGCAGGGACTTGCAACGGGATGGGGCCGGCGTCCGGTGATTGGAGCGGTGGGGATGCACCCCCCTCTGTATTTTGACGATTCAAGGGGGTGTACCGGGCATGTTCGCGCGGGTGGGGAGCCCTCGGGTTCCCCGGTTCCCCGCTTTCGCGAGGACGAGGACGAGGATGACGGCCGCGTTCGGTGTAGTTTGGCATGGGCGGAGTTGTCCCTATAGATATAGACCAGGGCGTTGCATTGGCAATTGAGGATTGGACGAAAAACCTTGGACGTTTGGAGCCAATTGCGGTGCGGCTGTCTCGGCTGCACATCCTCCGAGGGTTGACGCAGGCGAGGACGCCCGCGCCACAAGAAAGAAAAGCCGCGAAGACTCACCCCCCTCCCCAGGTCTTTCTCACTGGTCTCTTCTTCGTGTCCGTCGCTGCGCACGCGGTTTTGGCGTTGTCGAAAGACAATTGCAGGTATATACTGCAATCCTTGGGATTGCCACACAAATCGAGACGAGAAGATGGCGGCATGAGTGATGTGCGTGAGAAACGTCGGACACGGGGGATCGTGGTGAAGCTATTGCTCGTGGCCGTGCTCACAGTCGTTGCCTTTCAAGTGGGCCGCTGGGTGCAGACTGAGCTTCAAGAAGCGGATGCGTTGGCGCAGCATTCCGCACAGGCCGCGCTCCTAGGCGAGATCGAATCGCTCCTCCGTGCGGTGCCCGAGGGTGGCGAGTATCCGCGTTCGCTGGATGAACTGCCCTTGACCTACCCTGATGGCGGCGACGCGTCGCTCCTTGAATTGTTCTATTACGAGTCCGATGGAACACATTGCAGGTTTGTTACTCGGCTTCGCGATGGCTGGATTACGGAATCGTTTTCCCGGAAGCACGCACCATGAAAACCCGTATCATGTACATCGAACTGAAATCTGGCGATGGACACAATGATCGGGGCCCGCGCGGGTTGGACGGGTCACGTTCTCGAAGACCGGCAAGACTATCCGGTACCGAAAGATCGAGTTATAACGTTGCCACGGTGTTTGCGTAAACTATTACGACGTCAATACCGGGGATGAATACTGGCTCTCCGGTCCCAAGAAGAATGGCCAGGACCGCCACTGGGCCGGCGGCGGGCGCGTCGAGATTGACGAGGACGTACGCGAAGAGTACTGGAGGGAGATTCGCGGCCTTCCGGGACGGGTGAAGGATCGCGCGATATAGAGCCGGATTTGTTGAGGAGAGCTGATAGATGTCATTCGCTCGATTAATCTTCTTGTCACTGATAATCGCCGGCATTTTGGCGGTTTCGTGTCAACGTGAGATTCCCCATGAACCAAATCCGTCGGCGGCCGAGAACGACATTCGCGAGGCGGTCTTCCGCTATCAGTTCAAGCACAATAAGTCGGGGGGGCAGCAGAGCGTCGACTACTACTTCCTCGATCTCGGCCCCGAAGGTGCGACACCCGAATTCATGGCCCGGTTCGACGGGCATTCTCCGACAGTTCTACCGGTCTCTAAAGCAACCGCTTCTCCGTCTGAGGGAGTTTCGCACAAGGACCACGGTGGACGTGGGCTGATCTTGAAGGTCGGAGCGATTCAATGGATTGACGAACGCACGGTGGACGTGGAAGGAGGTTACTACGAAGCCGGATTGAGTGCCTCCGGCAACACCTATCGGGTCGAGTGGACGAGCGGAAAATGGACCGTGACCAACGACACTATGCACTGGATTTCGTGATCGGAGCAGTCGCCAACCATGCGATGTGCTAAGCGCATTGAAGAAGCCCCGATCTGTCCGTCAATCGCACCAACTACATCTACTTCCGGCCAATGTAGCGCAGGCGTCCTCGCCTGCAAGTGCATACGGTATTCTCGGTCTGACGGCGGAGTACTATGGATGACCGGCAACCAGCCAAAGAATGCAGGCGGGGACGCCTGCGCTACATTGACGGGAAGTGGATGTGAGTGAATTGCCTACCGAAGATAGTGAACACCGAATTGCGCCGGTTGCAGCGCTTCGCACGGGTTGGCAAAGCCGGGGGTATCTTCCTCACCTCCGTGCGGACGGCGGCACGTACTTTGTCACGTTTCGTCTTGCAGACGCATTGCCCATGGAGGTGCTGGCGAGTGTGCGTGCCGAGCGCGAGGGGATTGAGAAACGGGCAAAACAAGCTGGCCGGACTCTACCTAAAGCCGAGAAGGAGCGTCTTCGGGAACTTTACGAAGAACGGATCGAGTCGTATCTCGATTCGGGCGACGGGAAGTGCTGGTTGAAGTATCCCGAGGTCGGCAGCATGGTTGTGGACGCGCTCATGCACTTTGACCGGGAGCGCTACGTATTGCACGCCTGGGTTGTGATGAGCAATCACGTGCACGTGGTTGCAACTCCTCAACAGCGGCACGCACTGGAAGACATTCTTCACAGTTGGAAATCGTTCACGGCGCATGAAGTGCAAAACTTAGCGCAGGCGTCTCGCCCGCCAATTCCTAAAGGCCGTCCTTTTTGGCAACGCGAGTCTTATGATCGGCTGATCCGGGACGACGCAGAGTTGGTCAGGCGCTGTGACTATACTATTCGGAACCCCGTGAAGGCCGGTCTTTGCAGTCGACCAGAAGACTGGCCCTTGAGCAGCGTATTCGCCAAACCAAGGTCGGAATGAATGTAGCGCAGGCGTCCCCGCCTGCATTCTTCGCTACAAACTCATCTTCGGAAGTAGTCGGCGATCAGGCTGAAGTAACCCTTCGCACTTGCAGGCGGGGACGCCTGCGCTACATCTTGACAACTGAATTTTTATTCAGTATACTACCCTTTGTGATGGCCGAGCCCGTTCTCGGGCTTGGGCCGGGGTTGCGATTTTGGCCGTTGGAGGCGTTGTGCGATGAAGATGACGGAGTTGCTTCGGTACGACATTCCGCCGGAAATCATTTGTTTGTGGCAGAAACGGGAGAGCGAGGTGTTGCTGCCGCTGCAGGAGATGGCGGTGAAACGGCATAACCTGTTTGAGGGCGGGAACTTGCTGTTGCAGGCGCCGACGAGTTCGGGGAAGACCTTTATCGGGGAGATGGCGGCGATCCAGACGGCGTTGCGGCGGAAAAAGGTCATCTATGTGGTGCCGTTGAAGGCGCTGGCGGAGGAAAAATTCGTCGATTTCCGGGAGAAGTATGCGCCGTACGGGATCGAGGTCATCATTTCGACGCGGGACCGGCGGGAGTTTGACGGGCGGCTCGAGGCGGGCAACTTTTCGATTGCGGTGGTGGTGTACGAGAAGCTGGCGCAGTTGCTGGTGCGGCGGCCGGAGCGGCTGGAAGAGGTCGAGCTGCTCATCGCGGACGAACTGGAGATCCTGTCGGACCCGGACCGGGGCGCGCAGGTGGAGCTGCTGCTGACGCGTATCCTCCAGACGAAGTGCCGGATGATCGGGTTGTCGGCGGTCATCGGGCAGGCGGACAAGCTGGCGCAGTGGATGAAGGCGGACCTGGCGTTGCACGAGCGGCGGCCGGTGGAGCTGCGGTTCGGGGTGTTGCACGAGGGGGTGTTCAAATACCGCACCTACAACGAGTACAGCCAGGCGCGAAGAGCGGCTCGTGGGCGGGCATTCCGATTCGAGTTGGGAGATCCTGACGGAGAACCTGTGCGCCTTCGTGGAGCGGGGCGAGAACTGTCTCGTGTTCGTGAAGGCGAAGCACGAGGCGCGGCGCGGGGCCGAGTTGCTGGCGGGGCGGGTGCACGAGTCCGCGGCGGAGCGGGGCATCGAGGCGTTGCGCAAGGTGGAGACGACGCATTGCCGGGACTGCCTGATGGATACGCTGTCCGTGGGCGTGGCCTTTCACAGCGCGGACCTCTCCGGCGAGGAACGGCGCATCGTGGAGGAGGCGTTCCGCGCGGGCGAGGTGAAGGCGCTGATCTCGACGAGCACGCTGGCGGTGGGCATGAACCTGCCGGCGCAGAACGTGTTTATCGCGGCGGACAAATGGATGTACGACAACCGGTTCGGCATGCCGTGGAAGACGCCGATCCTGCGGTCGGAATACGAGAACATGGGCGGCCGCGCGGGGCGGTACGGGTCGGGCATCCCCTTCGGGCGGTCCATCCTCATTGCCGTGACGCAATACGACGAGACGACGTTGTGGCGGCGTTACGTCGACGGCGAACGGGAGAAGGTCGAACCGCGGCTGGCAAAGGAGCCGTTGGAGAACCACGTGCTGCGGCTGGTGGCATCGCGGTCCTGTCTGACGGAGAGCGAGTTGCACGCCTTCTTCGAAAAAACCCTGACCGGCACCTGGATTTGGGCGGAGTCGGTGCCCTTGGAGGAAACCGAGTTTCGTGTTCGCGCGGCGGTCAACCGGGCCATCGATACCGGCATGATCACCCGGGACGGCGAAGGCCGGTTGGCGGCGACGCCCTTGGGACAGGCCGTCGCGTCGAAGGGCATTTCCATCGCCACCGCCCAGGACCTGGCCCACTGGCTCCACGAGTCGGAAACGCGCATCTGGAGCGACTTGGACCTCATCCTCGCCGCGGCCTTGACGCCGGACGGGCGCATGCTCCAGGTCACCCTGACGTTCGCGAATATGACCGGGCGGATTACCCCGGCATCCTGAAGCGGCTGACCCTGGACGAGGATTCCGAGGCGGATGTGCCTCTGAACCGGCTGCGGAACAGCAGTTTGATGCCGTTTTTTGAGGAAGTCCGGGCCATCAAGATCGGGCTGTTTCTGGCGGACTGGATCGACGAGTCATCGATATACGACATTGAAGAGAAGTACCACACCCTGCTGGGGCAAATCGTGTCCGCAGCGGAGCAGGTGTCATGGATAATTGACGCGACTGCGGCATTGGCCGTCGCGTTTGGGGCGCAAGAGGATTTTATCGACCGCATCGCCCAGCTCGCGGAACGTGTACAACATGGTTTACGCGACGAGGGTATCAAACTGGCCCGGCTCCGCTTACCGGGCCTGGAACGCAGCGCCATCATCGCTTTGGAAGCGCATGGGCTCCACTCACCGTCCGCGCTGGCCGGGACACCCACCCACCTCCTCGACCAATGGGTCCCGGCGGCCACGGCTCATGAGCTGAAATCGTGGGGGCTGCGGAACAACGACGAACAAGGAAACCCGCCCGGCAGGGAGGTACCAAGCCCACCCTCCTCCCTGCCGGTCCTTGTCGTCGACGACCGGCGTCCGAACGAGATCGTGGTCGAAGGCAAGCGGGTGAAACTCCAGGACAAACAGTTCCGCTTGGTGCGGGCCTTGGCGGGCGCGCCGGGCGAGTGCATCCCTTACGACACGATCTATGAAGAGATTTGGGGCGAGACGGTGGTCGAACAGAACCAGATGCATTTCCAGAAGCGACGCTTGCTGGCGGGCATCAAGGAAGTGGCGCCGCACCGGGCGAGTCTGGTGCGGACGGTTCCAAAGCGGGGGTTCGTGTTGGATCTGCGGCCGGCGGAGGTGGCGCTGTTGCCGGCGATGAGCGCGGTTTGAAGGAGGCGAGAGTCCGGAGGCTGGAGGGAAGGAGAATTCGGAACGCGTGACGGCTTTGGGGCTGATGGACGGTATGGACGAGATGGGCTGTATGGACGACCTGCACAGAATCTCACGTCATCCTTAATTGGGTCGGCCATTTCCAGGAATCCAAAAGTCGCCACGCTGGTGCGTGGCGCTCCCAGTGGGGAATAGTCGCGGATCGGAAGGCATATGCGGGGCGGGCGGCAAATGTAATCGGTTTGGATGGCGTGATACAATTCCGGTTTTACCGTTAACACTTTTCGGAGAGGATCATGCCGTACAAAGAGCTGGACCGGCACGCAATCCGGTTCAAACCGTTACGCGAACGCAAGAACAAGGTGCATATCGAGGAAGACCACGTCCCCACGACGGCGGAACCGCGGGAGCTGTCGGAGACCGGCAAGAAGGTCATTCGCGAGACGGTTGAGCGTCTCGTCACGGCCCGGGAGAAGAAGCGTTCGCGGATGATGGCCTTCGGCGCGCACTCCATCAAGAACGGCCTGGCGCCGGTGTTCACCAAACTCATCGAAGACGGGTGGATCACGCATCTCGCCACGAACGGCGCGGGGATTATCCACGATTGGGAATTCGCGTACCAGGGGGAAAGCAGCGAGGACGTCCGCGCCAACGTGGACCGGGGCGAATTCGGGGTCTGGGACGAGACGGGGTTCTACATCAACCTCGCCATTCTGATCGGGGCGTATCAGGGGCTAGGGTACGGGGAGTCCGTGGGCGCGCTGGTCGAGAAGGAAGGCTTGCAGATTCCGTCCGAAACTACTCTGAAGTACACGATCGAAACCTCGATCGACGACGAACCGGACCGGGCCGCCGCGGCCGCGGACGTGCTGACGCAGGTGCGGGCCTTCAAACTAGAGCCGGGCTGGATGCGCGTCCCCCATCCGTACAAACAATACGGGCTCCAATCGGCGGCATACCGGTTGAAGGTGCCGTACACGAGCCATCCCATGATCGGCCACGATATTATTTACGTGCACCCCATGAATCATTGCGCCGCGATCGGGCGCGCGGCGCAGCGGGATTTCCTGGCCTATGCCAACAACGTGTCCAATCTGAACGACGGGGTGTATCTGTCCGTGGGTTCGGCGGTGATGTCGCCGATGATTTTCGAGAAGTCGCTATCGATGGCGCAAAACCTGGCGATCCAGAAGGACTGGCACATCGACACGCACTTCATGGTCATCGTCGATTTGCAGGAATCGCATTGGGACTGGAGTCAGGGGGAACCGCCGGATACGAATCCCGACTATTACCTGCGGTACAATAAGACGTTCGCCCGGATGGGCGGATCGATGCGGTACGTGTCGGCGGACAATCGGGACTTTCTGCTGACGTTAGTGCAGGAACTCGATAAGGTTCGCTAATCGCGAAGCGATGAATGCGGGGGAAGCGGGAGAAGCCCAACCATGAGCCGTCTTACACCACTTGAACAGGAAATCGTCGATGGCATGTTTGCGCGCCGGCCGGATTTGAGCGACTGCGTGCAGGACCTGCTGAAGCTCCATCGGGCGCTGGTCAAAACGTACAATGCTGGAGGGAAGTTGCTGCTTTGCGGAAACGGAGGCAGCAATGCCGATGCGATGCACATCGCCGGGGAGTTGTGCAAGAGTTTCGAGCGGTTGCGCCCCTTGCCCGCCAAGATTTCGCGCAAACTCAAGACGCAACCCATGGGCGACGATCTCGCCAAACACCTGGAAGCGGGTTTGGCGGCGATCCCGCTGGGCTTCAACGGGTCACTGAAGACGGCCGTGGAAAACGACTCGCCGTTGCGCGACATGGCATTCGCGCAGGAAACCATCGCTCTGGTCAAGCCGGAAGACGTTCTTGTTGGGGATTTCCACTTCCGGGAACGCGCGGAACTGCCTGATGGCGATGTCCGTGGCGAAGGCAATCGGCGCCACGACGGTATCATTAACCGGTCCGAAGGGCGGCAAGATGGCCGCGGCGGCCGATATCGCCATCAAGGCGCCGGGAACCACGGTCAAAACCATCCAGGAAGCGCACTTGGTCATCTACCATACGTTTTGCGCATTGATTGAAGTACACTATTTCCCAGAGATGCGGGGATAAGCGAACGCGCCTTTCCGCCCCCGCGCTTTTCAGGGGGACCCCAAAACACGTGGCGGGGACTTGTGGATGTAGAGTACATAAATCCGTTTATCGAAGCTGCGACCAACGTCTATGAGACCATGCTGGAGACGAATGTATCCCGCGGCGAATGCCGGATCACGCGGACCCGCGAGTTCTCCCCCATCGAATTGACCGCGATCATCGGATTGAGCGGGCGCGTGCGAGGTACGGTCGCACTTGCTTTTTCATCCGCCGTTGCCGTTGCGTGCGTGAATCGGATGCTGGGTTCGGAAATCAAATACGTCGACTCGACTGTGGTCGACGGAATCGCCGAGCTGGTAAATATGATCGCGGGCAACGCGAAGGCCAAGCTAACCGGCGAGGAAGCACCCCCCCTCACCCTGACCATGCCGGCCGTCGTTCGCGGACGCGATTACGTCATCGACCATCCGGCGGATACCGTGTGGCTGACGGTACCGTTCGACAGCGAACTTGGGCCGTTCCTCCTGCGCGTGACGTTGGCCGGAAATGCGCACCCGTCCCATCCGAGTCGGGAATCGTCCGGCGCGGTGGACAATACCGCCGAGCCTTGAGCAGCCCGAACTCGTCCTGCGGTGGGATCACGTAAGCACTGCCAGCACCACCGAAACCGAAATGGCGCTAAGCACAAACGTCCAGGCGACCGCGCTGGCGAGGAATCCCGGTTTCAAGTCGAACTGAACGCCATACACGGCCATGCCTACCGCGACGGGTCCGCTCATTTGCAACACAAAAACGCGCGAAGCTTCCGCGCCCAAGCCGATCGTTGCCGAAACGCCGAGGGCAAGGATGGGCGCGGCCGCCAGACGCATGGCACTGGCAATGAAGACTTCCGTGCTTACTTCAAGCCGGGTCTCGGCGAGTGTCGCGCCGACGATCAGCAATTGAATGGGAATGGCGGCTGCCGCGGTGATATCGACGGCGCGTTCGGCAGGCAGGGGAAGATGCCAGCCCGCGCGCTGAAAAACAAGCGCCGCCGCGAAGGCGTAAATCATCGGGAATCGAAATACCTGAAGGCCTGACGCGAGGGCGTTGTGACGGCTTCGCTGGGCGAAATAGAGGCCGATGCTGTTCTGCAGGAAGCCACCGCACACCATCACGACAACGGCAAGCGAAAGCGCGTCGTCGCCGAAGGCAAAGAGGACCACGGGGAGTCCGAAGTTCCCGAGGTTGGCAAACATGGTCATGAGAAACGCGCTTTCGAGCTGCGGCTCCATGCGGCGAAATTTGGCGATGACGGATAATGCCGTTCCCATGGCCAGCACCATGAAGAAGGCCGCCAGGGCGATCTTTCCGAACACGGTCCAATCCAATGCGCGTTTGGAGAGGTTTCCGAATACGAGGCTGGGAATCAGCACGTAAATATTCAGAACGGACAACGTCTTGAGGTGGATCGGGAACGCTTTGCGGATGGCAAAACCGACACCGGCAATCAGAAACACCGGGACCACGGCCGACAGAATGTCCATCACACGGTAGTGCTCCGCGTGTCGACGCCTCCCGCCGATGGTCGTGTCGTCGGAATCATTGAACGTTGATCTGGTTTTTTCCGGAGTGCTTTGCGCGGTAGAGACTGTCGTCCGCGGCCCGAAGCAGCTCGGTAGCACTCATACCCTGTTGATAGGCGCCGATGCCGATGCTGAGCGAAGTGCCGTGGGTTTCCTGCGAGCAGAACTCGGACCGGATCCGCTCGGCAACACGGGTTCCGACGGTCGTGTCCGCTTGCGAGAGAATCACCGCGAACTCGTCGCCGCCGTATCGGAACGCCGCATCGAGCCGGGTTCTGGTATGCCGCAAGATGAGTTTGCCGGCCGACGCGAGGAGTTCATCACCGGCCTGATGACCGTGCGTGTCGTTGCATTGCTTGAAGTCGTCGATGTCGAGGAACAGCAAAGTCAGGGGATAGCCTTCCTTATGGGCGCGGCCCACGGCGGCACTGAGCCGCGTGTCGAAACTGCGTTTGTTGTATAAGCCGGTAAGCTGATCGGTTTGGGCGATTTCCGTAAGACGCCGCTGAAGTTCGCGTTGTTCCGTCACGTCCTGGCACACGAAGTGGATCAGGGGTTCGGGTTCGATGGGAATGTGGCTCAGGCTCACGTCGAGACAGACCACGGACCGGTCGGGCCGTTGCAGCATAATGTCACCCAGCATGGCCTTGCCGACGTTTGTAACGAGGACCATACCCTGACGCAGCCGTTCCCGTTCCACATCGTCAAAGAATTCGAAGATAGGCCGGCCGACCAGGTCGTCGGCAGAGCGGGCGCAGATCTCGCTGAAGGCGTGATTCACCTCGTTGATGACGAAGCTGTACGGCGCAACCACGAGCATTCCGTTCATGCAGTACTCGAAGATATGCTGAAACATCGCTTCCGCTACGGAGCGCTCGTCGCGCAGACGCGCCATGGCCTCCATATCGGACAGAATCTGCTGTTTTTCCCTGGCGAGTTCTTGGTTCAACTTCCGTTCGCGAATGATCCGGATGAGCTTGGCCTGCATCTCCTCGGGAGGATGGGGTTTTTCCAGGAAATCGGTGGCGCCCGCGTGCACCACTTCGACAAACGGGAAGTCCACCGGAAACGCGGTCGTGACCAGCACGTCGGTCGTCGGGTGCTGCTGTTTCACGTAGGTGACCAGTTCCACACCATGAATGCCGGGCATCATCATGTCGGTGACGAGCACGTCGAACGGTTCATTTTCGAGAGCCTCCACCACTTGATCGCCATCGAAAACGACCTCGACGGAACACCCCAACCGCCGTTCGATTTCCGTGGAGATCACTTTAGCGACCGGGGCTTCGTCGTCCGCGACTAGAATACGCTGCGCTGAATAGTCTGATTCCATCACATGCTACCTTTTACCTTGAAGCGGCGGGAGTATACGTCACCACGACGAGGAAAACCAACGCGATCGTGAAGGGTACACGCGCCGGTATCGGGCTCACCATCCCACCGTTTAGCCCAGAAACGTAATAAGCTTGTAGATCCATGCCACCAGGACAATTCCGATTCCACACCGCCACAGCAGTTTTCGCAGGCTGGCATTCTCGAGGATCGCCGGTTTTCGTCCGGTTACTCCCATGGTTGCGTAGAGAATGGCAAAGGCGATCGCCCCGAAGAACGCGAGCGCTCCCGCCGGTTGCGTACGGACCGCAACTTCGGGATGGCCGTGGGCCATATGCGAGAACGCGGTCGTCATCCCGCAAAACGGGCAAGGAAACCCCAGCGTGCGGAGGGTCATGCACGGCGGCAGTCCCAACTCTTCGTGGGTACCCAAACCGCGCGCGTCGGGGACCAGGATCCACGCCAGGACGAGGATGGCGATTGCGCCCGAAGCCGCGACGCCCGCATGCACGCGTTCTCGAGGCGTGAGCACGGTGTAAACCGGTCTATCTTCCACGCTACTTACCATACGGTAGCCTCCGCCCATATCCTACCACAATAGACAGGCACGGGAAGAATTGTCGCGCCAAGACAACGAAACCGCGGACCGCCTGAGGCGATCCGCGGTCAATTGGAATGGTTTACGCGAAAATTTGGCGCGCGCCGTTGCCGTTACTCCGTCGGGATTTTGAGGACTTTCGGCATGGGACGTTCACCGGGACGGGTCACCCGCATCAGGAGCGACTCGCCGGGTTTACCATACTGTTCGATCACTTTCTTGAAGTCATCGACCGTCTCGATGTCCTGCTGCGCCACTTCCGTGATGATGTCTCCGCTGCTGATCTCGGCCTCAGCCGCCGGCGAGTCCGGTTCGACATCGACGACCAGCAGCCCTTTGATGTCCTCGTCGATCTGGAGTTGATCGCGAAGTTCGGGAGTAAGCGGCTGCAGCCGCATGCCAAGGATGCCTTTTCCGAGCACGGCTTCCACGGGGCCAGGGAATTCCGAGAGGGTGACTTCCACATTCATCGGCTTCTTGGCACGCCAGACTTCCAGATTGGCTTTCGTGCCCGGCTCCATATCGGATATCCGCCGAACGAGGTCTTTCGAGTCTTCGATGGTAACGTCGTTTACTTTTCGGATAACGTCATCGTTCTTGATACCCGCTTTCGCCGCGGGCGAATCCGGTGTGGCGCTCTCAACGTAGGCGCCTTTCGTGTCCGGCAGACCGAGGACTTCCACCAAATCGTCCACCGTGAACGAACCCTCGGAAGTCTCGGCCACATCCGGCACATCCATAATGCTGACCCCGAGGAACCCGCGTACGATTTTCCCCTGGGCGATCAACTGGGGAACGATGCGTTTGGCCATGTTAATCGGGATGGCGAATCCGAGCGATTCGGCGCCGTAGACGATGGCGGTATTGATGCCGATGACCCGGCCGTCGATGTCGCAAAGCGGTCCGCCGCTATTGCCCAAGTTGATGGCGGCGTCGGTCTGAATGAAATTCTGAAACCGCATGTTGGTGGGCAGACGGAGATCGTTCCTGCCCAATGCGCTTACATGACCGAAGGACAGGGATCCTTCCAGCCCGCGTGGACTGCCGAGCGCAATGGCGAATTGGCCGACTTTCAGTCGATCGGAATCGCCGAGATCGGCGGTAGGCAGATCTTCGTCGGCGTCGATCTTGATGACGGCCAAGTCGGTATCCGGATCCCGGCCGACTACGGTAGCCTCGTAGACTTTCCCATTGGTCAAGCGCACTTTCAAGTTCGCCGCGTTCTCCACGACGTGGTTGTTCGTGATGACGTGGCCTTCCTTGTCGTAGATGAATCCCGACCCGGAAGCTACGGGGGACGGCCGGCGGCCGCGCGGGGGATGGCCTTCCGGCATGGGAATGTTGAAGTAATGGAAGAGGTCTTCCATGTTCATGCGTGAATCGCCCATGCCTTCGGGGACTTCCTGTTCGGCGTCGATATTCACGACGCACGGACGGACCTGGTCGCCAATGCGAATGAAGGCATCTTCCAATTCTCGCAGCATCGGGCTCATCGCAGACGCGGCCGTCGCCCAACCGACTGCCGCCGTCAATACGATCAGCGCTCGAAAACCATGCTTGTTCATGCTTGCTCTCCTTTGGTGTCGGCAACGGCTCTGGGATGAATGGCGTGAAGGATGCCGTCCCGAATCGATGCCAATACTTCTTCGTCGTCGATCTTTCGGTTGTTCTGCGTCACATAGAATGAGTCGCGCACCCGGCGGGCATCCGTAACGATGCGCGCGGTGGCGATATCCAGGCCCAATTCCGTCATGGCCCGGGTGATGTCGTAGAGAAGACCGGTTCGGTCACCAGATTCAATATCTATAATGGTATGTCCTCGAGAGGAATCATTGTCAAACTCGACGCGGGTCTGGATGGGAATCCGAGGCTGCAACAAGGCAAAGAGTCGACGCCGGGCGCGATCGACGAACCCCTGAACGTCCTCGTTCTCCAACAATACTGCGCGCAAGACTTGTGTCACTTTTGCGGTTTGAGCCGAAGTGAGCGGGCGCAGCCGTCGCGCGTCCGCTACGGTGAAACAATCGAGAACGATGCCATCTTCCCGCGTAAACAATGCCGCATTGTTAACGTCTATCAACAGGGATGAGAAACACCCGGCTATCTTGGCGAAGAGTCCGTGCCTATCTTGTGTACAGATCATGACTTCGCTCATCCCGATGGCGTCTTTGGACGTGCAACGAACGGAGAGTCCGGTTTGACGGGCCTCGGCCACACACGCGAGGTGTTCCGCGATCTGATTGGCTTCAAAGGCAATAAAATAGCGTTGGCCCAAGCCTCGGAGATGGGGCTCGACCTCGTCCTTCAGCTCATCCGGCGCGGCGGCGCGGGCCTGCTCCGCCTTGGGAGAATCCCAATACGTTTCGCCGACGGTTTCGGCTCGGCCCAGCAGATGTTTCACGGCCCGCAGGTAAAGCTGAAGTAACAAGGCGCCCTTCCAATCCGTCCACACGGCAGGTCCTACGGCTGACAGGTCCGCGTAGGAAAGCAAGAACAGGGCGCGGAGGCGTTGTTCGGTCTTCATCGTTTCGGCAAAACTGCGAACGATGTGCTCGTCGTCGATGTCGCGGTACTGGCTGATGTTGGTCATCAGGGTGTGATGTTGGACCAGAAACGCGATGCGCTCTTCATCTTCCGGTGGAATCCCGATACGCGTGCAGATCTGCCGGGTGATGCGAACGCTGGCTTCGGTATGAACGTCTCCCTCGACCTTGCCCAAGTCGTGAAACAGAATGGCAAGAATCAGAATGTAGGGATCGGACAGGTTTTCGAGGGCCTCGTGAAGGCAGCGGCCCACCGCCCCATCCAGATCCTCGACACGGGCGATGGCCTCGACGGCGCGCAAGGTGTGCTCTCCCACGGGATAGGAGTGAAAGTCTTCATACCGAATCACGTCGTGGACGGCTTCGAACTCGGGGAGATACCGGCCCAGCAAACCGCATACGGCCGCTTGCCGCAAGGCGTGGCCGGAGCGGAAGGGGCGATTGCAGATGGCCTGAAAGAAGCGGCGCACAATGTTGTTGGACCGAAACGTTTCGTTCACGAGGTCCAGATTCGCGACGACGAGCATTTCAGAAGGGCGGCTCAACGGCACGTAGTGGCGGGCGCACAACCAGAAGACTTCCATAAGCCGGGCCGGATTATGGGCGAACCATTTCGGATCGCCCGCACCGACGTAGAGTTCATCGTTCTCGATTGCGTACTCCTGCGCGACGGGCATCCCTGCGTCGGGCAAGTTGGCCATGGACGCATAGTGGCACGATCGGGCGGCGATGCGGAGAAACCGGCGGAGCTTACTGGCCGCGGTGTAGTAGCTTTGCATGAAGTGGTGGCTGTTCGCGTAGCCAAACGCCTCAGCGACGTGCGACTGGAGCGCGAAGGAGAGCCGGTCTTCCGCTTTTCCACAATGAAAGTGGAGTTCGTTTCGTATGCGCCATATGAAATCGAGGCCATCGACAAAATCGAGGTGTTCGTCAGGCGTCAGGATGCCGAGCCCCACGGCATCGTCCAGCGTGTCGACGTCATGCGCCATCATCAACAACCACAGCGCGGTATGAAAATCGCGAAGTCCGCCCGCGTTCTCTTTCACATCTGGTTCGGGCGCGAAGATGTCCCGGTACTCTGCGGAAAGATCGTCGTACCGGTCGCGCACCTTGGATTCAATAAACCGGCGCGCCAGTTCGCCGGATCGAATTTCGCGAATGCTCAGTTTCAACCGGGCATAGACGGTGCTTTCCCCGGCGAGGAGCCGGCCCTCCAGGAATCGGGTAAAGGCTTGCATGTCGTTTTTTGCCAGATCGACGGCTTCGCGCACACTGTGGATCGAGTAGCCGACGGCAAAACCGCTGTCCCAAAGAAACGGGATGATGTAGCTATTCAAGGCACGGACGGGCTCGTCGAGGGCGCCTTCGTACAAGAGGCAGACGTCGAGGTCGGAATAGGGGCTGAGTTCGGCGCGGCCGTATCCGCCGAGCGCGCAGAGAGCCACACGCGTCGAGATCGAGCGCCTCGTTGGGAGCGAATTCGTCGCGAACTGAAACACGCCGCGCACGATTTCGTCCGCCGCGGCGGACATCATGCGCACGATGTCACTGCCCGAGGCGGCGTCGTCGTGGCGCTTGCGTACCGCGGCCCGCTGCCGGGAGGCATGCGTGCGTGTGACTCGAAGACAATCGTCCCGCTCGAGAACATCGCTATAGCCGTTTCCCAACCGGGCGCGGTCGACCAGTTCTCCAAAGGAAACTGTCACGTATGGCCTTCCTCCGGGCCGGCCGTCGGCTCCGGGGCGCGAAGATAGGGAGGCCCCACAAACGAAAGCGAAGAATCCTGCACCCAACCCCTTTCGCCGCCGGCGGTCGCCACACGCACCCACCCGTTGGCGCGCTTGTCAACCTGCACGCGGTCACCCGTGAACAACTCGAACCGGACGGTTTCGTCCGTCCCGATCCCGTAGCGTACCTGAGTACCGTCATGGTTCGCCACGGCGACCAGGGCGGGATGTACTTTCACCCAGGACGAGAGCCCAAAGAAGACGGCCAACACCGCGAATACAAGTGCCGTCCGACGCAGGTAGGGCAGCGGCCGCCAGAGGCGCACGGCCAACACGACCCACAGTGCGATCCAGCACAGTGCCGCCATGCGGAAGGAGAATTGCGGCGTCAGACTTTTGTGCCAGAAGAGAAGGGCTTGTTGCCACGGTGGCGGCAATGGCGCACTGAGCTGACGCTTCGTCTGCGCGAGACACTGTTGCAGGTTCCGGGTGGCGAAATCGAAGCCGGGCCGCAAATGGAGCGCGCGCTCGTAGTTCGCGATTGCTGGTCCAAGCCGATTCTGCCGGTAGTAGGCGTTGCCGAGGTTATAGAAGAGATCGGCACTTTCGACGCCTTCGGACACCAGTTGTTCGTAGAGTTTCACGGCCTTGTCGTAATTGCCGTCTTTGTAGGCGGCATTGGCGTCGTCGAACACGGGATTGAAAACGGTTGCTCCGTAGATCATCAGGCTGGACAGGATTGCAACGGTCATGACACGCCTCCTTTGGTACGGACCGCGTCGAGACGCTCCATATTCATTAACGCTCCGTGGACGAGGGCGTTCAATTCGTCGTCGGTCAGGGCGGTCGATCCGTAACGGGCGCGCTCACAGGTTTTCAGAATGCGAACCAGGCCGTTGGCGATATCGGTGTCGATGCCGTGGGTCGCGAGCAGTTTTTCCGCGTCGGCCGAGGTCATGCCAGTCTCTTGCACGTTAAACACATCGGCAAGATAACCGGCCAGTGCTTTGTACACGCCGTCCACTGGATCGGGCAATTCGTGAATGCCCGCGAACCGGCGCTGGGCAAGCCGAGTCGCACGATGCGCCCGGGCATACCGGGTATCCCCCTCGAACCGCCGGCGTCGGCGCACAAATAGGAGCAGTCCACCGTAGGCAAGGGAAGGTAGCAAGACAATCGGCGTGGCAACCCACACCAGAGACGAGTGGCGGTGCAGGGTGCCGGCGTCCGTCACGATGGGCAAAATGTCCTGCCCCAGCACTTCCACGTTGCCCTCGCCGTTGGGCCGGCCCGCGTCTACTACCGCTTGGTGGTCGGACTCCGACGAGGGGCGTACGTCCCAGTCGAGTTCGCCGGTGGCAGCGGTGACGTAATCCTCGAGTTCCGGGTCGAAGTAACAGAATTGAATTCCCGGCAACTCCTGCTTGCCATCCTTAATGGGCGTAATCGAATACACGAAGGTGCGCGAGACCGTGTCGTCACCGGATCGCGGATCGTTGCCGGGTTGGCGTTGGGGTTCGGCTACGTAAGCCCAGTCAATCTCGGGTAGCGTAGGCGCTTGAATGCTATCCGGGTTTCCTTTGCCGGAAACGGTGACGGTCAGGTCGAAAGGTACGCCGCGTATGGCGCTGGCGTTCGTTTTACGGGCGGCGATGTCGAAGTGGCCCACGGCGCCGGTAAACCCTTTCGGTGGCGCCGGCAAGGCCTTGACGTTGATCGTCACGGGATCCGTCGCGAAGCTCTTGTTGCGGGCGCTCACGGAAAACGGCGCCGAGACCACGCCCTGCCATTTCCACGGTCCGATTTCCAGTTCGCCGGTTCGGGTGGGGTAAAGCGTCTGCACCCAATGGACCGCGGTGTATTGGCGAGCGTTTCGTGTAGCGCTGACGCCGTCGTCCAATTGCTGAGGGTCGCGCGGCACGGCGTAGAACCCGGCCGTCTCGGGGAAGTCAGAGCTGTATTGCCGAACGACGGAACCGCCGAGGGCCCACAGGGTGTACGTCACTTTGACCGGTTGCCCCACGTACACCTCGTGCCGACTGACGTCAACGGTAAGCTGGAGCACGTCGTCCATGGTCAACTGGCTGTTCCCGCGATTACTGGCGCCGTGTTGTTTGGGGAGAACGGTGATCGTTAGCGGCTGACTGACGGCGACGCTGTCTCCGATCTTCACGGGAATGGGCGGAATGGTAATCGTCCCGGTTTGGTTTGCTATGGCATTGTAGCCACGCACTTTGCTGGTCGACGTACGACCGTTGACGATGCTCGCCTGAATGCTGCGGTAAACGGGTTGCGGTGAAATCTCCAATCCCGGCACGTCCGGTAGCTCGGGTTCGCCAAGACGATCCCCCGCAACCTGAACGGTAATGCGGAACTCGTCACCCTGAACGACGGTATCGCGGTCGACGGTAACCTGGACGTTGCCCTCGGCGAGAACCACCGGAGCAAAGGTCCAAACAGCAAGCAGGGCTATCGGCCACGCGCGCATCACCACCATTCCTTCTTGATCCGCGTCGTAGGCGGCTGTCGCCGTTCGTAGCGCTGCTCGAGTTGGTCCCGATCCTCGAGGGATTCGAGCAAAGCCTCGATCGTCTGCTGGTCCGGAGACTTGGCGTTTTCAGTGGCCTGCGCTTGCTGCTGTTCCGGCTTTTGCTCGTCGGATTCCGAACCCATCTGGGGCCGATTCTGTTCTTGTTCCGGTTGTTGCTGGCTTTGTTCGGACTTGGATTGCTGTTCGGACTGCTCCTGTTTTTCCTCTTCGGAGGATTGCTCCTGCTGCGCTTGCTGCTGCTGGTCCTTGTCCTGCTGGCCCTGCTCTTGATCCGGGTTCTGCTGCGGTTGTTGTTCGTCTTTTTGTTGCTGATTTTCTTGGGGCTTATTCTCGCCCTCGCCTTGGTCTTCCTTGTTCTGCGGCGGATTCTGAAGCATCTTCTTCAGGAGATACCGCATGTGATCGAGGTTCTTCCGGGCGCCTTCGTTCTCGGGATACTGGCGCAGGACGTTCTTCGTACGCCGAGATGGATTGCTGGTACGCATCCACCAAGGCCTTCTGATCCGCATCATTGGGCATATGTTTCGCATATTGGGCCAGACAATTCGCCCGGTTGAACGCCGCATTTTGCCGGACGCGCCCGGAACCCATGGCGAGTGCCTTGTCGAAGGATACCCGCGCTTCCTCGAACGGATCCTTGTCCTTGCCCACTTCGGCACTGTCGATGTCCTGCAACGCGCGTTGATACTCCGCACAGCCGATGTCGTACTGCAATTCCGGCGATTCCGGGGCGTCGACGCGGAGGTCACGGTATCCGTTCAAGGCGCCTTCAACGTCGCCCTGGCGCAGCAGTTGGTTGGCGGCGTTCAGACGCTCCCGGATCGAATCGGCATGAGCGAGTAGGGGGATGAACGCCAGGATCGCGATCGGCGCGAGGCTACGCATATTCCTGCCCCGCCTCTCTGGTGCTGTTGGCGGTGGCGCGTTCCATGCGTCGCAGGCGCAAATGCCGGAACCAAGGCATCAACACCAGCCATACCCCTTCCAGGACGAATGCCAGAAAGGCCAACGCCAATGGCCATTGGTAGCGGTTGACAAGCCGCAGCCGCACGTCGCTGCTCATATCCCGCGTCGAAAGAACGTCAAAGCGCTTGTACAACTGGTCGATGTCCCAGTTGTCGACGCTCGACCGGGTGTAGGCGCCGTTTCCCGCGATGGCGATGCGGCGCAGCATGTCTTCATCCAATTTCGAAATATGGGGCTTGTCGCCGTCCATTGCGGTAACGTAGCGGCCCATCCAATCGGGCAGACGGACTTCCGTCCCGTTGGGATCGCCTACGCCGATGACGAAGATTCGCCCGTAATCGGCCCCGGCGGTCGCCGCCTCCAAGGCATCGCCGGAAACTTGTTCACCGTCCGAAATCAATAAGACCGCACGGGAGGCTTTTCCGCTGCGCCCTGTGCTTTCGTCTTCCTTCTTGAATAAGTCCACCGCGGCATCGATCGCGGCGGCAATATTGGTGCCCTTGGCACTGATGGTGTCCGTGTCGATAGTGTTCAACACCGACTTGAAGTAGCCATGGTCGAGCGTCAGCGGGCACTGGAGGGCGGCGGCGCCTGAAAAGGCGATGAGCGCGAAGCGGTCGCCCGGGGCCTCATCCAGCAGCGCGGCGATCTTTTGCTTGGCCCGATCGAGGCGGTTGGGCAACGGATTGGCAGCACGCATGCTCTCCGACGTATCCAGGAGAATCACGACGTCACGACTGGCCCGGCGAACTTCCTGCCAGGATTGGCCCCAGTGGGGTTGGGCAAAGGCCAGGGCAAGACACACGCAACCGAAGATAGTGAACCACGTGAGCGGGCGGCGGATGCGGGCATCGTAACCGGGCAACAGACGCGGGGCCAGTTTGGCCTCCACCACCTGTTGGAGCCGCGCGTTACGGCGCCGTTCAAGCAGTCGAAGGGCGAGGTATACGAGCGCCAGCGCAGCGACTGCAACTGCAAGCCACCACGGTAGGTACCGCCAATCGAATGCAAATCCAATATCCACTACGGACTCCTACGGAATCGGTTCAAACCGGTACCGTCGCGACAGAATGCTGGCCAGCAGTGCCAAGGCGCCCAATGCCGCCCACGGTACGAAAGCCTCTTTATACTCGTAGTAATCGCCGAGTTCGACCTCGGTCGTTTCGAGTTCGTTAATTTCCCGGTACGCACCCTGCAACGACGCGATGTCGGTCGCGCGGTAGAACCGGCCGCCGGTGATGTCGGCAATGCGACGCAGGGTGTCTTCGTCGATCGGGAGCCGGCGGACATCCGCCGCTGGTCCAAAGAGGGTCTGCGTGGGCACCAGCACCTCATCGCCGGAGCCGGCGCCGATTGTGTAAATGCGGATGCCGTACTCCTTGGCCAACTGGGCCGCCGTGATCGGATCCAGCTCGCCCTCGTTGTTTCGCCCGTCGGTGAGCAGGATGATGACCTTGTTCTTGGCCTCGGACTTGCGGAGCTTGTTGACGGCGAGTCCGACCGCGGAACCGATCGCCGTGCCCTGCTTGCTGGCGTCCCGCGTGTTGATTTCGGCGTTGTCCAGATCGCGTTCCAACACCGCGTAGTCGAGCGTCAGCGGCGTCTGGGTCCAGGCGTACTTGGCGTAGAGGATGAGACCGAGACGGTCGAGCCCATACCGATCCTCGGGCCGGTTCTTGCGGCTATTGATGAAATCGCGCACGGCCTCCTTGGTGACGTCCAAGCGATTCATGCGCGTATTGCGGGTGCGGAAGTCGGTGACGCTCATGCTCTGGGAGACGTTGACACACAGCATCACGTCCACGATATCGGCCTTGTCCTTCTGGGGCGACAATCCTTGCAAGGGCCGCGCCAGTGCGACGACAAGCAATGCGAGGCCCACCGCGCGCAGAATCGCAGGGGACCGTCGGAGCAAACCGGGCCGATACCCCTGAATGCGCGCAATGGTCTCTCCGGTGGACACACTCAAGGCCCCGGGCGCTCGCGAGAAGAATTCGGCCACGAGCAAGAGGAGCACGACCGCGAGCAGGAAGAGTGCGGCCGGATACATGAGCGCGTTGAACGTGAAGACGTGAAGGAGACTCATGCCGCGGCCTCCTCTTCCGTCGCTGGTTTGGGCACCGTTTCATCGACAAATCGCAGCACTTCAGCGAAGCTCCGCTCCATATCCCCGGTCGTCGGTTCGAACTGTGCAAACTTCACCCGATCGCTGTGGCGCAGGAAATGGGCCAGCAACTCCTGATGATCGGTATTCAGCGCACCGCTGTTGGACGCCTCGGCCAGGAACTCCGGCGTGGTCCGTTCGGGCGCGTGAAGGCTGAACCGGTCTTCGATGTATTGGCGCAGGATTGACGACAATTCCACGTAGTAGGGTTGAATCTTACCCTGATTGGGCCAGCGTCTTGCGTCCAGTTCCCGGAGGCGCGCGTACGCCACGTCCCATGCGGGCGGTGCGGGTGTCAGACGTTCGACGATTCTTTGACGGCGTAGGAAGTAAATCAACGCCGCCAGCGCGAGGGCGGCAGCGGTCCCGATGGCGGCCCACACTTCCCATCGCTGGAACAGCGGCTGTTCCATGTCGATGGGTCCCGCGCTCTCCACAAAATCCATGGCGGCCTTTTCTTCCGCCTCGGTAAGTTCGCGAACCTTGATGGCAGGAGACGGCGTCGCAATTTTTGTCTTCCCGTCCACGGTCACGGTAATGGGCTCGACCGGATAGATGCCGGTGAAAATCGGGTCGAGCGTGTAGGTTTCGACGATGCGTTTGCGGCCGTTTGGAAGGGGCTCCATGAGATAGTCGGGCTGTCCGTACACGTTCAAGCCACCGAACTTCCCGGCCATTTGCGGCAACTCGACGTCCGCCGACTCAGGGGCCTCGACTGTAATCGTGAATTTCGTCTGCCGGTGGAACGGGATGACCGGAGGATCGACCGTGACCGCTACGTTGATGTCCGGCTGGGCCTGCGCGACCGCCGTGAAAGCCAGAACCAGGAGCAGCGCCCTCATTGTGCGTCCTCCTCTTTCTGAGGACTCAGCCGGTCGGGATAAAACTTCACGCCGCGCTCGTCCAGCGTGTCTGATATTAACTGGTTTACAGCATCCTGCACCGCTTGGGCCTTCATCATGCGGGCAACGCGGTCCCGCACTTGTTCAAACGGTGGGGCTTCGTCGGCGTCGGCCGATTTGAAGCGATCCGAATTGGCTTTGTAGTACTGTTTAAGGTCATCCGTCGTAGGCTCGGGCTGCCCCTTCAGCCGGTCGTCGACCAGCCGTTGCACCAGAAGCGCATCACGCTGGGCGACCAATTGTTTTTCGATGGCCGGATCTTTGTCGAGTTCCCGCCGCAGGGCCTTGTCGACCATCAATCGGCGCGCAATGAGATTGCGCACGAAATCGGCTTTCGCATCCGGGGAATCCAGCCGGGCGCGCGACACCGGCGGCAACTTTTGCAGTTCCTGTTCCAGGTCCCGATCGGTAAAGACGACGTTGCCGTATTCCGCGATCACGGTCTCGTTTGGGCCAACATCGGCGACGGAATGTTGAGCGCCACTCCGGTTGCGCAATTCGCGCCGGAGGTCGGTCGTACGCCCCAGCCGGTCGAGGCACATGACGACCTTTTTGTCGATGTCGGGCTTCATTTCCGATTCGGGCGCCAACATCTCCGACTGGTAGAGGTAGGCGAGGGCCTTCTGGTAGTCCTCGATATCGGCGGCGAGGGATCCCATCGCGAAGCAGACTTTGGCTCGCTCGGCGTCCGTGAGCGGCGCGATTTCGATATAGTGTTCGTATGCGTGCAGCGACTCGGCGGGCAGGTCTTTGCCTTCCAAGTACACGGCGTAGGACCGCCACTGCTCCGGGGACATGCCGCCGGATCGCGTTGCAGAACTCGCCAAAGCGCTCCGGAGAAACACTTGCGCGCCCCACAACCCGAGCGCCACGGCCGCGACCAGCAGCAGGGGCTTGAGTACCCGCGCTGTCTTCGAGCCGCGTGCGTTTTCGCGGTACTGTTCGCGGAACTCTTTCAGTCTTTCAGGGGTATTCTCACTCATCGCTCACGTACTTCGTCAGGCGTACCGTCGTTCGCGCATGCGGAAAAATCGGTAGATTTCTTCCACGTACGGCCGATCGGTACGCACGTGAATGGTATCGACCCGGTTACGTTGAAAAATCCGGTCCCGCGCCGCGCTGCGTTTCCGGGCGTCTTTGGCATATTCCTCACGGACTTTTGGATTGCTCGTGTTGACCAGAATTTCCCGATCCGTCTCGGCGTCCCGCACGCACAGCAGCCCCACGTCCGGCAGTTCCGCCTCCCGGGGGTCGCTGACCACGACGCCGATCAGGTCGTGGCGCCGGGCGGCAACGCGCATGGGCACTTCGTAGCCGTCCGCCATGAAGTCGGAAACCAGGAACGTGACGGCGCGGCGCTTCGTAATACCGTTGAGAAAATGCAATGCGCCCGGGATGTTGGTCTTCCGTCCTTTGGGCTCGAAGAAGAGGATCTCGCGGATCACGCGGAGGACGTGACGCCGTCCCTTGCTGGGGGGAACGTACAGCTCGACGTCGTCGGTGAAAATGATCAGGCCGACTTTGTCATTGTTCTTGATGGCGGAAATGGCGAGGACCGCGCAGAGTTCGGCGGCGAGTTCATTTTTGAACCGGTGCACGCTGCCGAACCGTCCCGAACCACTGGCGTCGACGAGAAGCATGACGGTCAGTTCGCGTTCTTCGGCGAGCAGCTTCACATGGGGGATGCCGGTTCGCGCGGTCACGTTCCAGTCGATGAGGCGGATCTCGTCACCCGGAACGTACTCGCGAACTTCCTTAAATTCCATGCCCTGGCCTTTGAACACACTCTCGTACTGACCCGTGAGTATGTCGTTGACCATATGATTCGTCCGGATCTGAATCCGGCGAATTTCTTGCATGACTTCCTGGGGTATCATTGCACCACTTCTCGCAGTTCTGAGACGATCAGGGCACCGGTACCGTATCGAGTATCATCCGGATAATGTCTTCACTCGTCTTGTTCTCCGCTTCCGCCTCGTAGGTAATGATCACCCGATGACGCAAGATATCCATGGCGACCTGCTTCACGTCATTGGGGAACACGTTCCCTTCGCCCTGAAGGAATGCCTGCGCGCGTGCCGCTTGCTGGAGATAGATGGTCGCGCGGGGCGACGCGCCGTATTCGATCAGGTGTTTAATGGGCATTCCGTAAGCATCGGGATGCCGGGTGGCCTGGACGATGTCGACAATGTAATTCTTCGCCTTCTCGTCGACGTAGATCTGATTGACCACGCTCCGCGCGTGGAGAATTTCGTGTTTGGTGACCACGGTGTCCACCCGGGTTTCGTTGAGCAAATCGACGCGATCCATGATTTCCCGCTCTTCGACTTTGGTCGGGTAGTTGACCCGAAGCTTGAGCATGAAACGGTCAACCTGGGCTTCGGGGAGCGGGTAGGTTCCCTCCTGCTCGATGGGGTTCTGCGTGGCGAGCACCATGAAGGGCTCATCGAGGGGGAAAGTTTCCTCGCCGATGGTGACTTGCCGTTCCTGCATCGCTTCGAGCAACGCGCTTTGGACCTTCGCCGGTGCGCGGTTGATCTCGTCGGCCAGGATAATGTTGCCGAAGATAGGTCCCTTCTTCGTCGTGAATTCACCTTCTTTGGGGCTGTAGACGAGTGTCCCGATGAGGTCCGCCGGCAACAAATCGGGCGTGAACTGGATTCGGCTGAATTTGCACTGCATGGCGCGCGCCAGGGTCTTCACGGCGGTCGTCTTCGCGAGACCGGGTACGCCTTCAATCAGAACGTGGCCGTTGGCGAGGATGCCGATCAGCAACCGGTCGATCATGTACTGTTGGCCCACGACCACGCGCGCTATTTCCGCGCGCAGCCGGTTCAGAAACGGCGATTGCGCCTCCACATTCCGCCGGATTGAATCAACCGATACGCTCATACCACCTTGTCCTCTCCTCCGAAACGGGGCAGACTCACCCGCCCTTCCTACTCCATCACGAACCGCGTCCATTGGTGCGGTCCCGAAAAGCTCGAAATCCTGATTCTATCGGTGTATACACCGCGCGTCCCGGTTGCAACCTGACTTGCCCCGTATCCTTCACGTTACACGCGACAACGCAAACTATGTCGACCGATGGCTTGGCGGGCCTGACAATCCCTTCACATCGTCCGAGCGATGGTACCATAAGTAATCCGGTCATCATGAATCCGGCTCGTCTGCAACCAAGAGTCGCTCGATGCTTCGCAGGTCCCCGTCCATCTCGTCGTCCGTGGGGCGAGCGCCGCGATAGCCGACTTCCTCGGTGCGGGTTGTAAGCCGTTGCGCCAATTCGGGTTCCTTTGTTTGAACGAGCTTGGCTGCGGCAGCAAGCTCGCGGTACATCCCGTAGAAGTCCCCTTCGACGCGCTTCCGTTTGGCGGCGTCAAGCCGGTTACACACAGCGGTCGTATCAAGCGCTTGACCGGGTTCGGATTCTACAGGGGACACGACACGGCGCGCCTTGCGGATCCTCCAGGCCACGAACGCCGCGACACAAAAGGAAAGCGCCCCGAGAACACCGAAGAGCCAGGCAGGGGTTGTGTGGGGTTGCACCAGGAGAGGGAAAGGGTCTGCTCTGAGCTTGGGGGGAGCGTCAGAAGCATTTAGGTGCATTGGGGTATCTGGCTTCTCCGGCTTTTGTACGTCCTCGGGGCGCAGGTACGGAATCTCAATGGCGGGCGTTTTATACTCGCCAGGATTATCGGCCTCGAACGCGACGGTCTCTTCAACGACATTCTGACCGTCTCGCACATAAGCTTTCGAGGGCAGCACCGTGACCTTGCCCCAGTCTATTGGGGCAACTTCCGCGGGCAGGATTGTAAAAGCGTCGGGAGCCCCGCTCCACGAAACCACGCAGGTCACCCGAAACTCCTTGCCGACATTCACGGGCTGCGGGTCCGGCATGACCTTTAGCTCCGGCTGCGCGGCGGCAACCACATCCACCACCACGGCTATCACGGCCGCCATAAACACCGAATAGCGATTCAACTTTATTCGCGCTGTGACCAGCTGCATGACCGTATAAGTGCACGAACCATGCCGAGATTTTTCAAACTCATAACTCATTACAAAATAAGACCTTAAGATTTTTCTACCCCCACGGAATCAACCCTAAATGGGGTTTTCACTCCGTGGTGCCCGATTTGAGGTTTCGCCCCATCGGCGCACCTTTCGGTTCGATTTCCACGACACCTTTCGTGGTGTCGCGGGATCGCTTCAAGTGGACTCGAATCATTACCAAAACGACAAGGATATTGCCAGTTTGTCGCGGACGAGTCACGCGGTAATCGCGGTCGACTTCTTCGAGCCTGGCGAGTCCAGGACGAGATACGGTGGTTCGCGTCGAAGACCGAGCATTTCTCCCCGCCCCAAAGACGTTCTGTTGCCACCCCATGGTCTGTGGTGGCGGCAAGAAATGCTTTCGAGGAGAACTGTAGGCTCACGGTTGACGAAATTGAAACCACAGGGCGGATTGGTCTTACAGAACCGGCGCGTTACGCGTGCGAGAATTCCGGGTTAGACAAAGGAAGGAGCGAAATGCTAGCATCCGTGAGGAAGTTCGAACCCGGAGGCGATTCCGGGGTCTAAAGCCTCCGGACAAACATGATTCGGAACCGAGGGGGTAGCGGTATTCCACTTCCGGCACCGGTTCCTTACGACTTCGTGGCGCGAGTTTCTCCGATGGGGAAAAGCGCCAATCGACCAACTTTTAGCACCCGTTACGGAACGGGAAGGAGAAGCTAGACTATGGAACGCGTAACCCAGTTCGTCTTAACACTTTGTATACTAATGGCTTTCCTCGCGGCCACGGGGTGCAGCAAGCCAGCGGATACGTCAAAACCTGGTTCTTCCGAAACGTCGAAGACCGCGGAGCCGGCCGAGTCAACCGAGGCGCCCGAGGCGACCCCGAATGCGACCCCGAGCGGCGAAGTAGTCACCTACACGATCGATCCGGACTACTCGTCGATCATGTGGAATGCGACGGTGCCGATCGGGACCCGGGAAGGCGGTTGGACGATGTTCGACGGAACGATCACCATGGAAGAGGGTAAGCCCGAAACGATGAAGATCGACGTCACGGTCGACATGACCTCCGCGTTTTCGGACGCTCCGGAGTTGACGGAGAAGCTTCAAGGCGACGAGAACTTCTTCAAGCCGGGCACCTACCCCACGTCGACCTTCAAGTCGAAGAGTGTGAAGAAAACGGCGGAAGGATACGAAGTGACCGGCGATTTCACGATCCGCGGCGTCACGAAAGAGGTCACGTTCCCGGCGACTGTCACCATCGAGGGCGACAAGCTGACGGCGCAGGCGACGCTCTCGATGAACCGCCAGGATTTCGGTATCACCTATCACAGCACCATCGGAGACTACGTGATTCAGGACATGTGCAAACTGATCCTGGATATCATCGCGAACAAGACGGACAAGCCGGCGGCGTAAGAAATCCGATCGCCGTTTTCAGTCCTTTAGGGGCGTCCTTCGTTCGAGGGCGCCCCTTTCTCATTACTCGCTTCGGGGGCCTGCGTAGGGGTTGGTACCCGGACGCGGCTTCCGCCCGAACCAGGAGCGTACCCGGTAGCGCAGGATCATGACGATCATGGACATGCCGAGCCGGAATGCCTTGAGTTTATCGCCGGTGACGGACGACTCCCCCACCCGTTTTCGGTAGTTCACGGGGATTTCAATAAACCGAATGTCGTTCAGGATGGTCAGCAGCAACATCTGCGGCCCGAAAGCGGAACCGCCCACCGAGAACTGTGGCGCGATGCGTTCATAGGCTTCGCGATGGAAGAGACGCATCGAGCAGCCGACGTCGGTCAGCAGCGTGGTATTGAAAAGGAACTCGACCATTTTCCCGACGGCCCAGTTTCCGTACTTCAAGAACAACCCCATATTGGCTCCGTCCCACACGAACTCCCGTTGCGTGCGCGTGCCGAACACGACGGGGGCATCGTCAGAGTATGCGAGCAGCTTGATAACGTCGTGACCGGAAAAGGTGCCGTCGGGCTCTGCGATCATCAGAATATCGCCCGAGGATTCAGCCAACCCTTTCCAGATCGCATGGCCGTAACCTTGACGCGCTTCGTAAACCAGCTTCGCTTGCGTCTGACGTACTTCGTCGTCGGTGCCCTCTGCGGCATTGTTGTTGACGACGATGATTTCATCAATGTAGCCGGAGTCGAAGAAATCTTCGACCGCGCGGCGGATGGAGTCCTTTTCGTTGTAGGTTGGAAAGACCAGGGAGACTTTCTTGTCACGCCACATCGAAAATCAGTCCTCCCCTACCAATACGTGTACAGACAGGTTTCGGTCGCCCAACATTGGATCGCGAGAAATACAAGCGTTGCGATTAGCGGCCCGTTCGATCGGGTTCGCCGACTGAATTCATCGAGGAGGTGGGCCGCTGGAATTACGACGAACGGGAAGATGTACATGGCCGAGCGCTCGCCTTCTCCCCGGCCAAGGTACAGAAGGTTAAGGGCAATCAGGGTAAGTGCGAAGAGGTGAAACAATCGCCGCGTGCCGGGCTCGGGCCGCCATAACCGCCAACAAAAGAGCACGGAAACGGGAATCCCCGCGAAGAAGAACAACGCCATGGGATTCAGAAAACGGAACGTCCAGCCGGGATAGCGTGGGGCATAGATGTCGAGGTTGGCCTGATCTTCGGCGAACTGCGCCTTGGACAGTCGAAAACACTCGATGATATCGAAACCGGACCAGTAGCGAATGGCGAGATGGATCGCGAGAAAGCCCGCGATCATCAGCGCGGCGGTGCGGACCACGGGAATCCACAGGGCCCGGTCGGACAGGCGCCAGAGTCCCACAAATCCGAAAAAGGCCCCAATCGCCAACAGGGAAAACGAGCATAGCGACATCAACGCGTACAGGACGCCCGCAGCCAACGCGCACTTCCACGAATTCCGATGAATCGCCCGCCAGAAGAAAAACAGGCACCACAACGTGAGCGGCATGAACAGAATGTCAGCGCTGGTTGCCGTGAATAGCACGATGGCCGGAACCAGCACATAGAGAAGCGAACAGACGAACGCCGCGCGCGCGTGGACCATATCGCGAACCCAAAGGAACAGTGGAATGACGGCCGTGCTGCCGACCACGATCGTGGCGACCGACAGAACGAGCGGGCTCGTCGTCAGCAACACCGTCGACATCAGCCAGAGCATGACCACGGGCCCCGGCGGGTGCACTTTGGCGTGCATGGACAAGTAGTCATGGAGATCGTTGTAGTCGTGCAGAAAGGCCCGAATGCTGCTTCGGCTCCCGATGTCGCCGATGTATTCGTAGGTCTGCCGATGGTACGCGTCGGTGATGCCGTCCGTACCGCCGCGAATCATGGCCACGGAGATCGAGAACAGGATGGAAAACGCCGCGATCGCGATCACGGCACGGCGAGTGGACGATACGTGGGTCTCATCACAAAAGGCAGGATGGCCTTTCAACCAATAGATTCCGAAGGCAGCACCCCCAACCGAAACGACCAGAAAGGGAAAATGCCAACGGGCGCCGTCCCATAGCGCAGCCCACATGGTTTGTGTCCCGTTTTGCAGGTTCGGGTTCTTCGCAAGAATGCCGGTCAAGAGAGCAACCCACAAAAAGGCACAGCCCGCGATTAGCGCTTTGCGATGGGGAGCGAGCGCGCGTCCCGGCGACGCATACCGCGTGAGCGCGACGCCGGCCACGCCCATCAGGCCGATGACCAGAACCGGTCCTCCCCAGGTTTCGGAAGCGGGGAACAGCAGTGCGTGGAACGGCGTTGGACTCATGTAGATGGACTCGATGCCGACGGCGGCAAAGAGTGCCACAAACAGCAGGTACCAGAGCGTCGTGCGCGTGTACAGGCTGAGCAGATACGACACCGAAATCCGGGACGGCGACTTCATGATGGACGTATCGCTCATGCCAGAAGCTGATTCGTTTGGGATTCGGTCCTGCGGCGAATGCGTGGAACCGCAAGGTCCGCTTTTGGCGGTTTCCGGGTGTGAATACGGTTCTGATTGCCGCTCAGCCATGACATAGCGCGTATTTTAGTCAACGGTTTTGTGCAAATCCACCCGAGACGCGGCAACTTTGGGCAGGTTACGGGGATTGTATAGCGCAAGGGGATTGCACTACAAATTATAGTGGTTTTGGCCAGGAAATACAGTAGATGTGGTATTTCACGTGGGCCAGTTCGTTGCAACGGGCGCACCGCTTGTGCGATACTCGGGCGCGATTGGCGAGGTCCATGAGCGACCGATTAGCCCCCGATGGGGGCCAGGGCTCCACGGTCATTTTCGAGCACGGACGGGACGCTATCGTAAATCGCAGTCACGTAGTCAGGAATTCTCACACGCACACTGTGAACCCAAAACCCTCGGACCAGCAAGTGAAGGCCCAGAGCGGGTAAAGGTCACCGATTCGACGTTTGGTGCGTGGGAGAATTCCGGAGTAGAAACGTCTCTCCATCTTATGCAAGATCGCTACGATTACTATTGGCTCCATCATACGTCGCCAGGGCTTCGGCGGGCCATTGTGGTATCGGTACTCCTCCACATGGGCGCCATTGCCGCGTTCGCGTGGTTCTTTCTGCACAAAGAGCCAAAGATACATCCGAGCATTTACGAAGTGCAGTTGATGGCCCCACCGGCTGCCCAATCGGAGGCCCCGGCCGTGGAACCGGAGCCCCCGGCTCCGCCGCCGGAACCCGAGCCGAAACCGGAACCACCTCCGCCACCACCTCCTCCGCCGAAGGAGTCTCCGAAGCCAAAACCACCGGAGAAACCCAAGGAGGAACCGAAGCCAAAGCCGCCCGAGGTGAAGCCAAAGCCGCCGGAACCACCGAAGGAGGAACCCAAACCGGAGCCGCCCAAGGAAAAGCCCAAACCGCCGAAGGAAGAAAAACCCAAGCCGGAACCACCCAAGGAACCGCCCAAGCCGGTCGAGAAGCCGCAACCGCCACAACCGACCGCCAAGCCGGGTGTGAGCATCAAGCAGGCGCTGCCGACGGTGCTGGGAACGTGGGGCGGTTTGGTTCAGCGCAAGGTCGAGCGGGCCTGGCAGGTCCCCGTGGGCGTCCGGATCGATCCGAAGAACAATGAAGCCGTAGTATCATTTTGGGTCAGCCGCGACGGACGTTTGCTTGGCGAGCCCGAAGTCATGAAGGATGCACTCGACCCGGCCATCGGAAAGTCGGCCGTTGAAGCGGTCAAAGCGGCGGCTCCGTTTCCGCCGCTGCCGGATGGCTATAGCCAACCGGAAGTGCAAGTGGTCTATAATTTCATTCCGCAATGGTAGAGATATTTGGGAGGAAGAACATCGTGAGAATCCTGCGAGCACTCGTGCCTGTTGTTATGGTCTGCGTCGTCATGGTGGCCCAGAATTCGTATGCGCAAGCACCGGCCGACGGAGAAAAGGTAACCGGTACGATCAGCCGTGGACCTTCCGACAAACGCATTCCCGTTGCAGTTCCATCGTTTGTTACGGCGCCCGGTTCGGAATCGCTGGGGGCCGATATGGCGCAGGTGTTATCCGACGACCTGGATTTCACGGGACTGATCCGCGTGATGCCACGGCCGGAGTTCCCCCCGGGTTTGCCGGTTTTACCAGCGACGCCACGCAGATCAGTTTCGACCAATGGCGTGGGACCACGGCGGACTTCCTCGTTCATGTCTACGTGACTACGTCGGGTGGCCAGCTCGCGGCGGAATGCCGGTTGTTTGACGTCGCTTCCGGGCAACAAGTCGTCGGTAAGCGCCTGGCGGCAGAGGAATCGTGGTCGCGGCTGGTGTCGCACCAGTTCGCCGATGAGATTGTCCGATACCTGGACGGTACCGCCGGGATCGCAACGACGCGCATTTGTTTCAGCGGCGGCGAGACCGGCAAGAAGGAAATCTACGTCTCGGATTACGACGGAGCCAACGAGACGCAACTGACGAAACACGGGTCCATTTCCATCCTCCCCGTGTTCAACCCGGATGGAACGAAAATTGCCTATGTGTCGTACAAAGACCGGTACCAATTTTTGTACGTGTTCGACTTGGCATCCGGCGTTTCGACAGCCGTGTCCAAGGAAGTCGGCATGAACAGCGGCCCCGCATGGTCGCCGGACGGCAAGCGCATCGCCTTGGTGCTCAGCAAGGACGCCAATTCGGAAATCTATATCATGAACGCGGACGGATCGAACAAGCAGCGGCTGACGAACGATCCCGCGGTGGACTCTTCCCCCTGCTTCAGTCCGGACGGCCGGCAAATCGCTTTTGTCAGCGAACGCGGCGGAACGCCGCAGATTTACGCCATGGACGTGAACGGCGGCAACGTTCGGCGCGTATCGTTTCAGGGCGGCAAGTCGTACGATCCGGCTTGGTCCCCAGATGGGGAGCACATCGCTTATGTCGTTGAAAAGAGCGGTCAGGGATTCGAGATTTTCGCCATGGGCGCCGACGGCAGCGATCCGCAGCAACTGACGAGTTCGGGCGGATCGAACGAATCTCCAAGCTGGTCGCCGGATTCGCGGCACATCGTGTTCAGTTCTACGCGTACCGGCTCGGCAGAACTGTGGACCGTGACGTTGGCGAACGGAGAAAACCGCAAAATCCCTCGAATCAATGTGCGCAGTCAGGGTCCGAACTGGGGTCCGCGGCGCTAGGTATACGTTTCCTCCGGTATGCATAGGGGTGCGTGGATTGAACGTGAGTGCGAATAGGGCAACCCATCCGTTCCTCGTCGGAGCGGCTTCCACGACGATCGATCCGGACGCAGGCGCCTTTATCGCGGGCGATCGGAAGAACCGGCAATTCACCGGCGTTCACGATGATCTGTACCTCAAGTCCGTCGTGTTTGACGACGGAGCAACGCCGATCGCTCTTGTCGCGGTGGATTGCATCGGGCTCCCCTACCCCGTCGTTCAGCAAATTCGCCAAGCGGTAGCAAAGAAGGTTCAGAACATTGCGCTGCCGAAAGACCGGGTTATCGTCGTGTCTTCCCACACCCATGCCGGTCCCGACGTGATTGGAATTTGGGGACCTGACGATACGACCTCCGGCGTGGATCCGAAGTACGTGGATCGATTGGTCGAGACCGCGTCTACGCAGGTTGCGGCGGCTACGGTGTCGCGGCAGCCGGCGACGTTGCGTTTCGCGGAAACCGAGTCTGGCGAGGGCTGGGTGGTGAACGATTGCGAAGCGGGCGTTGTCGATAGGAGCGTTGTGGTACTACAATGCCTCGATGCGGACGGTGCGAATATCGCCACGCTGACCAATTTCGCCTGCCATCCCACGTGCACCGATGGGACGGTCAGCGAGGTAAGTGCGGACTATGTAGGCGCGTTCTATGACGAAATGAGTGGTTTGTACCCCGGCGAGCATCTGTTTTTGCAGGGCGCCATCGGCGGCTGGATTCAACCCGTCACGCCGGAACGGACCTTCGCCCTGGCGGAGGATTATGGCAAACGGTTTGCCGCCGACGTGCTCGCCGCCATGGAGCATATGAACCCGGTCGAAGATACTACGATGCGCTTTGCGAATAAGGTCTTCACGATTCCCGTCGCGAATGAAGGGTTCAAACAGTTGAGCGCACTGGGCATCGTCGACCGGCCCATGGGCGATACGGTGGAAACCGAGGTGGCGTGGATCGCGATTGGCCCGGTGCAGATTGCCACACATCCGGGCGAGACATCGCCGATCCATGGTTGGAAGACGAAAGAGTTAATGGATAGCGGCCCCAAACTCGTCGTCGGGTTGGGACTGGATGAACTGGGTTACATTTTGAAACCGGAATATTTTGAGGGCGACACCATGCCCTATGCCGAGTATCTGGTGAGCATGTCGCCGGGTCCCGAAGCCGGACCAGCGATGATGGCGGCCTTGGAGTCGATCATCCCGTAAAAAACTGGACGTTTGAACCAAAGAAATTCGAATCACGCTGAAATGTAGCGCAGGCGTCCCGCCTGCGATCCCAAAGAAGCAGGCGAGGACGCCTGCGCTACATTCGGAATCCGCAATTCTCTAGCGGCTTCTTTCGAATTTAGATCATTCGAATTTGTTTCGGATTTCGTGCTTCGAATTTTGAATTTATTTTCAACCGAATCGCCCGGAACTGTGGACAAGATCCATAGCAAAGGTTTGCAACCCATGGGTATCAAAACCATCGTATCGAACCGGCGCGCGCGCCATGATTACCACGTGCTCGAAAAGTACGAGGCGGGGATCGTGCTGCGCGGAACCGAAGTAAAATCCCTGCGCGCGGGGCACATGGTCCTCAAGGACAGCTACGCCGATATCATTAAGAGTGAACTGTTCCTTGTCGGCGCCCATATCAATCCCTATGAACAGGGCAGCGCCTGGAACCACGAACCGGAACGGCCGCGAAAACTGCTCATGCACAAGCGGGAAATCAATCGGCTTGGCGCACAGGTCGCGGAGAAGGGGTTGACCCTCGTCCCCCTGAGTGTCTACTTCAAAGAGGGCAAAGCCAAGGTCGAAATCGGCCTGTGCCGCGGCAAACAGACCATCGACAAGCGCCGCACCATTCAAGAGCGCGAGGTCAAACGGGAGATGGACCGGGCGGTGAAGGACGTCCGGAAGGGGTGAGTGACGGTTAACCAGCCCTGCTAAACGGGACTTACCGCGAAGTCAGCGCTTGCAACTTTTGCAGTGTAGTGGCAATATATGTATTAGGAATTTGTGGATTTCTTCGGGGGAGAATTCGGCATCGAGATTCCTGAAAAGAAAGCTATCCGACACGATCGCTTCGTCGACGCAATGTCCGCACACACTTGGGAAACTCGGGGGGGTGGTTAGATGAAGCAGACGGAATGCACCGCCACAAACTGGAGTGACGACGCTCGCGAGTATCTTGAGCGTTATCTCGAACATGTGGACGAGGTCTTGAGACTCCGAGGGTACAATCCCAAGGAAACCGTTGACTCGATGCGCGCCCAGGTCACGGCGGCGCTCAACGCCGGACCCGATCGCCTCGTTCAATGGAGCAACGTCCGGGATGAGTTGGAAAAACTCGATTTACCGCCGGGGATCGACCGCTCCAAGCGTCTGGCCGAACTGGACGATATCCAGCCTGCCGCTTGGCTTCACCGCGACGATGGACTTCGTGAACCGCGATTCCCGCCAAGCGTCATTTGGGCCATATCGGGCATTGCCTTCCTCGTCTTCTTTGTCTTACCAATCGTGATTCTCGTAATGTTCCGAGAAGGAAACGTCCAGGCCGAATCGTCTCGACCAGTTACCGGCCGACGGACCGCCGCGACGAATCCTTCTGCCCCATTCAAAAACTCCGATCCCGCAATGGTCGGCACGTGGATCAGCGTCGATTTCGTGAATGCGATCGAAGACTTCCAACCCGGCGTGAAGTCCTGGCCGGGAGCATTCCATTTGAAATCGGTTCATTGCGACCCCAATGGCCACTCAACCATGGTGGGGTACGGTTTTTCCAACGGTATTGCCACAGAACTGAACAGCGGGGTCCGCGCACCGTACTTCATCAAGAACCTTCATGGCGAAGACTATCTGTTCCTCCCCTGGCTTAGCGGCGACGTTGTTTACCGGGGGCTACCCCCCAAGTATTACGTTCTCAAGAAATCTACCTGAGCGGTACTTCTTCCAATGATAATCCGGATAGTACTGGGTCTGAGCGACATCGGGTGCGGGCTCCTGTTCATGCTGCTTTGTATCCCGTTGATGCGACGTACCATCCCCATGAATCACGTCTACGGGTTTCGCATTCCGAAAGCGTTCCGCTCCGATGAAGACTGGTATGCGATCAACGCGTACGGTGGCCGCGCGCTCTTCTGGTGGTCCTTCGCCTTGATCGCCTCCGGTGTCGCAAAGTTGGTCTTCCCTGTGGACGAGATCCTCGGTGAAGTCATCGGATGGATCGTACTCGTCGGACCCATTATCATCTTTACGTCGATCCCAATCGTGCAAACGCTCATCTACGTTCGGAAGCGGTAGACTTCCTACGCCAGCCACAAATCGTTAATCTCCGCCAGTTCTTCGATGGAGAAACTGGTATTGCTGATGGCGGCGGCGCAGTCGATGATTTGCTCGGGGGTGCGGGCGCCGATGAGGGCGCTGGTCACGCGGGGGTCGCGGAGGGTCCAGGACAGGGCGCATTGGGCGATGGTCTGTTCGCGTTGCTCTGCGAGTTTGGCCAGCTTGCGCACGCCACGCACCACGTTCTTCGTCACCTCGTCGGGCTGCAGGAACCCGTCAGGGTCGGCGGCGCGGCTGTCTTTGGGGATGGGATTCGCGGGATCGATGTACTTGTTCGTGAGCCGTCCCTGCGCCAGGGGGCTGAAACAGATTACGCCGACGCCGTATGCATCGGTGTATTCGAGCAGATCGGTTTCGACCCAGCGGTCGAGCATGTTGTACAGCGGCTGATGAATGGCGATAGGCGTCCACTCGTGTTGTTTGACCAACTCGCAGGCCTTGACGAAGAACGCGCCGCGGTAGCTGCTGACGCCCGGCATAAAGCGCCTTGCCCTGTTTCACGATGAGGTCCAGTGCGCCGAGCGTCTCCTCGAACGGCGTGTCGGGATCGGGGCGGTGCGAATAGAAAATGTCGACATAGTCCATGCCAAGACGTTTGAGCGATTGGTCCAGGCTGGCGACAAGATACTTCTTGCTCCCCCACTCCCCGTAGGGTCCGGGCCACATGCGGTAGCCGGCTTTCGTTGAGATGATGAGTTCGTCGCGGTGGGCGTGGAACTCGTCACGCAGGATTTTGCCGACGCGCGCCTCGGCGCTACCGGGTTCGGGACCGTAGTTGTTGGCGAGGTCGAAGTGGTTGATACCGATGTCGAAGGCGGTCTTCATCATGTCGATGCAGGCGTTATGGTCGGCGTGGGTGCCGAAATTGTGCCACATGCCCAATGAAATCATAGGTAACATCAATCCGGTTTTGCCGCAACGCCGGTATTGCATTCGGTCGTATCGATCCGCTCGAAATGTCATGCTTGCAAGTTCCTTTCCCGCCACAAATGACACTGCTCCTCCCGGTCCTTGCACGGAAGGATTCTAGAGGGGTATTCTTCCACAAACCAGTATCGCGCTGCACGGGGGCGAGGGTTTGGTCGTGGGTGCGGGGTTGTATTCGGCTCGATATCCGTCAATTCGGAGCGGGGCACGAAGTACGGTCGTTTATGTCGAGGGAAAAACTGCAATGAGTTTGAAACGCGGAAGAACATCCCCCTTGCTCCCCCTTCAAAGGGGGAGCGGGGCCCGACGCCACGCGTCGCGTATCTGGTGGGGAAAAGGCCTTGTCGGGGGACCCGTTACGCCACAGGACGCCTCTAACCCGAGTGAGCAAACCTCCCCCTTTGAAGGGGGATCAAGGGGGATGTTCTTCGGGATGGCCCCATCGCTTTTGCCAGGGGATGTTTCGTAGGTATGGCGGTGGAAACTTCAAAACAGGACCGTCCATTGAAATTCATGTTCGCACCGATGTCGTACATGCTTTCGCATGTGTGCCGGTGCGTCGAAATCGGCAAAGTGCTGCGAGACCAGGGGCATGACGTCGTGTTCGCGGTGGAGAACCCCGAGCGGCCGGGCTGGCGCAGCAGCGTCGCGGTCAAGAACGGGTTCCGCTGCCACTACACGATGGAGCAGAACTACGGCTACATTTTCGACACCTTTGAGAAGGGCGGATTTCTTGCCGTCGGCTTGGCACTGTTACGCCTCGGTTCCTGGTCGCCACTCGACAAGATCTTCGAGGGGTATATCGAAGCCATCGAGACCGAAAAACCCGATATTATCGTGGGCGATGCCTCCATCGCGGCGAGCAACGCGGCGTATGTGACGGGCATTCCGGCGGCGGGGATCCAGAACTCGTACGCCGGGCAGTTCGTCTCGTGGCCGTCCATCACGTATCCGGCGATATACCTCTGGGACAAGCTGCACCTCGAACCCTTCTTCCGGCGCAAGGTCTATCGCAAACACAACGTCAAACCGCTCGATTCCGTAAAGCTCCTGAAAGCGATCCCGATGATCTCTCCCGATCTGGAGGGCTTGTACGACTATCCCGACGACTGGAACTGGCAGATGGTGGGACCGATCCTCTCCGAACCGCCCACCGATATGCCCGACTGGTTCGACGAATTGGACGACGGAAAGACCAATATCTATTTCTCACTCGGCACGACGGGCATGCTCGATCCCCTGTTGCGGCGCGTGTACGACGATTTCGCAAAACTCCCGTACCGATTTGTGGTGACTACCGGCGGTCAAGCCACGGACGAAACCATCGCCATGGCGCCGGAGAATTTCCGCGTCACGGACTACGCGCCGGGCCGGGCCATCTTAAAACGCTGCGAGGCTATCATATTCCATGGCGGCAACAGCACCATGTATCAGGCGCTCGAAGCGGGCGTTCCCATGATCGCCCTGTGGAACCAGTTGGAGCAGAAACTCACGGGCGCCATGCTGGCGAAGCGCGGGTTCGGGCTCTGCAATCAAGCCCGGAAAACGACTTCGGCCTGGCTGGTAAATGCCCTCGATGAAGTCATGACGAACCCGAAGTACCGGGAGACGTCGCGCAGCTTTTCGGAAGTCGTGGCCAATGCGAACGGTGCGGCCACGGCCGCCAAGATACTCGAGGATATTGCACGGAACGGCGAGCCCTGCGGTCCCGCGACCATCCAGAAGTGGGCGAACCGCAATCGATGACGGATCTCACGCGCTACCAGGGCTGGGCTCTCATAACGGGCGCGTCTTCGGGACTCGGGGTTGAATTCGCTCGCTCGATTGCCGCCGGAGGCGTCAACTGTATCCTCGTCGGATTGGGCGCGGAAGCGTTGAATACGTTGGCCGGCGAACTTCGGAACGATCATGGAGTCACCTGCCGACCACTCGAAATCGACCTTTCCACGGAGGAAGGCATCCGGCGGTTGCGGGGGGCGACGGAAGACGTGCCGGTGGGGATGTTGGTTAATTGCGCCGGGGTAGCTCATGGCGGCGATTTCCAGACGCGCGATCCGGAAAAACTGTCGCGGCTGGTCAATCTGAATTGCCTAACCCCCCTGCTGCTCACACGGGCCTACCTTCCGCAGATGTTGGATCGCGGCGCCGGGGCGATCATCATCGTGTCCTCGCTTCAGGCCTTCATCTCGTGTCCCTTTGAAGCGGCCTACTGCGCATCAAAAGCCTTTCTCCTGCATTTCGGCGAATCGTTGTGGGGGGAACTTCGCGACACGCCCATCGATTGCTTGACGGTTTGCCCGGCGGGGATGAAGACGGACTTCTTCAAAGCTGAAGGGTTTTCCGAGGCCGATTGTGAACGCATGTGGCGTGTGTCGTCGTCACCCGCAGCCGTGGCCGCGCTTGCATTGCACAAATTGGGAAAGAAACCGGTGGCAGCCCCGCTCATGACGCGTCTATCCGCGTTCCTGGCGCGACTGCTGCCCCGGCGCTGGGCCATCGCAATCGTGAGTCACGTGACAAAGCGGCTCGTCAATCACAAGCAATTATGACGCGCGCAGATGTAGTAAATGGAAAGAACATCCCCCTTGATCCCCCTTCAAAGGGGGAATTGCGCGTCGTAACGTTTTTGGACGTGTGTGCCGCGGTGAGCTTCGATGCGAGGCTCTGACACGTCTGAACGAAACGCAAAGCGTTGCGAGACATTCCCCCCTTTGAAGACAGGACCGACAAAAGTCGATGTATAGTCCTTGGGTACCGCGCAAGTCCTTGCCGTTCCCGGACCGCTTTTGCACAAACCGGGCCTTTGGCGACTTTTGTCGGCTCCCCCTTGGAAGGGGGATCAAGGGGGATGTTCGTAGTGTCCGCCGCGGCGTTAGATGGGATCGCCGAGTTTCCATTCGAAGATGCGTTCGGGGTTATTGATGTAGCCGTTCATGACGTCCACGAAGGGGAAGATGTCGCCGCCGTCCATGGCGCGGTGATCGAAGACGACAGCCATGGTCACGATGTGGCGCGGCACGATCTTACCGTCGACGATGCGCGGCACTTGACGCACGTGGCCGATCCCCCAGCCGAAGGTAAAAGAGGGCGGCATGGCGGATATGGTTTGCCAGCCGTCAACGGACATGCCGATGTTGGCGATGGTGGTCGTCGCGCCGATGACGTCTCGCGGCCGAAGTTTCTCGTCTTCCGGCACATTGCGTACGTCGTCGTTATTGGGTTCCGGCCACAGGCAGGACTTCGCCCAGAGCCAAGCGCCCGTGAACCCCGAGAGATTCAACTCGCGCAACGCGTAGCCCAAGTACTCCAAGGCACAGCGGCGGTACAGTTCGTTCATGTCCGTGCGGCGCGCCTTTCGGGTAAGCCGGCGCATCTCATTGGCCACGTCGATCAAGGGCCGCTGGTGGGGATTCTGAACCACCGGCGCCAGCACGCCCTGCTTCGTGTGCACGGTAAAGGACGGGCAAATGTCCTCAAATTCATACAAGGTCCCGCCGTCGCGAATCGGTGTCCAATCCAGAATCGAGTTCATTATGGGAACGTGGTACACCACGTGGGCGATAGTCTTCAGGTAAAACGCCGAGAGATTGCGGTGGACCGCCATTCGTACCAGGTCGTCGTTCGAGCGCTCGCCCTCCTTCGCCTTCGTTTCCGCGATTACCCGCTCGCCATACTCGATGACGGGGGTCATGTCGAACTCGACGTTGCCCGCGGCAAGGGGAATCTGGCGTGTCGCGAGGGACAGCACATAGGCCACGCTCTGGCGCTGAAAGCTCAGGGGACGAACGTCGCGCATGCGGATGTTCTTGCGGGCGTACGATATGGTGAAATTGCGGAACATGGAGCCCGATTCTACCACTCGGCGCCGGGTATGGGAAGCGTCGATCGGAATGGACGATCTAGACTTGCGAAGGGGGCGACGTTTTCGGAACCGAGCGGTGTTCGCGCGGATACCCGATCTTATGGCATAATGAGGGTGTTGGAAACAGCGCATTCAAGTGCGCATATCACCGTCACTAAATGGTTCGCCCGTGGGGGCGACATGGTTTCGACGGGAGTGAAGAAGCGTGAGTTGCGTGTCGAGGTTAATCGGCCGGCCTCGTAAAAAGCCGATTACCAAACAAATGCCAACGAACCATTGGCACTCGCTGCCTAATTTAGGGTAGCGCGTCTTACCTCCGACCGCCTGCTAGGGGGCTAAGGCGACGACAGCGGGCCTCGATGCCGGAGTCCGGCGGGGACTTCGGCGGAGAGTATCGACCCCGCCTAGCGACCGTGGAAAGCGAGCCCGACGCGCTCTACGGCGGCGAATCCTAAAGGACGGGCTACACACGTAGATACTCACAGGGATGCACTTTCGGACGCGGGTTCGATTCCCGCCGCCTCCACCATTAAGTTATTTAGTAGCAATTGCTTACGATGATTTTGGCGTCAGGACTAACCCCGCCGCCAGTAACGGCTTGCACACTCCCGAAGCAGTTGTTGGCCAACAACTTACACAGACAGCGGATTGTGCCACCGAACCCCATTGCACACATATTGCACACTTCATTTTCTAAGTTGGTGTGTAATCCCGCCGCCACGAGGGGAAATGGGTGTCTTTGCGAAATCCGATACGTGCTCACGGAACCGTTGATATAAACTGAATCATCGCCGGACTAAGGATGCGCCCCTCAACATTGGAAAGAGCAAACGGCAGACCGGACGTTGACGCCCCAGCACTAAGTCGGTAACGTGCAATTCGCCGGAGTCATCACAACAATGAGCGAGTACCAGTACTATGAGTTCCAGGCATTAGACCGCCCCCTGACTCGTGCGCAGATGGATGAGTTGCGATCATATTCCTCCCGTGCGCGGATCACGCCTACCAGCTTTGTTAACGAATACGACTGGGGCAACTTCAAGGGCGACCCAGTCAAATGGATGGAGAAGTATTTCGACGCCTTTCTTTACGTGACCAATTGGGGAAGCCGCTGGTTTATGCTGCGTGTTCCGAAGCGGCTGCTCGACCCCAAATTGGTGTCACAATACTGTGCTAGCGAAAGTTTTTCGTTCCATATGAAGGGCGAACACGTCATCCTTTTCTTCGACTCGGAAGATGAAGTTGGCGAGTGGGAAGACGGGGAGGGGTGGTTGGCTTCGCTCACGGCGCTTCGGTCAGACCTCATGCACGGCGATTACCGCTGCCTCTACCTCGGATGGCTGCTGGCCCTTCAAGCGGGCGAGTTGGATGGCGATACCACTGAGCCGCCCGTGCCTTCCGGGTTGGGAGAATTGAGCGCGCCACTTCGGGGCCTCGTGGATTTTCTTCGTATTGACGACGATTTGATCTCAGTGGCCGCTGAGCATAGTAAAGAGCAGTCAACCTCGACTTCGTCGCGAGCAGAGATTTCCGGATGGGTGGCCAAACTGCCGTCAGAAGAAAAAGACAACGTGATCGTGACACTGCTTCAAGATAGGAATTCGCAGGTTGGCGATGAGCTAAGGCAGCGCGCTTTACACGAGTTACGTGGCGGCACACAGTCCGACCGCAACGTGAAGGAGAACGAACGGCGTCGTGTCATGCAGCTTGTCGAGCGGGCCGAATCGATTGCCAACGATAGACAGCGGAGGGAGGCTAAAAAGCGGGCGCAAGAGAACGCCAAGCGCGAACGAGAGCAGGCCGAAAAACGCAAGAAGCACCTCGAATCGCTCATTGGCAAAGAGAATACCCTTTGGTCCAAGGTGGACGCGCTGGTCGCCACAAAACAGCCAAAGCGGTACGACGAGGCGGTCTCGCTTCTTCACGATCTTCATGAAGTAGCCGCAATGACAGGCCAACGAAAAACGTTCTCGTCACGCATCGAAGCCCTATATCGCGAGCAGGCACGAAAGCCTACCCTTCTGGACAGAATCCGAAAAGCGAATCTCATTGGCTGAGACACCAGCCTAACGGGCGTTTGCTGGGGATCAGAATTCCGATGCGATGGCGGACCGGCCGGACCCGGACCTTTCGCTTCTTCTGCCTTCATTGGTTAACGGTTCAATCACCCCACGGTTGAAAAAATGCATCCTCGCGAATCTGGTTTAATGCGTCGTCCACCGTTAAGTCCGTGTAGACCTGCCACCATTGGCCCGTGTGCCGCATGAATGCCAGGCTGAAACGGCCATCTCTTTGGTACTCGAGCCGGGCAAAGCCTGTCTCAAAATAGGGCGAGAGCGCGTTCGGCCCCGGGCACGCATATTCTGAAACAAAGTAGAAGAACCGCCCGCGCCATTTTGTCGAAATATCCACGATGTAGTTGAGGTCGGAATCGATCGATGGTGGTTTCACATGCCGCGGCTTGAGTTCCGCCTCCACTAGCGCCTGCGCCCGCGCACTCAAATCTACCCGCACCGATTCCGGGACTTTCGAGGGTTTTGTTGGGCCCCAAGCCCAGGCTCTGTGTTTCATGGACATACGACCCTTTCTCAATTCTGTTCCAAGTCTGGAAAGTCTTGGGGCGCGGGCAGAAGCGTCAACTGTTCTTCATGAGTTTGAATGGTATACCCCATCGCCCGATACCCACGAAGTCGCCTTGCGTACATCCTCGTGAGAATCGATACGTTGCTGTCCACGTAATCGTACACCCGCACCTCGCGCTTGCTTTCGTGCAATCGGTGTAGACGGCCAACGTATTGTTCCAGTGTGCCCCGCCATGATATGGGCATGGCGAGAAAAAGTGTGTCGAGTCGGGAATAATCGAACCCCTCGCCGATGAATTTCCCCGTCGCAAGGATCACGATAGTTTCATTGGCGCTATCTGTTGAGAGAGCTTCTTGAGCATCGGTCCGTTCACTGGACTTCATTCCACCTCTTAAGATGAGGATCTTCTGCGTCACTGCTCGCGTTCGTAACATGGCTCCCAACGTTGTGAGATGGTCGACACGCTCGGTAAGCACAATCGGCGAGCGCCCCGAATTGACCGCCCGCGCGATGTCGTCGATGATTTGGCGATTTCGTGTCTCGTCGTGGGTGAGAGCGTGGTAAACGTCATGAATCGAGGGTTCTGGTTTGTTTACGACCAGTCTTGTCACTCGGGGAATGACCACATGTTGAAATGGCCGACGCGCCGCGGCAAGTTTAGGGCTGATGCGATGCCTGATCGGACCACATTGCATGAATATGATGGGGTGGTGCCCGTCTTTTCGAATTGGCGTTGCCGTCAGGCCGAGCACGTACTTCGCCTTGACCTCCCTCATGATGCGCTCGAATGTGAAGGCCGAAAGGTGGTGACATTCGTCTGCAATGACGAGGCCATAGTCAGCCACGAGATCAGCTACCTGTCCCTTCCTCTGGAGAGTCTGCATCATTGCGACGTCCAGAAGAGCCGTAGCTTTGCGCCGTCCACTCCCTATCGTTCCGATCGACTGTCTATTAACGTTTAGAAAGAGGGCGAGTTGTTCACGCCATTGCTCCAAGAGCGCCGTACGATGTACAAGAACGAGTGTATTCACCTTTCTTTGCGCGATGATCCATGCCGCCAGCACGGTCTTGCCGAAGCCGGGAGGCGCTACGAGGACACCATCATCGTGTTTAACCAACTCCTCGGCCGCAGACTGTTGCTCGCTACTGAGTTGGCCGTGGAATGAGAACGCCACAGGTGTTCCCGTCAGGCGCTCGTCTTTGATTTTGAACTCAACCGCGTGCGACTCAAAAAGGTCTTTCAGATCTTCGAGGCACCCACGCGGAATCCCGATGTGGTCGGGAAACTCTTCCGCACAACCAATTACCCGTGGCTTTCCAAACGTCGAAAGGCGCATCGCCTGGGCGGCATAGAATTCGGGATTCTGAAACGCCGCCAGCCGAATGACCCGGTTGGTCAACGAAGGATTCAGTGAACGCATCTCCAAATAGAGTAGATTGCTCCGGACGACAGTCAAATCCTTCGGCAAGGGGCCAAGAATTGGAGGTTCAGCACGTTTCCGCGACGGGGGCAGTGTCCAAGGATCTTCCCCGAGTGCTTCATCGACAATCGGCAGGCGAACACCCACGATGATGTTTCGCTGTTCGGCATCTCGGACAATCCGTTTGAGTGCACCGATGGAGAGACGTTTAACCGCGGCGAGAAAGCTCCATTGGTCGGAGTGAGGCTCGAATTCATCGTTAAGGAATACGGAGTTGCCGTCGTCTCTCGGTGTTCGTTGCAGTGGGGCTGCAATTAGGTTTCCAAACCCGCCTTTGGGCATCGTATCTTGGTTTGGAAATAGCCGATCGTAAGAATTCAGTCCGACTTGGTGACGTTTCTCCATCGAGGCCGTCAAAATTGCACTGCCCAGCTTCCGAGCCGCTGCCGCGGGCACGGCTTGCTCGAAGAATATCCATGCATGGGCGCCATTTCCCGAGCGCGAACTTTCCAGGTACACCGGCACATGCATTGTCCGGCCCGTCGCCAGGTATGTTCGAGCGTCTTCCTGCCAACCCTCCTTATCAAAGTCGGCGGCAAGGAACCAGCACGTTTCATCGCTCAGCATGGGATAAATGCCGATGGTTTTCTGCCCGAGAAGATGGGCGCGAGCGACATCGTCCGTGAGCGGAAGATAACTGCAGTCCGTGCACCTGCCTCCGGGTTTCTTGCAGATCATCGGGTCCCACTCGTGGGCACAGGCGGGCGAATAGCCGGATTTCCCCTTCCTATTCTCCCAGCGCACGGCGTACACATCATCCCTGCCACGAAACAGTGCACGAAAGAGTTGAATTCGCTGATCAGCCATCATCTGGGAATCGCGCGGTGGCGTAGGCGGCTTTGTTGACGGTGGTCTCGGCTCAGGCTGAACGTTGGCCTTTGGTAGCTTTATGGCATTGCCGGACTTAACGGAGAATGCGCCCAGGATAGCCTTGAGCCGACCGTTTTCCTCTTGGAGTCGGCAGATTTCCTCTTTTGCTTTCGCGAGGTCCTCGCGGAGCCGTTCGTCATCGTGCGACATGTTAGTCCGAGTTCGCCTGCAATACATTGGGGCCATGTTGGAAAGCCATATTTTACTCCCGACGCACTGGACCAATTGCCGGTCGAGAAGCACATTCAGGCCTTGTCCAAGTCGGCAAGATATTGCCTCCCGGCGTCCGTTAAGCGATATTGTTGCTTGCTGCTCCGCGGCTTGTCTGGAATCGTCATTTCAACAAGTCCGGCTTCAAGGAGTGGCTTAAGGACTTGGTTCCTGAACTTGGTGCGGTCTGTGCGTCCAGCAGCCTTCATCAGTTCGTATAAACCAGTGTTATTGAGGCACTTATACAAGACGGCCACTTGGTGCCTACTTGGTGCCAACTTGGTGCCAACTTGGTCCCTATTCTCATCCTTTCCTGGGCTCGCCAGCAGCGCCGCCGGAAGGAATGTCACGAAAACGGAGTCCGCCAGCTCCTGCCATTCCGGCGCGGGATTGCCGTTCTCCGTGCACCAGTCGATGATATTGAGCGTGCCGCTACCCCATCGCTCGATAATTCCGGCCCGGTAGAAGACGTTCGCGATGATTGGATTCCACGGTTTGGACTCGTGGGGCACTTTCAGCTTCTCAGGGGTAATTCCAAAGTGAAGCGCGCCAGGGTTGGTAATCTCGAGGTGGTCATCGTACATGGCCACAGCGACCGCACCGCCAGGTACCGTGTAATCACGGTGGCAGAAAGCGTTCGCAAGCGCCTCGCGCGTTGCCCGAAGCGGATAGAGCGGCTGATCCTCGCGGACCATCTTGCCCGAAACGACCCTCCCGGCGATTGGTACGTGATCCATGAGAAAAGACTGAGCCCGGCTCAAGAGCGAGAATGCATGACCCCAATACTGCCGGTTATCCGAAAATTCTGCAAGGCGATTCACGCCACGAAAACGGGCAAGCCTTATGCTGAACTGCGGATAAAGCGTTTTGAGTCTATTGCTCTTTCCATAGAGGGCAACGGCCGCGTTTAGGAGTCTGCCTTCGCGGATGAGATCCAATCCACGAAGAATTGACTCCACGTCTCGACGCCCCGTGGGCTCCAATCTCCCCAGACTGATTGCGGTGTCCAGAGTGTTCTGAATCTCCTGCTTATCGAGGTCCTTCACGGATACGCCCTCGGCAACAGGTTCATTTTCCCATCGACGTGTGGCGTGCAGACGTTCCACGAGCCTTCTTTCATATTCTTCGCGCGGCATGACGATCGTGGTCGGACCTTGGCGGACATAGGGACGTCCGTCGTAGTGATACAGTCCCGCGCTGCCTGGGACCTTCAAGATAATCACATCGTGATCCTTCTTGACCGTAATCGTCTCGATGTCGGGAAATGCAGGAGGTTCAATCCGACGCAGTTCAGCCGCAATATCTTCAAGGGTTTTCGCTGTGACCTGTTGGCCAGCGATTTCTCGCCGGTCGGTCACGCCGAACACGACGAAGCCACCCATGCCATTGAGCATGGCACAAACACTTTTTGCGGCTTCGGTTCTCTGGCCCGTGGAGCGCTTCAGTTCAAGGCGCTCCGACTCTCCGTCTGCGACCAGGTTCTTGAGTTCGCGCGTGTTCAATTCTTCCGTTCCATCAGTCTATCCCAGTTCATCGCGGAGGCACTCACACAGATCCCCGGCTTCTTTTCAAGGCAATGATGCACCAACTCGTCATCTTACTTCATTCTCAGCAGGTAGGATTCGCTCATTCAATACCCCACCTACTGCCGCTCCACCATTCTTTCAACGCGTTCCTTGACCTCCTCTGGCAATAAGGTCCAGTCATTGATCATGTTTTGGATTGAGGGCGGTAGCGCATTCCATTGCACATATATTGCACAAACGAGCCGCAAGAAAGTGTCGCGGTTCTGTTCGGGAAGTGTACGGAAAGTGTCGATCAGCGCCTCGCAAGCTGTTTGCGATGGGTGGTTTGTGTATGGGTTCTGTAGGAAAAGTGCAGCAAATGTATCGATTTCCAGAGAGGGTTCGATTCCCGCCGCCTTCACCATAGTTAACTATTATTATTCGTCTACAAAGCCCAAGCAGCCTTGGCTGAAAATGCGGTCGTTGCACATCCCATTGATACGCCATTTCCGTGGCGGGACCAAAATGGGAGCATTTCTAGGTGTTGACTGCCGCGCATGTGCGAGGTGAGCATGCGTAAGCATGCCGTCGATCACTATCCTTATCCTTGAGGAATCCGATGATCCAGATGCCGTTTTCAGTTATCACTTCTGCGCCTGCACGCTCTAACCAATTGCCGTTCTGAGTCTTACGCTCTGTCTTTCAACGTGGTCTCGTCGCCGGAGCCAAAGAGCGCCACTTGGGCAGTGAAGCGGAAGCGTTGCAGAGTGCCGAACTGGAATTCACACTCGCTACAAGATCATACCGCGATCCGTACTGATTCCCGCGTCCCTTTGTTTGCGCCTCGGATCAAGCCTGCGACAAGGACTGCAAGACGACAAGTAGCGGGGGGAACGTGGCGAGGTCGAATCCGGCATCCTGTCTTGACAACGCCAGGGTAAACTGCGCATATTCACTCGCAGTTAGGTACCATATCGGAAACTTCTGAGACAGGATTAGTCAAATGATGGAGACGATAAAGAGCATCATCCTGGACTTTCAGGAGGCCCAATTGGAAACGGGGGTGCCCCGCCGTTTGCATGTAGAGCCGGTTCATGGGAAAGCCACCGTTTGTATCGGCGTGCGCCGGAGCGGGAAGTCCACCTTCCTGTTCCAGCTTATTCAGGGGCTGATGGACAGCGAGGTTTCGCGACAGAATATTCTGTATCTGAACTTCTTCGACGACCGCCTCCACAATCTGCAGCATGAGAATCTAGCTCTGATCGCCGAATCCTATTACTCCATCTACCCGGAAAAGAAGGGTGAAGAAACGGTTTACTGTTTTTTCGACGAGATACAAGCCGTTCCGGGTTGGGAACCTTTTGTCGATCGCATGATTCGCACGGAGAAATGCGAGGTCTATCTCACGGGATCCTCGACCAGAATGCTGTCGAAAGAGATCGCTACGCAGATGCGCGGGCGAGCGTTGTCTTGGGAGTTGTTTCCGTTCTCCTTCCGTGAGTTTCTTGACAGCCGAGGAATGGACAGCGAGGGAGGTCTGTCAACGAAGAAGCGGCTTCTCATCCAGAAGGCCTTTGAGGAATATTGGGCAACCGGTGGTTTTCCCGAGGTCATCGGCCTCAGTGAGAACTTGAGGATTAAAACGCACCAAGAATACTTCCAGGCAGTTCTGTTTCGTGACCTTGTGGAGCGTCACGACATTGCGCACCCGAAAGCGGTGAGCGATCTGGCTCATTGGCTGGTGGACAACACGGCATCAGTCTATTCCATCAACCGCTTAACCGGATATCTACAATCACTGGGGCATCATGCGCCAAGGACGGCCGTATCGGATTTCCTGGAGTGGTTCGAGGACGCCTACTTCCTGTTCACCGTGCAGATATTCGACGCCTCGCTCGCCCGCCGCAACACGAACCCGAAGAAGGTATATTGCATCGATCACGCCATGGTCACTTCGGTATCGTCGGGCGTGCTCATCAACTCCGGGCATCTTCTGAAGAACCTTGTATTCACGGCGCTTCGGCGCAGCCAACCAGACATCTACTACTATGGGACGAAGACCGGCAAGGAGGTCGATTTCATCGTCCCATCGCGTGGCCGTTCCCCGCTCCTGGTACAGGTGTGCGAGTCGCTCGCCGAGCCGCAGACACGAAACAGAGAGACCGTTGCTTTGAGCGAAGCGATGGCGGAATTGGGCGTCGGGTCAGGGACAATCGTGACCCGCAATAAGGAGGAACAGTTCGACGTTGAGGGCGGAACCATCGAGGTCGTGCCGGCATGGCGGTTCCTGCTCAACATGCCGGAGTAGTCCGAGTAGTTCCATGAGATTCCTGTCGATCTACGATGCGCCCGAGAGATGAATAAGGGAGTGTGAAGGGAATGGAATCCAAACCCACCGAGAAACAGGGCCAGTATCTGGCCTTTATCCACTACTATACCAAAGTGACTGGCCGGCCGCCGGCAGAAGCCGACATGCAACGGTATTTCAACGTTAGCGCGCCGAGTGTGCATCAGATGGTGGTGACGCTGGAGAAGAACGGATTCATTGGGCGGATTCCCGGACAGCCGCGCAGCATCCGGGTCTTGCTTGCACGCGAGGAATTTGCAGACTTGAAATAGTGGAGGGGAACATGGCCGCAGAGAGCGAGTGTTTTCACGAGGGTGATTGTGTCCGTGTCAAGCAGGGCGTCATGTGCCCCGACTTCGAGGGTCTGTCGCTTGCGGGGTGGAAGGGAAGGTTATTCTGCGTCGAACTATGGGACGATGAGCCAATGGTCGGCGCCAAGTGGGACAGCGTTACCGTGGCCGCCATGCCGAAGGATTTCTTGGCCGGCGGCGTAGCACAAGGCCTCGACTGTAGGGCGATGTATCTTGGGATGGAAGAAGTGGAGCGCGCTCAACCGCGCGATAGCGAAGCGGATACCGAACGAAACGCGCGAACTCTGGATTTCAACAGCCTTTGGCTGGACATGGGAGCCCAGGGCAGGCGCATTCTCGATGTTATGGAGGGATTGGACCCAGACGATCCGTGGGAGGTGATTACGGCATGGAGTGAATATCTTGGGAAAACGTTGACCTTTCCTTTTGACGCCAAGGTTTGCGAATCCCAGGAGTGCGGTCCCTTGGCTGATGGCGACACAGTGTGCGTGTTGGCCGTCGATGATGTGGACGAGCTCATGGGTGTTATCGTACGCGTCAAACATGGTTGGCGAAAGAGGGCCGTCCCGTTGTGCGAACTCGAGGCGTTCCCGCGCGAGTCTCCGGCATTCTTGCCGTTGCGGGACTATGCTGTATGGTTTGCCAACCGATAGAACGTGAGGACTTGTGAAGCGGTGGGAATCACCCAAATCCTGAAAGAGCTTGAACGGAACACTGGCACGTTTCCGAGGAAGGCCGTCGAGGCGGCTGTGGAGGCGCGTGAGGAGATCACCCCCGAGCTGCTGCGGATTCTCGAAGATACGGTTGCCAGGGCCAAGGAGATTGTGGCCGAAGACGCGGATGGCGCCTATTTCGCGCACCTCTATGCCATGTACCTCTTGGCCCAGTTTAGGGAAGCGCACGCCTATCCGTTGGTGGTGCGTTTCGCGCGCTTAGAAGAGGACCTGCTCGACGCGCTCGCCGGAGATTTTGTCACTGAGGGACTCTGCCGCGTTCTAGCCTCGGTGTGCGATGGCGACACGGGGCCGATCGAGGAACTGATTGAGGACGGGGAAGTTGGCGAATACGCGCGCAGTGCCGCGCTGAACTCGTTGCTGGTGCTTGTGGCCGAGGGCGACAAGAGCCGCGGCGAGGTCATGGCCTACTTCAAGGGTCTTTTCGAGGGGAGGCTTGAACGTTCTTACTCCCACGCCTGGGATTCACTGGTCGCCTGCGCCACGGCTCTCCATCCGGAGGAGGTTTCCGAGCATATCACCGCGGCATTCAAGGAGGGCCTCGTCGACGGATGGTTCATCTCGCTTCGGAATGTCGAGAGAGCGTCGAAAAGGAATAAGGAATCCGTACTCGATGACCTCCGCAAGGGGCGACATACCTATATCGAGAACGTGGCCGATGAGATGGAGTGGTGGGCCTGTTTCAAGCAACCCAAACAGTCCAAACGGGGGACGATGCCCGCAACGCGTCCTACGCCCCGGATAGAACAGGCCGCCCCCTTCCCACCCCAGCGCCCCGCCAGAGTCAAACCGAATGCGCCCTGCCCCTGCGGAAGCGGCAAGAAGTACAAGAAATGCTGTGGGCAAATCACATAGCGCGGCGCAGTGCTTCGGGCTGGGCACTGCGAAAATTCGGAGGAAATAGTTATGATAGAGAACCCCTACGATGACTCCTGGGATCTGATGGAGGATGATACCGGGTGCCATCCGCGGAGCGAAGACGCCTTTGACTTGAAATGCGAAGAATGGGCCTGCCGCGATTGGAAGGCATGGCTTCGGGAGAATCTCTCCTTTCCTTTCAAGGCCACGCGCGTGGAAGACGATGATGATGCCTACTTCACTGACGTTGCAGACAGAGATCCATTCAGACTTGGTCATGCGATGGATGTCGTCGATCTCATGGATGACGACCTATCGCGATTCGGCATTCTCGTAAGCGTTCGAGAAAGGAGGGCAAGAGGCGTTGTCCCGCTGGCCGATCTGGAAGTGACGCCCAAGGAGGACAAGAACTACTGGCCCGTGAGAGAGTACACAGTCTGGGAAGCGAACAGCTAGCCCAGGCAAAGGCGCATCTCCAGCACCTTCTTCATTTGCGGCTCGATGTTCTGCTCCGTGTCGGACAACAGGTGTTCCAACCCGGTTCTCGCCCACTCCGCGCGCCCCAACCGCCTTGCCGCGGCTATCAGGTAGTCGTATGCCTCTTGTATGTCCACCGCCGATGGTTCATAGCCCCCGCCGCGCAGCAGGATTTGAACCGCACAGAGTGCGACGTTCACTGCGAATTCAGGCTCCGTTTCCTCGAAATCCCGCGCGGCCCGGATCAGCGTTTTCGGTTCCGTGTCGCCTGTTTGGGCGCATTCGAGGGCAATGTCCAGGAATCCGGCGTCTTTCGCGGCGGCGAACCACTTCCCCTTGTTCCCGCGCGCCTCAATCAGGTCCAGCAAGACTTGGCGGCGGTCCTTTTCGGGATACTGTGCGGCGGTCTTCCGGAACGCGCTCAGATGCGTTGTTGCGTTGACGGCGAACAGGCCGAATTTCCGGTAGGCCTCCTCCTCTCGGCCGGATTCCAGAAGAATCCGCTCGCAGAACGCGATAATCCCGGGACGCTCGTAGTGTTCGTCGTGATGGGCTTCGGCGTACGCGACAGCCTCGTCGATTCTTCCTTCACGTGCCATTGCTTCCGCCAAGAACTGATCGTTCGGCCAGAAACGAACGCCGCGCAGCGAGAGCACTTCGCCCAATTCCACGTAGCGCCCGGTCTCCAGAAGACACGAGAGGCACAGCGTGTCGCCGCGCACGTGAGCGCCCGGACGGCGGGCGGACCATACTTCGCGAAGCAGCGGGAGAATCCTCTCGGCCCATTCATTGGCGAGTTCGGGGAAGACGCACACCTCCCCCCAGCGTTCTTCCACCGGTGTCAAGTACTGCACGCCGTCGTCGCAGACGGCCTGATACAAGCGCTCGATCCATTCTGCGCGAAGCTCCCGGCCGCAGGGGGCGGCGATCAGAATGGGGATCAGGTCGTGGAGGGTCCGGTTGACAGCGTTCCCGAGCGCGCCGGAGGAACTATCGATGCTTTGAAGCGCGGGCCATAGGCGCTCCATGAGCGCAACGCAACCGTCCCCGGCGGCCACAGGGTCGGACTTGGACGCATTCGTGATCTCCACGACGGCTTCCTTCAAGCGTTTCGAGGCAAGGGCCGTGCCACGCCAGGTATAGGCGTTTGTTCTGAAGCGTGCCCGAAACTGCCATTGATGTGGTCGCTTCATCCCTCTTCCTTCTGAACGTTAGGAGGCACGTTCATTTCCGCCTTTCCCGCGTCGAGCCCGGCGCTATTGCGACACCTGTTTCTTCCACCGTTTCCTCGCTCTCTTCTCGAAGGAGTCGGAAGCCGGCCGCCGTCCCGCCGCGATTTCCTCGAAACCCGGAATGAAACCTTGTTTTCGCGAGTGATTCTTGCGCACTTCTTCTATCAACGATGACCACATTTCGGTATGGCCGGCCCTTTCCGCGAACTTCTTCGCGTTCCGGAGGTGGCCGAGGGCATATTGATAATACTTGCTCTTGCCCTCCTTGACAATCCGCATGCCGAGGGCGGCATACACCTTGGCGGCCGCCAACGCGTGGCGCCTTTCAAGCCCCTTGGCCGCCTTTTCTGTCACATAGTGGCTCACGCTTTCGAGTTCCTCCCGTGTGACGGAATCGACGTGGCGCACCAAGGCATCCCACTCCTTGGTTTTCGCGCAGATTTCGATGTACCCAGACAACGAAGTTCGCTTGGCGGCTTCCATGGCCTTGTCGTGCCAATGCTCCCGATCTTCCCCGGCCACGTGCTTCATCAGATCCGCGTAGGCGTATTCGCAAGGGTGTTTTTCGAACTGTTCCCAGGCAACTTGAAACGCCTCTTCTTTGCGCCCGACCTTTTCGAGGAGCTCCCGCCGTATGAAGGCAAGAGAATTGCTAGACTCATTCCCCCAGTGACGTTCATGCTCAAGTGACAGCCCGCGCTCGACCCACTCGAGCGCCTCGGCAAAGCGCCGCCTGGTCTTGTGCATGTTGCCCACCTCTTCACAATCTTTCGGAGAAACGGTCATCATTTCGCAAAGGGCGACATAGGAGGGCACATCCCTCTTCGCAATGTAGATGGACTTGAGCACACGGGCGGACAGGCACACCTCAGCGGGATAATCGTAGATACGCCTTGGCGCCTCGCACTTGAAAGGTGCGAAGGCCTTCTCGAACAGATTCCGGAAGTGGCTTCTGAATAGGGCAAACCCCTCTCTGTTGAGCGTTCGCGCCACCTCCCCTTCGATTCCATGGCAAAAGCCATAGTTATCGTTCTCTATCCAGCCGAGGATCTCGAGCACAGTCTCTTCAGCCGCGCATCCGGTCTTTTGCCGGGCGATGATCCAAGATACAAACAGCCTCTCGAAGAACGCTCCGAGTTCGCCGCCCGAATCGTCGGTTTCCTCGGCCTTCTCGTATACACCCGCAAGGAATAGTTCGTAGAGTCTGACCGTTCGTTCCGCGTCACCCTCGTCAACGAGCGCGTCAATCTGATCCTTGATCCGGTCCAGGTTGCTGACGAAATCCCACGTTTGTTTGTAGGATACGAACTGGCCGAAGTCGAGCGCTCGTTCGATGCTCGCCATTATCGGATCCTTCTTGCGCTGTTTGCTCATGTCGTCTGATTCATCCTTCCCGCATGTCCGAACATGCCGCCGCCTCAGTCAGCTTTGCCAGGATCATAGCGGGTTTCCAGGCCGGTCCGCACACGACATCAAGGGGAAATGACCAACGGCATGGGGAATGGTATATTAAGACGTGCCTGCACGGGTTTGCATTGTTCGATCACGACATCATTGGCGTCTCGAACCGTGCTTACGTTTTGTTTTGTAGTGAACACGAAAGGTGTGGTGTATTGCGCACTCCGGATGGATATGCTTCACCTCTGTCACGAAGGGCGCGCCGCAAGTGGGAACCGATCATCGCGGCATTTCAAGAGCGTCGCATGCAAGACTTGAATTCATTTCAGCGCACCGGCGCGCGCGGGAGGATCTTCTCGCACCTTATCGCCGAGGCTCTGATGCTGCTCGAAATACCCTGTCGGCGTGAACCTGTATTCGAGCATCGGGACCCCGATCCTTGGTATGTAGACTTCGCCGGGAAAAATGGGCTCAAGCTGAGAACGCACCGGCTCTACAATCCCGACTTTGTCCTTGAAGACGGAAGCTGGCTGGAAGCAACGCTGTCGGAGAACAGCGCATACAAGAAGCTTTTCCGGCATGGACAGCAGGCCCCAGAGTTGATCGTTGTCTGGTTGGACAAGGATACGGGCCTTCACAAGGATGTGTGTCAGAGCACCGACTTCCCAAACGCACGAGTCAAGAATGTGGCCATGTCTTATTCACGCCTGGCCCGATGCACCGGTGGTGAAAGCCTCATCGCAGGGTTTGAACTGCTGAGGAGCCTCAAGGGCCGTTTGCTGTGATGCGCCGCGAATGGCAATGTGATGACGAGACCTCTTGAAGGGCACATCTCCACGGGAGCATTTTCAAACAAAAACCTGCGCAGGGATGACAAGTTCTGATAAAACCTGAGACTCACCGAAGTTCTTCTGCAGCATAGTCTTAAGTCGTATCTTCTTGCTTTTCAATAAGTTGCCAAAACACCCCTTCTTCGGCTTCGATTCCCGCCGCCTCCACCATTATTTCTCCGCCACAACTCAATTCATCCCAGAGGTTTAAGCGCTTCCTATCTGAGCCGTTCTTCCAGTTTGGGGGCGGAGAAGTATCTAGGATGTGCCCCGAAGATGGATTTCCGCAAGCCCGGAAATCTCACACGCTCCAAGTATCGGGCCTGTAACCCCAATCCGGCCCGAGCCTTCACACGTCGGTCCGAGCATGTTGGGTTTACCGCGCGCGTGTGAGATTCCCTCAACCACGCCCGGGGCGTGGCAGTTTTTCTCGAAAGCATTTCTCATCACGCCACGGCGTGATCCTCAACTCGAGGACTCTCGGGCGGTGAGAAATGCGAACTGGGACGGATTTGGTCCACTTAACAACCGTAAAGGCCCGCGACTTCATCTCGCCCCGGTCAGTTGGTCACCGGCTTTGCCATGACGGACTTCACGACGCTGCACACGTTGTCGACCATCTCATCCTCGACTTCCGGCGCCCAGCCCACTGGCGATGCGTACTGAATCTGGATCACGATCCCTTGGTAGGCCTTTTGGCGAACCAACTCGCGCGTTGGAATGTATAGATTGTGTTCCCCCATATAGCCGAACACCATGATTGGCATGTCCCGGCGGAATGCGTCTTTGATTCGGGCCCCGATTGGCGCGCACACTTCGCCTTGCATGGCGACGAACGCCATCGGACCGATTTTGGAAACGATAACCTCCTCGTAAACACATTGGAATTCGTCGGGGAGACTGTCGTGGTATTTCTCCAACATTTCCTTGTCTGATTTGTGAATTAGGAATGTGTCATCGGTGCATACCAAGTCGGTGGTCGAGGTCGGAAAGGGTAACCCCTTGTCGTACCAATAGAGCAGCATCCGTACCCAGTTTGTTTCCCGGTAGCCATCGTCGTTGGGATAATGGACGAAGCCCACGTCCGGCGGGAACTGCTTGGCCAACGCCAGCGCCTCTTCCTTGGGGATGGGGGGCGCCAGCGGAAGTGAAATGACCTCGCGCTTGCTCGTAATTGGTCCAGTAACATCCTCCATTGGGCCATTGGCGATTCGGAGTACGGTTTCTACCAATTCATCTGCGTACGCTCTTGCCACTTTCTCAGCGACTTCGTCGGATACGTTCGCGCCCCGCGGCATATCCGGCACTCCCTCGGCTGCTTTCGGCCGCAACGGGAATTGATTGCCGCCACACGCGTCCGCATACATCGCCTGGACGCCGGGCATCTTTGCTTCGATCGCATCCATGGCAAAACCAGGATGCCCGGCTTCATACTTCGACCTGGACGCCTGAAGCGGATGCGTGGCCTGATTGAACAGCAAGGCCACAGGCCGGTCACCGGCCACGACTTTCAGCACTTGGATTTCGTAATCGACCGGTGCATTGCCGCGGCTCATGAGGTTATAGGCATACCCCGAACCAAATTGAAGGTGCACCGGGCCCTGTTCGTTCGCAATTGCCTCTTGGACCAAGTCAAATAATCGGTCTGCCAGCCGGTCACCGTACTCGAAATTGTCCGGATTGATTTGAATTGGCCCGTTGTGGTTATGGGTGGCAAGCAAGATTAAGCGAGCGGGTTCGATGCCAAGTTCGTCGCGAACCCGCTGTCGCAGCGGAGCCGTCGCCCGGTCCAGGCAATTCAAGTCGTAGGTAATGATGACAAGGCGCCCGTTTCCGTCATTCAATACCAACGCACGGGCATAAAGGTCTGCGAGCTTGCCGGTTGCCACTGGACCGTTCGTGATAACCAATGGCTCGTCGGGTGTGATGACGGTCTTCGCAACCCCCGCCTTCATTTCGGAGGCCCAAGCCACAACCGGGTAAGCCGCAATTGCACTCAATAACACACACGTACCGACCATCGGAATTCCTGCCGCAAGTTTCACCATGGGCCTTCCTCCTATGTAAAAGCGCCTGGTATTCAAGCAGACCACGGGCCTGCCCATCCATTGCGCGAAATTCATCTATCTCTCTATGGCGAAAGTACCGTAGATTCGGCCAATTGGTCGGCGTGATAGGCGCCTTCCGGTTCGACGTTGTGGAGCAGCGCGTACGCCATGTTCTCGATTCGCTCGCCATACTGCTCGCCGCCAAAGGACAAGGTCGACTCGTAGATGCGATGGCGCCAGGATTCCGGCGTGATGATGTAGCCGTGGGCGCTGTTGGTCAGGCCGAGAATCGAGACTTGGTTGAAGCCGAGCCAACGGCCGAAGCGCTTGATGTCGGCATCGTAGATGCAGCTCAGCTCGCCGGGGATCGTGATGAACGCGTCGCGGTCGTTGAGGACGATTGCGCTTACTTCGCTCATCTGCGAGTCGCCGCCCGGCTTGGAGAAACCGGACGTTGTGGGCTGGGGACGAACGTCATAAGGATGGCGCTCGGTTTCGATCGTAAGGGAGTCCGACGTTTCCGTGGCGTCCCAGACCCGCTTGACTTCCTCGGCCAGGACATTGCCCATACGGTCGCACCGCTCGAAGCCGTCCTCCCCGCTTGGCGGCCGCGGCGAAACGTCCCCCTGGGCGCCGTTGAAGAAGATGGGCTGCACCCCTCCCCCAATAGCATCGACAAGTTGGCTGCGTGCCGCACCGGGATAGTCAGCGGAGAAAAGCATGTTTTGTCCGCTCAGGACGGTGGGATGGGCCGCGAAATTGAATAGCACGGCTAGGGGCGCGCCGTCCGCCCGGGTTACTTTGAGCACCGCCACTTCGTCGCGGCGTTTCAACATTTGGCGGCCAGTCGCCTCGATACGAATTCATATTGGGCGCGTGGCCATAGCCGACGCCCGCCTTTGCCGGTTCCAGTTTTTCCGCTGCCTCGACCACGGAGCGCACGGCCCCGTCGATGTACGACTGGTAAATCGCGCTGTCGAACTCGCCGGCGAGGCGCGCACCGAGACCCGGAATGTCAAAATAGGCGCCACCGCCTGAATGGGTGTGCGACGAACCGAGATAGACCTCGCATGCGGCCGTGGCGGGGTTGGCGTGGACCCCCTGTTCAACGGCGCCCACCATGGCTTCTCCGAAACCAAGGTGGTCGACGCCGACAAAGGCAATCATCTTCTCGCCGTTGTCGAGCACAAGGGCCGTAGCCAATAGCGGATCATGGACGCCTTCCATCCCCTGTCCCATCCGGTCGCCGTAGCCCGCCGAAGGCGTGCCCGCCGGCGGTGTGATGTCGATTTGGGCGGCGCCTGCGCGCACCTCTCCTGAAGCGGGCGTCTGGAACGCTAGTAGTGACCCGGTCAGCACAATCAGAAACGGCACTGCCCTGCTCCAAATGGCAGTGAACGATCGGTGTGAAATACACTGGCTCATCAATCTTTCTCCTTGTCCTTCGTTTCGTTGCGACGCCAGGGAGCGAACCCACAGGCGGCGATCGGGCAGCGTTCCTACTTCTTGGCAGGGAAGAACGGAAAGAGTGTGCGCAACTCTTCCTCGTCAGGTTGACGTCCGTATTCGCAGACCTCGAAGGCCTCGGCGAACTCCACCGTATCGGCCTTCTCGGCACCGTACCATTTCGTTAATTCTTCCGGATACCGCTGTGCCGGTTCCTTCATCCGCTTGCGAAAGCCATCGGCTATCCATTCCTTCGCTGCCGCAGGGTCTTTCGGGACATCGTCCAGGTAGTGGCCGTGCCAGGGACCCCACTCCGCGAACTGGGAAGTAATCACACTCAACGCTTCAAGTTTGCGCTCGATCACGTCGTCAATGGCCACCACCACGTCCGGCTGAAACGGGTTCGGCTTTTGAAAGTGGTCCCACATGTACATATACACCGGGTTCTTCCGCAGTGGCTCCACGTCCGGGCACATGAAAGGCACCGTGACCATGTAAGCCCCATCTTGGACAAGGATCGCCGTGTACCGATGGTCCGGATGGTAGTCGTTAGGCCGGGGGCTGATTACGAGGTCGGCCTTCCATTCCCGGACCAGCCGGATGAGTTCCTTACGTATATCCAGGGTCGGCATCAATTCCCCGTCGTGATGGTCCAGGACTTCCGTCTCGATGCCGAGTATCCTGGCCGCTTCGGCAACTTCTTTTGCTCGCCGCTGCGCCAGCGGTCCCCCCGCCGTCTCGAAGTGCCCTATGTCGCCATTGGTGACGGACACGAACTTGACCTTGTGTCCAAGGGCGGCCCATTGAGCCGCCACGCCTCCGGCCTTCAGTTCGCAATCATCGGGGTGCGCCCCGAACACGATGATGTGCAAGGTCTTCCCGTCTGCGGGTGTGTCTTCCGCAAGCGCTTGCCTGGACCCAGTGAGGAACGTCCCGCTTAGGCCTATAAGTAGAATCATCACTAGAAGACAAAGTCGTCTCATCATCTTGCCGCTCCTGTATGTGTGACTTCTTGAGCGCCCGCAAGAACGGGCGCGTCCCCAGTTCCCCTATCCGCCATTCGTCCGACGCCCCTCGGTTCAACCACGAGACGCCGATGCACTGGCGGTCATTCTAGACTAAAATGCGAAGGCGCGGTGAGGCCGGATTCCCTTGTACTCCTTGCGCCATGGTCCAATCAAAACTTTGGCGCCCACAAGCGTATCGGAGATATCCCATTCAGAAGCTCCCCTTTTTCAGATTTGTACCTGACCTGCCCCCCTGAAACGGGCAAGGATTCACTTCCAGACAAACGTCAACATCGTGGGTCCTGCGTGTTCAATCACGGAATACTATTACTTGCCTCTAACTCCGCATCGGTGTTCAGAATCGCTTTTATGACCGCGCGGATGCCTTGCGGGAGCGCTTCCCAACGGTCGACGAGAAGCTGCAAATCGGGGGGAATTCTTGGGGGCGATTTGGGGGCGAAACTTTGTCCGCCGATGACCTCGGCGTGTCCGATGATCGACGGGTGATTGCAATCGGCGCTGGGAAGTAAGGCAAGATTCTGTCCGATGTTAACCGGTTCCTGACCGGTATTTGACGGGTTTTGTCCGTCGGTTGTAAGTCCTTTTTTTCAATTCCTTGCGTTTCGATTCCCGCCGCCTCCACCCATGTTGCTATGCCACAACTCCATTCATCCCAGATGTTTGTGAATTTCCCGTTCGAACCATTTATCCTTCTTGGAGGCAGAGAACGCGCGAGAATTCCACAGCAAGGAATCCGTGCGTCTTCTCGGGTGCCAACCAGTGGATAGTAAGTCCCGAATCCACCAAACGCTCGGCCAATGTCATAATTGATAAAATCTAATACTTGACAAAGTCCAATGTTTATCGTATACTCTGCTCATGTCCAATCCAACTGAGCTTCTTCGTGCGCACGGCGTCCAAGTCACGGCCCAGCGGTTGGCCGTGCTCCGCATGGTGTCGGGCCGACCCCACAGCACAGCGGATGCGATTGCCGAAGATGTTCGCGCTGAACTCGGGGCTATCTCGCGTCAGGGGGTGTACGATGCCTTGGGAATCCTGGCGGAGAAGGGTCTGATCCGTCGCATCCAGCCGGCCGGGTCGCCGGCCCGTTACGAGGGCCGGGTTGGCGACAACCATCATCACCTGATTTGCCGCGCCTGCGGCAGGATGGAAGATGTCGATTGTGCCGTCGGCGAAACGCCGTGCCTGCAAGCCGCCGACGATTCGGGCTACGAAATCGACGAGGCGGAAGTGATCTTCTGGGGCATCTGTCCGGAGTGCCTCGCGGCGACTCCGGAATCGGCGGAACGGGGCTGAACATCGATAGAGCGGTGCTGCGAGATCGGAAGGCTGAGTATTCAGGCAACTGATGGCGGCGCATCCGTAGCTTTGCATTCAAGGCGCGATAAAGCGGTGGCACTCGCGAACGTTACATCCAATTGATTCGAGTACGAGCACGATGAAGGTGAGATCAAAGCTCGACTGGCGTTTCTAGTTTCACAACAACTAAGGAGACCGCACATGTCAGACAACGGAGGGAAGTGCCCCGTGGTGCACGGCGGCAATACGACAACGGGCACCCGCGAGATGAATTGGTGGCCGAACAACCTCAACCTCGACATCCTGCACCAGCACGATACGAAGCCCAACCCAATGGACCGGGACTTCAACTATCGCGAGGAAGTCAAGACGCTGGACTTCGACGCCCTCAAGCGCGATATGCACACCCTCATGACCGACAGCCAGGACTGGTGGCCCGCGGACTGGGGCCATTATGGCGGCCTGATGATCCGGATGGCCTGGCACGCGGCCGGTAGCTATCGGATCGCAGATGGGCGCGGCGGCGGCGGCACCGGCAACCAGCGCTTCGCACCGCTGAATTCCTGGCCCGACAACGTCAACCTCGACAAGGCCCGCAGGCTGCTCTGGCCGATCAAGAAAAAGTACGGCAACAAGATCAGTTGGGCAGACCTCATCATCCTCGCCGGTACCATTGCCTACGAGTCCATGGGCCTCAAGACCTATGGTTTCGGCTTTGGCCGCGCCGACATCTGGCATCCGGAGAAGGACACGTACTGGGGCTCTGAGAAGGAATGGCTCGCCCCCAGCGACGAGCGCTACGAAAACGTCGACGACCCCTCCACCATGGAGAACCCACTCGCGGCGGTGCAGATGGGGCTCATCTACGTCAACCCCGAGGGAGTCAACGGCAAGCAGGACCCGCTCAAGTCTGCCAAGCAGGTGCGCGAGACCTTTGCTCGTATGGCCATGAACGACGAGGAAACCGTCGCCCTCACGGCCGGCGGCCACACGGTTGGCAAGTGCCACGGCAATGGCGACGCCGACCTGCTCGGCCCGGCCCCGGAAGCCGCCCCACCGGAAGACCAGGGCCTCGGCTGGATTAACAAGACCAGCCGCGGCATTGGGCACGACACCGTAACGAGCGGTCTCGAAGGCGCGTGGACGACCCACCCCACCAAGTGGGACAACGGCTATTTCCACCTTCTCCTGAACTACGACTGGGAAAAGACGAAGAGCCCCGCCGGCGCCAACCAGTGGGAACCCGTCAACATCAAGGAAGAGGACAAACCGGTCGATGCGGAGGACCCCTCCATCCGCCATAACCCGATCATGACCGACGCGGACATGGCCATAAAAATGGACCCGGACTATCGCAAGATCGCCGAGCGCTTTTACAAGGATCCCGAGTCTCTCGCCAAGACCTTCGCCCGGGCGTGGTTCAAGTTGACCCATCGCGACATGGGTCCGAAGACCCGCTATATCGGTCCCGATGTCCCCGAGGAAGATCTCATCTGGCAGGACCCCATTCCCGCCGGCAAGATCAAGTACGACGTCAAAGCGGTGAAAGCGAAGATCGCCGACAGTGGTCTCACTATCGGCGAAGCCGTCGCCACTGCATGGGACAGCGCCCGCACGTTCCGCGGCTCCGACATGCGCGGCGGTGCCAACGGTGCCCGCATCCGGCTCGCGCCGCAAAAGGACTGGGAAGGCAACGAGCCGAAGCGCCTCGCGAAAGTACTCGGCGTCCTCGAGCCCATCGCTGCAGAGACGGGCGCCAGTATCGCCGATGTCATCGTGCTGGCCGGCAACTGGGGCGTTGAACAAGCCGCTAAGGCGGCAGGCGTTGACGTCACCGTTCCCTTTGCACCCGGTCGTGGCGATGCCACCGACGCAATGACGGACGGCGACTCCTTCGCCCCGCTGGAGCCGATCAGCGACGGCTTCCGTAATTGGCAGAAGAAGGATTACGTCGTCCAGCCCGAAGAGCTTTTGCTGGACCGCGCCCAGCTTCTGGGCCTCACGGCGCCGGAGATGACCGTCCTTATCGGTGGAATGCGGGCGCTCGACGCCAACTACGGCGGCAGCAAGCATGGCGTCTTCACCGACCGCCCCGGAGCGTTGACCAACGACTTCTTCGTCAACCTGACCGACATGGGTTACGTCTGGGAGCCCACCGGCTCCAACAGCTACAACATCCGCGACCGCAAGAGCGGAAAAGTAAAATGGACGGCATCGCGTGTCGATCTCGTCTTTGGCTCCAACTCGATTCTGCGCGCCTGCGCGGAAGTCTATGCCCAGGACGACAACAAGGAGAAGTTCGTGAACGACTTCGTGGCCGCCTGGACGAAGGTCATGAACGCCGACCGCTTCGATCTGGTTGCCTGATCCCAGCAAATCCGCCAGACGCAGCGGGCCAATATTACGCGCAGAGCGCAACTTGGCCGGGGACCCGATCGGACGCAATTCCGAGCGGGTCTCCGGTTGGTCTGTCTGGCGTTGAAACTTAGGTGGAAAACAAAGCAAGGGCGGGATCCCCGGATGGGATCCCGCCCTGGATCGTTTGGCTATGGGATGCGGTCAGGGTGCCGGTAAGCTCACAATCACGATCGTGTCCGCCACAATGAGCGGCGGCGTGTTGGGATACTCAAGCCCCAAGACCTGGACCTCCGCAGCGTCGACGAGATCGGCCGAGGTGCCGGTCGGCGTGTCGACGCCAGGAACTTCGCCCGGCAGGTAAATCTCCACAACGCTGGAGTAATCGACCTGATAGGTGGTTCCGTTCTCGAGGTCGAAGTAGCCCGCGTTCGGGCTGTCGAGGTTCGCAACGGTACCCGTTTGATCCGCCGGCACGGCCAGGATGACGATCACGTCCGCTTCGATGGTGTCGTCCGCAAACAGGCGGCCTGACACTTCGACCGATTGGCCGTCCGCGAGATCGCCCGGAGTGCCGGTCGGGGTATCGACGCCAGGCACTTCACCCGGCAGATAGATTTCCTGAACGCTGGAATAATCGACCTGGTAGGTGGTTCCGTTCAGGAGGTTGAAGAAGCCGGCGTTCGGGTTGTCCAGACTTGCGATGGTGCCCGTTTCGTCTGCCGGCACGGCCAGGATGGCGATCACGACCGCATCCATGGTGTCATCCGCATGCAGGCGTCCGGACACTTCAACCGATTGGCCGTCCGCGAGATCGGCCGGCGTACCCGTCGGGGTATCGACGCCGGGCACTTCACCCGGCAGATAGATTTCCGCCGCGTCAAGGTAGTTGACCAGAATGTCGGTGCCGCTGACATCGACTGCAAAGGATGCCGAGACCCCGGGGTCGTACGCGTTGTTCGTCACAATACCCGCAATCGTTGCGTCAACCGTAATGATGCTGATTGAAGTCGCGGTGATGAGCGGCGGCAGGTCCGGACCTTCGGGGTAATAGAGTCCAGTAACTTCAACTTCCTGGCCGTTCTCGAGATCGGCGGCGGTACCTTCCGTGCCGTCGAGCAGGTAGACCATCGTCCCCGGATCGCTGTATTCGACCTCAATGATATCCTCGCTTTTCGCGCCGTCGCCGTCCAGCGCGAGTTCGAAGCTGTCGCCATCCAAGTTCTGGATGATGCCGGTAGCGGACGTTTCCACGGCCGCGATGGGGGTAACGTCCGCGCGCAGTTGGGGCGTGAGCACGAACTTGCCGCTATTGCCGGCTTCCACGAGATGGAGGCTGGTGAAGGCGATCTCGAGTGTCCCCTGGAATCCGTCTTCCAGGGTGAACTGCTCCGACACGAACATGCGGCCATTCGCGGTCAACTGAACGTTATCCGTTTCTTCACCGCTTTTGAGCACCAGGTGCGGGTCCGCGATCGATATGGCGATCTTGGTGTACTTGCCTGCCGGGAGTTCATCCACGGTCAGCACGCGGCCCAGTTCGCCGACGTCCATGATGTTGATCCGAATCGGGTCTTCCGAATCGCTCGGGAAGAGGGTGATCCACCGATCGCCGCCTCCGTCATCGCCGGCGTAGTGGACGGCCACCTCGGTAATAGAAAGCTCGAGGCTCTCAATGTCCTCGACGGGGACCGGACTGCCGCCATTGGCTTTTGTAGCCAGATGCGCCGCCAAGGCGCCGGCCAGCGACGGCTCATCCATGGAGATGATGGTCGTCAATTGGGGGTTGCTCTTTCCGGTGCCGCCGCTATTGGAGCCATTGGTGACGAGCGGACACCCGGACACCGCCACGGCCAAAACCAATGCACCGGCGAGCATCAGTGCTCCAGACCAACTTCTTCCGCGATTTCGCATGGTAACCTCCCTCAGTTGCACTTCACGTACGTGAGTTTAAGTATAGATTGGTTCAACCGAAGGGAGCAAGTTGGGTGCCAAAGAGAGATCATTTTCTTATTCGTAAGTAATTCTACAACAATAACTTAAATCCGTATAGGAATTGTCCGGTGGGAAAATACTGGAATCGCGCAAATTCTGCCGGTCAGACTGTCAGGAATTTATCAAATCGATTGATATTTTAGGGTGTATCGGGCCGTGAACTTCGGGTCGGCGACACTCTCGGATGAGGAGAAGAAGGATTGGGGGGGGCGAGGCTTCATTGACAATAAGTACTTCATTTTATAAAGTACTTATTGAAATATTTATTTGGCGTCCTTGAGAGGAGCAACACATGAAGCCGGCAGCGATTGGTGTGGGGAGATTGAATCCGGTCTTTGTGGAATTTCCCGTCGCGGGGAGAGGCTCGTCGAAGAAGATTTTGGCATCGCGTTCAGAGGAGCCAAGGCTGTAGCCCACAGTCCGTGAGAAGGAGGAAGACGCCATGCCGTATCCTGCTCGTGAATGTCCCGCACCCGTCCATCGGCAGCCGTATTCCAAGGGATCATCTTCCCCCGTTGGGGCTTCTTTATGTGGGGGGCGCGTTGGTCGCTGCGGGACACGAAACGCGCCTTCTGGACGGGGAACTCGCCCCACTATCGACGCAGCAGATTGTTGACGAAACAATGTCTTTTGCCCCTGAGGCCGTTCTATTCGGGCACTCGGGCTCGACCTCAGCTCACCCGATCATCGCGTAGGTCGGCCGAGCGCTCCGCGCGGTCTGTCCCGAAGCCTGAATTGTCTACGGAGGCGTGTTTCCAACCTATCACTGGAAGGAGCTTCTCCGAGACGAGCGGCAGATTGACGCGATGGTCCGCGGGGAAGGTGAGCGAACGGCGCCACAGCTTAAACGCTGGCAGTTAAGTACTTTTCAACCTACTTATATGATCGACATCCATAAGCATGCCGTTGTGAGGGGAACGGTTGTGCATGCCGTCACCAAGGCGCCGCTTGGCCCCGAATGCGACTGGTGTCTTCGTTGTGCGTTCCGCGACCTTTACCGAAGGAGAGGACCCCACCGTGGCTTCGACACCGTTTTCGCTTCACGATGGGATTGTGGACGAAACCCCATATGCCGTCGTTTTGCCCAGCCAAGACGCTGAACGAGTATTCAGGGACCAACACGCGACTCGATAGGATGGCGACATCGACGGACGAGGTCGCAGACTACACCTGCGCGTCTATGGTCGTTTCGGTCGAGGCTTGGGGTTCGTTGGGGGTGCCCGCGAGTAAGTTGTTGTAGATGGCGAGGAATTTTGCGTAGGCGGCGCCGTTGCCGGAGGGTTCGGACAGGGGCGACAGTGTCGTGGCGCCGCTCAGACCGGTATTCGGATCGCCGAGCGCGTCGGTAAAGACCTTGCGCAGGTCGGTAATGAACGTTTCGAGTATGGATGGTGGTGGGGGCGTCGATTCCGATTCGTCGGTGGCTGTTTGTGGTGTGGTTTCGACTTCGTCGCCGATGACGGCCGACGACGATGGCTGCGTGTCGCCGCTCGAACTGGTGTCGGGCGGTGCGAGGATGGATTCCAGCGACTTTACGAAATCATCGAAGGCCGATTGGATGCCGTCAAGAGGCGCTTGCGTATTGGTACCGCCTCCATTTTGAAAGTCCGCGACCAGTTGCTGAACCGCGGTGGAAAAGGTATCAAAGGCCTCCCCCACGCTCGCCGCCTGCTGGTCGGACAATTCGCCCGCCCCGAGAAGTTCATCCACTTTGCCGCTCACGGCGTCCAATAGACCGGGCACGTTTGTACCCGCAGCCGCGGCAAGGCTCGCATGTTCAAGCCCTTGGAGTTCGTCGAAGAAATTGATGCGCAGCCGTACGTCCGCCACGCCTTTGAAATGGCCCGCCTGAAGCAGGCGTATGACGCCCTTCGCCTTCGCCGGATCTCCGGTTGGAGCCGGCGCGGGCGCGGATTCCGCTCCCGCGTTGATTGAGTTCGCGGCGTTGGGACCCTTGCCGTGGCTAAGTCCCGGCGGGGTATGGGGTTGATTTTGGCCGACTCCGTGAACCTGCATGATCTTCTTCCTCCGGCTTTACTTGTCCACACGCAAGACTCTTCCGACTCGTATTATCGGCAGACGAGGGAAAAACTTGAGCCCGAAATACCGCATTCTGCGAATTGGCCCCGACTTCGACAAAAACGGCGCGCCGGTGCATGGTAATCGAGCCAAACAACCTCACAAAAACATCATTGTGCAACAGACGGGTTCGAACGACACGTCCTTTTCCAGCGGGGGCGTTATGTTGTGGCGCCACTGGGAGCGCCCCGCACGCTGATAGTGGATCTGCGATTGCCCCGGGATTGGCGCGTTGTGCCATTTTGGCCGAAACCGGTACAGTAGCACTTAGCAAGACAAGAGGCCGCTGGGTTTATCACGAGACAAATCCCAGCCGACACGATGGAAGCAGACATGAAAACATACACTCGCAGAACACTTCTCCAACGCGGCGCAGTTTATGGGAGCCTGGGTCTCCTGTCCACCATGACGCGACGTGCCGGGGCCGCTCCGTCCGCAAAGATGGACACGACGTACCGGCAGGCAAAACCGCGGCCGGACCTAGCGCCCGAGGGGATGGAGGTCATCCAACTGACGGCGGATTCCGTCCCCAGTTGCCATGTGTATATGGAAGCACAAATCTTTGCCCCGGATTCGAAACGTTTTGTGCTCCACCGTTCCGCGCATGCGCACGGAAGCGACCAAAACGACCCCGGGCACCAATACCTTCTCTGCGATATTGAGGATGGGTGTTCGCTGTTCCCGCTAACGGAAGAAACGGGCGCCACTGCGCCGTCACTGACACCGGACGGCGCGTATCTCTACTACTTCGTGAATGAGACGGTGGTCAACGGGGGACGTCTTACACTCAAGCGCGTTCGCCTGGATGCTACCGATCGGCAAACGATCCTGGTCTTGGACGCCGGCGTGCCCGGAACCGGACTCCGGCCGAGTCACATCTATCCCCTCTCCACCATTTCTTCCGATGGGAATCGGCTGGCGCTTTCGGCATTTTTCGGGGACGGGAAGACGGAAGATGCTCCCTTCGGCCTCATGGTGTTCGATCTTCGCCAAGCTTCGGTGGAACTGATCCTTCAGGGACAAACGTGGTGCAATCTTCACCCCCAGTACTCGCGGTCCAAGGATGCCGACGCCAGCCACGACCTGCTCGTCCAGGAGAACCACGGGAACAAAGCCAATCCCCAAGGCGAAATCACGACCCTGGTCAGCGGGGCGGGCGCGGACATTCACGTGATCCGCGACGACGGCACCAATTTCCGCACCATGCCGTGGGGACGGGACGGGAACGAACATTGCCAGGGACACCAATGCTGGCGCGGCCGGAGCGACTGGGCCACCACCAGCACGGGCACGACGGAGCCTCGCAGCGCCCGGTTGATTGAGGGGAAGGCGTTACCCGATCAAGGGCACCTGGGTTTGAAGACGCCTGGCGGACTGCGCAACGATCTCACGCGGGAGTTGCCCGAGCCGAGCTTCTATCATTTCGCCACGGACATCGCCGGGACACGACTCATTTCTGACACGGGTCCCACGAACCGAGAGGGGCGTGTGGTCGTCGCGGAGTTGGGCACCCCCGGCGACGAGCCTTTGAAGGACCTCCGTACCGTGGCTCACCCTAACTGTTCCTGGGCGAAGACAGCACATATACATCCGTTCCTGTCACCGGACGGCTCCAGAGGGTTCTTCAATTCTGACGAATCAGGCGTCCTGCAAGCCTACATGGTTCATGGCTTCTGAGATTCTGGCCGCCCGCGATGTCCCAGGGTTGATCTTGGTGAGGCACGGTCCGGTGACCGCAATGCGCGGTGTACCGCGAATCATGGTCGAAAGACCTTCAAGTCGAGTTCCGCGACAGCCTTGTAGTCTTTCGCGTTCCCGGTGCACAAGGCTACTTCATTCTCGACCGCCGTTGCGGCGATAAGCGCGTCCGGAATACCCAGGCTCGACTTCAGGGCATACTCTTCGAGGTAGATGCTGGCGCGATGCCCAATGTTCTCCGAAAGGGGAAAAATCGAGAAGCCCAGATCTGCCAGATACGCACGCGTCAAACGCAAGTCCTTTTTGTCATGGGCGCCTTGAATGAGTTCCATGTAACTAATCACAGAAAGGCCAAGCGTATCGGCTTTGTCGATGGCGGACGCGGCGCGCGGGTTGCCGCAAAGCGCCCAAATGATCACGTCCGTATCAAAGAGCATCAAAACGGCCTTGTCGCATCCCACGCACGTACGCGGAGGGGTCGGCCATGTCGGCACGGTCGGCCCACATTCCAAAAGCGGGATGATCTGCCGCGCACCCCCGCTCCGAACTCTCAATGGGCTCGATCCGCGCCACGGGCTTTCCACGATGCGAGAGTGTCTCCGTCTCATTTCGAGCGATGGCATCAAGTGATCTTCTTGGGATTGCGTCGCATATCCAGTACCGTGGCCTTCATGGTATCACCTCCAAAACTACACAGTCAGAGTATGCACCACGACACCCAGTCTGTCAACTTGGCGCGGCGAGGTACCGGTTCCTGCGCCCGTTCAGGGCTTGACTTTGGGGATATACGTCAATACCAGGGGCGTCACGCCGGCGGCGTTCCTCATGCCCCGTCGTGCGCCCTGTGTCTCTCGCGTTACCCGTCAATCAGATATAGCTCAACAACGGCGAAGTCCGGTAAGACGAGTAGAAACTGGAGACGCTATACATGAGGCGCCGTTCGTGCCACCGTATCCGGCACACCAGCGGGCAGTCCATACGCAGAACCTCAGCGAATACTCCGAAGGTGATGCGGTCACGCGCCCTCGCTATAATATCTTAGGTGTAGGAGAACGGGGACGAGTAGCAGGGGGAAGAAACATGAAACGTCCAATCTGGGTTCGCACGCTTGTCGCAGGTTGCATGGCGGTCTTTTGTGTGGCCATGGTACCGCAATGCTCGAATGGCGGATTCATCGCCAAAGATTTTAAGAAGGTCAGCGAAAACGGGTTTGACCCCGTGGACAACGCAACGGATCACAACGACTACGCCTGGGGCATGCGGTATTTTCAGGAGGACGGCGCCGACACGGGCTACGTCTACGTGGGCACGGGAAACAATATTGCCAATCTTATCGGCTACTACTTCACGACACTCGCCAACGGCGGAGAAATCCTGGACGCGCCGGTGCTGCCGCCGGAGATACGGCGGTACCGCCCCGATCTCGGTCCGAAATCGTGGGAAACGGTGCTCGACTACCGCTCAATTGAAAACGAAGGAGAATTTCAAACCACCGGATTCCGTTTCATGGGCACGTATGAAGCGGCTGTCGACGATACGAAGAATAACGTCGTACGGGCGAATTACCTCTATGCCGCGACGCAAGGTCTCGAGTCCGTGCTGTGGCGGTCACGTACGGGGGAGGCGGGAACCTGGGAGGCCGTGTTCAGCACGGGTGAATTCGGCCCATCGATACGATACTTCTGCACCCACAAAGGGAAAATGTATCTCGCCATGGCCTTCGACACCTTCGAGGCCGACCCACCGCCCGGCGAGTTGTGGGTTTCCGAAGACGGTCTGAATTTCGTGCCGGTCATGCAAGACGGCTTCGGCAATCCCAACAATCGGGGCGTCGAGTTTGTCATTTCCTACAACGACTGGCTGTATGCGGGCACGAAGAATGACGTCGAGGGATACGAGGTCTGGAAACTGGACGGCCCGGCGAAACTCGTTGCGCCGACAAAGGTCGTGGAACACGGCGGCCCGGATTCGCGGAATGAAATCGCCGGGACGCCGGCGGTGTTCAACGGCAAACTGTATGTCGGAAGCATCATCTTCTTCGGCTTCAACCCGCAGCAATTGCAGGGATTCAAGGGGTGCGACATCATTCGCATCGACGAAAACGACGAGTGGGAGACCGTCGTCGGCCCCAACTCAACGTCCGGCTACGATTCCGGGTTCAACTTTTTCACCAACGCCTATTGCTGGTGGATGGAAGAGCACGACGGCTGGTTGTATGCCGGCACGTGGGACCAGGGTACCTTGCTGTCGTGGTTGCTCGACAACATTCCGGCGTTGCGGGACTTCATCGAAACGGGAAGCGCCGACGTCAGCTTGGAGGAATCCCTCCGGCTCGATTTGCTCTATTTCGGGACCCGGGCCGGCGCGGATATCTTTCGCACCAACGACGGCGACCATTGGTACCCGGTTACCATCGACGGCATGGGCAACTCCGGAAACTACGGATGGCGCACCATGGAGTCGACTCCCGATGGGTACCTGTACCTTGGGTCGGCGAACCCGCTCGATGGATTGGAAGTCTGGCGCGCGAAGACTCCGGAACAGTAGTCTCGAATCGCGCGAACCTGCATTTCGTCCGGTGTGCGCACAAAAAACCTACGTGGGATTCGCGTCTTTTTCGGATTTCTTGTCCTGCAACTGTCCCACGAGCAGATTGAGCAGCACTTGGAGAATGGAAAGGAATGCGCCTTGCCGCACGAGTGCCGGCAGCGGACGCGGGCCCGTAATTGGAGAAATGTGACGCACCGTTACTACCTCCTTCGGATCACCGTATTGACGACACTAGCCTACGGATCGGGCCTGCAATCCGCAACGTCCAACACTGGACAATCGGCGATTGGGCCACTTCCAGTCGAAGAAATCGGGCTCTCAAGCGTCGTAACTTTGGAGTGCCCGCCCCGGTTAGTCGCGTGTCCTATTCAAGGCCGCACGCTCAGTAGCCGAAACTCGCCCAGCGGCACGGCTGTGTCCAGACGCACATTCTTGCCGCCCTGTTCAAAAGCCAGATCCTCTCCCGTCCCCATATCCGTAATGCGCCCAATATCGAAACCGAGGTCCGCGAGTTGGACCGTCGTATCCGGCACCGTGGCCTCGTGATTGATGACGAAGAGGAATCCTTCCCCGGCGTTGGCACGAATGGCGGCCTCGATATCCGGGTTCGATGAACGTACGTGTGGGCGAATGCCCGCTGTTTCCGTCATCGCATGTAACAGGTCGCGTAGTTGGTCGCGCGCCGTTACGTTCTCATCCTGCCAAGTTTTGAAGTAGGTGTCCTGCAGGCAGAAACCGAGGAGGAACACCTGCCCCTTGCCCACGGTCCGGTGGATCACACCAGGTTGCCCTGACACCGTATCGAGCAAAATCTCTCCGTTCGTGACGTTGCAGGGACGGGGGCTGATCAACGGCACGTCGAGCGTTTGCCCCTGCACTTCGCCCCGCAGCGTGTCGGTGGTGAAGACGGACTCGTCCGGAGGATTCTCCGGACGGTTCGCCCACATGGGATCGGCGTTCTTACGGGGCACCCAATGGCCGGAGCGGACAATGCGGTCCATGGTTGCGTCTGACACGCCAAACAGGTCGTCCATGACGGTCAGCGGCTCTTTGTTAGTGTCGAGACCGGGCACGCAATCAGCAATCACAACGCCGCCCTTGTTAACGAACGAGGCGATGCGTTCCGCAACCTCCTTGGGCAGCAGCTTTACGTCGAACAGCACGAGAATCTGATAACCGTCCAGACGGTCGTCAACGACTTGTTCCTCGTGCAGTACGTCCAGTTCTCCGAAAGCGCGCAGGAACAGTTCGTACGACAGGCCGACATTGAAATACTCCTCTTGCATCTGGATGTAATCGGTACGCGGAAACAGCATGCAGGCTTTTGCCTTTACCTTCGGCGCATCAAGCAGTCGTCCCCCCGTCTTCTGAATCAGTTGCAAGCCCTGACCGAGGGATTCCCAATGTCCTTCATCGACGGGAATCTTGTACCCCGTGAGGAGGTAATCGGCGCCCTCAGCAACCGCGGTGGCGCTCATCTCGCGTTCGGTCCAGTGCATCGCGGCGAGTTCCGGGCACAGATACGGCTCGAACCACGCGGGGTTGTACGTACCCACCCAGAACCCCAGGTCTTTATCATAGGTTCGCGTGAGATTGCGCATCTGCGCGAATGCGTAGTGGGTTTGGCTGACGCGGGGTTTTGGAAGTTGGGCGCATTCGCCGAACCGGAAGTCGAACATCATGTACGGGTAAATGTCGAAGACGAACATGTCAGCGAAATCGCCGCCCCAATGGAACACGTCGTCAATCGCGATCTCGGAATGGGAGCTATACCCGGCACCGAAAGTATTGTGGCTGTCGTGAGTCATTACGACCTTGAAACCGGGCGCGAACTCCTTGATAGCCGCGTAGACCTGCCGCCAGCCCACCGGAAAGTTGTCCGACCGGAAGTTAATCACATCCAACCATTGCTTCGGATTTTTGCGGATAGACTCCAGATCAGGTGGCAGGTCATAGCCGTACTTTTCCTTGAAAGCAGCTTTCACCGCGTCGCCATATCCGAACGATTTCGGACCCCAATGGAACGGTTCATCTTGATAGGTGAATACGTTGTACAGGCGCGGGACGTCTTTGAGTCCGGCGAAGCGCTCCTCTACCCGTTTCCGGATCGCTTCGCCGTACTCGGGCGAATACACGGACGGGTCCGGCGGCGCATCACGGCCGAATCCTTCCAAGCCGCCGGTGTGCGCGGTAATGAACATGCCGCGGGACCGGGCATAATCGAGAATGTAAGTCTGCTCGACTTCCGGACGGTGCGTGTCAGATTCCAATCCAGTGAATCCATGGGCGATAATGTTGTCGACCGTGTCGCGCAGGACCTCCTCGCTCAGCGGACCTTCTTCGCCTTTCCATCCCTTGCCCGAAGGCACGGGCGAGAACTGCGTGGCAACTGGGAAGAAATTCAGGTCTTCGCCCAGTGCGGGCGCAGCCTCCTCGCCCACCGCCCCGCATGCAACGCCCACAAGAACGCATAGGAACGAGATATTCGCGACAGCAATCATGTCCGCTCCCCCCTGAACATCGCCGCGACCGTGCCACCGATCATTATTTGCTCAGGTCGCGGTAGTAGAGGTCCTTCGCTTCGATCATCATGCCCGAATTGTGGCATTGCAGGGCGAAGTGCCCTTTCGTGTACTCGCTGTCCTGATAGGTCATAACCAGTTTGTCGTTCACCCATATCTTGATTTGGTCACCGACGGCCTTGACCCGCATGGAAAACCACTCGCCGTCCTTGGTCAACAGTTCGGATGCTTTGCCGGTTGGGGTTCCGGGTTTCCATAACCACCCCGTGAAGGCCTTTTGCGTGTTGCAGATTTGCGCTTCGTAGCCACGGGGGAAATCGTCGGGATTGTCTTCCGGCGGGTTGGCGCGGAAATACAAGCCGCTGTTCGCGTTTTCACCCTGGCTGGTGATACGGAAGACACCTTTCACTTCAAGGTCGGTGCATACGGGATCCGCGTAGATGTGTCCCTGCCCTCCGGCAGACTGTCCGATGAGTACGCCGTTCTCGACTTTCCACGTCGCGCTACCGTGCGCGGTCCAACCGTCCAGACTGTCTCCATGCAAGAGGGGTATCCAGGGGCTATCGCTCGACGCCGCCGAAGCGCTGTCCGAAGATGCCATGTCCGTCGTCTGGCAGGAGGCTAGCGTCAGGCCGATCAGTGCGGCCAATGCATAATACTGAATCGATCTCATTGAGTTCTCTCCTTCATTCAGTCTATTGAAGTACCGCATGTCGCTGCGCAGGGTTTGTGCACCCGAAGCGCGCCGTTACGTCAGTGCGCAAATTCCAACAAGCGTAGCGTTACTGCCGTACGCGTTCAACTGAAACGTCGGATAGTGCGGATTCGCTTACGACGAACGAACACCCGGAATTGCAACTATCCGCGCGCCACGCGCAACCGATTGCCTGCGTGCTCTTCCTTGAGCGAAGTCGTAGCGCGAGGCATGAATCGCGCAAACAACAGAAAAGCAACAGCTTACAACAAGGCTCCGGATCATGCCGCGGGCTCGAATCTCGCCACGGCCGCCATTCTTTCCGCCCTCTTATCCGGACCGGTCCCGGCATTGCTGACGTATTCTTCGATTCGCCCCGCTGTCGAAGACGAAGTCTATACCAGTGCCTGACAGACGAATCTCCCGCCTGTTACAATGACGGCGCAAGGTTGTTTGTGGGAAAACCAGGAGAATCCATATGAAAACGACGTATGCTACCGTTGTGCTTGGGCTGGTGATTGTGGCCGGTTTTACAGGATGCCCGATGCAAGGCCAATACTCGGCCAAAGAGGTCAACCTGTTCCAGCAGTTGCCGGGAACGACCATCGTCTTGCAAGTAAACGATGTTCGCGCTACAGAATTGCTTTTTGGGAGTCAGCCATCGAACTCGACGGAGAGCCTGACGTTTAACAACGACGGTACCGTCGATTACGTCCTGGTGATCTCGCAAGGCGGCGGTGGCAATGTTTCCGGAACATACGAGATCATTTCGCGCGATACGGCCGTTTTCAACCTGTACACCGTGGATTTCATTCTGCAAGCCCACGGAATCAACAGCAGCAACGAACTGATCGTGTCGGTGACGGGCGTTGTGGGAACGGGACAGGTGTAAGCCGTATCCTGCCGCGCCGCGGCCAACCGAGTATCGCTAATCTATAACCGACTGGATTCGTTCCGCGACTTCCCCGGGCGTCAGGGGATCCGTGTCGATTTCGTGGTGCGCGGAGGCCGCGTAGATGGGGGTCCGGCGTTCGAGGACTTCGGCGACTTCGTCCGTAAACTCTTCTGGCCGGTGAGGGATGGGCGTTCGGTGTCACCTTGAATGCGGGAAACGATGGTGGGGACGGACGCCTTCAGCCAGAAGATTCGACCGTTGGCACCAAGCGCTTCGATGTTTTCGGGGCGTTCGATGACGCCGCCGCCGGTGTCGACGACGAGGTTGTCACGCGCCGCGTATTCTCGGGCGACTTCGGTCTCGATGTCGCGAAACCCCGGCCAGCCGTGTTTCTCGACGATTTCGGGCACGGACATGCCGGCCTTCTCGATGATCCGGGCATCCATGCCGACGTATTCCATCCCGAGCCGTTCGGCCAGCAGCTTCCCCACTTCGCTTTTGCCGGTACCGCGGTAGCCAATCAAGACGATGTTCATGACTTCAAGTTCTCCACTACGACATTGCGCATGACTTCGACGGGGGCCTCGACACCGGTGAAGCGCTCGAATTGTAGCACGGCCTGATTGACAAACATTTCGACACCAGGGATGGTTTTCAGGCCCTTGGCTTTGGCATCCTTCAACAGTTTCGTTTCCAGCGGGTTGTACACGATATCGAAGACAACTTGCCCGGAATGGAACAGGTCAGGCGGAATCAACGAAGCGCCTTCTTTGGGGTGCATGCCGATGGAGGTGCAATGGATGATGATGTCGGCGCTCTCTACGGCGGCCGCCAATGACTTCTCGGTCGAAAGCTCGGCTTTGATACGGGCTTTCGTACCGGATCGAAGGTCGGAGGAAAGACCGTTCAGCAGGTCCTCGTTGATGTCGAGTAATGCCAGTTCGTTCAACTTTGTCGTCCACGCCAGCGTAAAGGTGATCGCGCGCGCCGCACCACCTGCGCCAATGACCAATACATTCTTACCGTCCACCTCAACGCCGTTATCCGTCAACGATTTCAGCGCGCCGGGTCCGTCCGTGCCGAAGCCGATCAGTTTGCCGTCTTCGTGGACAATCGTGTTGATCGCGCCGATGGACCGGTCGACGTCAGCGACCTCATCGCAATACTTCATGACTTCGACCTTGTGCGGGATCGTGACGCTCATTCCCCGGAACCCATTGAACGCATGCATCCCGGCCAGCGCCCCCCTTACGTCCTCGACTTCAAACGCGACATACACGAAGTCCAACCCGGCTGCGTCATAGCCCGCGTTGTGGATGGCCGGGGACATGCTATGGCCGATGGGATTGCCGATAACGGCGCAAAGTTGTGTCTTCGCACTGATTGCTGGCGAACCGCTCATGAATCCTCCTTACCAGGTCGCGTCAAACTCATTCAGTATTGGCTATGGGATCGGTCGAGCCGAGTTGCGAAGTACAATTCGGACAGCGGCTCGCCTTCATTGGGATGGTTGATACACAGAACGGACACTCCTTGGTGTCCGGTTCAGCGACCGCCTCGTCTTCCTGGCGGCGTAGCCGGTTGATACCGCGGACCAGCACGAATACGGCGAATGCGACGATAAGGAAACTGATTACCGCGTTCACAAAGACACCGTAGTTTATCGTCACCGCATGTGCTGCTTGCGCGCCGGCCAGTGACACATACGGCCCGGCCGTCTCGGGGCCTTCCTTGAGCACAAGGAAGAAATCCGAAAAATCGATTCCGCCGAGAAGCACACCAATAGGCGGCATCAGGACGTCATCCACGAGACTTTTTACAATCGTTCCAAACGCACCGCCGATGATAATGCCGACCGCCATGTCCACGACGTTGCCGTGCATCGCGAATTCTTTGAACTCTTTAACCATACCCATATCAAGGTCTCCTAATCGACAGATGAGTTGGTATAGACTACGACCCAATGCCGAGGGAACGCGTAATGCGCGATCGCCTTCCGACACCACTGCACCCCAATCGTCGGCAATCGGTACCGCTGCGATATGGTCACCACGGCAAATCGCAGACCCATATCCTCGATTTGACCTCCGGACACGTGGTGACGAAGTTTATACGGGCAACCGCCGAAAAGCAACGATACTTCGCCACTCTTCGGAATCGAACGTGGCGGAGACCCCGACCAATTACCGCCGAGTTCAGGTTTCGGCCCGACCTTCGCCTGATCCTCTACGGATTGCCCCTCGAAGCCCGCTCGTGCACAATGTGCCCGCCAACAAAACTGGCATGAACAGATGACCCGGATAGAAACTGGAAAGCATGGCAAACTCTTCACAGATCATTCGACATCTCCGCCGGTGTTACGAGGCAGACAATCGTGAGACGTTGATTACGAACCTGTTCCACGACAAGGTTCGTCACCTGACCTTTGTCCGTGAGTCGGAAGATCTGCTGCGGGGGTTGCTCAATGATATCCCCCTCGAACCAGTCATCGCGGAGGCCGCGTCGAAGGAAGCCAATCTTCACCGCAAGGAAAAGACGCTTGTCTATTGCGCCTTTCCTATTGTGGGACAGGTTCCACAGCCGAGCCCCTTGCCGGTGAATCTGTGTGCGCCCCTGTTTTTCTACCCCGCCGAGATTGCCGAGACGGACCGGGGCTGGATGCTCCGGGCCAACCTGGAACAACAGCGCGTGAACCTTCCAGTGCTGTCGGCATTGGCAGGCGGCGGCGAGATTTCGGACTCATTCGTCGAACAGCTCCTGGCCGATCTGCCGGAGCCGCCCTTTGAGAAAGACGACGTGCAACGCCTGATGGCGCTGTTGTCCGATTTCGCGTCGGGAATCGACTTCTGGGGATTAGCGGAATACCCGGCGATTGCAAACGAGCGCGCCGTACGCGGCGCCATGAAACAGGAGCGCCCCAAAAGCGCCCCTCCTCTCGCTTGCCTGAGTGCGGCGGCGATGGCACTCCTTCCCAACTCACCGGACACGCGAGGGGTCCTTTACGAATTATCCGAAATGGCGGACAACGCGCGTCTATCCACGCCGCTACAGGTACTCCTTGGGAGGGAGAATGCGACTGGAAGCACCGTTACGCGCGGATCATCGAAATCGTGCGTGCCCGCGGTGTTGAGCCAGGCACAACAGGACGTGATGCACTCCGTATACACGAACCCGCTGACCTTGGTCATCGGACCACCGGGAACGGGCAAGTCATACACGATAGCCGCGCTGGCACTGGATCAACTGAGCCGGGGACAGTCGGTTCTCATCGCGTCGCGAATGTACCACGCCATTAACGTGATCCGCGACAAGATCGAAACCATGTTGGGTCCGTCGCATTGCGTCATCCGCGCGGGACGAGAAGAATCGGTTCGCGAACTCAAAAAGTACCTGGAATTGTTGTTACAGGGCATTGCACCCGGAGGCGGCCAGGAAACGCAGCAATCAGCGAATGCTCGTCGCAAGCTGACGTCCACGGCTCGATCTGTACATAAGCTGGAACGCCGACTGGAGAAGCTCAGTGACTTGGAACAACGGTGGGGACTCGTCAAGACCCACTCGAGCGGCGACTGGTGGGGCCGCATTCGTCTGGGATACTTGAACTGGCGCAAATCCAGCCGTGATCCGCTTTGGGAATCGACGGAAAACTACGAACGCCTGCTCGATCAAAGAATGACATTGACCACGCAACTTCTCCGGTCTCTTGTCGCAGAACGTCTCGATCTGATGATCGCGAAACACCGCGCTGACCTCACCAAGCTTCTTCACGCAATCCGAAGCCGGACGGATCGCAAGAAGGAGAAGATGTTCGGCGAGATCGATCTCAAGGTGTTGTTTCAGACCTTTCCGATCTGGCTAGTCACCCTGTCGGAAGTGTCGGAGGTGTTGCCGCTCCAAGACGAGCTCTTTGACGTCGCCATTATCGACGAAGCAACGCAGTGCGACATGGCGAGTTGTTTACCCGTGCTCCAGCGTGCAAGACGTGTTGCAATCGTCGGAGATCCGAATCAGTTGCGACACGTATCGTTTCTATCGAAGGCCCGGCAACGAAGCGCCGCCGAGGAATTCGGGTTGGATGAAACCCAGCAGCAGGCCTTTCAATACCGAGACAAAAGTATCCTGGACCTCGTTAACGAATCGATTGGTTCTCAGGAACAGGTCATGTTTCTCGACGAACACTTCCGGAGTCTGCCGCAGATCATCGAATTCAGCAACCGGGAGTTCTATGCCGGCGCGTTGCGAATTATGACCCGCCGGCCCGAGACAGCAACGTTCAAGGCACTGAGCCTGCATCGCGTCAACGGGGCGCGAAATGCGCAAGGCGTAAACCGGGAAGAAGCACAGGAACTAATCCGCGACGTCGCACATCGCGTCGCAATGGAGGAGCCACTCCCCCGGTCCACCGCGTCGTCCATCGGGATATTGAGCCCCTTCCGCGACCAGGTGGACCACCTCGTGTCGTTGGTGGAATCGCGATTTTCGCTCGATGTCCTGAAAGAACACGACTTCCTCGTCGGGACCGCGCACACGTTCCAAGGCGAAGAACGCGACATCATGTACCTTTCGCTGGTGGTGGACCCAACGTCTCACCCTGCGACGTATCGTTTTCTGAACAACCCAAACGTATTCAACGTTGCCATCACGCGCGCGCGGAACTTTCAACACGTATACTGCTCCGTGGATGCATCGTCACTCGATTCGGACACGCTGTTGCGCCGGTACTTGAGTTACGCCGATGCAACGCCAACGGCGGGCGCGCAGCCTTCCATGCAAAGTCGTGACGCATTTCTCACTGAAGTCTGCGGCGCGCTCATACAACGGGGAATTCACACATTTGCGTCGTACCCTGTGGCCGGAATGAACATCGATATTATGGCAGAGCATGAAGGCGGATCGATCGGGATCGATCTCATCGGCTATCCGGGGGCGTACGCGACGGCGTTCAGTTTGGAACGGTACCGTATGTTTCAGCGCGCGGGTCTCCCGTTGTTTCCGCTGCCGTATTCGGCGTGGCTGGAGGGACGCGATGCGTGCGTTGCAGCGATCATGCACAGGTTAGAGGAAAAGCGGCAGTCTGGCCGTTCAACCAATTCGGCGAGACCAAGAAATGAAGATGGATTTCCGCTTTCGCGGGAATGACGGTGTAGACGGGTGCTCGCCGGGCAGTAGGCGCGCGGTCAGTCCAGTTGCTTCAGGAAGATGTCTTTGAATTGGACTTTCATGGGGGGACCGGAGCGGAGCTGGAGTCCAAGAATTCCCTTCGCATGGAAACGGCCGACTTCGTTGTCGATGACTTCCGCGGATTTCTGGCCGTTGACTTCGAGGATGATGTGGTTGCCACGCGCGACGACGTGGTAATCGTTCCACTCGCCGGGTTCCTTGAGTTTGACCGGATCGCCGAGGCTGGTCGTCGTCCACTTTCCGTCCGCATCGATCACGGTCTTGTGTCCGTTCGGCGCCACGAGTGCTTTTCGGGAGGTGTATTCATCGCAGAGCGCCCCCAGCCATTCGCCGCCAGGGAGGATATCCGCCTGATAACCGACGCCCTGTCCTTCCGGTGAAATCACACTGCGAAATTGGATACCGGAGTTGCCGCTGTTGTTGGCCAGGCGAAACTTCGCCTTCAGTTCAAAGTCGGCAACGTCTCCGCCCTGCCAAACGAGGTACTGGTTCATAGTGCAGGGATTGTCTTCGCTGGACTCGGCCGTGATAGCGCCGTCTTCAACCGACCAGTAGTTCATGTTCAAGGCATCCCATCCGTCGAGGGATTTGCCGTCAAAGATCGACTTGTACTCTTCGTCGGATGCCGCACCTGTGAAAATAAGCAACGCGGCGAAAGGTACTGCGCAACGGACGACTTTTCGCATCGGTTTTCTCCTCGTAAAGGTTTACCCGTCAATCGCCACAAGCTGCTTAATCGGAAGTGTAAAGGCCCAGATTCCTCGCGTTCAAGGCGCCGTTCAGGTATTACCAATTTGTGTAGCTGCCGTCCGGCCGCTGGAGATGGGGGTGCTCGTGCATCACGAAGGGATATTTGGCGGCGGCATCTTCGTCGAATTCCACGCCCAGACCCGGTTTCGTGGGGAGGGGATAGAACGGTTTGCCGTGGCGCAAATGCATTTCGGGGAAAACGTCGTTCGCGCCTTCGTTGAAGGACGGCACGACTTCGAGATAGGTCAGGTTGTTGATGGCCGCGCCGAAATGGATGGTCGCCGCCGTGCACACCGGACCGATCGGGTTGTGGGGCATCATGTCGATGTAATGGGCTTCGCACCAACCCGCGACCTTCTTCGCTTCGGTGATGCCGCCGATGCAGCAAATGTCGACGCGGGCGTAGTTGGCGAGGCCGCGTTCGATATACGGCAGGGCCGCCCATTTGCTCGGCCACTCTTCGCCGATGGCGAAGGGAACGTCCGTCATGGTCCTCAGCGTGGCGTAGGCGTCGGGGTTCTCGTTGCGGATGGGCTCTTCGAGGAACCCGAGGCTGCCGCGCGGAATGCGTTGGCAGAACTGGGCCGCTTCGACGACACTGAGACGGTGGTGATAGTCGATCCCGAGCACGACCTCCTTCGGCGTCTTCTCGTAGACCTCGGTGATCCGTTCTGCGGTGCTCTGGATCGACGCGCGCACATCGAAGACGTTCGTCGGGTCGTCGTGTTGGATGTCTACACGCAAAGCTCGCGGGATAATGTCGTCGGCGGACGAGAACCGAATGCACGGCCAGCCTTCGTCGACGGCGGTCTTGACCCGATCCATGCACTCGGGCTCGTTGAGTCCCCCGACCGTGCAAAACCCGAAAATGCGGTCTCGGCACGCCCCGCCGAGCAGTTGATACACCGGCACCTTCAAGGCTTTGCCGACGATGTCGTAGAGGGCCATGTCGATGGCGGCCATGGTGCCGGTGATGACGCGGCCGCCTTCGTAGTAGGCGCTGCGGTACATGACTTGCCAGATGTGCTCGATCTGCATGGGGTCCATGCCGATGAGAAACTCGCGGAAGTGCTTAACGATGCCGTCCTGCGCGTGTTCGCGTGTGGAACAGCCGGCTTCGCCGATCCCATAGATGCCGGCGTCGGTTTCGACCTTGATGATGTGGAGGTCGCGGGGTTTGGACAAGAGGAAACTTTTGATTTCAGTGATCTTCACGGAAAAACGCTCCTTCCCAGCGCCTCAGAGCAGGAGGCGCTCCAAGCGGTCAAACCCTTCCTCGATCGCATCGCGCGAGACGGCAAAGGATAGCCGAAGGTGATGGGGCGCGCCAAATCGGACGCCCGACACCACGGATACGCCCGCAGATTCGCGCGACACATGCCGCGAAATCGTCGGCGTCCTGAATTGTGCGCCCGGCAACCGCACGACCGATGAGGCCAGCGACCGAGACCATGATATAAAACGTGCCCTGCGGCGGAATCGCGTGCAGTATCGGAAAGCCTTTTAATCGGTCGAGTATGAGCTGACGGCGCTCGCGATATGAGTCGATCATGGACGCGATATGCGACTGGTCGCCCGTCAGGGCTGCGAGGGCAGCTCGCTGACAAATGGCCGAGGGCGCGGATGTCGTAACTTCCTGAATCTGGATCACCTTCTCCACGAGTTCGCCGGGCAGCGCAGCGTAGCCGATGCGCCAGCCGGTCATGGCGTGGGTCTTCGATACACTGTTCACGGTAATGGTGCGCGCGGCGGTCTCTGGGTCGAGGCTTGCCAGCGAAACGTGTCGTGCCCCGTCGAACACGAGTTTCTCATAGACCTCGTCGCACAGGATGTAGCACTCATGCTCGAGCGCTATCCGGCCAATTTCGAACAATACTTTTTCCGGATACACGGCGGTGGTCGGATTGTTGGGCGTGTTCAACACGATGAGACGGGTCTTGTCGGTAATCGCCTTGCGGACATCGTTTGGGTCCGGGATGAATCCATTCTCTTCGCGCACTTCCACCAGCACGGGAACGCCGTGACACAGTCGCACCTGCGGCGGATAGGCAAACCAGAACGGTGTGCAGATCACGACTTCGTCGCCGGGACGGACCACTGCTCGGATGGCATTTTCAACGCTGTGTTTCCCGCCGCAGGAGGCGACTACGTGATCGGCCTCAACGTTGATGCCGTTTTCGGCCCGAAACTTGGCGGCACAGGCCTCACGCAACGCGGGGATACCCGGCTGGGGCGTGTACTTCGTAAAGTCTTCTTCGATGGCCTGGCACGCGGCACGTTTGACGTGCGCGGGGGTGTGAAAGTCCGGTTCCCCTTTGCCGATGTCAATGATGGTCTGGGTCGTCATGTTGGTCTCGAACTGCGATTACGTACTTCGGTTAGTCGCCCCATTCAAAGGCGTAGATACTAGCATTTCTGAGGCGAAAAGCGAGACGGGCCGTGTCGCAGTCTTCCGGCCACGCGAGTCCGGCGACTTCGACGTGCAGCCCATCGTCCGTCACGGCGGGCACGTCGTCGTAGGTCGCACCTTCCAGGGCGATGCCGTCTTCATCGAGCAGTTGGACGCGAATCTCGCCTGCCGATGCGTCGGCGTTGAGGTAGAGGTGCCGCCCGTGCGCGGGGTTCGTGAGGGGTACGGTCACCAACTCTCCCGCTTCCGCACCGGTCGCGGTGCGCGCGACGAAGCGGTCAAGCGGGAGAAAGGCTAATCCGAGTTGGCGCTCCTTGAGCGGATCGGACTTGTGTCCGCGCGCGTAGCCGCCGTAGTAAATGTAGTACCGATCGTCCACCGGAATCACGCTGCCAACCCACGTCATGGCGCGATCCCAGGCGCCCGGTTCGGGATTGCGATCGAAGAAGATGTCGTCGTGCCGCTCCCAATGCTTGCCGTCGCGGCTGGTCGCGAGGGTGGTGTAGCCGATGCCTTCGGCCTCGCCACCGGGTTCGGCGGGATAGTCGTCGTGGAGCATCCGCACGAACGAAATCAGGAGACCGCCTCGGGCGATGGTGCCACCCGCGCTATAGAATTCGAGCAGGTCTTTGTCTCGTGGTTCGGGAACAATCACCCGCCAGGGTCGTTCCCAGTGCATGAAGTCGTCGCTCGAGGACGCGCTGACGAGACGGCGGATGTAGGTGCGGGCCCGGGGTCCGGTCTCGAGATTGTCCGCGGGCACGGCCGGCGTCTTTACTAGAGCGCCGTACCGGTTGCGATAGGGGTCGCGAAAAACGTCGATGATGTCGCCCACACCATAGGGCCGGCGCGGATCGTCCAGAAACCATTCTTCACCGAAGTCAGGCAACACGGGATTGCCGTCGTACGGTGTCCAATGCAGTCCGTCGGGCGAGAACGCTACGCGCATACCTGGATCGCCGTCCGGCCATGGTTTGGACTGTCCCCACCACGCGACCTTGTAGCGGTGGTCGGCGGGTGTGTGATCCGGCCCGTCATCGATCACGCTGACGCCGTATCCATTCTGAAAGGGCGCGCTGATGACCATGAGACGGTTCGTATCGCCGAGAATGCCGAGATTCGGAGTTTCCCACGTCTTGCCGTCTGCGGACTCTGCATAGGCGATGGCGGACTCCTTTCCGACGCGGTCGTTGTACCACATGCGGAACCGGCCGGTATCCGAATCATGGAGAACCGTCACGTAGGGTTGGGTCGTGTGCTGCTGCCATCCAAGGATCGGATTGCCTTCGTACCGTTCGGGCGATCGCGTAACGCGGGCGAGGCCGTGTGATGACGCGATGAGGTAATCGTCAATGAAGAGCTGCGGTCCGGGGCTGATGTCTACGGGGTCGCAGGATGGGAAGGTGCGAATGTTGTAGCTCGGTACGGCCTTGGGCGTGGTGGCGAATGGTTGTTTTGGTTGCTCGGCGGCGTGGGTGCATACGCACACGAGGACGAAGTCGCTGCCGCAAGTGCGATTCTGCTGCGAATTGACATGGTGACTCCCATTACCGCATACCAATGCAAAGGTCGTCATCCTGAGCGCCAGCGAAGGATCTTTTTACGCAATCGCTCAACGGGTCAGAGATCCTTCGCTGGCGCTCAGGATGACGGCCAAGTTGCGTCCTCCAAGAACGACGAACAGTCCACAAACTGGAACGAATACAGCTTCGTATTCCTAGCGTCGAACTGCAATCGAATCGGTTTGCCACTGAGGGCACTCACATCCGTAGTGCCGTCCTTCCATTCGACGGTCTTCTGCAAGTAATTGCCGTTGACGATGTGTGCGTCGTCGAGTCCGCACCCTTCAATGGCCTTTCCGTCGGCGTCGAGAATCGCGACGCGCAGTTCGCCCGGGGCAGTGGTATTCACGTTGACCACCAGTTGATTCCCAGTGAATGTGAACGGCGCCGTCGTGACTTTCCCGCCCTCGTACGCGAAGTCCAGCGAAATGAATCCGTCGATCCGTTGCTCGACGCGGAACACGCCGCCCAACTCGCGACCGCCCTTGCCGTAGCGGACCTGGGTATCGCCATGCGTGAAGGCGTAGCCCATGAAAAACTGCACGAGCATGTCGTCTTCGTAGAAGATGCCGGGAATCGCCATGGCAACCTTGATGTCGCAGCCGTCGTATACGCCCAGCGGGATGTAGCGCTGACGATGGCGCGTCCAATGGATGCCGTCGCGGCTGGTGGCGAGTTGCGTGTCGATGGTGCCGTCGTTGGTCTTGCCACCGATGGCGAGCGTCGCCGCGTTCAGATACGCGCGGCCCGGTGCGTTCCAGTGGTAATAGGGCGTGGGGAATCCGACGTAGGCATTCCGCGCCAGGGCGTATTTCTGACACGCGTTTGTGTAGAGGTCCACTTCCGGGGGATCGCGATCATCGCCGGACATGACCATCGGGATTTCATCCGGCCACGGTTCGTCCATGGACTTCGTCGTCACGACGCCCACGGCGCGCCAGTGGTCCGGCGTCACGCGGGGAAAGTGGAAATACTTCCGTTGGTCCGCGTCCCAGAATGTGGATATCTGGCTGTCGGAATGGATCGCGGATATGGACGTCTCGTCCATGGTGAAGTGAATGCCGTCGGGGGACGTAAACAAGCGGGTCTTGAGATCCGGATGGCTCGAAATGAGCGCGTACCGCTTCTCGATTGGCGTGTTGGGATCGACGATGACCGTTCCTTCCCGTTGCGCGTAGAGCACGAAATTGTTGTCCGTGGAACCGTTCCAATCGACCGCGCCAAGATTGGGCTTCTCCCAATGGATGCCGTCCTGCGACGTGGCTAGGGCGAAACCGAAGCCGGGTTCCACGTCCCAGGCGACCGGCACGTAATACAGGCGGTATTCCTTCGCGATGGGATCGTAGAAGGCGTTTCCGTAGCTCGTAATGCCGCCGGCTTCCCAGGGTTTGTCCGCAATGACAACCAGTTTCGTCTGACCGGGCGGGTTCACCTGGAGTTCGGCGTGATCCATCGAATCCAGCAGAAAGGAATCGAGGAACAGAAACTTGTCGCCGCCGAGCGCGTACGGCTCGGCCAACGACACCACGCAAAACGCCGCGAGGATACGGCGAGCGTCAATCCCTTCATTTCGTAAACACCTCCTCCATACCGGTCAACCGCATATCCGGCCGGTCCATGATCGCCTTCCAGGTCCAGCGCAGTTTTTCGGGAGTTGGCGCACCGGTGAAGACGTTGACGACGTGAGCGACGCCAATGGTGACGACAAACGCGACGACCGTGTTCCAACCGAACCCGAGGGTCGTGCAAAAGCTCCAGTAAAAGGCGGCCGCGAACCCGGGATCGCGCCGATCATGACGCCCAGGGTTCCGGTGCGGCGCGAAAACATGCCCAGCAGGAATATTGGTATCAGCAAGCCTTCGAATATGCCGACCACTTTACGAAAGGCTTCGAAAAGATTTCCGCTGTCCACCAGTTGTTTGAATTCGAGCGCGAAGATGGTGACAAGAACCCCAGTAGTACGGCGCAAATGCGCGAGAACCACACCATGCGATGTTGGGATAGCCCGGCGCGTGTTGCTCGGGAGACACCTGGCCGTGAAATAGGCGTACGTAGAAATCGGAAAAGATCCCGGAGGTCGCGGCGGTGATCCCGGAACTCACGCTGGACTGGGCGGCGGCATAGATGGCGACGATATAACCCTTTGAACACGACCGGCATTTGTGCGCCGATGAAGTAGGGAAACATGTGCTCGTACTTGGTGCCTTCCGGAAGGGGATGAATCTTGAAGAGGCGAAGAGCGCCATGCCCAACACGATGAATAGCACCGAATAGACCATATAGGCAATCGAATTCAGGATG
>CAVUWV010000009.1:0-298350 GCA_963745075.1 Candidatus Hydrogenedentota bacterium | reverse complement strand
TGTCGTAGGTGCCCCCGTGACAAGCGCAGTGGATCCGCTTCTCGTTGGGCTGGAACTCGACCGTGCAGCCGAGATGGGTGCACACGGCGTCGAAGCAGACCTTGCTTCCATCACTGTGATGAATCAGGAGCGCCGGCCGGTTTCCGAACATGAACCGGAGCGCGGAACCCTCCGGCGGCATGTCGGTCTCGGGAAAGGACACCTCCGTGATAGATCCCATTTCCGCGGCCCGGACGGCCGGTGTTGCGAGGTACCGGTAGATAGGATATCCGATCGCGCCGGCGTAGCAGGCTCCCATGACGCCGAGTCCGGTCCTCACAAAGACCCGCCGGGTCGGCGCGCCACGCTTGCCGATGATGGCCGAATCATCCGGAGTCTTGCTGTCATCCGCCATGGTCTACATCCAATCCTTTCGCTGCGTCTACGATAGCGGTGCGGGGATCTGGCAGGGGCTTTGCCCGAGCTACGACCGAGATCAACCACGCCATCATACCGAGCGCCAACACAAAACAAACCAAGAAGACGATAACGGTGGACCAGTTGGTCGCCACCGGAAGCGCCCAGACGTCGAACCCTTTGCCGGCAAGCGTAATATCGCGGATGCCGTCGCGCAGCAGGACCATCGCGAATACGTTGAGGAACGCAACAAGACCGACGACCGTGGCAATCAGGCCGTTCGCGCGCGGTCGCGTGGACAGTATCGCTCCCGCGGCTATGGCGGCCAACGCGCATACCGCCCACAATCCGATCATCCCGGGATAGAAAGCGCCGGTAAGCAACCCTTCTCGAACAGCGCCGGGTTGCGACCGGAAGACCCAGTACCCCAGCAGGAGCTGAATCACCGTGAAACCCGCGAGGAGCCGGCCGCCCCAACGTGTCAGAAACTGCGACGCACCGGCGTTTATATCCTTCTTCATGGCGAGCAGGACCAGGGCAAATCCCGTTACGCCGACGGAGCTGAGCATCATGTACAGCCAACGCGGCGCCACGGTGGGATCGCCGGAGTTGAACTGAAAACCGCCCGGGCTGTTTTGGTACATCCGGGTCCACGACTCAGGGCGCAGCATCAAGGTCATGTTGTTGGTATAGATGAACCCGATTTTGAGGACGACGATGAGGGCGATGAGCCCCGCCCATCCCGCGAATTTGCCGGCGTCGCTGCGTTTCGACATGATGTAGAGAAAGGAATACGAGACGATCAGCATCGCGATGACGCTGATCCACCACACGCCGATCAGGACGCTGCTGGTATACAGGGAGGGTCCGTAGAGCACTTGGGAAAAGAGCAAGGGCGGAACACCCAAATTGATCACGTAGGTCATCACAATGGGCAGACGCTGCGTAACGAGCCCCGATGATTCGAGGAGGACGTCGTCGCGGCGAGACTTGCCGAGAAACGCCCATAACACGGCCAGGGCGAGCCCGCCCACCAGAAATTGGACGGAAACAAAGTGCAGCGCCAGCGTCACCGTGTGCAAGGCCTTGAACAGCCAGATCGGCGCCGGCACCGGGATCGGATCGACGACAGGGAACGGCTCCATTCACACACTCCTCTTCGGATATCCCCCGGATCGCCTGCCGCGAGGGACCGGTGCCGATGGGACCGGTTTGCAGTATCACGGCAACGGAGTCCGTTGATGAAAGGCCGGGGAAATCGTGCCATATTTCACGATAGGATTGCAAACAGAGGGTGAGTGATTACTTGTTAAGAGTGTGGCTACAGGTAGAGGACAATCCTAAACAATGGTAAGCAGACGAGTTGCGCACCGATGGCTCATGCGGCGCACCACGCGAAGAGGGTCTCCCATTCGCAGCGTTGAAGCGCGACCAAGTCCGGTGCGTCACCTCGGTAACGCCGTTCCACCTCGTCGATGAAGGTATGCGGATCGTAATCGGGAATCTCTCTCGTCACCGGATGATCGCCAACTTTGTGGAACCAGTAATGGCTGTTTCCGAAGTCGCCTTCGCGCCGGTGCATGATCCCGTGCCAGAACGAGCCGGTGGCATCGGGGATTCCCTGGCTGATGACGTGGCTTCGGTCCAGTTCGTCCGCGTATAACCAAAGCGCCGCGCACAGGGCCGGTTTGGCGGCGATGGCGGGAACCGCGACGATGCTTTCCACGAGTGCAACGTGAGACGGGGGGGCCGAATCGGTTACGACCAGCGCTTCCATGGCGGCGTCAAGCGGCAAAACGTCGAACAGTGGTTTGGTTGCTTGAGCGATGGGTTCAGGCAGATTCACGGTGGGAGTCCTCCATCGGTTTTTGGGTGTATGCAAAATGAAACGCCTTCCGGTTCGTAAGCTGGCAACGAACCGGAAGGCGGCGATCGAAGAACGACATTACTTGGACAGGAATCCTTTCGGAGCTTTTGCGGGCGGCTCGTAGGTGAACGGAAGCACGTCGGGAACCACCTTCACCTGGGTGGTGACTTTCAAAGGCACGGGACCGCCTACCGGGTACGTCAATTCGACAAAGAAAGCGGTCCATCCCTTGGGAGGCTTGGGGACGCTTCCGACATACACGCCGCCACCCTGGTCCGTAAGTTCGGAACTGGTCCAGACCCTGCCGATGGTATCCACACGAAAGTCCCGGGCGTCCGGATTGGTCGCCTGCCACAGTTTCACCTCGGCCGGTTTATCCACGACCTGAACGCGAATGGAGTCGTCCGATTCAACCGTCCACGAGAACTGGGGCCGGGGCGTTCCGTTTACGACCGTTCCATAGAAGGCCAGCAGCGTTTGCAGCGCGTCGGTGCCGTCCATGCCGTGGTCGGCGTTCGGCACGTAGCGGAGGTACTTTTCGCCGGGCAGATCCTTGAAGTAGAACTGGGCTGAATCGGGCAGGAAGAACTGATCGCCGGTCGCGTTCATCATGAGCTTTGGCATGGTGTAGCGGGAACGGTATTCGTAGGGTTCGACAATCTTGAGCAACGACTCGTACTCCGGCGTGCCCATCCAGTCCATGATGCCCATTTGCACGTAGTCGCCGACAGCGGGCGCCCAGAATCCATAGGCTTCCCAGTGATGCATGAACGACGGGACTATGTTCAGCATGTCGATTACGATGGGGCAGATGGCGATTACGCGGTCATCGACGGCGGCCGTAGTCCACGTGGTCCAGCCCCGTTTGGAACCGCCCGCGACGACGTAGCGGTCGACGGTGACCCCGCCGCCTTCCGCGCTCGCGAGGAAATTGGTGACGGTATCCATGGCGCGCACCACGCTCTTGGTCATGGGCAGGCGCGCGGGCCAGGTGTCGTCACCGGTGCGCATGTATTTATCCCACGTGTAGGCGATGATTTCGTCTTCCGAGCGGTTTTCCTTATCGTCGGAGAAGACCAATGGCTCGTTCGGCACCTGGCCAATTGATGCCACAACCGATCCCGTCGCCGTTGCAATCTTGGCGAAACCACCATCGACGCGGTCGGGAGCAGGCCTGCCATTCGACCCCCCACCGATGTACATGAGGCCGGTACTGGTGCGAACCTCGTCGGGTTTCACGATGGACAACCAATGCTTCCAGACCGGTCGATCGACTTCATCGGGAGACCGCCACGTTTGCGAGGTCAGGTCGATGATGTACGCGGTGTAGCCTTCGCCTTCGATTGTCTTTGCCAGATTGTAGGTGTAGGTTGGATCGGGCTTGGCGACGTAGCGGTCCAGCGCAGTTTCCTGCGCGCCGGGTACAGCGGGCGTTCCCAGACCCGCGCATCCGGACAGCAGTCCAATACCGAAAATGGTGAGAAGAAGCGTCAACCCCCGGAGCCGTCGGCATTCAAAGATTCTCATGGTACGTCCCTCGTTGTGCAGCATGCGTAAAATTGACAAAGCACCGACCGCACAATTGCACGTTTACTCAAGATTGTCAACCATGGCTGGTCGGCGGGCGCCGACAGGCCAGTTTCAGCAAGTGGTATGCTGCGACCAGGGAGAGCAGTAACCAGAAGGACGCCCAAGCCCATGCGGGCACCCAGGTGATTTGGGCAAGGAGTGTGGCGTCGGACTCGACACCGGGGTGTGCGGCGAAGAGCGATTTCAGATCCACAAACGCGAACAGGCAACTGGTCAGGCCGATGATCTTAAGAACGTACGCGTTTGCCCACGCGGGCAGCCACACTGCGGACGCGACCAGAATTGCTCCCGCGGCGATGCCAAAGAGAAAGCCGAGCCCGAGCATTGGCCGCACCCACCCGAGCGTTACGAGGACCAGAACGATGCCTATGCCGCCGACAATGTTACCTGTGGCGCGCCTCCGCTTGGCCATCACCAGAAGAGCGCCTCCGGTAAGCATGCTGCCCACGTATCCCGCTGAGTAAATGATGATCGGCCATCCGCCGGCCGTGATGCAAAGGCCTCCCGAACCGGGCGTTACTTGAATCTCGACGATTCGGCCACCAGTCAGAAGCGCAGCCGCGGCATGGCTGAACTCGTGAAAGAACACGACCGAGCGTACGCAGCGGAAACATCAAGCCGCGTATTCCAAAGCAGGAAGACGACAACGAAGATCGCGGTCAACGTCGTAACTTCACGCCAATTCACTTTCGCCGCGTGTTTGCCAACGGAAACCATGGCCAGAGTCTAGCACGGACTATGGCATGCATGCGGCAGCTTTGCCGGCCCGGCCACCACAAGGTATAGGCACACTTCCCGTATTGGGCCCATATGGTGTATCCTATTGGCACGCCCTTGTGGGCACAGAGTCTCGGCTGACGAGGATTAGAGGGATGTCGGTGGACGCAATTGCGACGAAAGACCTCGGGAAGACCTACCGCACTTCGGTGTGGAAGAGCGCAGTCCGCTCCTTGGACCGTCTGTCGCTGACGGTCCGGTCGAATGAGGTCTTCGGTTTTCTGGGACGGAATGGCGCGGGGAAGACGACCACCATCAAGATACTATGCGGCCTGATTCGGCCGACGAATGGGGAAGCGCACATCTGCGGGGAAAGCGTGCGCCGCCGAACGGCGCGAAAATACATCGGGTATCTGCCGGAAAACCCGTACTTCTACGAATACCTGACGCCCCGGGAAACGCTGGATTTTTATGGACGCCTCCACGGGTTGAATCGCACCGAACGGGCGGCCGAGTGGGAAAAGCTGTCGGACCTGCTGGATTTGCGCGACATCGCCGAGCAGCGAGTACGCGGATTCTCGAAGGGTATGCGCCAGCGGCTTGGATTCGCTGTCGCGCTGGTGGGCGACCCGGCGATTCTTATCCTCGACGAACCCATGAGCGGGTTAGACCCTCTGGGGCGTCGATCCATTCGCGAACTGATCCTGAAGATGCGGGATGAGAAGAAGACCATCTTTTTCAGCTCGCACGTGCTCGGGGACGTGGAACAGATCTGCGACCGGGTCGGGATACTCGTGAAGGGCAAACTGACTAACCAGGGACGCATCGACGAACTGCTCACGGAGCGCGTCTGCCTGGTTGAGGTTATCGCCTCCGAGTTGACGCCGGAAGCCGTTGAAACGCTGGCAACGTCGGCGGAATCTAACCGGGAGTCGGAGGCCGGCCACCATTTCACCTTGCCGGACCTGACGGCGGCCAACGACCTGGTGCGGAAGATTCACGCCGGTGGCGGCACGTTGGTGGACTTCATTCCCGTCAAAGAGTCGCTGGAAGACTTCTTTGTGCGCGTACAGGGGGGGCAGTCATGAGAATCCTCGCGGTCGCGCAGAACACCTTCCGGGAAGCGGTTCGGGACAAGGTCTTGTACGTGTTGCTGCTCTTCGCGGCGACGACCGTGCTCGGTTCGAAAGCGCTGGGGTGGATCAGCATTGGACAGGACATCAAGATCGTCAAAGACATCTCGCTGGCGGCGGTGTCGATCTTCGGGGTGCTCATTGCCATCTTCGTGGGCACGAATCTGGTGTACAAGGAGATCGATAAGCGGACGATCTACACCATCATTTGCCGGCCCATGGCACGATACGAATTCATCCTGGGCAAATACCTCGGCATGGCGTTGCTTCTGGCGGTTGTGACGATCGTGATGACGCTGGTTACGGCAGCGTACGTGCTCGACACTGGGCGGTTCACTCGACGCGACCTTCTTCCTGGCGGTTCTGCTCATCTACTGGGAACTGCTGCTGATTACCGCGCTGGCGGTCCTGCTCTCGTCGTTGACGTCGCCCATACTCGGGGCCATCATCGTGTTCTGCGCGTTTGTCGTGGGACATGCGACGGGCATTCTCATTGACTTGCCGGAGCACTTTGAGGGGACGGTCGCCGAGAAGGTGCTGGCCATCGTCTACTACATCCTCCCCAATCTGTCGAACTTTAACATCCGCGCGGAAGCGGCCAACGGCGTGCCGGTTGCGCCCGCGTACGTGCTGTGGGCGATGGCGTACGGGACGGTTTACACGGTCATGCTGCTGGTGCTCGCCAGTTTGGCGTTCGAGGATAAGGACGTGTGATGCTACGCAAGGTCGTCATTGCGCTCGTGACGTTGGCGGTGGTATTCCCCGTTGCCGTGGTGTCGCAAAAGCACATCGACGGGATGCGCAACGATTCCTTCGACGAAGAGCTGCTCTATCTTCCCAATGAAAAACTGCTGAATTCGTTCACCGCCGGATTGAGCAGCGTGGTGGCCGATTTCCTTTGGCTGCAATGCATCCAGTACACGGCCGAGCAGTTTCATGGCGATTTCAAGTTCGTGTGGCTGGACCACATGCTGAAGACCATCACGCGGCTGGACCCGTATTTCACGGACGTCTATCAACGGGGCGGCGTGTTGCTCGCCATGTTGAAACACGATGATGACGCCAGCATCGAACTGCTTAAAAGCGGCATTCCGTACAACCCGGACCGCTGGGAACTGCCCTTCGAGATCGCCCGCACCTACGTGCTGAACCGGAAAGATGAAGCGAACGGCGCGCGGTACCTGGCCATGGCCGCGACTACGGGCGATCCGCCGGACTTTGTTGTGCAGTGGGCCAAGAACCTGCAGATGAAAAACAACCTCTACGACGTGGAGCGGGGCATGTGGAAGGACATCGCCGAAAACAGCGGCGACGAGAACATGCGGAAGACCGCGCTACGCCGGCTCACGGAGGTATCCCTTCGGGAAGCGTGCGACGTGCTGACCGCGGCGGTGGCCCGTTATCAGAAGGATACCGGGAAGCTGCCGGAATCGCTGGGGGAACTCGTCCGTGCGGGAATCCTGACAGGAGTGCCGGAAGACCCCTTGGGCGGGAAGTTTCTCATCCTCGACAGCGGCCATGTCGTCAACACCTCCGTGCTCGACAGCGTCAAAGCGGAGCGGCAGCAGGTCCTGCAAGGCTGGATCGACAAATTCAAAAAGGACGAAGGCCGTTTCCCCAAATCCCTGGACGAACTCATCGAAAAGGGCCTCATTCGCGGTTTACCGACCTATCCAATCCCCAATGGCCAGTGGCACTACGACCCCGAGACGGGGGAAGTGAACTGACGAAGTCACGCGCCCTACGGCCGCGACCTTCACCAATGCCGTGTAGCTGTAATCCCTCGAATATGTTGAGTTCGGCGCTTCCGTGCCATGCAAGGAGCCGTGATATACTGAACTCCAACAGGCTTGGCATGCACGTTTGGCGAAGTCTTCGACGTTGTGCTCGACGCAGCCCACGAACGGGGGTCTTGATTGTGAGGCAGTTGTTTGGGTTGGTACCTCTCGTGATCCTTTCCACGTTCGTCGTGCAAGCGGTCGACTCGGTCGACGACGGTCCCGCGGCATGGGAGTTTACCGATGGCGGCATAACGTTTGTGTGTGTTGGACCGGACGGTACGCCCGTCGCAAACGCCCAAGTGGACTTCGTCGAGTGGGACTATTTCGTGCCGCCGCTGACCGGGGAAGTGCGGCACGCCCGAACGGACGACGAAGGCACGTGCACGTTTGCCGGCTTGACTGGAACGATGTCGCACGGTGTACACGCGACGAAGGACGAACGGGGATGCTGGCTGGTAAAGCGCTTTCTCAGGCCCAGCGACAAGCACCCAACGGTGACGCTCACGCTCGATGTGTACCGCCAGGTCTGCGGCGTGGTGCAGGATAAAAGCGGGGCGCCCATCAGCGGCGTTCAACTCTTGAATCGGGCAGTTTTCCCCGGCGCAGTGACTGACGAGCGGGGCGGCTTCTGTATATCCAACTTGCAAAGTCAGCAGGAATTCTCATTTTACAAGCCGGGCTACGGCTGGATGAATTCCGGCCTGTCCGGCCCGGTTGCGGTGCTTGAAATCACGTTGCCGGAGGGCGGGCTCCTGGATGTAACCGTCTTTGACGAATCCGGCGAGCCCGTACCGGGGGCGAAGGTAAACTACTCGGGCGGCAACCAATATTACGGCGGAGGCGCGAGCGCGACGCAGGTCACGGACGCGCAGGGCAAGGTCACTACCGTGTGGCTCCCCGGCGACCGCGCGGTCCCGGTTAGCGCGTCGTACGAGCGCGACGGATACCTGTGGAGGAGCCAGGTCGAAGTCCGGCCTCCCCCCGGAAAGACGACCCCCATCACGTTGCGTCCGACGGTACAATCAAAAATCGTGAAGGACGGTGGGAAACGCTACATCAGCCTGAAGGAGCGACCGAGGGGCGTTGTCACGGGCAAGGTGGTTATGGAAGGCTCGGGAGAACCCGTCGTGGCAAGCATCCTCTACGACACATCCCACGAATGGGTGCGTTCGGTTCGAGCCGCTACCCTAGAGGACGGAACCTTTCGATGCGACGGCCTCGAGTTGGAAACGTATTACTTCACCGCGTTTCCGCGGTCGGCAGCGCTCTATAACAAAGGGGGTCTCGTCCGGGTGGACCTGAGCGAAGCGCAGCCGTCGCGTGAGCTGACGTTCACCATCGCCGAGGGATGCGTTTCTTCGCGGGGATGTGAGGAGTGCCGACGGTCTTCCGGTACCGGGCACGCAGATTGGGTACTCGCCGGCAAATCCGAACCATTACTACCCGGTGGTCACGAACGAGACGGGGCATTTCTTCATCCCCCATCTTGCGTTTCCGGAATGCACGTATACGTTGAGTGTTCACGCCGAACACGGAAAATTGGTGAAGGTGGAAGTCGGGCCAGTCGGTCGCGGCAAGATTTCCGAGCCGCTGCTGATTACGCTGGAAGACGTTTATCTCGCACTGGCCACAGCCGGTCAATTGCATGGACAGGTTGATTGACCAGAAGGGAGAGCCCGTGCGCGGGGCTATCGTATCGCTCTCGCCTGACATCGCGCCGGACAACTCCAAGACGAACTCCGATGGAACATTCACGCTTCCACTGCGAAGCGCGGGAGACGGAACCTTCTCGGTTCACTACAGCGGGCAGATTCTAATTAATGGTGTAATCGAGTCAACCCGGCAAACACTGGAAATCACCGAGGGCGGCTCGGTTACGATTGACCCCCAACGCGGAATCCCCATTCCATACGATTCGCGTCGATCTTCCGTCGTGGAAATATGTGGGCGGTTTTGTGACGGACACCGAGGGTAACCCGCTATCGCCGGACATCAACGTGTATGTCGAGGACTGCCAGGGATCGGGCCGCGCGGAAAATGGCGCATTTCTGCGAACGGGCTGCATGAAGCCGTTTGAGAAAGATCCGGTGCTGCTGGAATTCCGGTTGGAAGGCTACAAGGCACGCGTGTTGCAGAGCGGGCGGGATTTTGAACTTGGGGATACCCGGGTGCGTGTCGTCATGAAGAAAGGGCCTTACGAGCCGTTTGATCGATTCTTCGAGGCGGTCACCGGGTGCCCCGTCGGTGAGATTGCCAAGGTCTTTCGGAATGACCGCATCCTGGAAAACACGACGCGATTACTGGTACATGGCCCAAGGTTCGAATCGCCGCGGGGGCGAGCCGCCGAACTGGGTCATCGTGACGGACCGAGAACGGCGAGCCCGTGACTCGTATTTCGTGATCCGTTCGCCGTATGGGAATCATCCCGTTATTCTGAGTACCGAGGAAGAGGCGGATTATCCGCCGAATACTCTAGATAGCGATGAGGGACACTTTACGCTGCCCGACGGAGGTTATTTCCTTTGGGCTGACGACAAGGGGATTGAGTTCATTTCGGGTCACGATAACGACCGAGGGGCAGAACCGCGACTCCTCATGTTGCGCACGTCAAATCGCGTGACCGTAAAGGCTGTCGATTCCAATGGTCAGCCATTGAGCGGAGTGACGGTTGGTCTCAATTCGACGAATCACGAATGGCCGCACTTTATCGACTCTTCGCCTCCGCACCCTCGCACCGACAGTTCGGGAACCATCGAGTACGCGCATCTCCCACCTGGGGAGTTCGAGGCATGGGCCTATTTGCCGGGATGCGCGCGGGCACGCCTGAAGGTGACTCTCGGCACCGGGGAAACCCGAGACAGTCAACCTCGTCCTTACCAAAATGGCAAGTCCACCGTCGATCATCGAAAGGCTGTACTATTTCTTCCGTGGATGGCTGTAGGCACTACGACCCCGAAACGGGGGAAGTGGACTGACGCACGGCGTTGTAACTTGTCCTGATGGGCCTTGGTTTCGCTACTGTTTCGCGTCCGGTAGGGGCGTCACAACAAAATTCTGCTCGGCGTCCGAAGCCGTGTCGAGGATGACTTTTCCGGGATGAGGCACCCCGCAGGGGAGGTCGTAATACGCCGAATATTCACCCGGCGATTGTTGCGTCAAGGACCGTGCGGTGACGGTTGCCTCTCCAGAGTACAGGATCGTTGCGACGAATCGCCCCCGGTCATCGGTGGTGGACTGAACCGAGGGCGGATCGAAGGGCTGGACATAGTCGAAGCGCATTCGCACACCGGCCACGGGATTCCCGGCCGAGTCCCGGACCGTTCCCCGCAACTTCGCGGGCTCTATCTGGGGCGGCAGAATAATCTCGACACCTTCCTGGACCTCGCCGCGGTTTAGGGGTCCGACGTCCACACTGGCTCGCCGCCCGAAGGCATCGTGAACGGAAAGCCTGTACGATTCGCCTGCACCATTGAGGTGGGCCACAGTGAATCGGCCGTCCTTTTGGGTTTCGATGGGAAATGTCACATCGCCGTCAGGCTCGTAATAAACCCATCGATTGCCGATTGGCGCGCCATCCTCGCTGCATGCACGGCCCGTAATGGCGCAGCCTTTTGACACCTGGAATTCCAGTTCGGGAATCGCCGCGTTCTCTTTGGGTTCTGAAACGTAAATCATCGAGCCGATAGTAAACAAGGTCGGATCGTCTGAGACGGCGAAATACCAAAACCCGCCCCTCTGGCTAACGTCTATCGAGAAACGGCCCGTGTCGTCTGTGGACCCCAGGTGGTCAGCACAAAACAGATTGTCGCTTGTGCTTTTCAAAATCTGTGCCTTCACGGGTTCCCCGGTTTCCGCGTGAATTACGCGTCCACGAAGGGTATACACCTGCGGCACACTTCGGGCTAGTCGAAGTGTTAAGCCGGAGATTACTGGCGTCTCCACGGCCACAAGCACTTCCGCCCAGTAGTTTCCTGCGCCGCTGCGAAGCGACGCACAGATTTGGTGCTTCTCGCCAAATTCCGTGCGAGGACTTCTGGGCATTTGAAAGCAACCGGCGCTGTCCGTAATCACTGGATTGTGCCGGAACGCACCGCCGAAGACCGATACGTTCGGTGCTGGCTCCCCGCCCGGTCCAAGCACAACGCCTTCAATGACAGATCCTGGCTTCATTTGGACATCCAAAATGGATATTTCGCGGCTGAAACTGACGACCTCCCACGCGTACTTCTCCTTCGTGAATGCGAGGTCCGGACTGTAGCCGACGCCGTAATTCGGAAGGGTGAGTTCCCCATCGTCGTCGGTGAATCCGACGGGCAGACAACCATCCGCCACAACCAGCACGCCCGGCACATGCGTTCGAACGCGAAGCGTGCGGCCAACGCCTACTGTCACGGTGTTTACCGGGTGGTCCGACCCACTTTCCGAAAGGCGGAACCAGCCGCCGAGTTCCCCCGCCTGCACCCGTACGAACGCCATACCGATCGTTCGTTCCGGGAACGTGACGCGCCCTTTCAGGTCGGTAACCGCCTTTTCGTCGGGCGTCAACTCCGTGAAACGTGGACCGAAGTTCCAGTTCACGCAATGAACCTGGGCGCCGGAAACGGCGTTTCCCGCTTCATCCAGAACCTGAATCGTGACCGGCCCCTTCGGCATGTCCTGAAACTGGGCAAGCGCGGGCCCACAAACGAGGAAAGCGCTCAAGGTAGCCACGGCCGAAAGTTTCAAAATTCTGTCCTCGCCTAGCTTCACCTTCTTATTCTAATGCACGAGCACCGCCGGAAGGTTGCCATCGCGCCGCCCGCGACCGGTTGGACGCGAGATCCGGGGTCAATCAACCTTAATGCTTAACGCACCACTACCTCACTTTTTTCTGGCCAAATTTCGCACATTCGGCTACAATAGTTCTTCGCGGTTGCCGCGATGGCTTTTCGGAGGCCAGTCGCGGAGCAATCGCCCCGGATTCGCGGGTCTGCGGTCCCTCAGTGGCCGCTTCTGCATCGGGAGGGGAGCGAGAAGCGTGAATGCCCGCCGGTCACCCGGCGGGCATTCACCATTTTTCGGTTCGACTCCGATCTCCGGGGCCGGTGTCCTGCCGAGTTGCTTCTAACCGTCCGAGCAGGATGTGATCGGACAACCCGCCTCCAACTCGCCACGTGAACGGCGGGAAAGTCAATAGCCAGGCTGGTGCCTGGCGCTCCCAGTTGCCCTTCCGTTTTCGTCTCACGCGGTCAATCCGCTACAATTGCGGGCATGCCGGTGGAAAAGCCCCAAATCCTGACGGTCAGTCAGCTTACCCGTCGTGTGAAGGATCTGCTTGAGACGGAGGTGAGCTATGTCTGGGTGTCGGGAGAGATCTCGAATTGGCGGGTGTCGCCGGCGGGGCACGCCTATTTCACGCTGAAGGACAAGGACAGCCAGATCGACGCGGTCATGTTCCGGGGCAAGCTGATGAAGCTGAAATTCGGACCAGAGGGCGGGCTGGATGTGGTCGCGTTCGGGCTGGTCACGGTCTATGAGAAGCGCGGAAACTACCAGATCATCTGTGACGAAATGCACCCGAAGGGCGTGGGCGCGCTCCAGTTGGCCTTCGAGAAGCTGAAGAAGAAGCTGGAAGAGGAAGGCCTGTTCGAGGCGGAGCACAAGAAGCCGCTGCCGCTGTTGCCGCGGCGCATCGGGATCGTCACGTCACCGACGGGGGCGGCCATCCGCGATATTCTCAACGTGATCAGCCGGCGTTTTGCGAACGTGCATATCCTCGTGCATCCGGCGCGGGTGCAGGGCGAGGAAGCCGCCGAAGAAATTGTAGAAGGCATCCGGGCGCTGGACGAACTCGGCGTGGACGTGATGATCGTCGGACGCGGTGGCGGTTCGCTGGAAGATTTGTGGCCCTTCAACGAGGAAATCGTAGTCCGGGCGATTCACGCCGCGAATACGCCCATCATTTCGGCGGTGGGGCACGAGATCGATTTTACGTTGTCGGATTTCGTGGCGGACACGCGTGCACCAACGCCGTCGGCGGCGGCGGAACTGGTCGTACAGGAGCAGGAAGCGATGCTGGAGAACGTCCAGCAGATGCGCAAACGCCTCGCCAACGGCCTCTTGGGCCGTGTGGAGCGGGTCCGGAACCGGTTGAGCATCGCGCAGTCCAGCTTCGTGTTTCGGAGGCCGGAAGAGCTGGTCCGGCAACGGCGGCAGCAGGTAGACGATCTGCGGATGCGGTTGGAGAACGAGGTGATCAACATGGCCCGCGTGTCGCGCCGGCGGGTGGATCATGCCGTACGATCGCTGGTGTTGCTGTCGCCCATGAACCAGTTGCGACGGGCGCGCGACGAATTCCGGGGGCTGTACCGGCGGCTGGCCCAGTCGGGCGCGGCGTCGGTCCAGCGGGCGCGGAGCCGGGTGCTGCCTTTGATCGCGCAACTGGACGCGCTGAGCCCGCTCGGGGTACTGTCTCGGGGTTACGCCCTGGTGCGGAGGTTGCCGAAACGGGATATCGTACGCGATGCAGGACAGCTGACAAGAGGCGATAAGGTCGAGATTCGGTTAGGCAAAGGCAGCGCGACGGCTGCCGTGGAACAGATCGAGGAACCATCGAATGGCTGAACCCAAGTTTGAGAAGGATTTGGAAAAACTCGAGGAGATCGTGACGGCCCTGGAAGAGGGCGAGTTGTCGCTGGACGACGCCATGAAACGGTTCGAGGAAGGGATCAAACTGGCCAAGCGGTGCGAGAAGGCGTTGTCGGAAGCGGAAAAGAAGATCGAAATCCTCACGAAGAACGCGGATGGCGAGCTGGAAGCGCAGCCATTTGGTGATGATGCGGAAGACGAGGACGCGTCCTCCAAGAAGAAGACCAGGAAGAATTCAAACGACTCGGAGGAAGGCGAGGACGAGTTGTTGTTCTGACGAAAGCGTTCTCGCCGCCGCGGTGGCAACGCGAAAGAACTATCTGTCCACAGATTACACCGATTTTCACAGATCCAAGAAATGAACGCAAACGGTGCGTGGAAACAACTCGCCCGTATCCGGGGTCTAACTGGCGAGACACTTGTCGTAGATTGACCTTCAACTCCATTGGTTGCCGCAATGCGTAGCATCAAGATTCTCATCGGGCTCATTCTGGCGGCGTGCGCCGTAGCGATCATTCTGCTGGTGGTGTACCAGCCTACACGCCCGGACGTGCTGGAGACGCCGCCATCGCTCCAACCGGAAACAACGACTGTTGCGCACGAAGCGCCGCCTTCCGCTGCTGAGGAGCCGTCTTCACGGGTCGAGTCCGAATCGCCCGATGAACCTGCTGAAGTGGTTCGAATCCTGGGGACCGTTATCGACGCGGAGACCAATGCGCCGATCCACGACGCGTTTGTCCTGGCGCGGGCTGGTGAAGACCGTGTGGATACTTCGACCGACCAGAACGGCGCGTTCATCCTGGAAGCGCCGCCTTCGGCAGACGGTACTGTGCGGTGCAGCGCGGACGGCTACACACCGTCCGTTCTGAGCTACGCGGGGAATGCCGGCGATACCGTGCGGCTCGATTTTCAATTGCGTCCGGGCAGCAGCGTCGCGGGAACGGTGACGGACGTTGATACCGGTGAAGGCGTCGAGGGCGTTGCGGTGCGAATCGTCGGTGCGCAGGAAACGGTGTTCAATCTGATGCGCCGACGAAACCGCGATTCCGTCGAAGCCCAGTCCGCCACGACGAACGATGCGGGGATGTACACGGTCGAAGGCATTCCACCGGGGTCTTACCGCGTGACGGTGGACGTGCGCGACACGGCGTACTTGTTCAAGCCAGAAAGCACGGTGTCCCTGGATGTCGCCGAAGCGACGGACTACGGTGGCGTGAACTTTGCATTGGAGCGTGGCGGGACCGTCACGGGGACGGTACGGGACGGCACGGGCGGGCCGGTTGAAGACGTGCAGGTGATACTCATGCCGACGCAGATGCTGAGCGCCGCGTTCCGCGGGATGGACACGCTGGACCCGAATGTTTTGGAGCCGATACGTGGCCATACGGAAGCGGATGGGACGTTCACGCTGCTGGGGGTGGACTACGACACGGAAATTCGCGCGGTGGTGCGTGCGGACGACTATGCCGCAGCGCGGAGCGAGCCGTTCTCCCTTACCAAGACCTCGCCCAAGGCCCACGTCGATCTGGTCGTCGCCCCGGGGAGTACGGTGTCGGGGACGGCCCGGTTTCCAGACAGCACGCCTGCGCCGGCAATCCGGCTCCTGCTCTTTCCATCATCCAGTGAAGATTGGCAAGCGTTCTCCGGGCCCGGTGTGGCCGCGACGGAACCGGATGGCACGTTTCGGATCGACCACGTCAGCGCGGGGTCGTACGTCCTTCGGCAAGAGCGCGAGCCGGGCGCCCGCGGTTTTGGGCAAACTTCGAATACCGTGCCGGTCGACGTGGACGGGACGAACGATGTCACGGGTCTCGAAATCGTCGTTCAACCCGAGCCCGATGCGAAGGAAGGCGCCGGGACGATTGCGGGCGTTGTCCTCTCCCCCACCGGAACGCCGGCAGCCAACGTGCGGGTGGATGCGAAACGGGTGGACAATCCTCGCGAAACCGCCGGCGCATCTACGGACGAGGACGGCCGGTTCGAGTTGACCAAGCTGCGCGGCGTCGCGTATGACATCGCCGTCGACGACACGGTAGGCATGGCGAAGCAACCCGCGATAACGGTGGGATCCGACATTACCATTCGACTGCAAGCGCCGGCGGTTATCGGCGGAGTCGTGGTCGCCGCGACCGGCGAACCGGTACCGGGTGCGACCGTTGAATTGAAGGATCTGCAAGAGAACGCCCCGGAACCCAATATCGCGACGATCATGCGCGGGCTTTTCCGGCAGGACTCCGGCGGCAAGACTACCGATGCCTACGGCCGGTTCGAGTTTCCGAAGGTGGCGCCGGGGAACTATACGGTCGCAGCCAAAACGGCTGCGGAAGGCACGGCGGAGTCGGATGGGCTAACCGTTGCGCCCGGACAGAAGGTGACGAACCTGCGCCTGGTGCTCGATCCCGGGGTCACGTTCAGCGGAACGGTCGTTGGCAGCAACGGCGAATTGGTCCGGGGAGCGTATGTCCAACTGGTTCCGACCGGCGAGAATCCTACCACCGACATGGTGTCGCAATTCCTGCCTGCGGCGATGCAGAGTTCGGCCGGATCAACCACCTCGGACGAAATCGGCGCGTTCATCATTCGAAATATCCCAGCGGGGACTTACAAGCTGGTGGCGTCGCACAGCGACTACGCGAAAGCCATCGTGCCGGATGTGCAGGTCTCTCGCGGTCGCGACGTGACGGGGTATCGCGTCGTCATGGGCAAAGGCGGCAAGGCCAAGGGCCGTTACACCGTTAATGGCAAGCCGCAGAAAAACGCGACGATCATGGTCGTGGGTTCGTCGGGATTCCAAATGGTTCAGACAGACAGTCAGGGCCTGTTCGATGTGACCGGCCTACCTTCGGGGTCCTACATGATTGCCGGCTTCAACCCCGCGCAGATTGCGACGGATGACCAGGAAATTCAATTCAAGCCGGAGGTGGTGGACATCGTGGACGGCCAGGTAACGGACGTAGACCTCGGCGGGGGGGCTGGCGTTCCCGTGGCCGGGGTTGTATCAGGCGCTGGCGACGGCGTAACGGTCGTGGCGCTGCGGCGACCGGGCGGTCCGTCACTGGAGAATCTCGATCTGACCAATCTGGGCGACCTGTTCGATTCGATGCGGTATCTTGCGGGACAGTCGACGGTCGGCCCCGACGGATCCTTTTCTATCGACGGCGTGGAACCGGGCGACTACATCCTCGAGGTGTACACGCTGGACATGAATCAGAACGGTCCGGACCTGAATGCGCTGATGAACATGCCGCGCACGCCGGTGTACCGGCAAAACGTCACCATCGGTAATGAATCGCCGGTATTGAATATTCCATTGGGCGCCGGGACGGGCGAATAGCAGGAACGTCCGTGCCCCCCAACAATCACTCCAGCCCGTTGAAGGATTCGATAAACCCCCATCGGCAGAACGCGTAATGCCGCGCGGACGGGGTCTGCCGTTTGCGGAGCCGGTTCAGGATAGCCGACAACCCGTACGGGATTCGATCCGACCAGTACAGCATCCGCGCGCGAATACGCCCGCGATGTTTTCGGTACACGTAGTATTTGCTGCGGTACGCGTGCAGCAGGACCGTATCGCTGAGCTGTTTGGTCTCGCCGGAACTGGCGCCATGGTGGTGGATAACGGTCGCCTCGCCGCAAAAGCAGACCTTCTTGCGGTGGCGTTTCGCGGGCAGGAAGATGTCCATCTCCTCTTCGTAGAGAAACACGCTGTCGTCGAACCCGCCGATGCTTTCGAGGTAGTCGCGCCGGATCATCATGGACGCGCCGGAAATCATCGGTACGCGCCGGCCGGTACGGTGCTCGTCTTCGCGCAGCCAATCGTGGAGGAAAGGAAAGAGTTTCGGGAACCGCACGTGAAGGCCCGCCGTATTCCAGAAGTTTCGAGGGACCGTGCGAAACCGGCGGCAGGATGCATGGAAGGAACCGTCGGGGTGCACCAGTCGCGGGCCCACGGCAGCACAGTCGGGATGGTCGTCGAGGAATCTTCTCAGCGTTTGGACGGCCCCCGGGGTAAGCTCTGCATCTGAATTAAGGAAAAGGATATAGGGCGCGGTCCCAGCCGCCATACCGCGATTGTTTGCGGGACCAAACCCGATGTTCTGGTCCAATTCAATGAGCTGGGTGCGGGGGGCGACGCGGCGAACCATATCCGCGGAACCGTCGGTGCTGGCGTTGTCCACGACGATGGTGTTGACGTGCCGGTCGGTACGGCAGGTGGCGGCGATGGAGCGCAAACACGAGGCGAGGATGTCCCGCGTATTGTAACTGACGACGACGATATCGACGTTCATGGCGTCACGTGCATTCGGAGCCGGCCCGCCGTTCACGTTCACTCATCGCACATGAAATCCTCGGTCCGTAGCCTGTTCGCGTAACCATCGCGGGTAGTATAGCGAAACCTGTAGCCGAATCGCAGCGTCACGAGCGCGCAGTGGAATGGCGCTCCCATCGGTATGCCTTGCGTGCGGGCGCCTTCGGTGGACATACAAACCCCGCACGATACGCCGGATCGGCGCAGGTCGCACGGGGATGAAAGACGGGTGCTATTTCTTTTCGCGGTGCAGGGTGACTTTACGGAGCTTCGCGTTGTACTTCTTGCGCTCCATCCGGCCCGTCGAGGTCCGCACATTCTTTTTTGTGTGGTACCGGGACGTGCCGGGGGCTTCCGTGCACTCCAGAATCACCTGTACAACGTTACCTTTTGCCTTGGCCATGCTACCTCTCCTCACCCGGCACGCCGGATAGAGTTCGTTTCACCAGCAATCGTATTGCGGCTGCGCCCGGAGATCCGCCGGATAGACGGATCCTGGGTGCAAGAAGGACATATTCTGCGGATTTCTGGGGGAATTGTCAACTTCCGGACGGCTCGGATCTCAGGGACGGCAGAGACATCAGCGACAGCAGGGATGAGAGGAGCAGCGAAGATATGAGTTTCTGCGCTCAACGTGGTACCTGAAGTCCCTGATGTCCCGGGTGTCGCCATCGTTTTCGCACTTCGGGCGATCAAGCGCCTTCCCGCCTTGGAACTCTCGCGCGATTGGGTGTATAACATATAAACCGTTGGTGAACGTGTTGCGGTCGGTTGCTGGCGGGTCGTCTATATCGGTGTGGGTGTCGTTACACAAGAGGTCCAGCAGGCGGGATCTACCGTTTTTACTGCCCGAATCGCCCGGGGCACGGGTTGGGAGGCATACATGAAGGGTTCGACGCGAGTGGCGCTGTATTGCGCGATGGTCCTGTTCACGATTGTGTCCATGTGGACGACGTACAAGAGCTTGAGCGATTCCATACTCCCGGGTCCCGCGATCAATATTCCCCTGGGGAATGGGGTCGTTTGGAAGGACTGCGCCACGATGGCCCTCTTGCTGTCGGTGGCGATCGGGCTGATGCTTTTCGCGTTGAAACTCGCCATTGTGGACGGACAAAAGCGCCTCAACGCCCTGGGCCTGATCGGGCTTACCGTCATCGCCTTTATTTCCATTTGTTTCAATATGGATGTGCTGTACCGCACGGCAGACAAGGAATTTTTCCTGCGCCAGTCCGACCAGCATATGCGGAGCGCGTACGAGAATTACCTGAGCGAGGTGCAGGGGGTGCTGGGCAGCCGCAAAGAAGCGCTATTGAAGACCGTCGCGAAACAGGAAGGCGAATTGGAGTCCGAGATACGCGGCCTGCGGCAACGACCGGCCGGGTACGGGTCCGAAGCCCGCAAGGAAGATTACGAACTGACGCTGCTGTCGAAGCAAGCACAAGTCGAACTTGATGCGATCAATGAAGCCTTGGCCAAGAAGAACGAAGCGGACACCTTGCTTGCCACCACGCAGATAACGTCATTGGATGACATCCATCAGTTGCAGGAGAAATTACGGGTGACGGTGAAGGATGTCGGCGCGGAGGCCGGCGTTCCACTTCCGGACGTGGTCAAGCAGGAAATGCCCTTCATGCTGGTCTTCGAGAAGCTGTTCGACTTCCGCCATGTCGGCCCGATGGAGATCCTGATTCTGTTTCTGGCCTTCCTGTTGGACCTGGGCGACATCATCGGTTACAGCCTGATCCCCAACAAGGCGCCCAAGGCGGTGCTCCGTCCGGCGTGGGCGACGTCACCCGAGCATCTTTCGCAGGGCCCGGAGATCATCCGGGATTCGACGGAATCCGCTTATCTGGAAAGCGCAGACCGGTCTACGGGGACCGGTGAAAACAACTTCCTGCCCTCTACTACCCGCAGTGAAGAACCTTCCGTGCCGGTTGCCCGGTTTTCGGGCGAGCGGCGGCGGCGTCCCTTCCGATTCCGGCGCCGCTAAATCTCCTACCGCAAGCTCAGGCGATCCCGTGGATCTTTCGCCCGACGGGGCCGTCGTACGCGTTGGACGATTTGAAGGGTTCGAATTTTCCGTCCAGGGCGAGCGGTTTCGTTTTCGCCAGTAACGTGACTTGTTCGTCTTCGGCCATGGGAGTGAATTGGCGGGCGGTCTCGACGTTCTTGTGGAGCACTTCCCGCGAATTCATGCCGGAGACGAGGGTCGCAATCGGCTGGCTCCAGGCGAAGCGTAGGGCTTCCGCCGGTTCGACTACGTTTGCTTTCAGGATGTTCCCGCCGCCGAGGGTCTTCATGGCGATGGGCGCGATGCCCCGCTCGTTGAGAATGGGCAGGATTTCCTTGATGAAACTGCGGTAGTGAGGATCCATGACGTTCACGGGCATCTGTACGGCATCCCATTTGAAATCGCGGTTCAACATGTCCAGGAAGATGGCGGGATCTTTGTGGCCCGTGAATCCGATGTACCGCACTTTGCCTTGTTCCCGGGCTTCGACCGCGACTTCGATGGCGCCGCCCTCGCTGAAGATCATCTCCGGGTCGTCCGGGTATACGACCTCGTGGAACTGCCAAAGGTCGAGGTGGTTGGTCTGAAGGCGCCTGAGACTGTCCTCGAGATGTTGCATGGCCATGGCTTTGTCATTGCGGCCGTGGTGTTTGGTCATGAGGAAGACTTTGTCACGGTAGCCGTCCTGCAAGGCGCGGCCCATCAGCTCTTCGGAGCGACCGTTGTGGTACTCCCAGGCGTTGTCCAGGAACGTCACACCGAGGTCGATGGCTTCCCGAATGAAGTCGACTGCTTCCTGGTCGTCCTGGATTTGGCCGACGGCGTGGCCGCCGACGCCGAGCATGGAAACTTTTTCGCCGGTCTTTCCGAAGTCGCGCGTGGGCATGTCGCCCTCAGAAGCCGCCGCCCATGCAGAGGGAACAAGACTTGCGGCGGATATCCCTACGGCCGTTTGTTGCATGAATTCACGGCGAGTTGTGCGATGTGCGTTGTCGTGCATGGCCACATCCCTTTCGGTAGTTTGTCCCTTCCAACCATGTTGAGCGATCAGTATGCGGGATACTGGTGAGGGCGTCAATCAGGGAATGCGGCGGATAACGAACAACGCCCGATCTGGGGAACGGGCTTACTCGTGATCGGAGGCGCGGCGGTCTCCACGGAGCAAGGGCGCATCCATGAGGCCAAACAGCATATCCGCTTCCGCCACGACGGCGTCGCCGATCTTGGCGCAGGCGCGGACTTTGCATGCGTTGCGGCGCATCTGGGTCATTTCCGCTTCGAGGATGAGCTGGTCGCCGGGCACGACGGTCCGGCGGAACTTGGCACGATCGATGCCGAGGAAGATGGCCACCTTGTTGGGCAGGGCGTTGTCGTGGAAGATGAGGACGGAGCTGACCTGGGCCATGCTCTCGATAATGAGGACGCCGGGCATCACGGGCATGGAGGGCCAATGCCCCTGGAAGAAGGGCTCGTTGACGGTGACGTTCTTTATGCCGACCACTCGTTCGAACGGAACGAACGAGAGAATGCGATCCACCAGCAGGAACGGGAAGCGGTGCGGGAGCACCTTCATGATCATGTTGACGTCGAGCACGGTCGGCATTTTGGCCAAGGGGGACAAATCGTCGCGTTTGGACCGGCCGTTGAGCAGGCTTTTCTTGACTTCCTGGCTGAACTTGACGTGGGACGCGTGCCCGGACTTTACGCCGATGACGTGGCCTTTCACGGGGCGGCCAAGAAGATACATATCGCCCAGCAGGTCGAGAATCTTGTGGCGCACGAATTCATCGGGGAAGCGCAAGTCCTCGTTCAGGATGGATTCGTCGCCGATAGCGACGGCATTTTCGAGACTGACCCCTTTGATCAGGCCTTGCTCCTGAAGCATCTTGGCGTCGCGCAGGAAGCCGAAGGTACGCGCGGGTGCGATGTCGGTTGCGAAGGTGTCGGGCGTGATAACGAATGAGGCGTATTGGGTGCCGATGGCGACGTGATCGAAGGCGATTGTCATCGTGATCCGCAACTCGTCGGACGGCAGCACGCTGAGCGTTACGTCCTCGTTTTTGTAGTAGACGGGTTGCTTGATCTGGATGAATTTGCGCTCGGCCTTCTGCTCGACGACGCCGGCCTTTTGCAGGGTATTCATAAACGGCACGGCGCTGCCGTCGCCCACGGGTGTTTCGCTGGCGTCGACTTCGATATTGAGATTGTCGACACCCAGACCCGCGATGGCGGCCAAGACGTGTTCCACGGTGTGGACTTTGACCCCGTTGATACCGATGGTGGTGCCGTAGGTAACGTCGACGACATTGTCGACGTCGGCTTTGATCGACGGCTTATCGGGGAGGTCGATCCGCTGAAACGTGATCCCGCTGTTCGGCGGAGCCGGCTTGAAGGTAAGCGTGGTAAGATTGCCGGTATGCAAGCCGATGCCGGAAAAGGACGCTTCTCTAGCGATCGTCTTCTGGTTTTCCATTCAAAAGGCCTTCCAATTGCGCGAAGTGTACTTCGAGTGACTTGAGTCGGCGAAGTGCCTCGGGAAGGTGGCGTAGGGCACCCTGCATGCGCCTGGCGCGCTTAAGCTCGACCGCAGGAAATCCCAACACGACCCTGCCTTCGGGTATCGATTTCGTCACCCCGCTGTATGCGGCGACCGTTGCGCCGTCACCAAGTTCAATGTGGCCGTTGATTCCGGCCCCCGCTCCGACCGTAACGTGGTCACCCAGGACGGCACTGCCCGCTATGCCAGCTTTGCCACAAACAATGCAATTTTTCCCGATTCGTACATTGTGTCCGATCTGGACCAAGTTGTCAATTTTCGTACCGTCACCGACAATGGTAGCGCCGAACGTCGCCCGATCGATGGCGGAATTCGTGCCCAACTCGATGTCGTCGCCCAGAATAACCGTTCCCACTTGGGGAATTCGTACTTGCGCGTCGCCATGACGAACGAAGCCGAAGCCGTCGGATCCGACCACCGACCCGCAATGAAGGATGCACCGGGCGCCAATTTGGACCCGCTCGCGAAGGGTCACGTTTGGATACAGAACGGAATCCGGCCCGATTCGGGCTTCGCGACCGATGTAGCAGCCGGCGTGGACGGTAACGTCGTCGTCAAGTCTTGCGCCGTTTTCCACGACGACCTGCGGTCCGACGGAAACGCCCCTGCCCAAAACCGCGTCCGGAGCGATAACTGCTGACGGGTGAATCCCTTCGGGATGCCACTGTTGCTCCGATTCGACATTCTGGAGGATAGCGAGCATCGCCAAGCGTACGTCGTCCACCTGGATGAGGGGCCGGTTGGCGGTGGGCATTTGCCGGTCCACCACGACGGCAGAGGCCCGCGTCGTCTCCAGGTAGGGAATGTACTTGCTGTCGGAGACGAATGTGAGGTCGCCTTCGGCGGCTTCGCGGATTCCGTTGAGCCCCGAGATGCGAATCGACCAGTCCCCGACCACCGTCCCGCCCACGAGCGCGGCTATGTCAGCGAGGGTAGCGTTCATCGCTGCTGCTCCGGAGACAGTACAACGCCGGAGATGCCAAACTCCTTGCGATTCAGTTTACTTGTTCTCGCGGTTCAGCCGTTCGATCACTTTGGACGTGATGTCGATCGTCGAACTGTAGTATAGCACGGACGTGGGGCTCTTGGGGTCGGCTTCAAAAATCAGATGATAGTTCTCGGCATTGCCGATTTCGACCACCGCCGCGTCGATGTCTTCCATCATGCGACCGAAGAACTTGCGCGACTTGCTGTCGATCTCGCCTTGAAGGCGTTTGAACTCGGTCTGATATTTGCGATAGTCGCTCTCGATCTTGTCCCGAAGATTGGTTTTATCTTCTTCCGACATGGAGTCGCCTTCGTCTTCGAGGCGCTTTTTCTCTGCGGTGATGGTGTCGGATAGCGCGTCGATTTGATCCTGAAGCTTTTTCTTTTCGGCTTCGAGATCCTGCCACTCGCGCTTTTGCTTGTCGTAGTTGTCGAACACTTCCTTCCGGTTGACGACCGCGATCTTGTACGGTACAGCGGCGCTGGCATTCGCGCTATCGCCGCTTTGCTGAGCCGCTGCAACCACGGGCACGAGGAAAGAAGCCAGGATAAGCCCCATGATGGATTTGACCGCCATATTCACGTTCCGTATTCCCCTCTGTGTTAATTCCACGAAAACCATTCGGGATTGTTTGTTCGAGATTTATGCGCCGCCACCGGCTGCCAGGTGCGGGGATTGGTCCGGCGGGACAAGCGCGGAGTATAGCACCACCCCTTCGTTGGCGCAACCTATTTCACGTTATCGGCGATGGGCGGGTTTAGAATCGGAATCCGCCTTGAAGATGGAACCGTCCGGACCCCTGATCGTCGTCGGGATTCAGCGGGACGCCGTAGTCGAGACGAATCGGACCCATCCTCGGCACATCGAAGCCGATCCCGACGCCGGCGCCGTAGCGCATGTCGCCGAACCCGAAATCGCTGGGCTCCAACCACGCGCCGCCCCCGTCAAGGAAACCATACAGCCGGAAGAACTTGTTCCACTTGTATTTGATTTCGAGGTTGTTGACGAGTCGTAATTCGCCGCCGACGGCCTCGCCTTCCCCGATGAAGCCGTATTTCGGCCGTTTCGGGCCGATATCACGCGAATCGTAGCCGCGAACCGTCGACGTACCGCCGACGAAGTACCGGTCGGAGAGCGGGATCACGTCGGAATCGCCGAAGGGGAATCCGATTCCCTGCCGTGACCGGTACGAAAGCACCCACTTGGATTCTTCGTCGAGGGAGTAATACCACGACGAGTCGTGATCCAGCTTGAGGAAATCGTTGTCGCCGCCGATGCCGGCCAATTCCAGTTGTAAATCGTGGCTGGAGCCGGATGATGGATCGCGCTTGGAATCGGTGGTGGTGCGGTTAATGCCCCAGATGGTGCTGATGGTCACGTCACCGCCGAGGTAGGGGTAGTAGGCGCTGAACGGCCCCGTGCCCAAGTCGCTGTAGTTGATGCTGCGGTAACTCAAGGCGGTGCGTGCTGTCACATACGGTGAGAGGATTTTGCCCAGCCGTATTTGGCCGCCCTGGGAGTGTTGGGTGTAGTCGGACCCGCCTTCGTATTCGTAGGACTCGTCAAAGAAGTCGACGCCGAACAGGAGGGGGTAGCCCATGAATTCGGGATCCGTGAAACTCACGTTGTATTCGGTCCGGCGCTGTCCGAGGTTCAGACGAATGCGGAATTGCTGACCGCCGCCGCTGAAGGTCGGCCAATTCGTGATATCGAAGTTGTTGAATCGAAGTTCGGTGTAGCCGCCGAAGCCTTCATCGGTGCTGTACCCGGCGCCGAAGTTCCAGAACCCGGTCTGGCCTTCCTCCACGTCCACCAACAGGTTGGCGAAGCGGTCGTCGTCCTCGATGTTTTCCATGGAGAACCGAATCGCGTCATAGTAGTCCGTGCTCTCCAAACGCCGTTTGCTGGCTTCGAGCAAGGTGCCGTCAAAACGTTCGCCGGGCACCACGAAGATTTCCCGGCGGATCACGTCGTCGCGGGTGACATCGTTGCCGGTGATCTTAATCTCGCGGACGTATTTGAGATCGCCTTCTTCGATCCGGTGGACGATGTTGGTGGTTTTGTTGCTCCGGTCGAGCGTCACTTGCGGCGTGTCCGTCGCGTTCACATAGCCGCTGTCGGCGTATCCTTTGGATACGAGTTGCGCGTCTTCTTCGACCTGGCCCTTGTTGTGCACGTCACCGGCCTGCACTTTCAGGAGATCGATGATTTCGTCGTCGTCGAACACGACGTTGTTGGCGGTTTCCACGGCGCCGACGGTGTATTCGGGCCCTTCCGAAACGTCAATGGTAATGTTGAGTCCCTTGCCGCTATCCGAATAGGCAAGCTGCGTGCCGGTGATCTCCGCTTCCAGGCGCCCGTGGTTGCCGTACTTGCCCAACACCTTCTGCAAGTCGGCTTCGAGTTTGTCTTCGTCGTACTTCCCGCCGATAAACCACCAGCGACGCTTGGTCTGCATTCCCTTGCGTAGCTGGCGATCCGAGAGGGCTTCGTTGCCTTCAAAGTCGATGGAACGGATGCGGGCCTTTTTGCCCTCATCGATCACGTAGGTAATACGAACCTGGGAGGGACCGATGTCCTCCACGACGATATCGACGGTGGTGTTGGCGATCCCCTTGGTTTGGTATAGATTCAGGATGGCTTCCCGCTCGTCGTTGTACCCGTCTTCGAGGAAGGTATCGCCCTCGCGCCACTTCAGCACGCCGCGAATGGCGCGGTCGCGCACCTTGTCGTTTCCGATAATCTTGATCTCGGAGATGACGCGCTTTTCTTTAACGATGTACGTGACGACGACTTCATCGCCCTCGAGGGAGGCATCCGCCTTGATGGATGAGAAGAAGGTGGTGTCGTATAGCCTGCGGATGTCGCGGGAAATGGCGGCTTGGTTGTAGGGTTGGCCCGCCTGGACTTCGAGTTGGGATCGGATCAGTTGCTCGCTGACCCGCTCGAGCCCGTCGATTCGGACCTCCCGGATAGTCTTTCCCTCATACTGTTGGGCGAACGCAGGCACGGCCATCATAAGCGCCAACAGTACCGTCAAGAGGATCTTTTTTGTGCTCAATTAGTCACACCTTCCGCTATGGGCATAACCGGCTCGAATACGAGCTTTTCTTCCTCATCCGAGGGCCGGACGTTGATCCGCATGCCGGGGGCAAAGGCCCCTTTGAGTAACGATTCGGAAAGCGGGTCTTCGATATACTGCTGTACGGCTCTCCGCAGAGGCCGTGCTCCGTACTGCTCATCGCTCCCAACACGAACGACGAATTCCTTGGCCTCATCGCTCAGCGATAACTCGTAGCCCTTTTCCCCGATGCGTTCTATCACTTCCGCCACGTGAATGTCAACGATCCGCACCAGCTCGTCGTGGGTAAGACGGTGGAATACGACGACTTCGTCGACCCGGTTCAGGAATTCGGGATTGAAGACCTTCTTGACTTCGTCCATGACGCGGGATTTCATTTCGCGGTATTCGTCCTCCATGGAGCTGCGTTGGAAGCCGACCTGGGTGGAGCGGCCGATGCGCCGGGCGCCGATATTGCTGGTCATGACGATCACGGTGTTCCGGAAGTCGACCTTTCGGCCCGTGGAATCGGTCATATGGCCGTCTTCGAGGACCTGCAACAACACGTTAAAGACGTTGGGGTGGGCCTTCTCAATCTCGTCGAACAGGACGACGGAATAGGGGCGCCGGCGCACTTGCTCGGTGAGTTGTCCGCCTTCGTTGTACCCGACGTATCCGGGAGGGGCGCCGGCGAGGCGGGACACGGCGAACTTCTCCATATACTCCGACATGTCGATCGTGATGAGGGAGTCCGCGTTGCCGAAGAGGAACTCCGCCAAGGTCTTGGCCAGCAGGGTCTTGCCGACACCGGTGGGGCCGAGAAACAGAAACGAGCCCACGGGGCGTCCGGTGTTGCGCAGACCGGCTCGGGAGCGTTGTATGGCGCGGGTGATGGCGTCGATGGCCGATTCCTGGCCGATCACGGACTTGTGCAACTCGTCCCGCATGCGCAAAAGGCGGTCGGATTCGGTTTCCTCGAGCTTGGTAAGGGGAACGCCGGTCCATTTCGAAACGATGTACGCGATTTCTTCCTCTCCGACAATTGTTTCAGCGGAATCCCGTTTCTTCTCCCATTCCCGTTTCTTCTCGTCGAGTTCGGCGATGAGGGTCCGTTCCTTGTCACGCAGGCTCGCGGCGCGCTCGTACTCCTGCCGTCGGATCGCGGCTTCTTTTTCCTGGGTGACTTTCTCGATATCTTGTTCGATTTCCTTTAATTCCGAGGGACGGGTGGTGATTTGGAGGCGAGCCCGGCTGCCGGCCTCGTCGATCACGTCGACGGCTTTGTCGGGCAGGTATCGGTCCGTGATGTATTGGTTGGATAACTTGGCGGCGGCGACGATCGCCTCGTCGGAGAACTTGACCCGGTGATGGGCCTCGTACTTATCGCGGAGCCCCTGAATGATTTCGACGGTCTCGTCAACGGAGGGCGCGTCGACCATGATCGTCTGGAATCGACGGGCCAACGCGGCGTCCTTCTCGATATGTTTGCGGTATTCGTCGAGCGTGGTCGCGCCAATGCATTGCAGCTCGCCGCGGGCCAACGAGGGCTTCAGCATGTTTGCCGCGTCCACGGCGCCTTCGGCGGCGCCGGCGCCCACGATGGTGTGAAGCTCGTCGATGAACAGAATGATGTTGTCGGCGCGGCGGATTTCTTTCATGACCGATTTCAGCCGTTCCTCGAATTGTCCACGGTACTTGGTGCCGGCGACCACCCCCGCCAAGTCGAGGGTGAGGACGCGGCGATGCAAGAGGAGATCGGGGACGTCGCCGGCGACGATGGCCTGGGCGAGTCCTTCCACGATGGCGGTTTTGCCCACACCGGCCTCGCCGATGAGGACGGGATTGTTCTTGGTGCGGCGGCTGAGGACCTGGATGACGCGCTCAATTTCGCCTTCGCGGCCGATAACCGGATCGAGTTTGCTTTCTTGGGCGAGGGCGGTCAGGTCGCGGCCGAAGGTGTCCAGTGCGGGCGTCTGACTTTTCTTGCCCGAGGAGGCCTGCGGTCCGGGTTTTCCTTGATCTCCGAGCAATCGGATTACCTCCGCCTGGATTCGCTCCAGATCGACTTTCATATCCTGAAGGACTTTCGCGGCGATGCCTTCGCCTTCCTTCACAAGGCCGAGCAGGATATGTTCCGTACCGATGTAGCTATGATTGAACCGCCGGGCTTCTTCGACCGCAAGTTCGAGCACCTTTTTGGCCCGGGGCGTGAAGGCGATTTCTTCGCCCGACACCACGGCGCTGCCTTTCTGGACCTGCTGCTCGATTTCGAGTGACAGCGACTCGATGTCGACACCGAGGTTTTCCAGGGCCCTGGCCGCAATGCCGTCGGGTTCGCGGCAGAGTCCGAGTAAGATGTGCTCCGTACGGACATACTCGCTGCCGAGGCGGGTCGCCTCTTCGCGCGCCGCGCTGACCACATGTTTGGCTCGTTCTGTAAATCGTTCCCACATAATGATTTCGCCTTTAATTCGTTATGATAGCAGCGTTTCTGCCGAGCCTGGTATTCTTCGTACCCATGCATGGCTCGCGGCACTCGGAAGCGTCGCCCGTCGAGGCCGTCCATATATTGTGGCGGAACGGGCAAGCGAAGTCCACCGCCGCCGCGCCACATAATTATGGAGATAGCCATCGCGTGCCGTCAGTGAAGCTCAGACCAACCACCGTACTCCATGCGCCAATGAGTGACCTACGTTCAGGAAAGACGTTCGCGAAACAACTTGGCGCGCGCGGTGCTCAGCGCCAGATGGTCCGACTCTTCCGTAAGTCGAGACTCGATGTGGGCCGCTTGCGCCAGCACGAGCAGTTCATTCAATTGCTGAAGGGAAAAACTTTCGACTTGATCGGTGGCAAGGCCGAGCCGCAACGCGGACAGGAGGTCGAGTGCCTCCTGGAACTCGAGGACGCGGGCGCCCCGCGCGATTCCCAAGGCGCGTCCGACCCGGTCGGCCAGCGCGGGCAAACTTTCTTCGGTCATGCTCGACGCGCGGGCGTTGCGCTCTTGCGCCACCGCATCGCCGACGGTCGCGCGGAGGTGATACACGATTTCCTCTTCCGAACGTCCGAGCGTACCGCGATTTGCGATCACGTACAGATATCCCGGGGCTTTGCCAATCTCGCCAAAGGCGCCGGTCAGGGAGTGATGGTTTTTTCGGATGCTTTGTTCGAGCGGGATGATGCGGCCCGCGGAACTCAGTCCGGGAAGATGAACGAGACCGGCCACGCGCAGCCCGGTGCCTACTTCGTCGAGGGAGGACGAGAGAAACCCTCGCTTTTCGTGAAACGAAAAGTCCAATGAGGTGGCCAGGACATCGTCGATCTCCGATAATCGCTTCCACACTTCCTGGGGCTGCAGTCCCGGCGCCAGCACCGTGATTCGCAGGTGGTCGCGTTCATTGACCATAACGCTCATGCACTGGTCGTCGCTGACAAACACGCCGCGCGCGCCCTGCCCTTCCAGCAGCCACGGGGTCATGAGGTGCCGCTCCATCAGTAGCCGGGAGTCCTGCAAGTTCAGTTCGGCAATCGGGTAAAACTGTCCGCCGGAAAATGAATCGGATGTTTCGAATGCCGCGAGAATGCGTTCTTCGACGGCCGCTTTCTCGTCGTCGGAGCACCGCTCGGGAAATGGAAAATCGGCGAGATTGCGAACGAGGGTCCCCTCGGTATGGAGCACGCAGTCATCTTCAGGCCCGCTGCGCGCAAACCAATCCGCAGGTTTATCCAGTAAAGTCTTAAGCATGGGTTATCTTGGAGCCCTTGGATGGGGCGTTTGCGTCGTCGGCTCGCAGGGAATCCTCGATCGACCGAATCTCATCCCGGAGTCCGGCCGCTTCTTCGTAGTTCTCCGTCTTGAGCGCGCTGCGCAGAAGAGCACGCTTGGTTTGTAACTGGGCCCGCTTTTGCTCGCGCGCGTCGTCGCGGTGCGGAACTTTGCCGCGGTGCCGCAACGAAATGTGCATGCTGCGCAGAACCGGTTCGAGCTGATCGCCGAAGGATTCATAACAAACGCTACATCCCACGCGCCCGGTCTGAATAACATCCTGCAATTCAATCCCGCAGGCCCGGCAGGAACGCCGAGGCAGGGTCGAGTCGGTAGCGCTGCCCCCGATATGACGCAGACAAGGCATGGGGGCTTCGCCCGAAAGTTCGAAACCTGATGCTTCGGCCGCCTGTTGACGGGCCATGCAATCCGCGCAAAGATGCTGCTCGGACACTTTGCCGTCCACGACTTCGGCGTATCGCATGGTCGCCAGGCTCTTATGACATCTCTGACACAGCATTAAAACTACCTCGTATTAAGTATATCATCCCGCATGACTTCGTTCCATTTGTACGAACGTTTTGCGAGGTTTTCGAGTTTCCGATGAACAGCACCCATTCTCGCAAGCCGAAGGCGGAGACATCAAACTTGCGCCGAACAAGCTTTGCAATTACTGTCGGCAAGGCCCTAGCATAGCTTCTCATCGAAACATGTGACGTACAAACATGATTCCACATTCATTTCAGGGGGAAATACGCCGATGAAGGCACTCTATCTTGTATGGCCGCTCCTGCTCAGCATCCACGCCGTCGCGGCGAGCCCCGCCACGGCGCCAGATCTAAAATGGTCGCTCGAAACGAGGGGCAAGATTTACGCCGCGCCGGTCCTGGCGGACCTAGACAACGATGGCATCCAGGAAGCGATCGTAGCGGCTTCTCAGGACCGCCGTATCCTCTGCCTGGACGACGCAGGGCGGATCCGCTGGGCCGTAGGTGTCGATGACGGCAGTCCGGAAGGGCTTCAAGCGACGCCGTCCGCTGTTGACTACGACGGTGACGGGAAGCGCGAAGTCTTCTTTGTGTCGCGGGGCGGCACCGCCGGATGCATTTCCGCGAGGGGCGAATGGATTTGGCGTCGAGACATGGGCGACGTGATGGACTACACAGGACCCGTGCTGGCGGACATCAACAACGACGGACGAATCGAAATTGTGTTTGGTTCCGAGAGCGGAACGCTCTATTGCCTGGGCGATACGGGTGAGATCCTGTGGCATTACCAAGCCGATGGCAAGGTTCGCGGCATTCCGGCGGTCGCGCCCGACCCGTCAACCGGCACGATGCTCATTTACGCGACGTTCGGCGGGGGTCGAGAAGCCTGCCTGAACAGCACCGGAGACGTGGTGTGGTCGCACGACGAGCCCATGCCGCGCAAGGAACGCTGGTGCAGCCCCGCCGTCGGCGACTTGGATGGGGACGGCACGCCGGAGGTTGTCACGATCACGGATGACTTCCAGGTGATCGCCCGGGACGCGTTTACGGGCGACGAGGAGTGGCGTTGGAAAGGCGAACACCGGATCGACCAAACGTCGGGGGTCGCGCTGGTCGATTTTGACGGGTCCGGCACCTTGGACGTGGTCTGCGCGGACGGCAGCGGGCAGCGCGGTCCGGGCAATGTCTATCGTCTGCATAACGGCGTACTCGTTTGGAAGGCGGACGCGGGCGGGAGTGTGGTTCAAGGACCTTCTGTGGGTGACGTGGACGGCGACGGTGAACTGGAGATTCTCGTGTGCTCGCGGTCGCAACGATTGCTCTGCTATTCCGCGGACGGCGCGATAGAATGGGCGATCCCCTTCGATACCGAGATCATTACGACGCCGGCCATCGGCGATCTCGAAGGAGACGGCAAAATCGAGATCGTGGTGACGAGCAAAGATCGTTCCGTGTACTGCTATACGTTGGGCGGCAAGGCCGACGCGGATTTGTTGCCTTGGCCGATGATGAACCATGACGCCCAGTTGTCCGGGAACGCGGCGGGCGTGGCGTTTCATCCCTCCGCGGCCCCATCGCCGGAAGCTCGGGGGGATCGGCTGACCTTGCAGCGTTTCAGTCCACTGGGTCTGGGCATCAACACCATTACGTTTTCCTTTGCCAATGACGATCGCCGGCCCCACCGGTTGGAGGCGGTTGCGGAGGTCACGCGGCCGGACGGGTCACTGGTTTCGCATCGTGTCACGGGTCGTAGAGAGCCCTTCGAGGAGGTGTCCAGCCGCTTCGATCTGGTAGCCGATCTGGGCGGGCAGTATCGCTTGCGACTGCGTCTCACCGACCTGGGGACCGGACAAACATTGGCCGAGGCTGAGCGGGGCACAACGCTGAAACCGTTCGCCGTGGAACGGGCGGAACTTGAACGGCTCGGTACGGAAGGCAGCGCGCTGTTGTCCAGCCTTCAGGACGAACAGCTCCAAACCAGCGCCGCAACTGCGCTGAAAAATGCACAACAATCGGTGGAGAACGCCATCGGTGTCGCGGGGGATATAGTCCGTGAGGGTCCGGGGAAGAAGCAGGACGACGCCGCTGCGGCCGTGGCCAAAGCGTTGCGCGATCTGCGCCGAGACGTTGCGCGGGTGCGCGCAGCAGCGCACACGCCGGATGCGAAAGACTTTGCTGCGGTACCAGATACCACCCTTCAGAAAATCTTCAAAGACGAACCGTTCCTGACGAAAGAAGTGCCACAATGGGACAAGACGATCTCGCTGGCGCAAAACGAGTATGAGGGAACGCAACTGGTCGTCGTTCCGCTGTGGAAGGATTTGAAGAATCTTCGGGTCTCCGTCGGAGCGCTGAATCAAGCCGATGCGGACGCGGTCATCCCGGCCGAAAACGTCGTCGTGAACCGAGTGGGCTACGTCAAGATCGGGCCGAGTGAATACAACTGGTACGTGGAGAAGCAGGGATACTATCCCGACGTGCTGTTCCCGGATGCGCCCGTCGATATCCCGATGGATCAAGATGCACAGCCGTTCTTTATTACCGTTCACGCAGCTTCCGACGCGGCGCCGGGTGATTATGAAGGATTGATTCGCGTGGAAGCGGACGGTTGCGACCCGTTGGAGTTGCCGCTTCACGTGCGTGTCTGGGACTTCGCACTCTCGGACAAGACGCATCTCAAGACCTCGCTGTGGATGAGTGAAGGACAACTGGCATCGTTCTACAAGTTCACCGACGGGGTACCGTTCGACGTGCGCAAGCGGTGGTACGACTACCATCTCCAACACCGGATCGGGCCGGTGAAGGATTTTCCGCTGGGCGGCGACGACCGGATCCAGGATTTCGACTACCTCATCGACCACGGGATGAACTGTTTCTTTCTGCCGTTGCCCGGGTATTTGCCGGAAACGAAACGACCCGATTTTGCGAAACGCTTGGTTGACACGGAAGACATCCTGGAAGCGAAGGGGTGGCAGGATCTCGCGTATTTGTACACGCGCGACGAATTGTCCGTGATGGGCCGGCCGGAGATCCCGCAGGCGGTCGAGTTCAGCCAGTGGGTGCACACCGTGTTGCCGGACATCCCGAGACTCCAGACCAGCCCGCCCGAGCATGCGCTACTTGGGGTGGCGGACGTGTGGTGTCCGCTCATCGACCATTTCGATCCGGCGTTGCTCAAGGATCGCATGGAACAGGGTGACAAGCTGTGGTTCTACACGGTGTGGGGCCGGCCGGGGATCATGATCGAGTTTCCGGCGACCGACCACCGCATCATGTTCTGGGAATGCTGGAAGTACGGCGCGGAAGGATTCCTGTATTGGGGCACCACGCATTGGGCCTTGAACATGACGACGGACCAGCGGTGGCCGGAGATCCCCTGGATACCGTGGAACTCCCAACCCGGCCATAATGGCTGCGGATATCTCCTCTACCCCGGTCCCGACGCAACACCTCTCGGATCGATCCGGTTCGAGATCGTCCGCGACGGCATCGAGGACTACGAGTATTTCTGGATGCTGCGGGATTTGGTGTCGAAAGCCGGAGACAGCTTGCCGCAGCCGCTCCGCGAACGTGCTGAAGCGATCCTGGGGGTGAACCCGGATGTAGTCGTTGACAACAAGACCTTCACGGACGACCCGAAAACGTTGCTGGATGCGCGGGCGGAGTTGGCCGAAACGATTGAGGCCGTCCTCAACGAACTGCCGCAGGAGAAATTGCGATAACGGAGGAACCATGAGCAGGACCGGATTGATTGCTGTCATCGCGTGCTGCGTGTTCACCGTTTCGGCGTGGTGTGATGCGCAACCGGATTCCCTCACCTCCCTGAAGCCGGAGCATGTCCTGGAGTACCTTGATCTGTCCAGGACCGAATTGGCTGATGTTCAAGCCGCGCTTCAGAGTGACGGTAAGAGGGCGGCTCTCGCCGCTCTTCGAGAACATTATCGCAAAACGTACCCTTGGCCCAACGACCAATCGGGGCTGTCCGACAGCGTCCGGCAGGAAGCTGATGATGCGGTAAATCACATCTTTCGGTGGGGGCCATACGAAAAGGCCGAGTACGGTGAGGACATCGATTGGGCGTGGGACCCGCGCGGGGATATTGAGTGGGTGGCGGCCATGTACCGGTTTTATTGGGCCGGGCCACTGGTCGAGGCGTACCGGTCGACGCGCGATGATAAGTACGCGCAAGCTTTCGTGGACTTGACCGCAGATTGGATTCGCAAACATCCCGCTGGAAAAACGCAACGTCACCCACCCCGTCTATACGATCTGGAAAGGGTATCCGTGGCTGGACATCCAGACGGGGATTCGTGCGACCAACCTTTGCCAAGCGTTTCGCGTGATGGTGCATTCGGACGCGTTCACGCCGGAATTCCTGGGCGTGTTCCTGGCGAGCATGTACGACCACGAGAAGAAGACCGAACGCGAGCCGATGGGGAAGGTGCACAACAAGGCCATCTTCGAACAGCGCGGGTTCGTGAATGTGGCGTACACCTTCCCGGAGTTCAAGGAATCGCATGAGTGGATGGAGCTGGCCTTGGCGCGGGCGCGGGAGAATCTGCTGGCGCAAACGACGTCGGACGGGGTTCAGCGCGAATGGTCGGGCGGGTATCACAGCGGCGTGATGCGGGATGCGGTCGAGATCATGGGACGGATGGAGTCGTTTGGGATCGAGGTTCCCGAGGACTACCGCGAACGCGTGCGCTTGATGCATGAGTACCTGTTCGCCATGGCGACGCCGGACCTGGGATACGTCCTATTCGGCGACACGAGCCGTACCTACCCGATACCCGAGAAACGGAGTGCCATGGATTTGTATTCGACGTTGATGAAGGCGTCGGAAACGCTGAATGATCCGGAATACGCGGCTCGGGCGACGTTGGATTACGACCATCTGCCCGAACAGACGAGTTACTCCTTTCCCGAGGCGGGGATGTACTTTCTGCGCGACGCGTGGGGACCGCAGCAAACCTATTTCGCGTTGCACTGTTCGCCACCCGCCATCAGCGGTCACGACCAACCCGACAACGGCACGTTCGAGTTATATGCACGCGGCCGGTGGCTGATCACGGACAGCGGATACTACACGTACGGCCACGACCCGGAAGCCCGGGCGTGGCACCGCCAGACGCAGGTCCATAACACGCTGACCGTGGACGGCAAGGATACCAAGGTGGACGGACACCTCGTCGCGTGGGCAAATGAACCGGGTTTCGATGCGGTCTGCGTGGAGAACAACTCGTATGAGGGGCAGATCCATCGGCGAACGGTCTGGTTTGTTGGCCATCGGTTTCTTGTGATCTACGACGAGGCGCTGGGCTCCGCGGATGGAACGGTCGAATTGAATTTTCAAATGGCGCCGGGCGCTGTCATCGCAGATAGGGAACAGCACACGGTTACGACGGGTTTCGACGATTCGAATCTTCTGATTTGGATGGATCCAAAGGCGCCGGTATCGGTGGAAACGCGCGACGGCTGGTTTGCGTGGAAGTACGGACACCGGACGGAACGCACGTGGGTGCGCTATGCCTACAACGGCGACGGCGCCGCGACGTTCGTCTCGCTGCTCGTGCCATTCGAGGGGAAGACCGTTCCCGCCGATCTTGTCATTCATGCCGTACAAGTTACTGAAGGCGCGGATTGCGAATTTGAAGTGGCGGCTTTCGGTGCGTCGTGGCGGATCGGACGGCGCGGCGATTCGTTATTTTGCGACCAAACCTCGGCGAGCAGTACCGTCCACTAATTGAATCAAGGCCGGAGGATTAGATGATGCGTACGCTTCCCCTATTGGTTCTTGTGCTAACGGTGGCCTCGGCGCAAGAACCCATTCCAGTTACCTCCGTGAAACAGCTTTTTCTCGATGACCACGTCGTGGCGCGGGTGGAAAACGTCAGCCGGACCATCCATCCCGTCTCGAAGAGTGAGCACAACCCGGTCTTATGGCCGACGGAATCGTGGGAAGGCAAGGTGGCGGTCCTGTACGGTTCTGTGCTGCGCGACGGCGGCCGGTATCGCATGTGGTACCACGGCGGATCGGGCGTGAGTTACGCGGAGAGCGAGGACGGCATTGTGTGGAGGAAACCACTCCTGGGACTGCATCTCGTTAACGGAGAAGACACAAATATTCTCATCGATCGGAATGCGACGGAGGGTACACCGAATTACATTCCCCAGTTCTACGAGTTGTTCGGCGTCCACAAGGTGGACCAACCCGAAAACCCCGATGCTCGCTACGTCATGGGCTATCTGAGTCTACAGCCGGATTATTCCGGACCTGATGAAGACCCGTTTCATAAGGGCCAGCGCCGGGGTCTCGGCGTGGCCACGAGTCCTGACGGCATCCACTGGACTTTGCAGAAGAGCTGGGTGACGGAGGCCATCTGCGATGGTGGCACGTATTGGATGGTCGACCCCGCCACGGATAACTTCGTACTCTACGGTCGCACCAAGTTCTTGCCGCCGGAATTGAAGACGGCGTGGTCCGGCGACCCGTGGGTCGAGAAATACTGGTGGGGGCGAGCGGTGGCACGCGTGGAGTCACCGGATTTCCGGGACTGGAGCTTCAAGACGCCGGCTTCTGCGCCGGTCGTGATGACAGCGGACATCAACGATCTCCCCGGCACCGAGATCTACTCCATGCAGGTGTTCCCTTACGAAAGTGCGTACATCGGCCTTGTCCAAATCTTTCACAACCAGGAAGACGCCTGCTATCTCGACATCCAACTCGCGGTGAGCCATGACGGCATTTCCTTCACGCGGGTGGGCGACCGGACGCCGTTTATCCCGGTGGGAGCGATTGGGTCCTGGGACCGGTTCAACACGTCGGTGGCGAATAATCCGCCGATTCGGGTCGGCGACGATTTGCGCTTCTATTTCGGTGGCCGCACGTACCGGCACAGCCCCTATCAGGGTGACGACGATGGCGAACCCGGCGGAGGTATCGGTTTCGGCACGATTCCGCTCGATCGGTTTGTGTCGCTGGATGCGCCGTTTTCGGAGGGGACGGTTGAAACCGTTCCGGTACGGCTATCGAGTCCCGAACTCCATCTAAACGCCGAAAGCCGGTTTGGGGAAATCACGGTCAATTTGCTAGACGCGGAGAGCCAAAACGCGATCGCCCATTCCTTGCCGATTTCCGAGGACTCGTTGGACGCGGCGGTGCGTTGGGAGGATCCTGCATTGATTGATGTTACCCGACCGGTAGTCGTCCGGTTCCGGATGAAGAACGCGCAACTCTACGGGTTTTGGTGCGTCACTCGGCACTGAGCCCCTCGATCTGAGGCGAAACACGCGACCACCGTCGATTTTCGCAATATTCGACCGGGCATCGGCGGATGTCTGGTATAATCAAAACACGCATCCGGCATGGAGGTTAAGACCGGAGGCGGGGGATTCCGGTTAAGGTTCGGGTAATGATGTGCACGTCGCCATCCAGTGCCCAGGACGAAAGCATCATCCTGATTCTGGAAGTCGACACCTTGTTGAAAACATCCGGCGTTTCGCAGCTTCTGAACGACGCAACCACGGTAATTTGCACACGTTAGCAACTTTCCGCGAACGTGTTTGTGCGTCTTTGCTCGCGCTTCGCCATCGTGTACAATGGAGCGAAGCTGAAAGGAACCCCTCAATTATGCGATGGATGAATCGGCGCGATTTCATGAAACGGACGGCGGGGAGTCTGGCGGCCGGACTCGCGGCGGCCAGTCTGGGCCCGACGGCTCGAGCGGCGGGAACGTTTGCCGCCAGCGAGAAGCGGACGCTGGGCAAAACGGGAATCGAGTGCTCGCTCCTGGGCATGGGAACCGGAACGAAAGCGTGGAACGGCAGTTCCGCGCAGAATCGCAAAGGCCGGAAGGCATTCGTTTCTCTGATCGAACACGCCTACGCGTCCGGCGTTCGATACTTTGACATGGCCGACATGTACGGCGCCCACGACTACATGAAACAAGCGATCCAGAACACGGTACAACGCGAAGACGTGATGCTGTTGAGCAAGACCGTGTCGCGAGAACCGAACCTCATCCGGGCGGACGTAGAGCGCTTCCGGAAAGAACTCGACACCCCGTATGTGGATATCTGTCTGCTCCATTGCCTTACGGACGGGAAATGGCCCGAGACGCTGGAAAGCTGCATGGATGAACTGGCCGAGGCCAAAGCCAAGGGGTATATCCGCGCCCACGGCGTGTCTTGTCATAACCTCGACGCGATGAAGCGGGCGGCGGAATCGGAGTGGGTTGACGTGATGCTTTCGCGCATCAATCCTTTCGGCGTCAAGATGGACGGCACGCCGGAAGAGGTTGCGGCAGTGCTGAAGACCGCCCACGACAACGGGAAGGCGATTCTGGGGATGAAAATCGCCGGCGAGGGGGAAACCGCTGACCGGCTGCCCGAGTCGTTGCAGTTCGTGCTGGGTCTCGGATGCGTTGACGCGATGACCATCGGCGTGTTGGACCCGAAGGAGATCGACGCCAACGTGGAGCATATCGCGAAGGTGCAAGTGTAAGGCGTCTTTGCCGCGAAGTTCCGCGCGACCCGTTGACATGTGACTGTGAATAGGAAGCACAGAACGAGCCACTGTTGATCGACCTCCGCTGTAGGCGTATTCTTCTACCTATCCTTCAGGAACTTTTGTCGAGATTCGCATATAAACTAGGGTATGTTGCAGGTATTCGGTTTGGGGGAGGCAGCTACCGATGATAGAAAGGGTCCTTGTGATGCAGCGTACTGTTCGTTTTTCACTGCGCGCTACGCCGTGGTTGTTGGGCCTCGTGTTGCTTTGCGCGGTCGTGTCGGTCGGTTGCCAGACCGGAAACCCCTTTGCGAAGTCGTCCACGCCGCCGCCGGCGGAATTGGTCGAAAACGGAGACACGATGCCGCCTTCGGCGGCCGCAGCACCGCCCCCGGAACCGGGACTCGCGCTGTCTGCGTCCCAACGGTTTGCCGACGTGCCGCTGCCGCAAAATGTGAACGAGGACCTGGAAAAGACGTTTGTGTATGAAGATGCGGACCTTCAGATTGGCCGCATGGTGTATACGACGAAGGCGTCCGTGAACGATCTGGCGCAATTCTATATTCGCGAGTGTCCCACCGCAGATTGGAAGCTGCAAAACGTTATCCAGGCGGACGGCGCGGATTTGCTCTTCACGAAAGCCAACAAGCGGTTGAGCGTCACGATTCGGGACCTTGGTCTGACGAAGGGACGTCAGTTGATTCTTACCGTCACTCCTGAAGGCAACCTATGACCGGTGTCCGACAGCGCACGCCGCGAGGAGTTGGCGTCGCGATTGCACTCCTGCTAGCGTTTACGTACCTTGCGACGAACGGGTGCGGACGCGAACTTCCCGTGGAAATTCCGGAAATCCCAGGGCTCACGGGCCCGCGGTTGAGTGACGAGGAACAGATTCTTGGCGTCCTGGACGACGTGCACCGGGGGATGCAGTCCCGCAAGATCTATAAAGTACTTGCGCATGTTTCGCGCACGTACGCCGATGCGGAGGGGCGGGACTACAACGACCTGCAAACGTACTTAAACGAGTTGTTCAAGCGGTACAAGGAAATCAGCATTACGCGCGTGCAGCCGCAGGTATACGTCGAGGGCAACCGCGCGCGCGCGGTGGAAACGTTCGGCACCCGCGCCGAGCCGTTTAATCCGAACGAAAACCCGCCCATGGTGCTTCAGGGCCAGATGAACGTGTACCTGGAAAAGACGGGGAATACCTGGCAAATTGTGGAATGGGGCCGCATGCTGTAAACGGCAATCGGGGACGCGCCGGAGGATTGGTCTGTCGGTTTAGTTGGGCTGCTGACGGCCGGAACTATGGGCAGAAAGGTTGCCAAGCCCCCCCACTTTCTGGCAGTATTCGCGATTCCAAGCGGCCTTTTGGTATGGGTTGCTTTCATTCCCGATTGAACAGAACTTTGGAGTGATCAGGTTTCATGGCAGCGGAGAAGGCACGAAAGAAGAAGAAAAAGTCTCTTTTCGAGGATCAGCCAAAGGCGCAAGGCGACCTGACGGCCTTGGTGGAACAGATTAAGGAGAATCCGGCGCTTTACCTCGGGGCCGTTATCTTTATCGTCGCCTGTCTGATCGCTGGCATGTTGTATCGGGCGCACCGGGAAGCCGTCGTGCGCGATCTGTACACCGCCTATGCGGAAGCCATGGAAAACGAGGATCCGCAGGAACGGCTGGCGGCACTGGAGCCGTTGATAGCGAATAAGGATTCCGATCCGGCCATGGCAGAAATCGTGTACGTCACAGCGGAAACGGCGTTTTGGGCGGAAGACTACGACAAGGCGAAGACACTTTATGAACGGGTGCGCACGGAATACCCCGAATCGCAGTACGTGCCAAATGCTGTGGAAGGGCTTGCCTATATTGCGGAAGATGGGGGAGATTTGGATTCAGCCCTCTCTTCCTATCGCGAGATAACGCAGAAATGGCCGACCAGTTTCACGGCCCGGCGGCAGCCGCTCAACGTGGCGCGGGTTGAAGAGAAGCAAGACAACCTGAAAGGCGCTATCGAATCCTATCGCGAACAGACCACCGTCTTCCCCGATTCCAACGTGGCGCAAGAGGCCCAGGCGGCCCTGGACCGGTTGAGCAAGTCGAATCCCGCATTGTTCGCACCGGCCGATGTATCCGCGTCCGATCTTTCCAGCATTGAACTTCCTTTGTCCCCTACTACGGATTCCACGGTGAATAGTGCGGCGTCGCCGGAGACATCGCCGCCAGATCAGAACGCGCCCGCTCCGGCAGAAACCACGCCGACAGAATCGACAGGGACCACACCCGCGCCCGCTGAGGGGGCCACCGAACCTGCTCCCGAAGCCCCATAAAGCGTACCTTATGCGGGCCATCGGTTTTGCATAGCCGCGAACTATGAACGGTTGATCGTTATTCGCCTTTATCTCATTGAAAGGCCACGCACTTATGTTAGATTTTAGACCCTTCAGCATGTCGATATTGATGCTTAGTTGCATGGCCGCCCCGGCCGCGACCCCAGCACCGCCGCTTTCCAATGTAGTGCCGGGAATCAACGCGAAAGAACATCTGGTCCGCGATCCGGAGACGGCGCCGGCGTGGAAACTCCCCATCGTGGTGCCGCCGTTTGAAGAGCAGGTGCGGGACTTCGACGTCAGCGGCCCCGGCGGGGAAGTCCTTGCGCTGGGTGTGAACGGCGACGGCGCGCTGCTCGCCGCAACGGCTGACGGCATCTTCGAACACGATTCGTCCGGGACCTGGAACCGGACAAACGAATCCATCGCGCCCGATTCCTCGCGTGTGGAAGCAGACGTTCAACTCCAACGATATCTCGGTCGCATTCCCGACAGTGCGTGGACGGAAGTGCAGCGGGTCGCAAAAGACAACGAACTGACGGCGTTCGCGCTGCAAGACGAGGTTATCTGGTTTTCCGACGGACAAGGCCTGCATCGCGCGGCACCTCGTCAGAAGCCGGTTCGCTACCCTCACTATGGCGATAACGGTCCTGCATCCACCGAGATCACGGCCCTGACCAACGATTCCCAAGGCACGTTGTGGATCGGAACGAAGCTCGGGTTGAGCCTTCGCCGTCACGACGGCTCTTGGACGACCTTGCGCGGCAAGGATGGGCTCCCTGTCGAGGCCATCACTTCATTGGCTGTTGATGGGCGCGACCGGCTTTGGATTGGCACCGACCGGGGCCTGATTCAGTATCGCCCGTACGAGCGTGGCCGACAGTGGTTTTATCGAGAGGGGCTGCGCTATGTGCCCGGCGACGAAGTTCGTGCGGTGGCGGTGACGGAGGACGGTAAGAGTGTCTTCACGTGGACCAACGCCGGTCTGGGGCGCCTGGATGCGACGACGACGACGCTGCTGAAGCGTGCGGAGACGATCGAGCGCTTGGTGAACGAACGCCATCGGCGTCTGGGTCTGGTGGCCGCGTGCACGCTGGACGACGCCGTTCATCCCACCGACTACACCATTTCCGACAACGACAACGACGGTTTGTGGACGGCCTATCACGTGGCCGCCATGTCCCTTGATTATGGCGCAACGCATGACGAGGCCGCCAAGGCGTCAGCACGGGAAGGCATGCACGCGCTTTACATGCTTGAAGACGCTTCGGGAACTCCGGGGCTGGTCGCCCGAAGCGTGGTGCCGGCGGACATTGGGAAAAAGAAGGACGCCGATAAGCCGGAAGCGAAACGGCAGTGGCGGCCGACTCCCGACGGAAAGCGCTACTGGAAGAGTGACACGTCGAGCGATGAGATCGACGGTCATTACCTTGCGTTCTACACGTATTTTGAACATATCGCGCAATACGATCCCGAAGAACGCGCGCTTCTTGAAAAGCACGTGCGTGCCGTTACCGACTATATCGTGGATCACAACTATCAATTGATCGACTGGGACGGCGAGCGCACAAGGTGGGGATTCTGGAATCCGGAGGCGCTGAACGGAAATCCCGAACATTATCTCGAACACGGCCTGAACTCGCTGCAAATGCTCTCGTTTCTCAAGGTCGCCGATTACGTGACGGGCGACAAGAAGTACGACGAGCACTACCGCAAGCTAATCTACAAGCACGGGTACCTGGACAACGTGCTACTTTCCAAGAAGGTGTTTCCCGACGAGTACAATCACTCGGACGACCAACTCGGGTTTGTGGCGTGGTATCCCATTCTCCAGTTGGAGAAGGACCCGGTGTTGAGCGAGGCTCTCCACCTGGCGGTGCGGCGGCACTACAAGATCGTGGCGCCGAAACGGCCCAGCTTTTATGCGTTCGTCTTCGCCACCATTGCGCCCAATGAAACCGACCTCCTACCCGCCATCGAGCAATTGAAGCGCATTCCCACGGACCGGCGTCAATGGGGCGTGATCAACAGCGAGCGCGACGACGTCCATTTCGCCGAACGGCCCAACCGCTTCGATGAGCCCGTGCTGGACCGCGTGCTGCCCGTAGATGAGCGGACGTTCGAGAAGTGGAACGGAGACCCATACGAGCCGGACGCGGATGGAGACGGGCGCAACGAGAGCGACGGCGCCGCTTATCTCCTGCCTTATTGGATGGGCCGGTACCACGGATTGATCGCGGAAAAAGAATAGCGATTCCCCTGTCGCGGGTATCGCGCGAGAGCGGCTTGTCTTCCAATCTGATTGAACGCGCCAATTGCGGTAGGTATCTTTTCCGTTTGACTATTGCGGTCGAAGGCCGCCAATTTCTCGGAGGTGGTGATGCGTAAATATCTCGTAGTGACGGTTGTTGCTTGGCTGGCGGTCGTTGTGGCGTGTGCGGCGGATCTTCCGCTTCCCCCGCCCAAACATGGCGGCGTATACGTTGTGGCCCACCGGGGCGCCCATCAGGGAATTCCGGAGAATACGCTCGCGGCGTATCAGAAAGCCATCGACCTCGGCGCGGATTTTGTCGAAATCGACGTGCGCACGACGAAAGACGGCAAGTTTGTGTCCTGTCACAACGATTCCATTGATTCCTATGCACCCGGACACACGGGCAAGGTGGCCGACATGACGCTCGACGAACTGCGCGCGCTGGATATCGGCAGCCGGATCGGTCCGGAATGGAAGGGGACGAAAATCCCCACCTTCGACGAGATTCTGGACCTGTGTGCGGGCAAGATCGGTATCTATCTCGATCTGAAGAACGCCCCGGTCGAGCCGTTGGCGAAAGCCATCATGGCGCACGACATGGAGCACAACGTCATCTGGTACGCGGACGTTGACGAACTGAAACGGATGAAGGAGACCTGTCCGGAATGTGTTGAAATGCCGGATCCGGGACCCGAGAAGTTTTTGGCGAAACTTATCGAAGTGGCCAAGCCGCGGGTGATTGCCTCCGTATGGCGCTACTATTCGCCGTCGTTTGTGAAGACCTGTCACGATGCGGGCGCGATCGTCATCGTGGACGAGAGCGATCCTTCCTGCTGGAAAGACGCTATCGCTTGGGGTTCCGACGGCATCCAGACGAATTATCCCGAGAAGCTGATCCAGTATCTGGACAACGGCGGAGGCGGAGAACAGAAGTGATATTTTAGCGGCGAAATCGGTTCGAACCGTATCAGGGCGGGATTCAATCCCGCCCTTCTTGTTTCTCGCCGACTACGATCGAAAGAATTCGCGTCCCGCGTCGCTGAACCTAGTTCGCGGCGCCGGACGGGGCCGGCTCGGCCTTCAAAGGCAATTCCTGCTGCGCTTTTTCCGGTCGTTTTTCCCAGCCGATGAAGAACATCAGCAGCGGCGGAATCAAGAACACGGTGAAGACGGTGGACAGGGCCAGACCGCCGAGCACGACGCTCCCGAGGCCACGGTACAACTCGGAGCCGGGTCCCGGCCAGAGGACCAGGGGCAACATTCCGAAGATGCTGGTCGATGCGCTCATGTAAATGGGGCGCAGGCGAGTCTTCGTCGCCTCCATGATGGCATCTTTGTAGTCCATGCCGTCGACGCGGATGTTGTTGAGGGATTGATACACGATCAGGATGGCATTGTTGACGACGACGCCGATCAGGATAACGAATCCCAGCATGGTCAAGATATCGAGCTGCTGCGGTGCAATAAACGTGTTGACAAGTTTTAATCCGATGAGTCCGCCCGCGCTGGCCAGTGGGATCGTAAACATGATGACGAAGGGGTATATGAAGTTCCCGAACAGGGCCGACATGAGCAGATAGATGATTGCCGCGGCGAGAACGAAGTTCCACTGGAGAGCTTTCCGCGTTTCGGTCAATCGATCCGCCGTTCCGCTCATGCCGATGTCGACGTTTTCCAACATGCCCTTTTCGCGCAAAGCGGGAACGATTTCGTTGTCGATAATCTCCATCGCCTCTTGAATGGTGATCGAATAGGGTGGAGTCACTTGGAGCGAGACGGTGCGATCGCGTTCCAGATGGCGGATTTCCGTGAGGCCGTTGGTCTTTTCGAGGGTTGCAAGCGACGACACGGGCACCGAATCCCCTTGCGGCGTCACCATCAAGGCGTTGTAGAGTTCTTCCGGCGTGCCAATCTGGGTGTTGGCGGTTTTGACGATAAGATCGATCTTCTTTTCGCCTTCCTGCTTGAAATCGCCGATGTCGCGGCCGTCCATCAGAACGTCCAAACCCACGCCAAACTCACGCGCCGTCATGCCGACCGTGCGCAGCCGTTCCCGATCGGGGACAAAATTGGCCTCCGGGAACAGCAGGTCCAACGACGGGATCGGCCGGACCTGCACGTCGGGAATCCGTTCGCGGATCATGCCGAACATGGCGCCGCCGACCCCGACCAATTCGTCGACGCTGCCGCCGCTGATGTCTACAGTGATGGTCCGGCCTTCGCCGAGTCCACTTTGGAAAATGCCGGCCTGATTGGTGATGGCAAAAATGCCGGGAATGCCGGACAATGCTTTCCGGCATAATGGAATCAATTCGGGCGTGCGTTGTTGGTTCGCGCTGACGACGCCGAGGATCAGGGATTGCTGACGCCCGACGTAGAAGGCGTTGCGAATGCCGGGATATCCCTCGTAGTCCGGTTCGTAGTACGGCGTCAAGAACGCGAACAGATCTTCGCCGATTTTCTGCCGCTCTTCGAAGGATAATCCCGGCGGGGGAATGAGGATGTTGATGATGAGATCCCGGTTGCCCTGCGGCAGGTACTCCATCTTGGGAAGCATGAGGTACGCGATTCCCGCGGCGCCGCCCGCGAGAAGGACGATCGTGACGACGCGGGTAAACCGGTTGCGCATGACGAGCCCCAGCAGTCCCATGAACGCGCCACTCGATGCCACGCCCAACCGGCTCAGAATGCCCGGTTTCGCGTCGAGGTTGTTCTTTCCCTTCCCGATTTGGATCGCGTAGAGCTTCTTGGAAAACATCGGGATCACGGTGACGGATACAATCAGACTCAACGTCACCGCGCAGGACACGGCGATGGCAATATCTTTGAACAATTGGCCGGCTTCATCCGCCAGGAACACGACGGGCAGGAACACGGCAACAGTCGTCAGCGAGGATGCCAACACGGCGCCCCATACCTCGCGCGCCCCGTCGTACGCGGCATCCAGGGGAGTTTTCCCCATCTTGCGATGGCGGTCGATGTTTTCGAGCACGACGATGGCGTTGTCGACCAACATCCCGACGGCGAAGGCGATGCCGGCGAGGCTGACCACGTTCAGGGTACTGCCGGCCGCGCGCATCAAAATGAAGGTGCCGATGATGCTGATGGGAATGGATGTTGATACAACGATGGTCGGCGTAATGCTCCGTAGAAAGAGCAGCAACACGACGACGGCCAAAATGCCGCCGATTAGGATGTTTTGTTTCAACAGGGCGATAGCCCCGCGAATGTAGGGGCGCTGTTCGTTGACGAGATCGAGGTAGACGTCTGCCCTCTTCAGCTTCCCCTCGTTGAGTTCATTCATGACCTTTTCGACGTTATCGGTCAGTTCGAGGACATTCGCGTTGGGTTCGGGCCGCACGCCGACGGCGATACCGCGTTTGCCGTTGCTGATCATGGGCGTATCAAGGCGTTCGAAGCCAAACTCGACCGTCGCAAGGTCCCCCACGCTCACTTCGCGTTCGCCGTCCGACACGACGACCACATTTTCGATATCTTTCGTGGAACGGTATTCGGCCACCGTGCGCACGCGATAGTCGCGGCGTCCAACGTCAAGGTTCCCCGCGGAGACATTCGCGTTCCCGTTTCGAAGCGCATTGGCGACAGCGTCGATGGTGAGTCCGTAGGAGGCGAGCTTCTCCGGGCTCACTCTGACATGCATTTCGGTTTCGACACCGCCGCCGATAAACAGGTCTGCGACGCCGTCGACGCGTTCGATGTATTGGCGGACTTCGTTTTCGAGATAGGTCCGGTAGGAATAGGGGTCGCGCGTATTGCCTTCGCGGGTTTTCAGCACCATCCACATGACGGGTGACGTGCGCGCTCCCGATGCATTCAAGACGGGTTTGTCGACGTTCTCCGGATATTCCGGCACCTCGGACAGCTTGTTGGAAACCCGAAGGAGGGCGTTGTCGATGTCGGTGCCGATATCGAAGCGCAGCGTAATTTCGCTGCGGCCGTTGTAGGAGTCGCTCTCGAGTTCGTACAGATTCGGGATCCCTTTGAGGACCTTCTCCTGCTCTTCGACGATGTCGCGCTCGATTTCGTACGGCGTCGCGCCGGGCCAGACCGTGGACACGGTGATAACCGGTCGCTCGACGTTCGGGCTGAGTTGGATGGGGATTTTTTGCAGCGAGATGAGGCCGAACAGTGCGATTAGAATCACACCGACAATAACGGTCACGGGGTTTTGAATTGAGAATCGAATGATGTCCATGAGTTCCAACGCTCGGGCGTTAACCTCTTGTCGCTACGGCTGAACCACGGTGACCGGCTGGCCGTTGCGCAGCCGTTCCTGACCCTTGGTAATCACGTGCATGCCTGGCGAAAGCTTCTCGGCCTGAACCCCGGCCCGGAGTTTGTCGTAGCCCAGGATCTTCACCGGGATCTCCACGGCCGCGCCGTCCTGCACGACGAATACAACATTCGCGTTGCCGTCTAACATGACGGCGTCCCGGGGCACCATGGTGCAGGTCGTATCTTCTCCAATCGGCATTCGCACATCCGCGGACATGGACTCGAGCAACCAATCTACATCCGAAACTCGGATTTTCACGGGGAACTGGCGAGTGCCGACGTCGCCGCGCGGAACGATCGTGACGACCGTGCCGGTAATGGTCTTGTCGGCGATCTGCATGTCGAACGTCAAGACCCGGGCTTACCCACCGGAGGTCCGCCTCGGGCAAATTCACCATGACGTCGAAGAGGTCGTCGCGGGCGAATACGGCCACGGTGTCGCCTTCACGCTTCCACTCCCCAAGCTCGCTCATGCGATCCACGACGACGCCGTCAAAGGGTGCATAAATGGTCTTCTTCGCGATCTGCCGTTCAAGGCGTGTTGCGTCGGCCTTGGCCGCTTCGACACGCCGATCGTAGGACTGGACCGTGAATCGAATGTCATCGTATTCCTGCGGTGTGGTCACTTCGTCTTTCAGCAGACTCTTGGCGCGTTCGAGGCGGGTCTTCTCCTGTTCCAGTTCTGCTTCGTATTGCTGCACCTGGGCCTTGGCGGCCTCCAACTCGGCGTCGAGCAGCACGTGGTCCAGCCGCACCATGGGCGCACCCGCGTTGAGATGTTGTCCTTCCTCGAACAGGACTTCCTTCACAATACCGTTGACTTCCGTGGCCAGGTTGGATATCTCTTTGAAAAACACCGTGCCATTGCGCACAGCCGTCGGCGTGAGACGGCCTTCCGCAACGTTGGTGACGGTGACGGCGGCGGGTGGCGGTCCCTGCGCAAATCCGATGCCCGATAACGCCATCACCGAGGCCGCGAGAATGATGCGGGGATTCATCAAGGTACCGTAAACTCCCTGTTTTCAGTCTTGCGTATTGGCCCCGGCTTAGCCATCGCGGCAATGCAGCACGGCATGGTACCACGGGAGAATTTCAGATTGCATTCGCGCCAGCACAACCGGACACCGAACCCTCAGTTCTGAAGAACACGAAAACCGGGGCGGGGATTCCGGAAAAATCACTTCCAGTATTGGAGGAAGGCTTCCTCAGCGACGGTTCGATATGCGCCTTTCCGGCGCACGACGCCGATCGCTACTTCCGGCAAGCCCGGGACTTGGACGATCCGAAGCGATTTGTCCTGCGGCGTTATGACGATTCTCGGCAAGAAGGAGACCCCGACCCCTTCGGCGACGTACCGCTTGATGACTTCAAAACTGCCGGTATCCAGCACCACTTGGGGTTCGAAGCCGATGTGGTGGAAGTGGTCCCGCAATAGGGTACCCGTCCGCGTGTTCGCGTCAAGCAGCAAGAACTGCTCGTTCCGCAATTGAGACAAATTGACGCGACGCCGACTCTGGAGTGCATGACCGGCCGGCAGGACCAACACGAGTTTCTGGCGAAAAAGTTCGCGTGCTTCCAGACTTTCGTGACCCGTGGGCAAGGTTACAATGCCCAAATCCAGCTCTCCCCGGGCCACGTGATCCGCGATGGCTTCGGTAGGCCGGTTCACGATGACGAGGCGCGCGTGCGGCATGGTGTCGGCAAATTGCCGAATTACCGGAGGGAGCACGTACAGCGCGGTCGTGTCGCTGGTGCCAAGCCGGAGTTCCCGCACGCGAGTTTCGTCGAAGTCGTTCATCTCCTGGCGAAGCGAATCGAACGTCGGACAAGACTTGGCATGCCCGTTCGTAGAGTTGTTGCCCCACCGGCGTTGGTCGACAGGTTTTCCGGTCGACGAGGGTGTGGCCCAACTCTCGTTCAAGCGACTTAAGTTGATGACTCACGGCAGGTTGCGAACGATGGACTCGTTCTGCCGCGAGACGGAAGTTTCCGGAATCGACCAAAGCACGGAATTGGCGCAAGGATTCCAATGTCATGACTTGTCTCCGATAAGTTTTTCTTATCGAATTAATCATAACATTTCATTTGTCTAATCTGCATTCCATGGCGTATCGTGGAGCCATCACCAACCGAAATTTTGTGGAGCACACCATGACAATTGAGAAGAAGGGGCTGAGTTACCGCGACGCGGGCGTGAACATCGACGCGGCCGACGAGGCGGTCCGGCAGATCAAAGACTTGGTCAACAAGACGTTCGACGACCGGGTCATTTGCGATATCGGCACCTTTGGGGCCATGTACAGCCTCGACATGAAGGGGATGGAAGACCCGGTTCTCGTATCGAGCGTCGACGGTGTGGGCACGAAGCTCAAGCTCGCGTTCATGACGGGCAAGCACGACACGATTGGGATCGACCTGGTGTCCCATTGCGTCAACGACATTCTGGTCCAGGGTGCGCGGCCACTGTTTTTTCTCGACTACCTGGCCTTCGGCGCGCTTGAACCGGACGTGGTGGTGGCCGTCATACGCGGATTGACTGCGGGTTGCCGCTACGCGGGCTGCGCGCTGATCGGCGGCGAGACCGCGGAGATGCCCGGGATGTATTACGAGGGCGAATACGACATCTCGGGGACCATCATCGGGATCGTGGACCGGAAACGGATCGTGGACGGCGGCCAAATTGCGCCCGGCGACGTCATCATCGGATTGAAGTCCACGGGCCTTCATACGAATGGGTATAGCCTCGCACGAAAGATATGCTTCGAAGTCGCGGGCCTGACTTGCGATGACGCGATGCCGGGTGTGGGGCGAACCGTGGGCGAAGCGCTGTTGGAACCGCACAAGAGCTACGCGACACTGATCCGAATCCTCATGAAGATCGTGAACGTGAAGGGCATGGCCCACGTGACGGGCGGCGGCATTACCGACAATCTTCCCCGATCGCTTCCGAAGACGATGGGCGCTGAGATTAACCTGGACGCATGGGAAGCGCTACCGGTGTTCCGTTACCTGCAGGAGCGCGGCGAAGTCGAAGACAGGGAAATGCTCCGCACGTTCAATATGGGGATGGGTTTCCTTGTCGTTGTCGGCCCGGAAGATGAAGAAAAGACGCTGCGGACGTTGAGTCAGGCGGGCAGCGACGGCACGGTAATCGGGCGGGTCGTGGAAGGGGAAAGGCGCGTACGGTACACGGGGAGCATTCACTATGCCACAGTCGAGTAGCGTCCCCGCAGTCGATGTTGCCCACCGCATCGAGGTGGGTATTCGGAACGGTCTGCCGGACCCGACAGGTGAAGGCGTGCGTGCGCAGTTGGCCGAGGACCTCGATATCGAAGTGGACCATGTCCGTGTCGTCGACGTCTATACGATTCAGGCGGACCTGACCGACGAAGAATTGGAAAAGATCCGCGCGGAATTATTCACGGACCCCATTATCCAGGAGTCGGCGGCGAACGGATCGCTGGCGCATGATTTCGATTTTGTCATTGAGGTGGGATTCCGCCCCGGCGTGACGGACAATGTCGGCAAGAGTTCCATGGAAGGCATCGCGGATACGTTGGGACGTCCCTTGAACCCCGGCGAAGCGGTGTACAAGTCCACGCTTTACGCTATCAACGGCGATGTGTCGCACGGTGTTTGTGAACGCATTGCAAAGGACCTGCTTGCGAACGAGCTGATTCAACGATGGGTCGTCAAGTCGCGGGACGAGATGGCGACGCTGTCCGGCGAATCGCTGCTGGGACTTCCGATCGTGACGGACCGGAGTTCCGTCGAGGTCGAAACGGTGAATCTCGATCTCTCCGACGCCGAACTGCTCGCACTGAGCCGCGACCGGATGCTGGCGCTCGACCTTCCGGAACTGAAGGCCATTCAGGCGTACTACGCCACGCCCGAGATTCGGAAGGCACGCTCGGCGAGCGGATTGCCTGGGCAGCCCACCGACATCGAATTGGAAATCCTCGCGCAAACCTGGTCGGAACATTGTAAACATAAGATTTTTAATGCGGCGATCGAGTTCGTCGACGCGGACGGTTCCACGCGGACTGTCGACAGTCTGTTCAAGACTTTCGTCAAGGCGACAACCGACGAGGTCGGCAAGCGCGTCGATTGGTTGGTCAGCGTCTTTCATGACAACGCGGGGATCATCAAGTTCGACAAGGAATGGAACTTCGCGCTGAAAGCGGAGACCCACAATAGTCCGTCCGCGCTGGATCCCTACGGCGGCGCCATCACGGGAATCGTAGGCGTCAACCGGGACGTGCTCGGCGCGGGTCTCGGTTGCCGATGCATATTCAATACAGATGTGTTTTGTTTCGCGTCGCCCTATTACGATGGCGAGATTCCGCCGCGCTTAATGCATCCGCGCCGCGTATTGCGCGGGGTACACCAAGGCGTCAAAGACGGCGGCAACCAGAGTGGCATTCCCGACGTGAACGGCGCCATCGTATTTCACGAGCGATTCCTGGGCAAGCCACTGGTCTTTTGCGGCACGGGCGGGCTGATTCCAACGAAGGTTGCGGGAAGACCCAGTCACGAGAAAGCCGCGCTGCCCGGCGACCACATCGTCATGTGCGGCGGACGAATCGGCAAGGACGGGATCCATGGCGCGACGTTTTCGTCGGAAGAATTGCACGAAGGTTCCCCCGCCACGGCGGTGCAGATCGGCGACGCGATTACGCAAAAGAAGATGGCGGACTTCCTGATCGAGGCCCGCGATCTTGGGTTGTTCACTTGCATCACCGATGACGGCGCGGGCGGTTTGTCGTCGAGCGTCGGTGAAATGGCGCGAGAACCGGGTGGCGCGGAGATTCATCTCGATCTCGCCCCATTAAAGTACCCCGGTCTTGCGCCGTGGGAGATTTTCCTTTCCGAAGCGCAGGAACGCATGACGTTATCCGTGCCGCCAGAGAAGATCGATGCGTTTCTCGATCTTGTCGCGGCGGCGCGAAGTGGAAGCGACGGTCCTGGGCACGTTCACCGACAGCGGCCGCCTGGAATGTCATTACGAGGGCAAGCTGATTGGCGCGCTCGACATGGCGTTCTTGCATGACGGCGTTCCCAAGATGCACCTCAAGGCGGTCTGGAATCCGCCGGCGCTCGAACCGGAAGTAATCATTGAAGACAGCGATCTCATTGCGGACTTGAAAGCGGTCCTCGGGTCGTTGAACGTGTGCAGCAAGGAAACCTTCGTGCGCATGTACGACCACGAGGTGCTGGCGCAGAGTGTGTTGAAACAGTTCCAGGGGATTGACCACGACGGACCCGGCGACGCGGGCGTTATTCGGCCGGTGCCGGGATCGAACAAAGGCATCGCGGTCGCCTGCGGAATCACACCGAAATACAGCGATATCGACACCTACGCGATGATGGCCTGCGCGATAGACGAAGCCGTGCGCAATCTGGTCGCGGTGGGCGCGGAGCTGGGCACGATCGCGGGTCTGGACAATTTCTGCTGGCCCGATCCCGTGAAGAGCGAAAAGACGCCGGACGGCGAGCACAAGCTCGCGCAACTCGTGCGCTGTTGCCAGGCGCTGTACGACGTATGCACCGCGTACGATATCCCGTTGATCAGCGGCAAAGACAGCATGAAGAACGATTACAAGATCGGCGATACGAAGATTTCGATTCCGCCGACAGTGCTGTTCACAGCGGCCGCGATCCTGCGCGATGTGAGCAAAGTCGTGTCGATGGACGTCAAGACCCCGGGCGACCTCGTCTACGTCGTCGGCGAAACGAAGAACGAAATGGGCGGCAGCGAGTTTCTTGCACTGCGGAGTCAACTCGGCGAGACCGTTCCGACCGTCGATGCGAAGAGAGCCCGCGCGTTGTACACGGCACTGTCCAAGGCAATCGGCGATGGATTGGTCGCGTCCTGCCATGATTGCTCGGATGGTGGGCTGGGTGTTGCGCTGGCGGAATCGGCGTTTGCAGGCGGGTTCGGTATGCAGATAGACCTGGAGTCCGTGGGCGTCGAGAGCAACGTGGTGGCCCTGTTCAGTGAGTCGCAGAGCCGGTTCGTGGTGACCATTCCGCGCAAGCATGCGGCGGCGTTCGAGGCGACCTTGCACGGTCTCCCCCACGCGCGGCTGGGCGTGGTAATCCCGGAAACGCTCTTTCGCGTGAAAGGGCATGACGATTTTGAAGATGAAGTTTCGCTGGCGGATCTGAAAGAGGCGTGGCAGCGGCCGCTCCGCTGGTAGCGGACGACGTCAAGAAGCCGCACAAGCCCAACGGGAGCACTCAATTTGCACTCGGTTGTTCGCATTAGACCGAAGAACATCCCCCTTGATCCCCCTTCAAAGGGGGAATTGGGCACAACGCTTTGCGTTGTGCTAAAGGCAACCGAAAATTTCGATTCGACGCGTCGGGTGAAGCAAGCACCAACAAACGCGCCTGAGCACGCTTCCCCCTTTGAAGGGGGATCAAGGGGGATGTTCTTCGGAACACTTACGCGAGGACGCCGAATTGGTATCGTCCCGTGGAATCTCGCCGCGCCGAAGCGTATTGGTTCAACTCCGAGTTAGGGAAAGAACGCACCTTGTCAAAAAAGACTGTACATGCACTGGTTCTGACGGGATTCGGGATTAACTGCGATAACGAGACGGCGCACGCGCTGTCCGTGGCGGGAGCCAAGGCGGAGCGCGTGCACCTGAACGACGTCCGGGAAGCGCCGGAGAATCTGGAGCGGTACGCCATCCTCGCGGTGCCGGGCGGATTTTCCTTTGGCGACGACGTGGCGTCGGGGCGCATCCTGGCGAATCGGCTGCGCTATGCCTTGGGGGAACACCTGCGGAAGTTCGTCGACGACGGCAAGCTCGTCATCGGAATCTGCAACGGGTTCCAGGTGCTCGTGAAAATGGGTATGCTCCCCATGTTGAACGGGGGCTTCAAACAGGAAGTCACGCTGACGCACAACGATTCCGGCCGGTTCGAGGATCGGTGGGTCTCGTTGAAACGCGATCCGAACACGAAATGCGTGTGGCTGAAGGATATTGCGCGGCTGGAACTCCCCATCCGCCACGGCGAAGGCAAGTTCGTGACGCGGGACGCGTCGGTCCTGGACACGTTGAAGGCGGGTGGTCACGTTGCGTTGCGCTACTGCCGCCACGACGGCGAACCCGCCCACGGCGAGTTCCCGGACAATCCCAACGGTTCCCAGGACGACATCGCCGGCATCTGCGACGCCACGGGCCGAATCTTCGGCCTCATGCCCCACCCGGAAGCCTACATCGACCGCCACCACCATCCCCGCTGGTACCGCGAAAACCTCCCCGAAGAAGGCGCAGGTCTCCAAGTCTTCCGCAACGCCGTCGCCTACGCGCGGGAGAATCTGTAGGAGTCGACCTCTGTAGTGCCGTTGCACGACCAAGTACACTGAATCGCGCGGTCGGCGACCGCGCGAGCACGGAGGAACACCCTGAAGGCAGCCCCAAAAGTACGGTTTCGGGTTGACCGGTTAGGTAGAGACTCTGGTGAGATTTCATCGGCTTTGGGGAGAAGCCCCTCTGTTCCCCCCCCCCGTGAACGGGGGGAGGATGAAGAGCAAGGCCGGTGCCTGGCGGTCCCAGTGAGCTCGTCGTTCGACTGCGCTTTGTCCGTCATTCTGAGCACCAGCGAAGAAACTCTTTACGCCTGCGCCCGACTGCCATGAGAATCTTCGCTGGCGCTCAGAATTACGCGGTAGCGTGATCCTTTCCTTATTTCTTGGCGACTTTCGTCTCTTGGGGTCGCACCGGCAGCAGCAGGACGCTGGGGTGGTCGGCGTCCATGTAGACGGTGTTCACGGCTTTGCGGAGTTCGCCGCCTTCGGTGGGGAAGTCAGCGCCGGTGTTGGGGTTGACTTCGTAGGCGGGGTAGTTGCTGCTGGAGACGTAAAGGCCGATCCGGTGGCCTTTGTTGACGATAAGGCTGATGGACCAGAGGTCGATCTCGAGTTCACTGACGGTTCCGGGGGCGAGGGGGTCGGGTTTCTCGAATCCGTTGCGGTATTTCACGCGTTGGATACCGTCCAGCATGGACATGGCCCGGCCGTCGGGATAGATGTCGACGAGCTTGGCGGTGAAGTCGGTGTCGGGGGCGTCGGACGATACGAACAAGCGCACCTTGACGCGGCCGGTGATTTCGAGGGGCGCATCGAGGGGTTCGGTCGCAAACGTCAATACATCGGATCGCTCCGCGAGTTTTCGTTGGTCGAAAGAGCCCGCGGGTAAGATCAGATTGCAGCCGCCCACGGTGGGACAGGGGTTGGCGGGATCGAAGGTGTATGCGATGGGCTCGGCTTGCGCGGGCTGTTCGCGGGTCAAGGTCTTGCCGGGGGCCAGGTACAGCGGCGTCTCGACGGTCTCGAAGGGCGGCCAGTCATTGGCGGTTCGCCATTCGTTGCCGGGGGCGTCGGGGTCGGAGGTATCGCCGACGGTGTAGTACCGAACGGCGGGGCCGTCCGCGATTTCGGATTCGCCGCCCAGCAGATAATGATCGAGAAAAGTCATCGACGCGCCGTTGAAATCGAATTTCCAGTTCGGTTGTAACGGCAACTCCCCGGCTTTGTCTTGGGGCGCGCCGCCGTGAGTCCAGGCGCCCATGACCAGACGCTGCGTGCCCTTCGCGCCGTCGCCGCCGTGATGCTGGCGCGCCACAAAGGCATCGATGGTGCCCTGGGCGAAAATGTCCCACCAGCCGCCGATGTGGAGCGCAGGCGCCGTGGCTTCGGCCGCGCGGGCGTTCGAATCAAACCCCTGCCAGAACGCGTCGCGCGACGGATGGGCTTTCCACTCGGGGAGGATTTGGGACGACTTGTTTGCGGCGGTCCAACCTTCGACCATGCTTTTCCGGAAAACGCCGCCCCGGTAGGAGAGTTGTCCGTAGAAGTCGCTGGAACCGGCCCAGATTACCTGGGCTTCCAGATCAACGCCGGTCCCGGCGAGCAGATATTGCGTGATGGCCAATGCCGACATGCCGAAGGTGCCAACGTCGCCGTTGCACCATTCCTGCTTCCGAATCCAGTTTACCGTGTCGAGCCCGTCCTCTCGTTTTCCCCACCCATCGTCGGCGAATACGCGGTCTTCCCCTTCGCTGTCACCACGGCCGCGATTGTCCTGGATGACGAAGGCCAACCCTTTGCCGGTAAAGACTGCGCCAAAGGACCCGCCCAGCGTGCGCGGGTAGTAGGTGCGCGTCAGGACGACGGGAAACGGACCGTCGCCCTCGGGCAGGTAGACATCGGTCGCGAGTTTGACGCCATCCTGCATGGGAACCATCAAAGTCTGGGTTGGCTGCATCTGGGCAAGGCCGACGGGGACCAGGGTCAAGACCAGTGTGAGGAGGAGATATCGATTCTTAAAACGCATAGGTACGGACTCCCAATGACCACCGCGATCACAGTTTGAAAGGAATACTAGGGACCCCGAGGGATAAATGCAATGGCGGGGCCGCGCAATTGTGGGAAGCGATTGTCAGCGCCCGGCAGAAGGGGAAGAATAGAGGCGGCATTTCTGCCGCCTCTCGCATTGCGGTATGTACTTTGGGACCGGACGTCTTATTCGGTCGTGTTTTCGGCCCGAAGCTTATCCAATTCCGCCTGGAACCGGGTTTGGACCATCTGCTGCAGCGCCGATTCATCAACGGACTTTGCAGCTTCTTCCGCTTCCGTGCCGATGGTCGCCGAAGCACCGAGGCCGCTCAAACTGCCCGCATTCGACACAACATCGCGTTGCAGCGTGTTGATGCGCTGGGCGACCTGCAACAATCCGGCGCGCGATTTCCGGGCTTCGTCGGGAAATTCGTCGGTGACTTCGCCGTAGCTGGTTTTGGCCTGTTGCAACAGGCTTAACGCATCGGTGAAATCCTGCTTGAAGATCAACTGATCGGCCTGGCGCACCAAGTCGTCGCCCTTGGTATTGGCTTTCTGCGCCGCTTGCTGACGGGCGTCGCGTTCGGCGATCATGCCCTGCGTTTCGAGCTTCTTCGACTGTGCCGTGGGATGCAGCATATCGACAGCGAGCGCATCGTTGTAAGCCTTCAACGCGTCTTCGAGTTCATTGTCCGCTAGGGCCGCGTCGCCTTCATGGACGTAGTAATCAGCGATCCGCTCGATGACATCGCGCCGCGACGGCGCCTTTTCCAGCACCGCTTTGTATTCTTTCATCGCGCGGTCGTATTTGCCGGCGTCGTAGAACATGTCGCCGATTTGCTTCTGCAGATCCACGGTCGTGACGCCGAGGTCCATCAGCTTGGCGTAGGCCGCTTCCGTCTCCGCGTCGTTATCGCGGTCGATGTAGAACCGAATGGCGTCCAGAACGTAATTACGAATCTGGTTTTGCGAGATGTTCGTAACCGTCACGCTTCCCCGCAGAACTGTCAGCATCACATCGGCGACGGCATTCACGGAACGGCTCGCGTCTTCGGAGAGGGCGGTGCCCGCGACACCTTTGAATCCGATGCCCGCCTTGTAGTCGCTGACGATGAGATCGGCACGGTCCCGAGCTTTGCCGACGGCTTCGGCGAAATAGGAGGCCGGATCAACGGATACTCGAGGTTTACTCTGAAGCGTAGCTTGATTGATGTTTGCCTCCACGTCCGCGTAGTAGAGATTGCGGTAGGTGGGGTTCGCGTCGTGAAGTGGCGTCGTCACCTCGGCGACCAGGGAGCCGAGTGCGCCCAAGCGATAGGCAAAATACGGATCGACGCGCGAACCACGTACGGCTTCAAGCAGGTACATCTCCGATTCGATGGCGTTGACGGGGTTCATATCCGCGCCGGGAATCAGGTCCGCGATTTCACTTTGGGACAAGGATGCGCCGCGCTGGACGTCTTTGCCCAAATTGGCGAGCGGAACGCCCGATTGTTTCGATATCAGCCGGGAAGCCGTCGTGACGATGGCGACGCTTGCCTTCGGACCCCACGCGAGCGCCGTGGGCAGCGCGACGAGTGTCACAGCGGTAACGATGACGATTGGGCGGCTCCAATTCATGAGTTGCCTCCTTGCGTAACGGGCACCGCGGACGCGCTGGTTGCCGGTGCTTCGGAATGCGCCGATTGCTTGAGCTGCTCGATCAAACCGCGGACTTGGCCGGCTCCGGAATTGGGATCGTCCGGATTGACTAAGTCGATGTATCGTTGGAGTTCACGGATCCCTTCGGGCAGGTTATTCCGTTGAACCTGGACCAATCCGTTTTCGAGATGAACCGGCGGATAGTTGGGGTCGCACTGGCCGGCTTTCCGAAACGCATCAAGCGCGGTATCCATTTCGCCGAGCGCGGAATACACACGCCCACGAACCGTTTCCAATTCGGCGCACGGCGTGCCGGACAGATTGGCTGTAACTCGATTCAGGGCCTCCAGCGCCTTGTCCGGATCCTGGTTTTTCAATTGCAGCCGCGCCAATTGGATGGCCGCTCTTGTGGCGAACGGTCCCGAGGATTGCGACAACTCATCGAACGCCTTGATGGCGCCGTCACTGAGCCCTTGCTGGGCAAGGCACACGGCCTGGAAGTAGCGGGTCACGGGATCGTCAGCGCCCTTATCAACAGCCTCGCCGAACAGCACGCGCGCTTCGGGCATTTTTCCGTTCTGCAGCGCGAGCAACCCCAAGCGGGTCAAGGCGCTACCTTCAAGCGACGTGCCGTCATTCACGGCGGAACGCAACTGCTCGGCGGCGGTCGGCCCGTCGCCGCGCAATGCCGACAGGTGGCCCATCGCCGCGAGGATATCGCCGTTGCCGGGGTCTTGCGCGAGCGCGGCTTTCAATTCCTGTTCCGCATCGGGGTACTGGTGGTCGAGGGCCAATCCGACGCCAAGGGCCGCTTCTATCGCGGCGTCGGACGGCGCTTTCTCCGTGGCTTGGCGCAACGCGTCGACCTGCCCCAGATAGTCTCCTGTAGTTCCTCGGGCCAAACCGAGCAAATAAAGGGCCTTGGTGTCGTTGGGATCGTGCCGGACCATATCCTCCAGGATCGCGATTTGTGCGGTCCGGCTGGTATCGCCCTTAAGCTGCGCGTAGCTAAGAACGGCGAAGATCCCCGCCTTACGATTTGAAGGGTCTTTCTCCAACGCAGTCTTAAACGCCTGGGCCGCGGGCTGGAAATTGCCGAGTTCCCAGTACAGGCTTCCAAGTTCATACTGGGCGCGCGCATCGTCCGGCTTCTTGGATACATGGGCTTCGAGCAGGCTAATCGCCTCCGTAGTACGGCCCGCTTCGTCCAGTTTTTTCGCCCGTGCCACCGGATCGCGGGTCAAATACACAATCACTAGAATCCCCAGCACGACGATGATGATCGCAACGATCGCAGAAATGATAAGGGTAGTCGGGTTCTTGGACTCGACGACCGCCCCCTTCTTTCGCTCTTCGGCGATTTTCTGACCGGTGAGAAGGTTGGTGCCGCATGCGACGCAGATAATGTCCCCGTCGCGGACCAGCGCGCCGCACGATGGACAGGTTTGGCTGGGAGCCGAGGATTTCCGCTGGGGCCGCCCCGACTGCTTCTTCAAGAACCCACCGCAATGAACGCAACTGTCCAGTTGAGGGTCGGTGAGTTTGCCGCAGTAGGGGCAGTTGATCATAGTTGCCACGATGTTCACCTCATAGGTTTACGGGCGTCCGCGCGCCCCCAAAACGCCAAGCCTCTTCTCCTGGAAAACCGTCAATCAACCTTCCGTCGGGAACGGCTCCCCGCAGCTTGAGCAGAGCTTGGCGTCAAGTGAATTCCTCGTGCCGCACTTCTGGCATTTCTTATGCAACAGAGACGGTATTACCATAACGGCGATCAACACGATAGCGCCCAGCATGACGGCGACATAGGTGATCCCTGGCATCCCGTTTCGCTCCATGCCCTTGGGCGTCAATCCGGTCGCAAACGCTCCCGCCCATTCATTATACCCCAAATTCTAGACAGGCGCAGATCGTCTGTCAAGAAATTATCTCCAGTACGGGCTGTGCACGCCGAACGGGGGAATATCTTGGCTCGCGAACCGGCAAATTATGGCAAATTGTCGATTTCACTAAAGCCGAGGCAACCTCCGGGATCGATATTAGTCGGGACACCTCGTGACTCAGGTGGTTCTCGTACGATACCGCCTATTCGCTGACCCACTGCTTGGCTTCAGCGAGTTCGTTGTTGTGAAACACGCGAACGTGCCCCGGGATCGCCAACCCGAAGATCTTGAGTGCGCCGCGAAGCCAGGTGACGTCCGATACCAGGGCCATTTTCTCCCAGCCGGTAATGTGCTTCAGACCCAACTTCGTGTCATCCCACATGGCGCCGGCTTCGAATCCTTCGAAGCTTTCGCCCAGGTGATACAGGAACCGGACTTTGCCCTGCGTGGAGAACATTTCCTCCACCGCCGGAATGATGACGGAATCGTAGTCGTTTGCCGTAACCGTTCCTTTGGCAGTAAAACCGAGAACGTTATCGGGAAGATTGGGAATTGGCTCAACCATGACAAGACTCCTATGTGTTGAGGTGCGTGTCTTGGCAGCGGTTTTGGGGTCCAGCGACGGACCCACACTCAAGTTTACCACGATGCCGGAGACGACGGCGTTGGATGGCGGTGTCCCCCATGGCATTCGCACGAAATAACCTCGCAAATAGATCGGGTTGTGCCAAACTGGGAGCGCCCGGCATAAACTCGTCAAACCGACGCGACATGGACAATTCTAGTGCGTTTGCCTTGGGATGTTCCCACGTACCCGCATTTAGCTACGGGCAGAGTTTTTGTGTATTGTAAGGCTGGAAAGAGGGAATATGTATGGACTCGTTTCAAGATGAACTTACCGCGAAACTGAGTGCGATCGAAGACTTGCCGACGCTGCCTGCGATCATCATGGAACTGGAGCGGATGTTGCACAGCGACACCGTGAGCGCCGAGGAAGTGGGCATCGTTATCGAGGAAGACCCGGCCATCGCGGCCAACGTTCTTCGCGTGGCGAACTCGGCCATGTTCTACAGCAGCGTTTCGGGGACGATTGTCTCCATTCGCGACGCCATCGTGCGGCTGGGCTTCCGGGAAGTGCACCAAGTCGTGTCGGCGGCGGCTTTCATCCGCGCCTTTGGGAAACTGGCTCGCCGCGTGGACCCCCAACATTTCTGGCGCCACAGTTTGGCGACGGCCGTGGCCGGGCGCGTCATGGCGCGCTCCGCGACCCAGTCCGCGTCGCTCTTCGAGGAAGACGCGTACATCGCCGGTTTGCTTCATGACGTGGGGTTGCTCCTCCTTGACCAGTGTTTCGCGGAGGCCTACGACCAAGTCGAAGCGGCGGCGGAAAGCGGGAACGTGTCCTGGGCCGACACGGAACGGGAGGTCCTCGGGCTCGATCACGGGCAGGTTGGTGGGCTATTGCTCGAGAACTGGAATTTGCCGGAGACTATCGTGCATGCGGTCACGTGGCACAACCAGCCGGACCGTGCCACACCGGACGCCCAGACAACCGCCGAGGCTGTGCGGGTCGCCGAACTCGTAGCCGAGTTGTTGGACTTGGCGGAGATTCCCGAGGAGAAGATGCAGAACTTGGCCAACCAGGAGATCTGGGCCAAGCTGGGCATTTCGGAAGCAGGCGTTGCCACCGTTCTTGAGGACACTCGCAGCCAAAGCACGCCGGTGTTTGCGCTGGTGTGACGGTGCGGGATGTCACGGACTATCCGTGGAAGGACTCGTTGAATCAGTCGGGACAGAGAAGTTTGTCGTGAAGCTATGAAGTGACACTTTAGAGTTGTAGGAGCTATGAATTGGATCCCTCGGGACGAATCGTGATAGCCGGCGGTACGGGCTTCCTGGGATTGAATCTGGCACGTCATCTTGCCGCGTTCGGGTGCGACGTAGTGTTGCTTTCGCGCAATCGGCCCGAGGTAGATTCGCGATGGCGGCACGTCACGTGGGACGGCCACAGTCCAGGAGATTGGGCGAGCGTTCTCGATGGGGCCGCGGCGTTGGTGAATCTGGTCGGAAGAACGGTGGACTGCATCAAGACCCCCGATCACTGCGACGAAATCCTGCGCTCCCGCGTCGAGGCAACGAAAGTGCTCGGCCAAGCCCTTCGGGAGATTCAGTCTCCTCCACCGATTTGGGTTCAGATGTCGACCGCGCACCGCTATGGCGATCCCCCCGACCGCGTGTGCGATGAGGACTCGGCGTTCGGCTACGGGCTCGCACCGTTCGTCGGCCAAGCCTGGGAGGAAGCGTTTGCTCGCGCGGTACTCCCACAGATGCGGCAAGTGATTCTACGGACCAGTTTCGTGCTGGGACGTAGCGGCGGCGCCTTGCCACGGTTGGCGACATTGGCTCGGTGGGGGTTGGGCGGAAAGGTGGGCCACGGCCGGCAAGGCATCAGTTGGATACACGAACACGATATGAACCGGCTTTTCGTACGCGCGATAACGGATGACGGCATGCGGGGAGCGTACCTGGCTACTGCACCGGAGCCGGTTTCTAATGCGGAGTTTATGCGTGAACTGAGACGGATTCTCGGGGTGCCTTTCGGCCTACCCGCCGCGGCCTGGATGGTTCGTCTGGGCGCGCCGCTGGTAATGCGAACCGATCCGGATCTTGCGCTCTATGGCCGGTACTGCGTCTCACGCCGTCTGCGGGAGGAAGAATTTGAATTCGAGTTCCCGGCCGTGGCGGACGCATTGCGCGACCTCTACCGTCCGAAAATCCACGAGGGAACATCCGAGAGGATGACGCAATAGATGGTTCGAGCGCCCGCCCAGATTCTCCCGTTATTCATTTCGTTTGCGTTCGTATTCTGCGCGCACGCAGGTGGTGAAGCATCACAAACGGACACCGCACCATCGAGTCAGATTTCAGTGACGGAACGTGTCGTCTTCGACGGCGACGCCGGGTGGGAGCACGATGGGGTCGTGTACCGTCTTGCTTGCGGCGCGTGCGTCCGGGAAGCGCCCAACGGCGACTTGCTTTGCTGGTGGTTGTCCGGCAGTGGCACGGAACCGGCCACGGACAACAACGTGCTGATGGCCCGCTCGACGGACAAGGGCAAGACGTGGAGCGCGCCCGAGGTGTTCATTGCGGCCGGGGACATGGCGGGCGCGTGCACCGCGATGTGGGCGACGAGCGACGGCCGGCTCATCGCATTCGCGGCGCAGTGGCCTTCGGAAAAGGAGTACACGCAGTGGTTCTATTCGCGCCTGATCTCCAAGGATAACGGCCACACGTGGAGCGCACCGGAACCGTTTGTGGTTCATGATACCCACGCCGCCATTGGCGGACCTATTCGTCTTGCCGATGGGGATTACTTATTCGCGGGTTCGTTCTTTGACCAACGTCCAAAACCGCTGACGGGTTCCGTGAGTACGCTGCTGGATACAACCACGGAATCGGAAGCTTTGGCCGTTCCACCCGCGGAGGGGAATCCCGGAATCGGGCCGAAATTCCTCGCGTACCTCCACGGAACGAGTGTTTATGTGACATCCAATGTGGATGGCACAGGGTTGTCCGAATACGGACATATCGCAAACCGCCCGCTGGGGTTGCTGGAACCGACCTGCGTGCAGCTCCATGATGGCCGTATCGTGATGCTCATGCGCGCGGAGAACGCCGGGTATCTCTGGCGGGCCGAAAGCAGTGACAATGGCCGCACGTGGACGGACGCGTGGGAGACGGATATCCCGAATCCTACGTCGTCTATCCAGCTTCTGCGCCTGGACGATTCGCGGATTGTCCTGCTCCACAACGCGTGCGGTGAACGCGGCAAGATGATTCAACGCGACCCCCTCTCTATTTGGATCAGCGACGACGAACTGGCATCGTGGTCCATCAAGGCCGACGTCCTCCACGGCGGCTGGCTGGCCTACCCCAACGGCATCGTCCTCGACGGCAGACTCGTCTTCGTCTACGACCGCAACCGCCGGCAGGTGCGATTCGTGGAGGCGACGATTCCGGTGGGACGAGGGAGCCCGGCGTCGAAAAGGCTTCGGGACCGGACTGAGATTATTCGTTGACAAAACTAAAAGAACATCCCCCTTGATCCCCCTTCAAAGGGGGAGTTGTTCGCAACGCTTTGCGTTGCGTCCAACCCTGGACAACAGGTTAGAATCGAAGCATGTGATATTGCACATCACCATGCACGGGGACCGTACGAATTCCCCCTTTGAAGGGGGATCAAGGGGGATGTTCTGATCCTTCTAACAACCTCGGTGTGGCGCGAGGCCGAATCACGCACACGGGCGTGCCAAGATCGTCTATATCTCCATAAGGGCGGTGGCGAACGTTCCACAAATCGCGCGGTGAAGCTACCCGTGGCAAAACTGCTATAGTCGGGTACATGCCCCCTCGGGCGACTCATACTGGAGCTGCCGCTTATGAATACAAAATCTCATAAACAGGATCTGCATTTCACACGACGCGATTTCTTGACCTATTCGGCGGCAATCGCCGGCGCGGGCGTTGCAGCGACGCGTTCACTCGCTGCGGAAGCGGAAAGCGCGCTGCATGGCAAACCGAATATCGTGTTGATCATGACGGACCAGTTGACGGCATCGGCGATGAGTTGCACGGGGAATCGCTACCTGAAAACACCGGCGATGGACTCGCTGGCGGCCAGCGGAACCCGCTTCGAACGCGCCTACGTGACGCAGCCGTTGTGTACGCCGTGTCGTTCGAGCTTGCAGACCGGGCGGTATCCCCACGAGATTGGTACAGTCAGCAACCGCCGCAAGATCGAGGGCGATTTCCCCCTGCTGGGGAATCTGATGGGCGACGCCGGGTACGAATGTGCGTATATCGGGAAATGGCACGTCGGCACTACGTTCGAAGCGGCGGGATATGCGGAAGCATCGGAAGATCAGCCGGACGGGAAGAAGACGGAGGCAGCGCTGGCCTTTCTCCAGCGCGAACACGACGCGCCGTTCTTCCTGACGGTTTCTTATGTGAATCCCCACAACGTCTGCGAGTTGGCGCGTGGTCAGGAATTGCCGGATGGGCCGATTCCCGACGCTCCGGACACGCTGGAGGATTTGCCGCCGTTGCCGGATAACTTCGCCGTTCCGCTCAACGAGCCGTCCGCCATCCGCACGGTTCAGAAGTCCATCCCCCACCACTACCCCACGCAGGATTGGGACGAACTGAAATGGCGCCAGTATCTCTGGGGATATTACCGGCTGGTCGAGAAGGTGGACGCGGAAATCGCGCAGGTGTTGGCGGCGCTGCGTGACGGGGGCTACGCGGATAACACGGTGGTCCTTTTCGTCGCCGACCATGGCGAAGGCGTCGCGATGCACCATTGGAACCAAAAGCAGATCCTCTACGACGAAGCCACGCGCGTACCGCTGATCCTCTCCTGGCCGGACACGATCAAGCAACAGGTGTCGGCCGAATTGGTTTCGACGGCGCTGGACATTCCGGCGACCATACTCGATTTCGCAGGCGCCAAAGCGCCGGCGTCCATGCGGGGGCTGTCGTTGCGGCCTTTGGCAACAGGCGAAACGACGACCTTGGACCGCGAATTCGTCGCGGTCGAAACCATGTTCTCCCGCAATGACACGCCGCTGGGTTTGCGAGGCCGGATGATCCGCACCAAACAGTTCAAATATTGCGTGTACGACGCCGGCGAAGACCGGGAACAGTTGTTCGACATGACCGCCGACCGCGGCGAGATGAAGAACCTCGCGGGGGTGGAGGCGTATCAGGATAAGCTCGAATCGGCACCGTACGCTCATGGTGCAGTGGGCCAACGAAACCGGGGATGAGGGGTTTCCGTACGTGAAACCCGCCGGTGCCGCATAAACCAGCATGGCGTGAACGGGCACGGGGGTATTGCGTCGAACGAGTGAGGCACAGATGATATCGACGGAACTCGCGAGCAACCGACGCAGGATTGGACGTTCGCTGCAATTGCATCGCCCTTGGTAGTACTCTACTCTTCACCGACGACCAAAACCGGCGACGGACACGGTATGCAGTCTTGATAATCCCAGATGTGCGGTCTGGGGGCTAGCCCGGTTTTCTCGGGAGCATTTCTCACCGCCTCGAATGCTTTGTCTCGAAGGCGAGGTCGTGGAGCGGTGAGAAATGCGGGCTAGGCGGCAAATATCTTGCTGGGCGGGAGTTGTGGCGTGCCCCCACTCCCGTGCTTGTGGCTTTCAGCCGAATACGCTACTATGAAAGCATTCTTCCCTCAGGCTGGTGAGAACGGGGAGCCGACGACGAGAAAGCAATCGCGGCAGGATGTACGGAGATACAGTTTGTTGCCGGACTATCATTCTCGGTGGAGAAGTATCTGAATCGGAATTCGGAGGTACGACTATGCCCGATAAGGAACCGTTGCTGAAAGTACGCTTCGACGGCGAGGCCGTGGGACCGGGGAAGATTCCGGTCGCACATCTTTTGCGCTTTCTCGACAACCTAGGTAAGGCCCTGCAACGAACCGGGCGCGTGCTTGCAGGAGAGGCCGAAAGCGTTCGGCGCGGACCACAGCCACGTAGCATCAAAGAGGAAGTTGCTCTCGATCTCGTGTTGCTGACCCACGGTAGCCCGTCTGCAGTGCTGGGTTTCGAACGACGGCAAACCGAGGCGTCTTTGCCTGGAGTAGATCTAGGTATAGAGATTCTGGAGAAAGCGATGGTCGGCTTGGCCGCGGCTCAAGGCACCGATGAAACGCTTCCGGCGGGTTACGACGCGGGCGTCCTGATGGCTTGGCGCGATGCTGGGACGCTCTTCACCCAAGGAATTGAGAAGATTGAATTCACTTTGAATCACCGGACAGAACCGTTAAGGGCGACATACACGTCGAAGGGGTTCGCGCGCATACAGGAACGCATCAAGGGGCCGCAAACCAATATACGCACCATTGAGGGACGATTGCTAATGGCGGACTTCAAAGAACATGGCACTCGTTGCCGAGTCCATCCGCCGGTGGGTGACCCGGTGCTTTGTCTGTTTGATGAAGAACAGAAAGACGAGGTTCTAGAAGACATCCTCCAATACGTGCGTATCGTGGGTGAAGCGAAGGAAGACGCCGTAAGTGGTAAGATCTCCAGCATCAAGATTCACGACATCGAACGCCTCGAAGAATATGAAGGAGAAGCCACCGAACTCTTGCCGCAAGGCACTCCCATATCACGGAGTTTCTGGGAATCACCCTCTCTGGACGAATTGGCGGAAGCGCAAAATGTCAAGCCCATGGCGGATGTGCGCGCGCTTTTCGGTACTTGGCCGGGCGATGTCGATGATGGGTTCGAAGATGCAATTGACGAATTGCGCCATTCTCACATGGAACGAGGCCGCACTTCATGAGCGACGTCAAAATCATCCTCGACACGAACGTCGTCTCGTACTTGATGAAGGGTGGTTCCTTGGCCGAAGCGTACGCACCGCATCTTCAAGGCCGGCTGCTCGCCATCGCCTTCATTACCGTCGGTGAGATGTACTACGGCGCGGAACACAAGAACTGGGGTGAGAAGAAGCGGAAAGAACTGGAGACAACCCTACGGAACTTCGTCGTGATCCCGTACGATCACGATATTGCCCGGTACTACGGCCGGCTTGTCGCGGAACGCAGACGCAAGGGTAACCCCATTGGCCCTAACGACGCGTGGATCGCTGCGTGCGCTGCCCGGCACGGCGTACCGCTTGTGACGCACAACGCGAAGGATTTCGAAGGCATCACGGCGCTCGAAGTCTTAACAGAACGGCGCTAGTGGATCAGCACGTCGGACTCGCCAATTTCTGAACTTGGTCGAGCGCCATAGCCTGAAACTAAAGGAAGACAAATGAAAGACTATCACATGAACATCTTCTACTCGGAAGATGACGAGGGGTACATCGCCGATATTCCGGATTTGGAAGCCTGTTCAGCCTTTGGCTCCACGCCGGAGGAGGCGCTGCAAGAGGTCCAAAAAGCCAAAGCACTTTGGCTGGAGTCTGCACGGGCGGAAGGGAAACCCATTCCGCCTCCAAAGTACCAGCCCGCCATCTATCAAGCCGCAAACGTTTGAGATAATCTTGACTGTCAACGTCCCTGCCAAACCATTTATGGGGTAGGCCCGAGATACGCTCCTGGGCACTTGTCCGCGCAGTCCGTTTAACAATATGCCAGAGGTGATTGACGTGGCGTCTACGATGCAATCGAACGAGCGAATCTGGTTTGCCGCAATCGGAAGCGTTCTCTTCGCGTCGTGCGTGGCGCTGCCGGCCTTGTCGCAAGAGTTCGAGCCTTTGACGCGCACTATTGAATTTCAAGGCGCCGAGCGGACGTATTTCGTTGCCTTGCCCAAAGGCTTCAATCCCGATAAGACCTATTGGCCGCTGGTTGTGGCGCATGGCGGAGGCGGCAACGCGCGGACGAACCCCAAGGCTATCGCCATGCGCAGGATCGCCGATGAGAGGAATCTGCCGGCGATTCTGATTTTGCCCGAGTTTATTACGGCCGACAAAGAGGTGAGCCGGTTTCCGGTGCTGGGCGAAGGCGCATTTCTCAAAGCGGTGCTCGAGCAGGTGCACGCCGAATACAAACTGTATGAGAAGATTCTGCTGTGCGGGTACTCGATGGGCGGACAGTTTGCACACCGATTCGCGTTGGCCAATCCGGATTTGGTTCAGGCCTGCGCCGCGTTTGCGGCGGGGACGTGGACCACGCCGGACGGACGGTTGTTGATTGAAGCATACGGCGAGGTGAAGGATCCGAAGGCCTTTCTTTCCTCCCCGGAGAACGCTGAGAAGGTCCCCGAGCGGCTGCGCGATCTCTTCGACGCCCGAACGGCCGAAGTCGCCGGGCATCCCGCCGCCGAAGGCGCGGAGAAGGTTCCATTTCTCGTCATGTGCGGCACGCTGGATACGCGATTCAGCATCGCGCAGGAATTCGCTGCGTCCCTGCGGGAGTCGGGTTTCACCGTCGAGACCGAATGGCCGAGGACGCCGCATTCGTCGAACTCGGAGGAGTACCGATCCGAATTCGAAAAGTACTCCAAACATGCCGTACTATTCTTCCGGAAACATACAGGGGAGTGAATAGATAACATAGTACCGTCCCGCCTGGGGGGAGACTTCGTGAAACGGACAACCCGCGTAACTGCAATCTTCTTGCTCACGCTAGGCATCGCTATTCCCGCCATGGGGGATGGCAAGATGTACGGACTCGAAGAGGTTCCTCCCGCAATCCCCTACCAGCGGGCGCTTATCCTTTTTGACGATGGGGTTGAGACACTCATCCTCCAGAGCAAATACGCGACGTCTGTGCCCGCCAAAGACGGTTCACTTGGTTGGGTTGTTCCAGTTCCTTCCACGCCGGAAGTGGCCAGCATTCACCCTCTTTTTGCTCCGGGTATCTTCCACAATATGAGTTGGCAGACTCGCCCTCACGTTACGCGTGTTGCGCCAATCGTTTTTTCCGTAATCTTCTACACGATTGGCGTTTGTACCGCGCTCGGGTTCATCCTTTTCGTTTTGACGTTTGTGCCGTCGCTACGAGATACATTCCGGCGACACCGACGCAACTTCGCCCGGTGTTGGTGTTACGGGGCGGTCCTCTGGCTGGGATGCTGGTTTCTTCTCCTGACCGGCCCGCGAGGCAAAGAAGGCGTTGAAGTGATTTCCGAGAGCAACGTGGGTGTCTACAATGTACAGGTTATCCGATCCGACGACTCCCGGGACCTAATCGCCTGGCTCAATGCCCATGAGTTTCAGTTCGGTGAAAAGGACAAGGCGGCCTTTGACGCCTATATCGAGGACAACTGGTGTTTCGCGGTAGCGACGATCGGTCCTGATGAAAATGACGAGGAATGGGGACTCGATTTTGAGGGACTTTCAGCCCCACTGGTGCTTCGTTTCCCGCACGAGCAGCCGGTGTATCCGCTCCGACTTACCGGCACCGGAGGGTTCGATACCGAAGTGCTCGTCTATCTGGCAAGCGACCGGAAAATGGCGTGTGACGATGGGCTTGCGCTTCACTTTGCCGGCGTCAAGTCACCGGACTTCTTGTTACGGGATCTGACCGCCGAAGAGTCCGTCGACCCAGAGGGTTTCTTCAAACCCGAAGACCTGGAGTTCTCCTACCTGTGCAAGTTCAAAGGCACGCTGACGCCGGCGGAGATGAGTCGGGATCTCGTCTTTACCCCGGCCAACGACAACAGCGAATTCCGGCAACGCGTCGTTGAATGGTATCGTGGCAGGATTACCATGATGCCAAGCGTGATGATGTTGATAAACCCACTGTTGCCGGACCACGGAATCCGATAGACTGGGTAGGCATCGGGATTCCGTGCCCTGCGTCAATCGGAGAGCATCCATCGCGTTCACTACCTGGAGGAACGGACAATGACAGAAGCGGTATCACGCAGGCAGTTCATGAAACGCAGTAGCCTGGCCGCGTCGGCGGCTTGGGTGGGGCCGCAGGTAGTGCCGTCGAGTGTGTTGGGGTTGGGGGCGGCGACGGCGCCGAGCGAACGGATCGTGATGGCGGGGATCGGTACGGGGGGCATGGGCACGACGGATATCGTGAACTTCACGGCGCACAGCGACGTGCAGTTTATTGCGTTGTGCGATGCGGGCGATTTCCGGATGAAGAAGGCGAAGGCGCATATCGACGAGACGTACGGCAATACCACGCCGTGGCGTGGCACGATGACGCAGGATTGGCGGGAAATCATCGCGCGGGATGACATCGATGCGGTGCTCATCGCGACGCCGGATCATTGGCACGCGCTCATCGCCATCGAAACGGCGAAGGCGGGCAAGGACCTCTATTGCGAGAAGCCGATATCGCTGACCGTCGCCGAAGGGCGGCTGGTCGTGGAGGCGATGAAGAAGTACAGCGTGGTGTATCAGAGCGGCACGCAGCGGCGAAGCATCCCCTGTTTCCGGTTTGCCGTCGATACGGCGAGGTCGGGCAAACTCGGCGAGGTGCACACGATGCACACGAATCTGTCCATCGGCCACGATTGGGCGTCGCCGGAGGAAGTGCCGGTGCCCGAAGGGTTCGATTACGACATGTGGCTGGGGCCGGCGCCGTGGGCGCCGTACGCGGAGCAACGCTGTTTCGGATCGTTCCGGTGGATCTACGATTATTCGGGCGGGCAGTTGACGGATATCGGCGCGCATTTCAACGACCTCGCGCAGTGGGGCAACGATTCGGAGTTGACGGGGCCGCTCACGTACGAAGGCTGGGCGGTGTGGCCGCGGAAGGGCAGCCTGTTTAATACGTCGGTGTACCACGGCATCACGGCGACGTATGCGGACGGCGTGCGCCTCATCATGCACGATCACGATCCGCGTGAGGTGAAGTTCGAGGGATCCGACGGCTGGATCAGCGTGGACGATTTCGGAAATGTGAAGGGGGAACCGGCGTCGTTGTTGGAAGCGGCGGAGATCGTGCCGGAGGATTACGCGCACTGGAATCCGCACCACCGGAACTTCCTCGATTGCGTCAAGTCGCGGGAAACGACGATCGCCCCGCCGGAGATCGCGCATCGGTCGACGACGATCTGCCACATCGGAAACATCTGCCTGCGGCTCGATCGGCCGTTGCGATGGGACCCGGTGGCCGAACGATTCGAGGACGACGACGAAGCGAACGCAATGTTGTCGCGCCCCATGCGGGAGCCGTGGACGATCGAGATTTAGTACGTCCACCGATTACGCCGGTTTACACCGATTGAAGAAGGAAGAACGGATTCTGCCCGCAGATGGTGCAGGTTTGCGCAGATGATTGTTTCGCACTTTCAGCGCTTGGTTATTGAGGTTCCAGAACCCAGGGCGTCGCTTCGCTTTGCCCTGGGCTATCTTGTGACGGACTTTCAGTCCTGAGAATTGCTTAAGTCGCTTGATTCTTGAATCTGCGCCATCTGCGGATAGGTTCTTCTTGAATCGGTGAGAATCTGTGCAATCGGTGGACACGACCTCTCCGGTCTCTTGCGCGGGTCTTGGCGCATCGCGCGACCTACGCCGTTCGTATGGACTGTGGGCAAGCCCGTCTTAGGCGAATGGATTTACTACCTTGACGCCGGCCCGACGGAAATCGTTCACGTTTCTCGTTGCGACGGTTAGCTGATGTGTTAGGGCCGTGGCAGCGATCATGCTGTCCAGCAGGGGGAGCGTTTGCCCTTTGCGCTTGAGGGCGACAACCAACCCTGCCCAGCGCGCGCTGACTTCGCGATCCCACGGAATGCATTCAACGGAAGTTGCCACGGCTTCGAACCATCGCTGAAGTTGCGAACGCTTTCGCCCTCGCGGGAGCGAGAATACACCGATGCGGATTTCCCCCAGAACAATGGGATCGACTACGAACTCCCGCTCGTTCGTGGTCAACCACTCGACAACATCCGGATTGGGATCGAGACGGGTCGGCTCACTGAGTACGTTTGAATCGACGAGGTAGGTCATCCCACCCCCGCCGGTTGAATATCATCCGTCGTATCACTTCGATCCATCGGCACAAACCAATCCTTGACCGGGCATGCCAACAAGAGTTCCATCAACCCCTCGTTTCGGGGGGGCGTCTTGCGCCTCAAGACATATTCGCCGGCTTTGATGCGCTCGATCTCGAATTCCTGCCCGGCCTCGATTTGGTCTTCGTTACGGATCTCGGCCGGCATAACGATCTGGCCTTTACTGGAAACGGTGGTCTTCATATAAGGTAAGATATCATCTTACTTGCCAGGTGTCAATGCCTACCACCGAACACGCAACGGACTAAAGTATGACAATTCATCTCTCCACGGTCCCGCCTACGCCTTCTCTCCGCCATAGATTCCTTCGAGGATCGGATCGAGTTCTCGCAACAGTCGCCCGCCGTCGCCGGAGAAGCTGGAGCCGTGCATGATTGCCAGGGTCTTTGGATTAAATGCGGCCAATTCGTGGAGCAGGCGCTTCGTGTGGTGCGTGTAGGGAAGGTACTCCATCAACGGCCCGGCCTGGTAGTTGGTCAAGACCTCATGGGTTCGGTCAAGGATGTCCTCCGAATCCGTTATGGCTTCGCGTTCCCCGGCTTGATGGAAAAGGTCCGAACAGAACAGGAGACCTTCGGTCTCTTCGAACAGAACCCCCGCGTCCCAACCGTGCGGGAGGTGCGGCGTCGGGTGAAAGCGAAACCGGTACTTCCCGGTCTCCAACACTTCGCCCTTCGCCAGCCCTTTCGGCGGGCGATCCGAGTAGTCGCTGAGGTTCACCATGGCCCCGACGACGCTGCATGCCGGCTCCGCGGAGGGCGCGGCTTCGAGCCAGTGGTTCAAACCACCGCATTCGTCGACCTCGAAGTGGCTCCAACTAATCCAACGCAGCGTCTTCGGATCGATAATCTTCGCCACGGCCTCGTGGAGGTCGGGAAACATGCGCCGCATGCCCGCGTGATAGAGGAGCGGTTGCTCGTCGCGTACAAGAAAATGGTTGAACTGCAGGTCGAAGTCTTTGACGTAGACGCTGATGCGAAACACGTCCGGCGCAATTTCATTGATCTCTGCCATTGCTTGTCCTTCCGGATGGAGACTTGAATTGAAGTGCTCCGGTGGGAGGCGCACCGCCGGATTTCGTACGCGATGTTCCAGTCGGCGCAGTCCGTAGTCCCAAGTTTAGCCGAGCCGATTGTACCGGATTTGGCAATGCGATTGTCACGCGGTATCAACGTGGCCCACAGAATACTCGACGATGGAAGCTGGCCTGAAATTCGTAACGGGGCAACATCGTAGCGGTCAATCGTCGCGTTCGAGACGTTTGCCCATGCTGATGGAATCGTCTTCCGTGAACCCAAGGGCATCGTAGAACGCTTTGGCCGCCAAGTTGTCGCGCCGGATCTGCAAATTGATTTTGGGGCAGCCGATTTCGCGCAATCGTCGCTCTGCTTCGTCCATCATGGCACGGCCGACTCCGTTGCGCCGATGGCCGGGGTCGACGGCAAAGTAGTTGATCCAGCCTCGGTGTCCCTCGTATCCAACCATCGCCACCGCGACGACAACGCCGTCGACCTCCCCCACCAGAAACAGGTCGCGTTGCAGGCGTTTCTTGCGCGCGATATCTTTCCGCGGATCGTTCCAAGGCCGCAACAATCCGCACCGGTCCCACAGGTCTATCACCGCGGCTTCGTCGGTGTCTTCAAATGGTCGAGTAACCATAGTCCTCCAAGCGAGATCGAAGCCTCCCCATCCGCGAGCGACAAAGGACACGATCGACGCGCCGTTCCCGCGCCTCGCGGTTCCCCGATAGCCGGGATTGGAAGGCGGTTTGCCTATGATAGCGCACGGGTTTTTCTCGTTTCGAGTTCCTTTGCAAGCTACTGCGAAAATTAGATTTGTGAAAAAACGGCGATCCGTTTACCCATTTCTCTGGGTTTTCTCTGCTATAATACATGCAGGTCGGGTGTGGATTTTGCCACACAATGGTGATGCGTGACGTATCGGGAATGAGGCCGCATATTCAGGGACCATGCGGGGCTGTGACGAACCGATACGCCGAGGATTTTGGGGTATGAGGTGTCGGAGGTTCCTGTTATGAAGCAGTCGATCGCAGTCATCTCGTCCGTACTGTTTGTTGCAGTCATAACCTCGTCCTGCGGTATGGCGCACTCGAAACGTGACGTGCAACGGTATCTCGGGAAGACCGAAGACGAAATCGTGGGCATCCTCGGCACGCCGACAGGGTGGTGCGGGCGGCCCGCCAAAGCGAGTGCAGAACCGACGAACCCGGCCGGCAATCTCCGCCCCGGCGCATCATGTACCGCCGGGAAACCGCAACCTTGCCGAAGCCATTCACCGGCATGGACTTTGTTTTGTCCGATGATGGGCACTGCAGCGAGGTTGCCGGTTACACGACGGGCTTCACTACGCCGGAAGAGCTTCTGGCAGCCGTCGGTTTGCAAGGCAAAACCCTGAGCCAGACGGACGAAGACGATTCGGGATTTCGGTTCGAAGGCGAAAACCTTTCCGTCGTGGAGGTGTATAAGCCGACCCGGGTCGAAGGGCGGTATACGGATTTTCTCGTGGCCGGCTAGTAGTGCGATTCTATTGAATTTGTGCACCCCAGATTCAAAATGAAACGGACCACTGGGGCTCGAATCCACCACCTGTCGACGTCCGCCCTCCCATTTCGTCGGGTTGAAAGGGTCGCCTCCGGTTGCTTACCTACCGATTGGTCCGAACCCCTTATTTGACGGGACGTTGTCCTGCTCGAAGCATTTCTCTTGCAAGATAACCCTATCGGGCGTATAGTATTGGGACGTTTCCGCTTTGGCGCGGATGGTAGAGGGTTCGCGAATCGAAAACACGAGGAAGAGAGGGTGCAATAGTGCGTAAATCGGCAATTTTGACGCTTTGTGTTGCATGTATCGCTGCGTTTTTGATGGGGGGTTGCGCGACGGGTCCCAAGGGTCCGTCCGATGAGGAACTCATCTCGGCCGCGCTCCAGAATTGGAAAGTCGGGATGGAGACCAAGGACATCGACCGGATCGGAATGGCGCTGTCCGACGAGTTTAACCACTACGAGTACGGCAACAAGGAACAGATGCTCAGCTTCTTGAGCGGCGCGTTTAACGACGGCACGCTGGATAGCGCGAAGGTTTCGCTGGATGCAGCCGAAATCAAGATCGACGGCAAGACGGCAACTGTGTACCCGGTTGAGTTGATGGCTGCGTTCGGCAGTGCCACCCTCGGCTTCACGTTGACGAAAGAAGCAGACGGGCAGTGGCGCGTTACGAGCCTCACCGTCGAAGGCGTGTAATCAGATCGCCGGCATCCGATACGAATAACCAAGAGCCACGAGCCGCGTCCAGGCGCACTCGTGGCTCTTTCATTTCTACCGGTTTCGCTCGTTCGTATGAGAAAGAAGCCACTTGGTTGCCTCCGCGTCACCGTAGGCTCGGTCCCAGGAATTGTGATCGACACCGGGATATTCGGTGAAGCGAATATCGCCGCCGGCTTTCTTCACCGCCTCGACCATGGTTTGCGATTCCTTAGGGGACACGACGCTGTCGGATCCGCCGTGAAAGGCCCATATCGGTACCGTGGCCAATGCGGGCGCGTCGGCCACGTTGCCGCCGCCGCAGATGGGCATGAGTGCGGCGAAGAACTCCGCGTGTTGGGCACCGTAGTCCCAGGTACCGAACCCGCCCATGGACAGGCCAGTCAACATGATCCGGCTGCGATCGATCGAATACGCCTGCAACGTCTCGGCGATGACCGTGTCGATATGGTCGAATGCTTCGGTCCAATCCCTGTCTCCGGGACACTGCGGCATAACGACGATGCACGGAAAGCGATCCACATGACGGCGGATGGCGGTCCCTATCCCGACTTCCGATGGAATTAGCCCGTCATCGCCGCGTTCGCCCATGCCGTGAAGAAACACGATCAGCGGCCACTTCCGGCCCGGGTCGTATTCCCGGGGGACGTAGACGACGTAGCGTCGTTCGACGCCGTCCACATTCATGGTCTTGTTGAGAAAGCCCGTCGGTTGCGCCGTCTTCGCCGTGCCCCGCACGGAAGTCGTGGCGCATCCGGCCAAGCATGCAGCCGCCATGAAAACCGTCAAAACCGTACTCGTCAAGCGCATGCATTAATCCTCTCTTGAATTACTCCCCGCGTCGGCGCTTGATTCTGCGTATCCCTCCCGCGCGATGCAAGTCTAAGGGAAGAAACGAAACGTTTCGATGCGGTAGGATGGAACTTCCAGAAATCAACTACGGGAGTCCCGAGATGGTAATTTGTGCAGTCTTGATGATGGTTGGCCAGATACGGGTGGAAGCGCCCGCGTATTCGCATGCGTGGCAGGGGCCTCCTGCGCGGTTCGAAGTCGGTGCGGACGTGGTTGCGGCGTCGGTCTTCGACGAAGCCACGAGCGAAGCGGTGCCCGCCAAGGTGCAACAGCATCGCGATAAACGCTACGTCTTCTGGACCCGCGCCGACGACGGCACCCAGCCCCACGTCTACCGCATCATCCCGAATCCGGAAGGACCGCAGACGCCTCCGGTGTTCGTCGGCGCGGAGGATATGCTGGACTACGGACGAAGCAGCGTGGTAGCGGATCTCGGTGACGGATTGTGGTCGCACCCATCGCCGGTCGACTGGGATGGGGACGGCGATTGGGACATCGTCAACAGTTGCCCGGACAAACCGCAGAGCAGCACCTACGTGTATCTGCAAAATCGTAGCGGCGTGTTCGAGCGGGGCGAACGGCTTGGCGAGGGGGTATGGTTCGGTGTGCTGGGCGATGTAAACGGCGACGGCAAGCTGGACATGCTCGCGGGTAACGACTGGTACGACGACATCCGCGCCAACGGCATGAGCAAGAAGATGGAGAGTCCGGTCAAGCCACCGAAGGAGAAGCTCCGCAACTTCATCACGCGTCAGGCCGACTGGGACGGCGACGGGCTCGTTGACATCATCGCGTCGACGAACGATTGGGAGAGAATACGGCTGGGACCGGGCCTTCGATGGGACGGGCAACTGGACGAACGGGCCCCTGCACGGATTTGTCTACTTTCACAAGAACATCGGTACGGCGGACGCGCCCGAAGTACGCGGAAGGGGTCCGCCTGGAAGCGGACGACACGCCCATCGATGTGTACGGTCAGCCCTGTCCCTGTATCGCGGACTTCGATGGGGACGGCGACCTCGATCTGATTTGCGGCGAGTTTCGCGACGAGTTCACGTACTTCGAGAATGTGGGGACGCGGACGATCCCCCGTCTCGCGGCGCCGCGTCCGGTCATGACATCAGACGGCAAGTTGCACATCGACCTCTGCATGATGGCGCCCATCGAGTGTGACTGGAACATGGACGGGCTGCCGGACCTGCTCATTGGCCCCGAAGACGGCCGGGTTAGTGTCTGCCTCAATCGCGGCATGTCCCGGGGCGCGCCTTACTTCAGCGATGAGCGGTTCTTGAAGGAAGTGAATCCGGCCATCAAATCGGGCGGACTGGTTACGCCGTGGATCGATCCCGAAACGCGAAATCTCTATTGCGGCAACACGGCGGGGTATGTGGAATTCTTCCGGTGGACGGGTAGCGAGTACCGCGAAGGCCGCAACCTGTCCATGGCGAACACGCCGTTCCGCATCATGGCGGGATACAACGGCAGCGTGCAGGGTCCGGCCGAGGAGAAGTGGGGCTACACGGTCCCGGTCCTGGGCGACATCACGGGCGACGGCAAACCGGACATCGTCTACAACTCGATCCTCGGGCGCATCGAATATTTTGAGTTCGCGGATAATCGCGGGGGTATCACGGCGCCGCAGCGGGTCGAGGTCATGTGGCCGGACGCTCCTAAGTATCCGGCGTGGAACTGGTGGAAGCCGGGTCCCACGGACTTGGTCGTTGAATGGCGGACCCGGCCCCAAATCATCGATTGGGATAAGGACGGCAACAACGATCTCGTGCTTGTGGATTACGAAGGGTATCTCGCGCTCTTTCGGTCGCTGGGCGGTCCGAAGTTCGAGCCGGGGCAGCGCATCTTCAAGGGCGAGGACGGACAACCGTTGCGGCTATGCGACGGCGAAGGCGGCAGGAGCGGCCGGGCAAAGATCCACCTCGTGGACTGGGACGGCGACGGTGATCTGGATCTCCTCCGCAATACGAAGAACGCGGGATGGTTCGAGAATACGGGCGGCGAAACGTTCGTGTGGCGCGGCGATTTCCCGGGCCGCGAACTGGCCGGTCACACCACCGCCCCCAACGCCTTCGACTGGAACGGCGACGGTAAACTGGACCTCCTCCTCGGCGCGGAAGACGGCCACATCTACTGCTACCACCGCGCGGCGCTGGAAGAATTCGACAAGATTGACGCTAAGGCGTTGTGAAGAATGCGGGGGGACCTTTTCTGAGGAAAAAATCCCCCTGCACTCCTCCAAAAGACTTTTATGGGTTGCTTCGCAACCGGGGTGCGGTAACTTGGTAGCCTGGAGGGCCGTAATTTCGCCGGTAACGGCCCGTTAGGTGTCAATCATGTCAAAGGCGTTCACAGGGAACACCTGCTCGGTCTGTCCGGGCTTGTCAATAATCACCGCATAAGGACCTGAGATGTTGTTTTGAGGGTCGGCACTTTTTCCCCAGCGGATGAATAGCGTGTGCCGGCCGAAGGGAAGATCCTTGAACGCAAACCGGCCGACGTTGTCCAGGTGCGCGCGCAACAGATGAACCGGGACCTCGAGGGACAGCGTTACTTCGGTCGGTTGCGTTCCCGATCCCCGCCCCCACCACTCGTAGGGGATTGATAGATACCACCATTCGGTCGGCAACCGTTTGTCGCGATGCCAATTCCGCGCTTCCTCCGGGGTCATGGGATATGTTTTTGGCGGTCCTTCGTACCCGAGTGATTTGTACTCTCTTTCCAACAGGAGAAATGCGGCGCCGAACACCCGGTCGAGCGGGGTTAGTTCACCACGGTGATCCTCGGTCCAGCCAACCCATTGAATCTGACCGGCGAGACTCCCGGTCCGCGCCCCGCAGCCTGAATGGACCACGCCCACGGCGGCACAGAGCGTCGCGCAGAACGTCCGGCGCGGCATACGTTCAGGCGGATGCATCGGAGTGGCCTTCATCGTTCGACCCTGACGTTCCGACCGGCTTCGCCTCAACAGCATGTTCGCAGTTTTTCATCTTCCTTCGCATCCGAAGGGCATGGAGGAAATTGATTGCGGTGAGGAACGCAAAGAAGATAGTCACGAACCAACCCTCGCCTGTCTGGATTGAGAAGTATCCGAAGAACACCGTCATGACGGCGCCGACGACTATTGCGAACTGAAGGCACGCGTAGTCAAAACCGCGAGACGTGACTTGTAGGGTAGAAAGCCTCTTCATCGCCTTCGTTTTCCAAACAATGGTAAGACGGTTCCGCATAACACGCTTTACTACCTACTCATTGGCTACTTGTTCGTCGTGCTTCGCCCGCCATTCGGCGGACTTCGCTTTGGCTTCGGCGATTTGGTTGGGGGTCATTGGCAAAGAGAGTGATTCCATACCCTCAGGCGCCTTGTCTTCGCCCTGCTCAGCCGCCAAGTCGAACCACATATACGCTTTTACGAGGTCTTTGGTCACCCCTTCGCCCTTGGCGTACATCGCCGCAAGCTGGTATTGGGCCGTTGAATCGCCTTGGTTGGCGCTTGTTCGCAGCCACTTGGCCGCTTCTTCCTTGTCCTCGGCCACGCCGAATCCAAAGTAGTAACACATACCGAGGCTGAATTGACCTGTAGCGTTTCCCTGATTGGAAGCTGCGCGATACCACTTCACCGCCTCGGCTTTGTCTTCGGGTACCCCCTCGCCGTATTCGTAGCACGTGCCGAGCCGCCATTGGCCATCGGCATTACCCTGATCCGCGGCCGCGCGATACCATTTCACCGCTTCCACTTTGTCCCCAGGCACCCCCTCGCCGAACTTGTAACACATGCCAAGATCGATTTGGCCATCTGCATTACCTTGGTTGGCGGCTTTTCGAAACCACTTGACGGCCTCTTCGTTGTCATGTGGTACACCCTCTCCATGCCTGTATTTCAGGCCGAGGCGGTATTGAGCGCGTGCGTGTCCTTGTTCCGCCGCCATGCGGTACCACTTGGCAGCTTCAGAATCGCTCGCGGGGACGCCCTTGCCCAGATCGTACATTAAGCCAAGGTCAAACTGTCCCGTAGGATCTCCCTGGTCGGCGGCTTTCTGAAACCATTCGAAGGCTCGTGCGTCATCCTGAGGAACGCCTCTGCCCTCAAAGTATTTCGCGCCGAGATAGGTTTGTGCGCCTGCGTGACCTTGGCCGGCCGCTTTACGAAGCCACTTGAGCGCTTCCTCCTCGTCCTTCTGAACACCCTTACCGGTGTCGTACATGTAGCCGAGCGTGTACTGAGATTCGGCGATACCTTGCTCTGCCTTATTTCGGAGGAATCTGAAGTCGTCCTCGCCGCACCCGACGAGGAGTACAAGGCTCAGAACGGCGCCCCAAAGACTTCTCGCCGCCCGTTGTCGTGTTGTTCCGTGCATGCCCGCCTCCGACGTATGACTATCGCGTACCCCAAGAATATCACGGCAAGGCAAAACCGGCAAGGGGACATACGGCTACCGCGCTCAAACCGTGGATTCTTCATCATGGACCCGTTGACGTTTGACGTTGACGTGTTGAATCTACCCGATATGACGCGAGCCGGGTGTCGGGATCAAGGCTGCAAATGCGCTGTCAGGTTGGACCATTTACGCGGTGGCGCCAAGCCGCCGAAATGTCCCGAAGGGACTACATACGAACAGCCCCGGGTTGCGGCGCAACGCGACGCTGCCCGGGGTCACCAGGCTCCCACCCACTGCTGTTTCCCCGTAGGGGATTGATAGAAGCAATGATTATTAAACCCCTTCAGGGTACCGATTCGGGGAAGGTCCGCGGACCCCGGGTAGGCCTTGCTTCGCTGCGGCCAACCCGGGGCTAAGGGTATATGTTGGCCCTTCAGGCCAAGAAGACTTCGTGACGCCATGATGTTTGCGCCAAGCCACAGTGTTTTTGCGCCAAGCCACAGTGTTTCCAGAAACGAGCAGAATCGCCGTTTCGCACGATTGCCCGGCGAGAGGACGGGTGCGGGACGATGGTTCGCCGCAGTGCATGGTCAGGCTTCATCGGGTGAGATTACCGGTGCGCCGGTGCAACGGCTCGGGCATCCCGGCCACGCGGTCCCTCGATATTTGCCGAGCACCGTCCCCAACATCACAATGATTGGGAAGAGCACCCGTTGGACCGCACGCGGAACGACCAGCGCCAATTGTGTCTTCCGATGTCGATAAAGGACGTGCGCAATGTAGAATATTGGCGGCCGGTCCGGCGGGCCGGCGTTGAGCACCTCAAACAAGGCGTGAAGGTATCGGTCCAAATCAATTGGCGGTGTAACGACTCCTTGAATCACCAACTCTTCATCGCCGTCATTCCACCACCGATGCACGCTCCCTCTGGGAAAATGGCCGGATCCACCGGCTTCAATCACATGAAGCTTGCCGTCAACCAACGCGGACAGGGTGCCTGAAACCACTACTCCACTCTCATCCTCTTCAAAGTGAATATGGAGCGGCGGGCCTTGCCGATGCGCGGGCAGCGATCCGGCTAAACGCAACTCCTCAACGCGGTTGTCGGCCTTGATACGCCGGATCGTGAGCCGCTCTCCCGTGTGTCTGAGTTCAACCGTCAAAGCTGCTTCATTGGATTGTCTCATGTCAGTCTCCGCCCGCCTGTCCCAAGATGCCTAACGACCAAGGGCAGCAATCGCCGCCGGAAACACCCAGTCGGCCGTAATAGTCGAGAGCAAATTCTCCCACGCATTCGCAGCACACCCTAGCGTATCACCGCGCGGCGAAACCAACAAAGGAACAAACGCGCGGTATCGGGATTCGCTCTGGCCCTAGCCGAAAACTCCGGACACTTTCCCCCCGCGCTCTTGCATGCGGTTGAGCGCTTGGAGATTCGTCATGAGGTGGCGGGGGTGGTGGAAGTTGCCGATGCGATCGAAGTCTTCGACGAACGTCACTTTGCGGTCGGGGTAGAGGTCCCACAGCGCGTAGCCGTGCGGGGCGAGGGGGAAGTGTTCGATGACATAGGGGTAGCCGCGGCGCAGCCACTCCTTCGCCCATTCCGCGCCCGTGTGTTCGACGATCAGCGTCAAGCCGACCAGCGCCTCTTCCTGGACCCATAGGGCCTTGTCGAGGATCCAGATGTTGTCGTCGACATGGCGGCAGCCGCGGTACCAGCCCTGATATACGTCGTCCCACGCCACGTCGAGCGTGCGACGGAACAGGCGGGCCGCGTCGTCGAACAAGGCGCGGTCCTTGCGCCGCACCGCTTCGGCCATGACCATCCACAAGGTCTCGATGCCGTGACCGGTATAGGCCAATTGCGCGTAGATGTTGTCCGGTTTCGAGTAGTCATGGTTGAGCACTTCGACGCAGAAGATCGAATTCCTCGTCGTAATGGCGTTTCAGAATCGTCTTCGACGCACCGGTCGGCGAGGGCCTTCACGCGGTCGTCGTGTTCCGCTTCAAGCAACTGGGTCGCCACGCGGATCATCAGCATCTGCACGCCCAACAGACGGCACCCCGGCAACACCGGGGCTTCCATCTCGCCCATGTACACGAGCGGCGCGGTGGGCGCGTAGTTTTCGTCGTCAAACCGTTTCTCGCAGCGGAAGAGAATGTCGACGGCTTGATCGTGAAACTCGCGCTTGCCCGTGGCGCGGGCGTACTCCGTAAAACCTTCGGCCACGAACAAGTCGTCGTACACCTGGCCCCCGGTGGGATACCGTTTGCCCGCGATGAGCACCCCCTGGTCCTCCATCGCCTCGCCTTCGCGGGTCATCGAACTGGGCCACGGCGCGTCGTCGGCCGGCTTGCGCGCGCAACATGAAGTCCACCGACTTCCGCGCGACCTCCAGGTACCGGTCCTCCGGCGCTAGCGTGCGGTAGAGGTGGGAATACACCCAGATGCCCCGTCCCTCGAACCACGTCCGCTTCTCCGTGGAGACGGTCTTGCCCGACCGGTCCGCCGTCGTCATGAACCCGCCCAACTCGTGATCGATGACATGCGCATCCATGAACGGCAGAAAGTCATCGAACAAGTCATAGCGATACCGCGCGATGAGGTCATCGATCGTGCGCCCCGCGATCAGGCCGTTGCCGTCTAAGACGCTGTCCGGCCCGGATGCCTCTGCGGCCGGGGTGGCGTAGGCCTCAGGAAACGAAACCACGGTAGGCGCGAACATGGCCCCCGTCAATCCAGTGAGTTGCATGAATTCACGACGTTTCATGATGACTTCCTTTCTAACGCGCTAAAAGACTCCGCTAGCCTGTCATTTATCGCAACCGCGCTTCCATCACCAGGAAATATGACTACTAATTCGCGGTGGTCCGTTCCTTCGCTTCTCGCTCGCATGCCCTACGATTTCGGTGCAATATTTTCCCCGTCAGCGACTTTCGTCTTTGACCGATACTGTCACCACATCCAACATTCTAGCGAGCTTCTCGACTTCCGTCGGGATAGATCGCGCGGCCAAGATTGCTGAGACGGAGCCGTCACGTCCTTCAGTACAAAGTACGGCCTGTTGAAGTGCGCGATATTTTACAGCTTGAAAGAGGCCCGTCACTGTCTCGACCAGTCCTTCTAGCTCCACTTCAACCACTACCCATCTAGAACCACTGGACTCCAGCAATAAGTCGGCCCTATCTCCGCTTGGGAATCGATGTTCGATTGAAACAAACGATACATCCGTTGCACCAACGATCTCTGGATTCTTAGCGATCTCCTCCTTGAGAGCCTTGTGAGCATCCGACTCACCTGCCCCCGGCCTTGTCCAATTTGCTGCCAGCCTTACAGCCCTGTTGACATCATCATCAGAAGGGGCATGCCGGGATGATGTTCTTGTTAAATCTTCCGTTAGGTCTAGTTGGGATTCGCTATATATGACATTTGGATCTCCCTCATTGTATCTTTTCGCCAAATATCGCCACACCGCTTGAATTACCGGTTCAGACGGATATCCTTTCTGAGTATCCCGTCTTCTTTACCCTGGGTCTTATGCCAAAAACTCTATCCAATTCCATTTGACCGAACGAATTACGCCAAATGCCATTCCAGTATATGCGGAATCCGGTTCTGCCATCGCGCTGATGCCAAACAGCGACCTTACGACCGTTTGGGCATGGGCCCCATAGAAAACCCGATTGCCTGTTACTAATTTTCCTCGGCAGATGAGATTGTCCGCTCTGCATCGCACCTCCTGTACTCCAATATGTCTCTATGGCCGCAAGTACCCATGAATCCCTTGTCGCATGTGTATGGCCACCTCGGTTGCCCGAGCAGTCAGCGCTGTCCCGAAGAGTTCTTCTATCTGGCCTATGAACTCGTCCAAGGATATTCGATCTGTCTGCACGCTATCACGCAGATCTCGTCACCTAGCTCAAAATGTCTTGGCTTATGGTACCAACCTGTAGTGTTTCTTAATGAATGGCCAATAGCCAACGAACTGCATTAGCGCACCCGTCATAAAGAGCAATAGAGACGGTCGCACTATGTCTCCAGCGTCAGTGGGCATGGCAAATAAACGGATCCGTTCGCCGAGCCATTTCCGAACTAAACGCGATGGTATGGCCACAATTACGTCTCGCGGGTCTTCGCCCGCAAAGGCCTTTTCCCACGCTTGACTGTACAGCGCAATTTCCGTTTGGGCATAGTCCGGATATCTTAGTAGGTTTAGACTCTCCAAGGTCCATGCCTCTAGGCGCTGTGCTTGCTCCGAAGGAAAGAGGTTCTTTATGGCACGTTTGTTAAGTGCAATCAATGCCAACGTGAGGTCGAATCTCGCAAGCTCCTCATCTTTCACCTTAAAATCCGGGCCGCACTCCTCTTGAAGTTCGCTGTATACGTCAGTCCAGCGCGAGTCAACGTCCGTTATTGTGGCCTGCACGAAGTAAAATGCAGCATCGCTTTCACTGAGCTTCTTACGAATCAAGGGCATGTGAGTTCCTGCGCCACTGGCATTGAACCCTGCTTTCCCTCAATACCGGCCTCACGGTCACAAAGGCTAAAATCGCAATAGCACCTTCTGGCACAAAGCATTTGCTTTGGGTTGCTCCCTTCAATCACGCGGAGCGCCTACGCCTTCTTGCGTGATTTCGATTTGTGCCAGACGGCCAGACTCGCTTGTGCTAACGGAACAGCCAAGTAAACCGCACTCGTTGTGAGTATTCCGGCGAGTATCTGGAATCCGAGACGTTGTCCGTCCAACTCAACGGAAGCAAACATCTGCGTGTTACGCACCATCCGCGCGTCAGCTATGTCAATCTCTGGTGGTCTGTAAATCGGTGCGTACTTGTAAAAGAAACGCTTTTCGATCCCGAGGTCAACGGGAATCGGGCTTACTACGCAATATGGTGGCACTGCTATCATGAAGACTACTCCAATCAATCCGATCGCTAACACCAACCGTTGAATCACATTTGGCGACCAGAGGCTTCTCGATGGACTTACCCTTGACATGTTACCGGCGACCTCCTGCTGCTCTTCCTCTGAGTCAGACGGAACACTCGTGGAAAACGACGGGCAACCATTCGGGCAATTGACTCGTAGTGTCCTACCGGCGAGGAAGGGCACCCGAAGACGCCGCCCACAAGTCGGGCACGTGACTTCGACTTTGTCTTCGTGCGAATTGTCTCCAACGTTTGGGAACTCATACCCACAATCACATTTCATCGCGGATGGAGGATTGTGCAACCCACATTTCGGACACTTCATCCAGCGACCCTCCGGCGTGTGCCTATACCACACACCGCCCGAAGCTTTGCGATTAACGACGATCCGGTCCCAAACGAGATAGCCCCTATGAAGGTTATACGAGGTTTACCTCGTGTTCAAGTGGAATAGGCCAGCACTATGCTTTGCCCATGAAGGCCATGGGACAGGAGCAATTCTTGCGCAAGCTCGGGGAGCGCATCCGCTCCCTTCGTGAAGCGAAGGGCTTGACGCAGGAAGATTTCGAGGACGAAGGCCCGCTGGCCCTAGCCGCCCGCAGCCTCCAGGAAATTGAGTACGGCAACGCCAACCCACGAATCTACACCCTCTACAAGATTGCCCGCCGTTGCGGCGTCACGGTTCATGACCTCATTGACTTCTGAATAGCCGCACCCAATCAGGAATCTCGTACGTTGCACCCCGCCTATGGGTTCCCAAGCAACACGCTGAGTGTCTCAGGCAGAGAACCCCCGTAAGTGTCGGATTTGACCGCGACATCGATGACACCGTCTCCGTCCAAGTCATCCACAAGAATACTCTCAGGCGGATCGATAAGGCTGTACACACCAGTTCTCCCGAACTTGCCATTCCCGTGGCTTCGCATTATTTGGACTCCGAAGCTGTTTAGGTACGTGGCTGCCGCAATGTCGTCGTCACCGTCGGAATCGAAATCGGCTGCACCAAGGGCATTGACCCCATCAGACATCTTCGTTGAGATCAACCCGCCGAAAGTCCCGTCGCCATTGCCCAAGAACACACCGAGATAGGCGTCAGTGACAACGAACGCAACGCAAATATCCAAAACTCCGTCGCCGTTCACGTCGCCTAACGTGATGGCCGTTACCGCGAAATAACTGACGTAATAAGCCACACCGGGTTGAAAACTGCCATCCGTTTTGCCCAATTCAACGAGAACACTGTCCCCATAAATGGACGCCCGATCAACATGCGAGTCGCCGTTCAGATAGCCGTAGACGATTGACGAGGATGGAAAGTCGCTTGTCACAAGCCCATAAGGATTCCCGGCAAGCGCATACGTAACCGGGCCGCTGAAAGTTCCATCTCCCGTTCCTACATCATTGGTGTTGCCATTCCCCGCGTTGTCGTCATTTCCGTTGTCGTTACCATTGCCAGGACAACCCAATCCGATGATAACGAGAGCGGAGACAAACAATAGTGCCCATTGACCTGCCACACTCCGCATCTTTCTACCCTCCCCCGAAAAGCTGAAGCCCCTTCCCGACTGATTGACCTGGGTCAAAGGAGACAACTTGTGAAGCCGTAGTCGAGACCGTTTACTCACAACGGACTAAGCCACCGCTTCGCGACTTGCAGCGGTCTTTCCGGTGCCTCGCGCTGCACGAATGCGCATACCGACACGGCCAAGTCGTGCCAATGCTCCCCGACTAGAAGAAGAAACTTGTGAAGCCGTACCCGAAAAAGAAGCCGAGGATGAAATTGATGATGAACACCACGAGATCCATTGCAGATTCCCTCCCCTCCGATTGGCGCGCGTACAATCCCCAAGGCTGAGAGTAGTAAAACACGTTCCGAAGTACGTGTCAACTACTCCTATTCGTGTACGCCACGCTCTGCCACAGGAGTAGCAGTATCACTAAGCATACTTCAGGTTCGGAATCAAGGCTCGGTATTGGGGTGAGTAGAATGTCAATTCGTGTCGTAATCGCGCATCTGGAGGAATCGTCCAAGGCGAGGTGGAGCGGGATGTGAAGCAAGCAGTCGCCGTATAGCTTCCTGGAATGCGTTCGAGTCAAACGGGGCGCGTGCAACAAAGTCAGCACCCGCTCTGTATAGCCTATCCGGGTAGTCAACGTCATCCGGACATGCGAAGGACGCAAGTATTGGCGCGTCCGTCGCGGCGCGAAGGTCTCGCATAAAACGAAGAGACGCGGCAGTCAAATCGAAACCGGTGCGCCCTCGGCCGTCGTACCAAAGGTTGTTCATGAAGAGCACATGGCAACCAATGCGAAGGGGGCCTGTCAATTGCACGATGTCGTTGGCGTACCACATTATGTGGAAGTCGCCAATGGGTCCGTGGAAGGTATCCCGGACAAGAATTCTAACCGCTTCGGTGAAGCCACTGTGGCCGCTTTCGCCTACGAGCAAATTCAACCGCGACATTACGTGCCTCCCTAGCTTCTCCATCCGCACTTGCAGGCATATTGTACACGAGGCGAACCCGTATTGGTTGTTCCGGCCTATTGCACGTGCTCTACCTATCCTGCCATTTCTCGCAACCGCGCTTCATCCAAGTCCAGGCCGAGGCCGGGGCCTTCGGGAACTTTGAGGCGGCCGTCTTTGAATTCGAGGGGGTTGGTGAAGAGCGTGTGGAGGTCGCTGTGCATGGCGCCTTCGGCGAGTTCCTGGGCCATGTCGTTGGTGACGAAGACGGAGGTGAAGTGGAGGTTTGCGGCCTGGCCGACGGTGGGTTGGGTCTGGTGCGGGCAGAGCAGTTTGTGATGGGCGGAGGCGAGGGCGGCGATCTTGACGGCTTCGGAGATACCGGCGCATTTCACGAGGTCGGGCTGGACGATGTCGGGGTTGGCCTGTTCGATGAGGTCGCGGAACTGCCAGCGCGTGTATTCGTGTTCGCCCGCGGCGACCGGCACATCGACGGCTTCGACCACCTGGGCGTACCCGGCGTAGTCGGTCTGGGCGACGGGTTCTTCGTAATGGATCACGTTGAACGCTTCGATCTCTTTGCCTACACGGATGGCGGTTTGCGCAGAGTAGCCATTGTTGACGTTGTAGCCGAGGTCGATGTCGTCGCCGATGGCCTTGCGAACGGTGGCCAGCGTTTCCAGGTCTTTCTTCACATTCACGTCGGGTGGGATGGGACCGTAGTCCATGCGAATCTTGACGGCAGTAAAACCTTCGGCGACAGCCTTCTCCGCGCGTTCGGCCATCTTCTGCGGGGTGGACTGGGCGCCGCCGCCGATGCTGGCGTAGACGCGGACCCAGTCGCGGCGTTTGCCGCCGAGCAATTGGCTGATGGGAAGTCCGGTGACCTTGCCGAGGATGTCCCACAGGGCGATGTCGATCCCGGCGAGGGCTTCGGGTTGCAGACCCATGACGCCCTGTTTGTAGGTGCGGTAATAGACGCGTTCCCAGCAGCGCTCGATGTCGAGGGGATTCATGCCGATGAGCAGCGCGGCGAATTCGTTGGCGATGAGGTGCGCAGCGGCGGGCGCGTTCATGGGACTGACTTCGCCGATGCCGGTAATCCCCGTGTCGGTGCGCACGAGGACGAAACATTTAGAGCCTTTGAGCACGTACGGCTCGACGGCGGTGATCTTCAGGTTGTGTTGGTCGGCGTAGGCCGGAATTGCAGGCAGCAAATCGGCAAGCGCGACGGATCCGGCGGCAGCGAATGCGCTTCTGAGAAATGTACGGCGATCAAGCCTATGATTCATCGCTCGCCTCCTTACGGACCTGGTCCGTGCTTTCGTAAGAACATCCCCCTTGATCCCCCTTCAAAGGGGGAATTTTGCATCACAACCTTCACTGGTCGATGAATTTTCGCTCACCTTACGACAAAATCATGGGTCCCGGAACACGCAACGCAAAGCGTTGCGATCTATTCCCCCTTTGAAGGGGGACTAAGGGGATGTTCTTCCCTTCGACTCGCGGTTACTTCGCCACGACCGGTTGCGGATTCCAGGGGCGTTCGCAGGATTCGATGAACTTCATGCCTTCGCGCACGAGGATGTCGCCGGTCATTTCGCCGAGGCTGGTCCGGGACACGTAGTTGTACACGTCGAAGGCGTTGTAGTCTTCCTTGGTGAGAATGTAGCCGAAGGCATCGTTCGTGAGGCCGAACAGGAAATTGAATTTACCGTACATCTTGCGCTTGAAGTAAGACCCGATATTCGGCAAAGCCTCGCCGGGAATCGTGATCATCTGCGCGTTGCCGAGGTTTACGACATTGAACTGACAGGAGACGTGATTGTCCGGTTCCAGCATGCTTTCCATGACCGGGGAACCCGTCACCAAGTCGATAATACCGGTCGTGATGGGAAACGAAATCCGCGTGGACGCGCAATAGAGGTCGGGATCTTCCTGGACCGGCGCGTCGGCGATGATGCGCAGGGCCTCGTCGGCGAGGAGGTTGCCAATGCGCCGGCATTCCTCCACGGTGTAGCGCTCCTCCTTGCCAGCCTCAATTCGATTGTCCGCCGTCACCATGCCGCCCTGGGCGCTGTTCATGAAGATGCCGATTCCATTGCCGCTCGATTGAATGCGGTCGTACAGGAACCCGCACAGATCGGGGCTGAGGATTTTAGAGTCTGTGCTGAGAATCTCCGGGTGTATGGCGAAATTTACGAGCGTGGTGATTGGCTTGCCGTTGATGTCCAGCACTTGAAGGACATTGCACCGCGGGTCGTACAAGCGCGGCGCGTAAGAGTTCCACGCGATCCCGTCCGCAGCTTCGCCCGTATTGATTTTGACAGACGCGGGCTGCGTATTGGCGCTGGCTTCGTTGATGGCCTCGGCCATGCGATCGCAGACGTATTGGATGTAATCGAGATCCGCGTCGGTGCCGCCGTTTCCATTCGGGAAGGCGTACATGTCCGGCGCGCTGTGGACGTGCGTCACGCCGATGAGGATGTTATCGCGCGGAATGTCCTTGACCTGGTCGCGCACGAGGTCGCCCAAGGCGTGAGGAAAACCGAGAAAGTCGCCACAAATGATCGCGACCCGCGTGTCGTCGTCCTCCAGGACCAACGCCCGCACGGTCAGGTCTCCCTGCTGCTGGGTGGGCATGACCGACGGTCCGGTCCCGCCCGAAATCGGCAGCAGATGGTCGGGTGTCACCACACGAACCGCGACCCCTGCCTTGAAATCTGCAAAAGCCGGAATTGCGAGAACCAGGACCAATACAATAATCGTAAACGTGCGCATTTTCATTGCGGAACCTCCCATTCGGGCTATAACTCCGGTACGTCGATCCAGCGTCGCTCCTGCCACGACAAATGGCCCAGCTCCGCGAGTTGAACGCCTTTGGCGCCTTCTTTCAGGTCCCAGCGAAACGGTTCGTCCAGAACCAGGTGGCGCAGGAACAACTCCCACTGAACTTTGAACGCGTTGTCGTAGTTCGTATTTGTCGGCACGCGCTCCCAACCGGCACGGTAGTCGATAGGACTCTCGATATCGGGATTCCATACGGGCTTCGGCGTTGCCGCGTCGGGTTGGACCCAACATTCGCGTAGCCCCGCGACCGCGGAACCTTTGGTCCCGTCGACGTGAATCGGTGACGCAGATCGTCGCGCCGCACCCGGGTGCACCAGGATGAGTTGAAATGACAAATGATGTTGCGGTCCGTCATGAAGGTAGCGTAGGCGGCGTCGTCGGTGTCGCACTCGTAGGGTTGGCCGCGCTCGTCCCACCGGCGTTTGATGTGGGTCGCGCCGAGCGCCGAGACCGCCGTGATGTTACCGAAGAGGTTGTCGATGACGTAACGCCAATGGCAGAACATATCGAGAATGATGCCGCCGCCGTCCGCTTTCCGGTAGTTCCAGGAGGGACGCTGCGCGGGCTGGGTTTCGCCGGTAAATACCCAGTACCCGAACTCGCCGCGGACCGACAGGATCTCGCCAAAGAATCCGGTGTCGATCAGGTAGCTCAGTTTGCGGAATCCCGGAAGCCAGAGTTTGTCCTGAACCACCCCGTGTTTGATGCCGACCTCGCTCGCCAACCGATACAAGTCGAGCCCGTCGGCGGACGTGGTCGCGGTGGGCTTTTCGCAGTAGATGTGCTTGCCGGCAGCGATGGCCTTCTTCACGTCGGCGTACCGGCGCGGGGTGGTTTGGGCGTCGAAATACAAGGAGTACTTCTCGTCTTTCAGCAGCGAATCGACGTCGGTCGAATACGGCAACCCGCCGTGAGCGGCGGAAAGCGTCGCCAGTTTGGCCTCGCTGCGGCCGGTGAGAACGGGTTCGGGCAGGATCGTTTCTCCGTCATTGATACGAACGCCGCCCTGTTCGCGGATCGCCAGGATCGAACGCACGAGGTGCTGGTTGGTGCCCATACGGCCCGTAACGCCGTTCATGATGATGCCTACGGTGTGCGTCTTCATGCTGCTTCCTATGGTGTACTCTTCCAAACTCGACTCTCACACGCCTACGTCACGAAATGGCCGATAGATACAAACACACAACAGGCCAAGGCGAATCCGCCGGTCATTGCGGTGAGCAAATACAAGAGCAATTCACGATCGACGCTGGTCGTGTCAACGCTGCGCTCTTTTCGCAACATGATCCAGATCGCCGCGAAAAGAAGTACCGCTGCAACGGCAAAACAGATTGCCCCGTATTGCGGCACGATCATCCATACGAAGAGTGGAATGAGCGTGGGCCAGAGCAACCAGAGCGGCAGCTTGTGCAGTTCGGCCGGTTCCGCTTTCGGTTCGATACGAAGTTGATACTTCTCCTCGCCGCTGACGGGACCGGGCTCGATGGGAGTGTCGTTGTCCATAGTCGTCATCCCTTACCGTTTAGGGTGCGCCTGTCGTCGCCGCGACATGGGGTTGATCGAAAAACGCGAGATAGCGGCCGTGATCCGCCAGCCGCTGAATATACACCGCCAACTCCATCGCGTGATAATCACCCCACATGGACGACTCTCCGAAGGGGACTTTCTTCCGGCGCGGAACGTAGTCCCACCCGTTGGGCCGATGATACACGGAGTGCAGAACCAGCCCCTGGTGCTTCTTGACCTCGGACAGATACGGCGGCGAAAACAGGGTCCGTGCAACCGACAGTCCGGCTTGATAGTACTTCTTGCCGGCGTCTACGACGCCCAGAATTCGGCCAAGGCGCAACAAGCCCTGGGCAGCAATGGCCGCGGCGGAACTATCCACGGGTTCATAGGGATTGTCCGGTTGCGACGGCGTGTCGTAGCGATCGGGCATGCGACCCAATCCGGGCGCGCCGGTATCCCAATAGGGAATGCCGTCCGCAGCCGTGTGCGCGATGTAGAAGTCGGCGGTGGCCTGCGCCGCTTCGAGCATCGTTGCCGTGACCTTCTTGCGTCCACCGCAAGGTTTGAGATCCGCGTCGCCGATCGCCTTGAGGCATTCGAGTTCCTCCGCGTATCCCAGCAAAATCCAGGCGAGACCCCGCGTCCACGTCGAGAACGGCGAGTACCCTTGTTGGGTACTCGGACATCGGTAGGCGCCGTCGGTTACGTTAAAGATGCTTTCGTGGGCGACGCGGCCGCGCACGTCGTAGGCGTCGCGCCGCTTGCCGTAGTACACGTTGTATTTCGCAGTGTTCGTCATGTGTTCGACGGCGCGCCCCAGCAATGAAATTTTCCGGTCGTTCTCCCCCATCAGCACGTGGCCCAATTGGTGCGCCAGCATCAACACCCGGCACGACCGGATGGTATCGCTAAACAAGGATTGGGGACCGTTGAATGAATGAATGTAACCGGTGCCGTCCGTGATGGTCGTCCAGCGCGCGGCCTGAACGGCGCCGGATGCTTTCAAAGCCAGCGCGTAAAGTTCCATCGCGTCGGGCGTTTCGGTGGTCTTCCCTTCCAGGGCCAACCGGCGGAGGTTTCCGTAGGTGGACACGTTGTTAAAACCGTGGTCGTGAACGCCGAAATGCGTCACGTGGGGCGCCATGTGACGAATCGTGTTCTCGCGGCCCAGACGCAGGAATTGCTTATCGCCGGTGGCGTCAAACTGGAGGATTTGGCAACCGTATTGGAATCCTTGTGTCCATTCGGTCCAACCGCGGGCGGTATAGGCGCCACGACGCGTGAAGACCGGCGCACCTTTTGCCGGATCCCAGGCGTCGTTCAGAGAAAGAATCTTGCCGCCCGCCAATTCGAAAAACCGCGCCAGCAACGGACGCAGGTCGGCGGGGGTCAGTTCACGGTTCACTTGCATACGCGCGCGCACATCTCATCTGGTTGCACCGGAATACTACGAAGCGGGGCCGGCAAGGGACACCTTGCAGCCCGCCCCAATATAGCATGCCCTGCGCGCGTATCAAATGTGACGGCCCGCTGGCTTAGTGAGGTCCGGCCTCCGGATCGCGATCAGGCGGATCCGACGGATCAGGCGGATCGGACGAATCCGTCGGATGATCTCGCCGCCAGTAGCTGGCGAGGTAGGAGCCGCTGAGGTTGTGGACCACGCTGAACAGGCTGGCCGGAAGTGCGACGAGGACGCTTTCAAAGTGCGCCTTGGCCAGGGCCACGCCGAGCCCGCTGTTCTGCATGCCGACTTCGATGGCGATGGTCCGGCGGGCGTTGCGGGGCAAGCGGAACATGGTGGCTAAGCCATAGCCCAACGCCATGCCGGTGAAATTATGGACCACCACGAGGAAACCCAGCAGTCCGAGCGCGTCCGGCAGCGTATCCCGGGACAAGGCCACGATGGCGGCGATGATCAGCACAATCACCAGAACGGATATCGCCGGGAAGACATTCAGAAACCTTTCGACGCGCTTACGCAGGAAATACCGAACGGCGAATCCCCCCGCAACCGGGATCAGCACGATTTTGATGACGCTCATGAAGAGCGCCCAGGAGTCCACGGGCAGAAACTGGCCTCCCAACACGCCGATGAGCCACGGCGTCAGGAAGATAGCAAGCACGGTCGAACAGGCCGTCATCGTCACGGAGAGGGCGACGTCGGCCTTGGCGAGATACGCAATTACATTGGAGGCGGTCCCGCCGGGGCAAGCGCCAAGAATAATAAAGCCCATGGCGAATTCCGGAGAGAGCCGGAATCCCTTCGCCAGCACCCACGCGACCAGAGGCATGATACAGAATTGCCCAATTACGCCGCATAACACCGCGCGCGGCATCCGGGCCACGCGGGCGAAATCGTCCGGAACGAGGGTCATGCCCATGCCAAACATGATCACGCCGAGCCCCGGCACGATTGCAGGCGCAAGGGCCGCAAAGGGCCGCGGGACCAGATAGGCCAGCGCGGAAAAGACCACGACCCAGAGCACGAAGTAGTCGGTCCAGGCAGCGAGCAATCCTTTGCGCATGCGTCCTCCCTCCCGCGTCATTTGATACGACCGCAGTCTGGCAAAGGCATCCAGTACAATCAAGGCGTCACCTTGACCCGGCCCGTGACCGATGCTACTTTTGCGGTTGGTGCAAGCGAAACGGAAACTCTAAGGGGTGCATTCCGTTTGTTAACTGGACAAAGGAGGAGCTTAGACCATGGGTCTGAACACACCGGATATTGAATTGGAGTCGGCGCAGCGCGTCGTCGAGGCGGCCCGGAAGAAGGCTACCGAGATTAATTGTAAAATGAACATTGCGGTGGTCGACGCGGGCGCGAATCTCAAGGCGTTCGCCCGCATGGACGGCGCGTGGCTGGGCAGCATCGACATTTCGATCAAGAAGGCACGGACGGCGCGGTTTTTCGACATGCCGACCGGCGCTATCGGTGAACTGAGCCAGCCGGGCGGCTCGTTGTACAATATCGAAGTGTCGAACGGCGGGCTGATCACGTTCCCCGGCGGCGTGCCGCTGAAGGACGAATCGGGCAACGTCGTCGGTGCCATCGGCGTTTCCGGTTCCAGCGTCGAAAACGATCACGCCTGTGCTACCGCAGGCGCGGACGCATTATAGAATCACAGAGTTTTGATTATCTGGGGAAACTTTTTCTGAGGAAGAGGTTTCCCCAGACCCCTTCCATCAGAGACTTTCAAACTTGCTTCGCAAGTGAGAATCGCCAGCCAGCGGCGGAGGTTTGCAGTACCATGGCTCATACGATTTGTATTATTTCGGGTGACGGCATCGGGCCGGAAGTTTCACTTGCTGCGCAGCAAGTCATCGATGCGTCCGGCGTGAAAGTGGATTGGGTTTCGCTACCTGCCGGGGCGGCAGCCGTGGAAAAGTACGGCGAAGTGCTTCCGGAAGAAACGGTGCGGGCCATCGAAGCCCATCGCGTCGCGCTGAAAGGTCCGGTAACCACGCCCATCGGAGGCGGATTCACCAGCGTGAACGTTGGACTTCGCAAACGCCTCAACCTCTACGCGGCGGTTCGTCCCGTACGGTCCTTGCCGGGCGTCAAGACACGGTATGAGAATGTCGACCTGGTGGTGGTGCGCGAGAATACGGAGGGCCTGTATTCGGGCCTCGAAAACGAAATCACTGCGGGGGTGGTGCAAAGCCTGAAGATCGCGACGCGACCCGCGTGCGAGCGTATCGCGAAGTTTGCTTTCAACTATTGCCACGCGCGCGAGCGTAAACGCGTCACGGTCTTTCACAAAGCAAACATCCTGAAGAAATCCGACGGATTGTTCCTGACCTGCGCGCGCGAAGTGCGAGACGCGATGGCGAACGGGGTCGAGTACGAAGAACTGATCATCGACAACGGCTGCATGCAACTGGTCCGCGACCCGACGCGGTTCGACGTGGTACTGATGGAAAACCTCTACGGCGACATCGTGAGCGACTTATGCGCGGGCCTCGTGGGCGGTCTCGGCGTTGTGCCCGGCGCAAACATCGGCGACGGGTGCGCAGTCTTTGAAGCCGTCCACGGGAGCGCGCCGGATATTGCCGGGAAGAACATGGCCAACCCCCTGGCCCTGATCATGAGCGGGGTGATGATGCTGAACCACGTCGGTGAAATGGATGCCGCCACGCGAATTCGCGAAGCCTACGACGCCGTGCTTGCGGAAGGCAATCCTGCCGAGCTAACCCGGGATATCGGCGGCACCGGCGGGACTACGGACTTCGCGGACGCAGTCGTTCGACGACTGTAAGCTATAGCGTCGTGAAGCCCCCCGGGATCCCGTGTACGTTAACTGTGCTCCATAATCGGATCGCCAAACACTTCCCTGATCCGATTGACTTCGCCACGATCAAGGCCCCGGCTTTCCGTCATGACCCAGTGGTTCTCCTGCTGCATGAATCCGATCTCGATGGCGGAGTACCTGAATTGCTCTTCTTTGGCCGGATTCTTGAAGAATACGGTAACCGTGCCCTTCGTAGGTCCAAACAGTACGAACTCACGATTCGCGGATACGGTCTTGACCGTCTCGACTCCATCTTCCGAACTGTAATCCTGGGAGACCTTCGTGACTTGGCTTCGGGATTCCATATCGAGATTACGACGCATCATGTAGTTGTCCACGAGCGTGTAGACCCACACTCCGAGAACCAGGATCAACAAAACAAAGAGTGGAATCTGCCGGCGCTGAATCTTTGGTAGTTTGGACACGGTATCTCTCCCCTTTACTTACTTGATGATTTGCTATCGGCTTTGCGACAACGCCGCTTGATCGATTTAACCGGCGATAAGCCATCGCTGCCTTGTCGGATTTCGCGCCTCGCCGAGATCACTCGCTACGCATCGTCGCCAAAGGCATGCTTGGCTCTTATGATACATTCTTGGCCTTCGCATCTGCCACTATCGGTCTCGACCCACGTACCATTTTTGCACGCAAATCCGATTTCAACGCCCGCGTACCGGCTCTTGCCTTCCGGCGGTGTCGACTTGATGTAAAGGGCCACCTTTCCGATAGCAGGGCCGAATAATACAAATCTGCGGCTGGCGGTAACAACCGTGACCGTTTCGGAGGAGGAATCGGCTGACGCAAGATGCGAATAGTGCGCCACCTCGTCTTGTGCGGAATCCGCCAGATTGGTGCGAAGACGATGGGTGTCAATCGCGGAGTATACCCACGCCACGCTGGCCAACACGAGCAGACCACCGAGAAGAACTCTTTTGCTTCGTAAGCCGCTAATGGCCATTGATATACACTCGTATTCCAAAACCCTTCGGTGCAATACGTTGCCTTGGCGCGCCTCTGTGAATTCAGAAGAAGCTACGGCAAGGGTCAAACCGCGGTTTCGTCCAGCCCTGATACCGTCGCACATTATGCGGTCTGGTTGGACACTCCCGCATCCGCAACACCGAAGCCTGGATGCAGGGTCAAGTCGCCTCGCCCCGTCGATGCAAGCATTTCCATCGAAAACGCCCGATCGAACACATAGTACGGGGCGAAGAGCACGTGGTGGATCACGGGTATCCAGCCGATACAACAGGTCAGGCATCCGGCCAGCAAGGTCACGAAGGCGAAACCGATGCCATACGCGATTTTAATGATGACGTACAAGAGTAAGGGGCCCACATTGTCACGCGCGATGCCCAGAAAAACGTGCCAGGCTTGAACACATCTGAGATCGCGGGCCCACATCAGCGGCACGACAAAACTTCGTAGAAAGAGGTGGATTAATCCGAATGTGATTACGAAGGCAAGGAAGACGAGCACGAACGGAATCGCCGTCACGAGCAACGCCTCACCGGATTGAATCCCGCCCTGCGCCAACACCACGATGACGGCGAGTGCCAAAATCACAAGCATCGATGTGAATCCGATAGCAAGCAATACGAGCCGAAAGGCGAACAACGAAAACGCAGCATCCTTAACGGCGCTCCAGTGTTCGCCAATCCGCCCCCCGTTCAACGCCACGGCACGAACAAACATGACTTGACCGCGGCAGCCGACATAGAGCAAGGCAATGTGGATAGCCAACACGATAAGGACGAGCGGGACCGCGACCAGGATGATGGTTCCGAAATGCTGGCCGATCCACTCCATAGCATGCTGCATGTCGGAGGAACTGGCAGTCGACCGGGAGTCTTGACCGCCCGGGAAGGAGAACCGGCCGCCGGTCTGGGCCAACCCACCGCCGGCAAGGGCCACATCCAGAAACGCAATGACGCCGAACATCAGCCAGCGTTCGAACTCGAAGGGCTCGAAGAGCATTTGTCGCGTGTGCTGGATTGCGTCGCTGAGCGAGTCCATGACGCGCATGGGCGCTGCAACTCCGTCATTGCTGTCTCGACTCATGACCCGGTCTCCCCATTGGGGCCGCTACTCTGAGTGGTCTCGTCCATGGCGGCTGCGCTTCTGGCCTGCATCATGATAGGCCTCCGGCTGCAGCGCGTCCAATGCGGCCCGGGCCTGTGTATGACCCGGGTCGAGCGCCACCGCCCTGCGCAGATGTCGGATGGCTTCGCCCGTATCGCCCTGCGCGATCAACGCGATGCCGAGATATGTATGGGTGTTGGCCGAATTCGGATTGAGCCGGACGGCCTCCTCCAGCCGTTCCCGCGCCTCATCGACCCGGCCCAACTGAAGTAACGCGACCCCGAGATTTCCCAACGCCGTCGGATCGTCCGGATTCAGCCGCAACGCTTCGTGGTACTTTTGGATCGCGCCCGGTACGTCGCCCTGCATGCGCAACGCGGCTCCCCAGTTCGAATACGTCGCGGAAAGGTTTGGGCGTTCACGGTGGGCCGCTTCGAAATGAGGAACGGCTTTGGCGGGCTCGTTCTGGGTGAGGTAATAGTACCCGAGATGATTGTGCGCTTCGGCATTCACCCCCGTCACGGCGATGGCATGTTCAAACAGGGGTACGGTGCCACGCCAGACCGCCGTCTCGCGCCAGCACAACACGGCAAGCACGGAGAATATCGAAGCCGCCGCTATACGCGCCGCCCGCCGATTGATCCGCAGCCGGCGCCGAATCGCTTCCGCGCCCCACGCAACGATCAAGAAAATACCAATGGCAGGCACGTAGAGATACCGGTCCGCCATGGATTGATATCCCACCTGTACGATCCCGATCGTGGGAATCAATGTTCCCACAAACCAAAACCATCCGACGAATAGGTACGGCGCGCGACGGATGAGCACTAATGAAACTGCACTGAACACGCCGAGCAGCAGTAACGCCGCCGCAATCGCGAACGAACCCGCCGGTTCGCTGGGAAAGGGATAGATCGCGGAAAGGTGCACGGGCCAAACGAGATGTTTCAGGTACCCCACGTACGCCAGTATCGCATTGGCGAGTCGTGCCCGAAGCGTCAGTCCGGCCATGGCCTCCATGGCCTGACCCTGTTGTTGTACGACGTAGGTGACGATGGACGCGATGAGAGAAAGAAGGAAAAGCGGCGTCTTCTCATAGGCGAGCCGCCCGGCCCGGCGAAGCGCGTGCATGGGGGTACACCCCGCGTAGCGATTCAACGGCCAATAGTCGAGCAACATCATGGCGAAGGGCAGCGTCACGAGCATGGGCTTGGCCATCAAACCGCATACCAGTCCCGCGAAGACTGTGCCATACCGCGCGAAACCGGGGCGTTCGACGTATCGCACATAGGCGATCAGCGTGACAAACAGAAAGAAGGTGCTTAAAACATTTTTGCGTTCGGCAATCCACGCGACGGACTCGACGTTCACCGGGTGTACGGCGAAGAGCAGCGCTAGGCATGCGCTCCGGCCTGTGGCGCCCGTCATGCGGTGCAATAGCAGAAACAGAAGCGCGCAATTCAACGCGTGAAATGCCACGCTTACCGCATGATGCGCGCCCGCCGCCATACCGAAGAGCTGCACGTCAAGCATGTGGGAAAGCCAGGTCAGCGGGTGCCAATTGGCGGCATAGCCGGAGGTGAACGCCCATAAGACGCCGGGCCAGGTCAAGCCGGAAGTGACAACGGGATTCTGGAACACGTAGACGTCGTCATCGAAGTAGACAAAGGGAAAGAAGAACGTTTGAACGTAGAGCGCTACCACGGCGACCGCGATAGCCGCCGCTACACGGGCTTTGACGCTTAACGCGGATGGGACCGGCATGCCTCCCTCACGAGCCGCGGGCCGGTTCGGCGTCGCGGTCTCCTCCGTCGACCAGCTCCCGGTACTCTTCGCTCCGCTCGACCAGCGTGTCGAGGGGCAACGACTCACCAACCCCAGGAAGATCCACGGTGACATAGTACTCAATGTGAATATACCGGCCGATGTTCTTTAATTCATAAGGGATACTCGCAACGGTGAGCCATACGAACGACGTATCGTCCAAGGGCGCATCAAACCGGTATCGAGCGGCCGAAGGCAAGCCAAAGCCGTCCACCTCCAGTACGCGCACGGTTGCGCCGGAGAGTTTAATCTCGTCGCCGGGGCGCATAGGATCGTTCCCGGAACGAAAAACGCTGGTCGAGGGGTTGCCAATCAGGTTCGGTTGAGCCCGCAGGATTAGCGTATTGTCGTCCGGACGTTCAACTGTCACTTGCCGATTCCCCGCGGAAAGCACGCGCACGTGACCCGGATAGGGAATATCGAGCGAGCCCCGAATCAGCGCAAAATGCCAGGGCATGAAATCGGTCTTGGCTTGGAGAATCACAACGGTGTCGTTCGTCACTTGGGGTTCGGACGGGATCGACGCGTATGCTTGCTCCATCTTCTTGGAGGTAACGCCCAGGAGCATGCTCGAGCCGGGCATGGCTATCGGCGCGACGACGACGTGAAAGATCACCCAGAGGTAGGCCAGTCCCGCGCCCGCCACGCGCCAGGAACGTCGACTGGGCATCCATTCGCCGTGTTTGTCGGCGCGGTACAACAGGAAGCCGAGAACGATTAACGTCCCGAGAATTAGCGCGGCCTGCGAGTAGAACGTAAGGGTTGGCAATCCGACCACGTAGGCGACGGTGCCCAGGATGGCCAAGCCGACGGCAAACCCGGTCCACTGTTCCCGCGTCGCCCAGCCCGAAAGATAGCGCGCGATGAGCGGGGCGCAGCCTATCCCGGCCAGTAGAACAACACGCGGCTGCGGTGTGACGGCACTTACCGGCGCCAAGGCCAGGACCATCCCGAAAAGCCAGAACCGGGAAACGGCATCGCGTTTAAGCAGCGGCTTCAACACCCAAAGCATACCCAACACAACCACGGCGAGCAGTGCGACGATATACGGAAACAGGGCTGCGTTGAAGCGATTCAACAGGGGCGCGGGCCACATGACGAACAGATCGGCCACCAGTATGGGCACGTGCGTTACGAGGGCTTTCAGGAAACCGAACGGATCGGTCGCGGGGTCGGTGTACCAGCCGGATCCCGCCGAACCGTATCCCGACATTCGATAGAAGAGATTCCAAACGACGACCACGATTCCGTAAGGGACGAGCGTCAGAAAACGACGCAGCCAACGACCCTTGTCGAGAAAGAGTGCGTACGCCAACAAGTACGCGCCGGCCGCGATGACCGCCTCGGCGCAGAGGAAGCCGAATGCAAGGACCACGGGCCCCAGAATGGCTCCCGCCTTCCATCCCCCCCGCCGCCAGGCATCGTGAACGAGGAGAATGACGACAACGCAACACGCCGCCATCAACATGTTGCGATTGGCAATCCATCCCACGGCGTGCCCGTTGTTCTCGTCGATCGTAAAAAGCAGCGCGGCGAACCCAGCGACCCACGGGGGTTCCATGAAGCGGCGGTACAATATGGAAGCCAGCACGCAGAGCAATGCATACAGTAGAACGTTCTCGAGGTGCATCGGGAAGGGGTTGCGGCCCCACAGGCGGTAGTCCAGGTAGTGGGTCCAGCTCGCGAGTGGCCGCCAAAAGGCGAGCCGGGCAGTCGGCACGCTCCACCAGGGAAACACGCCGCGATCCATGAGCGCGAGATTCTTCTCAGGGTCGCCATCGGAAAACAGGAACGCATTCCGGTCGGCTCGCGCGTATTCCGGTATGTTGGTGAAGCCGCGAAAGACGGCACGCGCGAAATGATCGTCGGTGGAGAATCCGCTGTGTAAGGACCGCGCGGTGAGGAGAACAGCCAGCGCGAAGACGATGCATCCAACGACAACCGAATGAAACCGATTCGACACGTGATTTCCTCTCGAACTTCCATTCCAGCATGGGCAGGGTTCGCCGGAGTATACCGAAGTCGTGACAGGCCGTCACAATCCGTACGTCGCACTCGCTCTCGCACGTATACTCGACGAGATGCGGCGTCTTGGAACAGTCGAGCAACGACGCGTTGGGGTAGCCCAATTGCATCTCGTCCCCCCTTGGACGATCCGAGCACGAGAACGAGTCCGTGAGGTCAGCGGCCACAAGAAAACGTACGTGTTCTCCCGCCAAAAAAGAAAGAAGGCCCGGATGTCCGTCCGGGCCATGACTGCGTTCTGGAAGTATCGGTTATTTACCGGGGCTGATGGCGTCTTTCGCCGCTTTCGCGATGCGGAACTTCAATACGCGCTTGGCGGGAATCTTGATCGATTCGCCAGTGGCCGGATTGCGACCCATGCGCGCCTTACGATTCACGACCACGAGCTTGCCCAAACCCGGAACCGTGAAACCGGACTTCGCCTCTTTGTACGCGAGATTTGTGAGTTCGGCGAGAACATTACCGACGTCCTTTTTGCTCAGGTCCGTCTTCTCCGCCAAGGTGGTTACAATTTGCGCTTTCGTCATCGGTTTCTTGCCTGCCATAGTCTTGCCTCCTCGCATGGTCTGTCCCAGGATTTCGCCTCGCAGGAACGCTCGCCACACCGTTCCGCGCAAGAGGCGCGGCCCGCACTCGAGGTCCTCCGTTTTCCAGGTGGCTGAGACTCCACCCGATACGCGCTTGGTTTACAAACTAACGGGGCTTTTGTCAAGCCCTATTTTTGGGGCTAAAATGAAATTCAGCTCACAAAAGCCTTGATTCTAAAGGGGATTCGGAATCGCCCGCGCGCGCCCCAGCAAAACAACACCTGTAAGCCACCACATCAAAAGGACTTAGACAACGCGTTGAACCCGCATTTTGGGGAACGGTATAGTGATTGGGTCCATCAACTGGGGGCAAGGGTAGTTCCAGGCAGGGTGACCTGAAAGGAGACTTTTCGGTGTTAATGGCCGCGTTCGGGGGCATTTCAGGTAATCTACCCGCGCTGAAAGCCGTTCTTTTGGACGTTCGAACGGGCCGGAATTCACACTGTCGTGAACACCGGAAACAGCGTTGTTGGGTATCCCTGGCCCAACGAAGTTCTCGAAATCCTGCAATCGAAGCGCATCCATACTGTGCAGGGCGAACTGGACCGTCTCGCCGTACGCGCGAAACGGAAGCGAGAGAGTTTGAAGACCCGCGTCGATCCCACGGTCGTCGAAGCGGTCGATTGGACCCATCAAATCACCTTCAGTAAAAACCTCGAGTACCTCGGCACACTTCGCAAAAAGAACGTGTTGACCGTAGAAGGCCTGTCCGTTTGTCTGTGTTACGGCACACCCGCGAGTCAGTCGGATCGTCTTCGCGCCGAAGACGACCCGGCACGATTCCGGCGCCAGCGTGAATATGCAAACGTCCACATCGTGATTGCGGGCGGCGGACGTGAACCGTATTGGCGTCTCATCGACGATACCGTGTTTGTCAATCCCGGCTGCGCGGGACTCTTTCATGGCGAAGGTCCGACCGCGTGTTACGCGTCGATCAGCACGGAAGGCGATCCCTGGTCCGTGCAATTTCACCACGTGCCCTACAAGATGACCGACCTTGCCGAAAAGATGCGGGAATCGCAGTTGGATGCTCCGTGGCGGCTGCCTGATGAATACGTATAGACGGCCTGGAAACACGCCGCATCACCTGCGGTAGATTCTAAAGCGCCATCCATTGCCCCACCGCCAATCTTGCGGAACGCGGACTGGGTTGAAATTGTTGGTTGTCTCAACGTGGAAAAGGAATTCATGATGAGTGAGGATCCTGTTCCCCGAAGTTCCGGCAAGTGCACACCGGCCTGCGGTTGTTCCATGGACCGGCGCACGTTTGTCAAGGCCGCCGGTGGTGGCGCGTTGGCGATTCTGGCTTCCCAATTGCCGGTTATGGCGGGGCCGTTCGAGAACGCGGACTTCGAGAAGCTCGTGCCTGCGGACAAGAAACTGGACGCTGACTGGGTCAAGTCCTTGTTCGCTCGGGGCACGCCGACGGTTTATCGGGGGGAGGAGTTGAAGTATATCGGCATGCCGGTTGGAGGGATTTGCGCCGGACAACTTTACCTGGGCGGCGATGGGACGTTGTGGCACTGGGACATATTCAATCGGCCCGGCAAGACCGGTTCCGAGCATTACGCCCAGCCGATGGAGCCCGCGTCGCCCGTGGAGCAGGGCTTCGTGTTTAAGATTGGAGACCGCACGCACGCATTGGACCGCTCCGGTTTTGCCGATGTGCGCTTCCGTGGCGAGTATCCCATCGGCCTGGTCGAATATCGCGACCCGGCGGTACCGGCTGAAGTCTCTTTAGAAGCGTATTCGCCCTTCATCCCGCTCGACGTTGATGATTCCAGCCTGCCAGTTACGATCATGCAATTCACCGTCAAGAACACCAGCGCTGAAGCACTCAACGTGGAACTGACGGGACATTTAGAGAACGCGGTTTGTCTCTATCATCGAGCGCGGGCCGGCCAACGCCGCAACCGAATCGTGCGCACCGGCGGGCTCACGTTCATCGAATGTTCGGTGAAGAAGAGCGACCTTTCCACAGATTCGCCGCGACCCGACGTGGTTTTCGAGGATTGGGACAATGAGAATTATGACGGCTGGAAGGTGGAGGGTACCGCGTTCGGCGCCGGACCAATCCCCAAGACGGCGATACCCGAGTATCAGGGAGACGTGGGCGGCGACACCGAACGAGTCGTTAATTCGCACGCCGCCGCACCCGGCGGGAACGTCGGCGGGAAAGACGCCGAAACCGGCAAGCTGACAAGCCGTCCATTCACGATCGAGCGCCGGTTTATCAAGTTCTGGATCGGCGGCGGTAATCACGAAGGGAAGACCTGCCTGAATCTGGTCGTCGACGGGAAGGTGGTGTGCACGGCCACCGGCCAAGCCGACAACCGGATGACACTCCAAGGCTTCGACGTGAGCGGCCTGATGGGCCAAGAAGCCGCTATCGAGATTGTGGACGCCGAGACCGGCGGCTGGGGGAATATCGGGGTCGGCAAAATCACCTTCAGCGACGAACCTCTGGAAACCGGCGATCTGGAAGAGATGCCGGACTTTGGAACCATGGGAATCGGGCTATTGGGCGAACCGCCCGAGCGGGTCTCCGGCGATGTCACCGCGCCGCGGGGCGAACCGTTGGTTGGTGAAATCGGCCGCACGCTGACCTTGGACGCAGGCCAGTCTGCAACCGTCGCGTTTGTCCTGGCCTGGCACTTCCCCAACCTGACGATGGACAAGTTGCCGGGCGGGCGCTGGTACGCGACGCGCTTCTCTTCGGCGGCCGCGGTCGCGCAATACGTCAACGACAACTATGACCGCCTGTCGAGCGAGACCCGGCTGTGGCGCGACACGTGGTACGACTCTACCCTCCCCTACTGGTTTCTGGACCGCACGTTGCTGAACGCATCTATTCTGGCCTCATCGACGTGTCACCGGTTCAAAGACGGCCGCTTCTACGGTTGGGAAGGCGTCGGCTGCTGTCCGGGAACCTGCGAACACGTTTGGCAGTACGCGCACGCGGTGGCGCGATTGTTTCCGCCATTGGAACGTGAGACCCGCGAACGCGTGGACTTCGGCCTGGCGCTCCAACCGGATGGCAGCATCCACTTCCGCGGCGAGTTCAACAAGGTGCCGGCCGTTGACGGCCAGGCAGGCACGATTCTACGGGCCTACCGGGAACATCAGATGTCGGCGGATGACGCGTTTCTGCGGAAGAACTGGCCGAACATCAAGCGGGCGACGGGGTGGTTGATCGATAAGGACGCCAATGGCGACGGCATCATCGAGAGCAACCAGCACAACACATTGGACGCGGATTGGTACGGCCCTGTGGCGTGGTTGAGCGGTCTGTACCTCGCCGCATTGCGGGCCGCCGAAGAAATGGCACACGAGGCCGGGGACAAGGAGTTCGCGAAGCGGTGCCGGATGATCTTCGAGAGCGGACAGCGGAATCTCGTCGCGCAATTGTTCGACGGCGAGTACTTCATTAACAAGCCGGACCCGCGACACCCCGAGGCGATTAACTCCGGAAGCGGCTGCGAAATCGATCAAGTGCTGGGCCAGAGTTGGGCGTGGCAGGTCGGGCTGGGCCGGGTATTCCCGGAGAAGGAGACCGTGTCGGCGCTGCATGCGCTGTGGCGCTACAACTTCACGCCCAACGTCGGGCCTTACCGCGAAGCGAACGCGCCGGGGCGTTGGTATGCGATGCCGGGGAGGCGGGCTTGCTGATGTGCACGTTCCCCCGAGCGGACTGGGACTACGACAACGCCAAGGGCAAAGGACCGAACTGGGCCGCGGGGTATTTTAATGAATGCATGAATGGGTTTGAGTATCAGGCCGCCGGACACATGATCTGGGAAGGCTTGGTGCAGGAGGGGCTGGCCGTCACGCGCGCCGTACACGATCGGTACGAGGCAGTACGGCGTAACCCCTGGAACGAGGTCGAGTGCGGCGACCACTACGCGCGCTCGATGGCAAGCTATGGCGTCTTTCTTGCCGCGTGCGGTTTCGAATACCACGGGCCCAAGGGTCACATAGGATTCGCGCCGCGACTTACGCCCGAGACGTTCAAGGCCGCATTCACGAGCGCCGAAGGCTGGGGTACGTACCGACAAACCGCCACGAACTCGGGTCTGGACACGGCAATTGAGTTGAAGCGCGGCACACTTAACGTGCAGACGCTGTCATTCGCGACGGCAAAGCAGCCGCGCAACGTGAACGTAACGACGGCAGGGAAGGCAATCGACAGCCGTCACCAATTCGAGTCTGGCCGCTTGCTAGTCACGCTGAAGCAACCCGTCCGGCTCGAAAGCGGTGAGAGCCTGAACGTTGTCGTCGTTTGAGGGAATCGCGGGGACTGGACCGTCGCCCGGCTTATCGAATCTCGGGTAATACCGCGATGAATTCCGTCCACGCCGAAAAGGTGTAGTCGGCGGCGGACTCATGAATATGCCGGCGATTGTCGCCCGCAAAGAGCGCGGATCGAGCGCCCACCGCTTTCGCCCCCGCGATGTCGGTCATCTCGAGATCGCCGATGTGTAGTAATGCGGAGGCATCGACCGACAACCCTTCGGCGGCGGTGTGAAACATCCGCGCTTGCGGTTTGGCGACGCCCACCTCGTCAGAGAATGCGAGCGCGCCGAAGTATTCCGTGAAACCATGACGGTGCAGCAATTGGCGCAAGGAGCTTCCTGGACTGATCCCGGAATCGGAGATAACGCCAACGGGCATTCGCGCCGCGGCGGCTTCCACCGCATCGAGCGCGCCGGGAATGGGTATGGGCGGATCGTCCAGGATAGCTTCGCCGAAGATACGCGCCAATTCAGCCTGTTGGCGGCGGTCCAGATGCAGACCTAACGTGTCCGAAACCATACGCAACGCATCCGGCGGTCCCAACGTGCGCTGATTCTGAATGTGATACTGAAGAAACTCGTACTCGGCCTGGCGCAGGGCGTCCAACGCCAGCTCCATCGACGTGCCGGCCGCTTGCACGAGCGCCTCGGCCCGGATTTCCCGGCGCCGTACCGGAGGCTCGGGATCGTGAAACAGCGTGCGCCAGAAGTCGAAGGTGATTGCTTGAACGGCCATCGCTAATAGTCTCGCCGGTCTTCTTTAATGCCCTGTTCCTGCAGCAGCCGTTTGGCGAGATCCTCGAGTTCGGCGGGAAGGTCGTCAATTCGATGACGGAGAAACCGCGCGGGCGCCCCGACCCATACTTCGAAAGGGGGCACGTCTCGCGTGACGACACTTCCCACGCCGATCACGGCGCCTTTCCCGATTCGGACGCCCTTGGATACGTAAGCGCCACTCCCGATCCACGCGCTTTCCTCAATGATCACCGGCTCGAAGTAATTGGGTGTGAACCGCCAGTTGGCTTCGGTGCCGTAAATCAGATGAGTGCCGTCGCGGATAACGGAGTATTCAGCGATCCCGACTTGATCGTGAATCTCGACCAGCTCGCCGCACTCGATAATGGCGTTCCAACTGATCAAGCAGCGGTTGCCGATGACGATCTTGGCATCGGGTCGCGCACGAAGCTTCACCGCTTCGCGCACGCGGCAGTAATCGCCGAGTTCGACGTGACCCTCCAATTCCAGATCGCGCCCCAGGAACCGGCACCCTTTGCCCAGTTTTGCGAACTTCCTTGCGTGGTTCCAATTGCGCCACGCGCGCGTAAATGCATCCATCGTGCTTCCCAAGACTCCTTTCCCAAGCGGTGTGCGGCATATTGTACCCGACAACAACGGTGCGGATGAAGTTCGCGACGGTTACGAAGGGTCGCACTGACTGCCTTTGCGCAACCGGATGAAGTCCCGAACGTTAAGAAAGACGGACAAGGGCAAGACGATGGCGACTGCGAGACCGGCCGCAACGTCCGCGGCGCGGGCGCTCACATGTATCCCTGTGAGCTGTGCTGCGAGAAATTGTAAATACGAGTAGGGCAAGTCCGTATCGCCCATTCGTTCACGAATTCGCCAGTGCCAATCGGTAAGTGGACAATATCCGTAGCCGTACCAAAGCCCCAATCCGAACCAGGATCCGAGCGTCAGAACCAGAGACAGCAGGTGAAGGCGTCGCGTGCGTGGCCAGATCCAGCCGAACAGATTGAAAAGAATGAGTGCGGAGTGTGCAACGAGAAACGCGATGTCGAGGAGTCTAAGCACCCGAATCACCGTCTGGAAGCAAGAGCCAGCCACGCCCTCGCAAGTTATGAAGGAACTTGGCCCACGGAGTCATGATACGGAATCGGCACGCGTATCACCACGATGATGGAACCGAAAACAGCGGCGCGGAGCAGGCGGTACAACCTGCCCCGCGTCAAGTCGTGTACTACTCTCGGAAGGACTGCTAAACCTGTTCGTCCGGGCAATACTGGTCCAGAATTCCCAGCAGACGCTCGAAGAACCCGCCGATCACGGGAATGCCCACCAGCGCGCCGAAAAGCTGCGTCAGAATGTCGCAAAGTTGTGTTGGAAGCATTGTAACCAATCTCCTTTCGTTACTCTGTGATCCTTCAACCTATGTTTACCTGCCAGATCCGCGTTCGGATGTGGAGATTCTCGGTGATTGAGGTGGTACGCCCTCGCACTCCGTATCCCCGTACTGTGCATGATACAGCCGAATCAGCGGCGTGTTACACGAAATGCGGGCCTTGTTCGCAAACATGAAGGACAATTGAAACGCGAACGTTGTTCGTTCCTCCCCCTTTGTAAGACCCGGTTGTTGCAGTTTGCGTCTGCTGCGAGAAGTTGCGGCCATATGCCTCACAAGCGTTCCCCGAGTTGCACGACCCATCGGGAACCAGTAGAGTACAGGGTCACTGGGAGGAGCGTATCGTATGAAAAAAATCGGGCTGTTGTTGGCAATCCTGCTGGCAGGTGCGGGGTGCGGACCGAACAATACCGCAACCCCCGATGGGACCACGTCGAGGGCGCAGAAGAAGATCGTCGGCGCCTCGCTCTTGACGCAACGACACCAATTCTACCGCGATCTGGTCCAGGCCATGGAAGCGGAAGCCGCCAAAGACAATATTGTCCTCCGCATTCAATACGCTGAATTCGACGGACAAAGGCAGCTCAACCAACTCGAAACGTTCGTCCGGCAAGGTCTCGACGCCGTGATCGTCTCCCCGAAAGACTCCGCGGGGATCGCCCCCGCCATCGAGGACGTGAAGGCCGCGGGGATTCCGGTGTTTACGGTCGACATCGCCGCGCACGGCGTGGATGTCGTTTCGCATATCGCTTCGGACAACGTTCTGGGCGGACGCCTGATCGGCGAATACCTGGCGAAACTGCTGGACGGTAAGGGCAAGATCGCGATTATCGATCAGCCGGAGACGGCGTCCGTGCAGGAACGCGTGGCAGGCTTTGAACAAGCGCTTTCGAACTTTCCGGAGATGACCATCGTCCAACGGGCGCCGGGCGGCGGTGTGCGGGATAAGGCGATGCGCGCGGCGCAAGACGTTCTGCAGGCCAATCCCGATCTGGATGCGATTTTCGGAATCAATGACGACTCGGCCTTAGGGGCCTTGGCCGCGCTCGAATCCGCTGGGCTGGAAGACAAGATCGTCATCGTCGGGTATGATGGGACGCCCGAAGCCCGGGACGCGATCCTGGCCGGAAAGGCATTGAAAGCCGACACGGTGCAGCATCCCACAGAGATCGGTAAAAAGACGATTCAGACGATCGCATCGTACTTTGCGGGTGAAGAAGTATCCAAGGTCGTTCCCGTCGAGGTCGACGTGATCGACCGGGACACCCTCATGGCGGAGCAGAACGGATGAGTGAATTCGTACTCGAAATGACCGACATCATGAAGCGGTTTCCCGGTGTAATCGCCGTGAAGAACGGGCAACTAAATCTCCGTCCCGGCGAAGTCCATTGCCTCGTCGGCGAGAACGGGGCCGGAAAGTCGACGTTGATGAAGATACTGTCCGGCGCGCAACCCTTGGACGCCGGCGAGATTCGTTTGTCGGGCGAACCGGTCAGCATTCACAATCCCCATCACGCCCAGCAGTTGGGCATCAGCATGATCTATCAGGAATTCAATCTCAGTCCCTACCTGAGCGTGGCGGAAAACATATTTCTCGGGCGCGAGCCGCGCATCGGAAGAACCCCATTCATTCACTGGTCGAAGATGTACCAGGATGCACGCGACATCCTCGATCGCATCCGGGTGAAATTGGACGTTCGCAAGCCCGTGAACGAATGCAGCGTGGCCCAGCAACAGATGGTCGAGATCGCAAAGGCCTTGTCCTTCAACTCGAAGATCATCGTGATGGACGAGCCCTCGGCCACCTTGACCGATCACGAATTGGACGCGCTGTTCACGCTTATCCACGAACTGAAGGATCAGGGCATCGGCATGATCTACATCTCCCATCGGCTGGAGGAGATCTTCGCGATTGGCGATCGCGTGACCGTGATGCGCGACGGCGAGTACATTGCGACGAACCCCGTATCCGAAGTGAACCGCGAAGACATCATCAAGATGATGGTCGGCCGCGAACTGACCCACGAATTCCCCAAGGAAACGTTCGATCGCGGCGACGAGCGCTTGCGCGTGGAAGGGTTGACGCGGAAGGGCGCGTTTGAAGACGTGAGTTTCTCGTTGCACCAGGGTGAGATCGTCGGTCTCACGGGCCTCGTCGGCGCGGGCCGCACCGAGGTGGCCCGGGCCATCTTCGGGGCCGACGCGATTGACGACGGCCAAATCGTACTTGATGGCGCGCCGATCACCGTGCGGTCGCCGCAGGACGCGATTCGACAGGGTATCGGGTTGCTCACCGAAGATCGCAAGAACCAGGGCTTGATCCTGGGCATGACGATTCGAGAAAACACCACGCTGGCTAACTTGGCGTCGCTTGTGCGGTTTATTTTCGTGGACCGGGGCAAGGAGCGCGAAGTAACCAGCAGCTATGTCCGTGAACTTCAGATTAAGACGCCGAGCATCGAACAAACCGCGCAAAACCTCAGCGGCGGAAACCAGCAGAAGGTGGTCTTGGCGAAGTGGCTGTTTACGCAATCCAAGGTGCTCATTTTCGACGAGCCGACCCGCGGCATCGACGTGGGGGCGAAAGTCGAGATCTACCGGTTGATGAACGATTTGGTTCGCGAGGGGGTCAGCATCCTGATGATCTCCAGCGAGTTGCCGGAAGTGTTGGGGATGTGCGATCAGGTTCTTGTCATGCATGAAGGCCATCTCGCAGGAAAACTCGCCCGTGCGGAAGCGACGCAGGAGCGTATCATGCAGTTGGCGACGGGCCAGTCCATGGCCAGCTTGGCCTGATGGCGAAACCGGCTGGTGACGCGGATACCCGGCGGAGCAACACGATCGCGTTCCTGCGGGTCTACGGATTCTTACTTGTTGCGTTGGCTCTCGAGTGCGCCGCGTTCGAAGGCATCTCGCGGTACCAGCAGATGCCCCCCTTCCTGTCCGTAGACAACCTCATCTCGATTCTCAACCAATCCGCCATCTACGGCGTCGTGTCCGTCGGCATGACCTTTGTCATTCTTACCGGCGGGATCGATTTGTCAGTGGGATCCCTGATCGCCTTCGGCGGTGTCGTGGGCGCGTTGACCACCCGTGCCGTGGGCGGCGACAGCGCGTGGGCCCTGATCGCGGGTTGGTCCGTTGCGATCGCCGCGGGTTTGGCGACGGGCTGCGCATCGGGTTTGTTCATCACGCGCTTTGCAATCCCTCCGTTTATTGCGACGCTCGCCGTGATGAGTTCGATGCGGGGCGCGGGGTACCTCCTCGTTAAGGGGTCGCCGGTGAGCGATCTGCCGTCGAACTACACCTTTCTCGGTCGTTACATGATCGGAGGGCACGTGCCCGTCGGTGTGATCGTCATGCTCGTCGTCTTTATCACCGGAGGAATCCTGCTGAACACCACCCGTTTCGGCCGGGAAGTCCGCGCCATCGGCGGTGGTGAGGAATCCGCACGGCTGACCGGCGTTCCCGTCAACCGCGTGAAGTTAGCCGTTTACTGCATGTCTGCGGTGTTATCGATGGCCGGCGGGCTCATCCTGTCGTCCAAACTGCGATCCGGCGATCCCACGGTAGGTGTGGGCGATGAGCTGCAAGTGATCGCCGCGGTCGTCGTCGGAGGTACCAGCCTGACGGGCGGGCGGGGAACGATCACGGGCACATTCATCGGACTGCTGATCATTGCCGTGCTGGCCACCGGGCTCACGTGGATCGGCATGGAAAGCTTCGGGCAACAGGTCATTCTGGGGATCGTGATCCTGGCCGCCGTTCTTCTCGACCAGCTCAAAGGACACGCGTAAGCCGCCGCTCTTCCGCAAATTCCCACAACTTTCGGATGCCAGATTCTCGGAAATATGGTACAAAAGAGAACAGCGGAGGCAATCGTTCCGGCGTGTCACCGGGATGAATCTCCGGTTCGCCACGCTGCGAGGAAGGTTTGCAATGACATTCGCGACGCACTTGGAATCGTTCGCGCGGGCGACGCCCCCCTTCTACGTCTTCAACAAGCCGGAAGGGTACCGGATTTCGATACCGGTGAAAAGCACCTGGCTGGTTTCGACGCCCGCGATGTTCTTTCTCGCGGCATGTGGGATGGCCGTCCTGTACGGAATCGATCGGTTTGTTCGGTACGAGGCCATGGCGACTTCCGGAATTCCGGCGGTGGCGACGGTCGTCGGCATGACGGTCGGGTGCCTGTGTATTCTGTACTGGTGGCTCTGGATGGTCGCCGGCGGAGAGACCATCGCGGCGGACGACAAGACCCTGTCGGTCAGAAGGGATATTCTGGGAATCGGTCATACCCGCGCCTACGACCTCCTTTTCGTTCGCGACTTGCGGGTGGAATTGATTCCGCCAACGCCCCAAACGCACCTCACGATGATCAATTGGCGGGGCGGCGGAGGTTGTTGCGTGGCGTTCGACTACCATGGCGAACCGCAGTATTTCGGAATCGGGCTGTTTGAAGACGAAGCGCACGCCTTGGTGAATGCCATTCGGCGGCGCGTGTCCATTCCGAGCCGGCCGCGCCAGGAACGGCCTTCCACCTGGGTCGGCTGCGAATAGCCTGCGCGACACGACGTTTCCAACTGCCATCGTCGCGCCAATCCTGCCTGACACTTCCCAGTAGCGGTTTTCATCACGTCCATGACGAGCCATCGCAGGCTGAGAAACGCGGGTTGCGGAACGAAACGTGGACTAGGAGCATTCCAACTTCTTCCGTGTCCGTATACTCGTACTTCGTACTCGGTCTCGCACTCGACGAGATGCAACGTCTTGGCACGGTGGAGGAACGACGCGTTGGGTTAGCCAAACCGCCGCACTCCCCGCTCGACGATCCGAGTACGAGTACGTGAGGTCAACGGCGGCTACGAGAAAACTCAAATTGTTCTAGTCTATGATACGGGACATATGGTGGACCATTCCCAAGCATATCGACCCTGGCACTACTCCCGGCTATTGCACTGCGCGTTCATACTTGTCATCGCCGCTTCGCTGCATGCGGATGAAGTGCCCGGCAGCGTTGCGGAACCTTCATCTTACGCATTGGTCGAAACGACTACGCTGACCGCCATCCGGGAAAGTGTGCGTGTCTACACACAGGTCATAGGCGTCGGAGACGGCCAGCCTACCGCCGCGCCCGTCGTGCTGCCGGGAACCGCGTTCGACGCCCACGCGGTCCTCGACGACTCACGCAAGCGGATCGCCATCACTTCACGCGCGCAGCCGTTTCTTGGATCGAACGCCGGCGAAACATTCATCTGCATGCTGACGGTGCCTTCCAACGTCCTCGCGTCGGATGGGTGGACCATTTCGGACCCCGGGTGGCGGGAGATTGCGGCGTGCATCACCACCAGCAGCGTAACTTCCGAATCGTCGCTTGTAACGCTGGTTACGCCGTTGGACGAAACAAAGGCCGGCGAAGGTCGAATCACCGCGCGTAACGTGTCCGCCGATGGACCTCTTTCCCTCGCTGCGAAACCGGCCTCGTGGTTGTTGCCCGGCGTGCCGGCCGACGCAGTGTCGCTGCCGGAAACTTCGCGAGTCGCGGTACTGTGCAAGAACAACCGGTATGGTACGGTTCTGCACGTTCGCGACATCGAACGCGGTGAAGTCGTAGTGGAACGGAAATCGCTCTTTGAAGATTCGCCGGGATTGACTCCGCTCACCGTGGCATGCAATCGACGAGGGACGTTTCTGCTTGCCCTGGCAACCGGCCCCGGGTCGGATGTGCAGTCCGCCCGGGACGCGTCCTGGTTGCGCGCCATTTCGGTGGATGCCCTGGAAGCTGTGGGGGATCCCCTCGAGGTGCGCGGCGTCCCACGGGAAGATTCCTCACCCATCCACGCGGCATCGGACGGGACCTTCTGGATTGCGACACGCGAACCCCAGAGCGGATTTGCATTTGTCACGCAGGTGTCACTGGACCGCAATTCGGGTCTCGCCAAGGTGGCAGAGTATTCGTTTTCCGGGGTCGCACAAGCGCTACGCGTGGCGCCCGCAGCACGGGGGGCAGACGTTGCGCTGGGCGTCAACGACCGCGTCGAAGTCTGGAGAGACGGAAAGCCTGGCGGAAACGCTCACCCCTTCGAAACTTCCGTGAATGCAGTAGCGTGGCTCGGCGATCGCATACTCGTCGGGGAAGCGAATCGTATTCATCAGATTCAGCCCGGCAATGAGGCGGCGGACGACGTTGTGGCTTCGTTTCAGACCGGAATCGTGAGCCGAATCATCCCCGTGGGCGGTAGTGCCTCGCGTGCGACAATGCCCGGGGAAAATGACGGCGACCGCGCCACCAACCCAGGTCTGAAATCCAAACCTCGCCTGTCGCCTCCCCGGGTGATGCGATTCCGGGGAGAAGCCGCGGGACGGGAACTGCACGCCATTCAGATTAAAGTGCCATTCGCGGAACCCGGTTTGTGGCGCTTGGACTGGAACCAAACGCAAGTCCCCTGGCTTAACGCCTATCCTCAGACGGGGACGGTTCCCGGGTGGTTCCTCATGGGCGTCGATCGCAGACAGTACGAGCCGGGCACGACGCAGACCGGCTGGTTGAATCTTCGGGCTGAATCCGTGGCGGGCCGGACCCCATACGCCGGTAGTCCGTATCGAATCGCCGTACGCGTAGCGCCGTCACGCCCGGCGATCCGGCGAATCTTGTGGGCATTGCCACACGATGGCGAGTCGGCACGCCTTCGCAGCGCGCAGGACCCGTTCAATCTGAAGGCAGTGGTGGATCTGCTGGCCGCCGCGCCATTTCATTTCAGTCACGATCTAGCGTTGTCGCCCATATTGCAATCGCTTTCCGCGTATTCCGTGGTCGTACTCGATTGCAACGCCATTGCGTCGGGAATGGTGACGCGTCAGGCGGTACTCGATTACGTGTCGAGTGGCGGCGCACTGTTATATCTGGCCGAGCCGTTGGAAGAAACCGATTTGGCAATGGCCGCTCGATGGTTGTTACCCATGGGGATCACGATCGACTCCGTTGCGAGCACATCCGGAACATTCGAGCCGATCGTACAAACGCCTTTGACCCGTCACTGTCCGGCATGGTTCGCAGACGGCGCTGCCGGAATCACGCTCGACAACTCCTGGCAGATCCTGGTTGCTAATACTGACCGGGGCGACGCGGGTCTTGCGATCCGCACATTTGGATCCGGGCGTACCGCAGCGATCACGTCGCGCACTCCGTTGGAGTCGGCTAAACTCGCCGATACGGAGAACCGGCGCTTTGTGTCCGCGTTGTTTCAATGGCTTGGAAATGCCGGCGAGGGCGTTCAGGACCTCGATGCCGACGGGTTGCCGGACAACGTGGAGGACAAAAATGGAGACGGCGTGGTCGGACCGGGAGAAACTGACCGCATGAACCCCGACACCGACGGCGACGGCGTTCCGGACGGGGACGAAGACCGGAACCACAACGGCGCGGTGAACGATGGCGAAACCGATCCGCTCAATCCGGACACCGACAGCGATGGGACCTTCGACGGCGCCGACCTGACGCCGCTGCCCGCGCGCGAAGCGCCGCGCGTCGTTTCAATCGATCCACGGCAAGGTCCGGCGGAAGGGGGCGCCGTAGTGACCATTACCGGAGCGAACTTCACGCCGGATGCGCACGTGTGGTTCGGCGAGATCCCGTCTCCGCACGTCCGATTCCTGGACCCGAACACGCTCGTCGCCGAGTCCCCGCCAAACGCCTTGGACGCAGAAGGAGCGGTGGATTTGCGCGCCGAATTTCCGGCGGCCGGGGTGTCGGTCACGGTTCCCAAAGGTTTTGTTTACGGGCCGCGGTCCACCGTTCGGCTCGTTCTGGAGGCGACCGCAGCAAGCGATGTTCAGTACGAAGGCACGTTTCGGCTGGCACTTGTTTCGGACACGAACGTCGCTGTAGGACGGATCGTCGTACGGATCGACACGGAGCCGCCCGGTGAATTGGATTGGAGCGATCTCCGGCCCGGCGCCGACGCGTTGATCGCAGGCCGCCGCGTATTGCAGCGGGAAACTACGAGCTGGGGCATCACATTCGAAATCACAGCGCCAAACCGCCGGCCGTATGACGGTGAGTTAGCGACACTTCGCTGGCGCACCCGGCAACCCATCGGCTTCGATCCGCAAACCCCCATCGTGTTGCGGACTGCCGACGCATACGCGCTTAACGGCGAGCCACTGGCGGTCGAAACCCATCCGACAACGATTACGTGGACTAACACGCCCGCGACTATCGACCCGTAACCAGCTCCACCCCTTGCCGCATCCATTCCGCCGTGGACCCGGACGTGAGGGCGGCGGGCATCCCCGCGTCGCGCGCATAGCGAAGATCGATATCCGCGACAATCATCTCCTCGCCATCGACACTGGCTTCGACAAGAAGGTTTCCATCCGGCGCAACGATACGGCTTTGCCCGTGCGATGCGTCACCCGCCGCAAGATCGTCCAACCGCGCGGGGGCATTGGCGTGCACGATATACACGCCATTCTCGACGGCACGGGCCTGTATCTGAGCGCGATACGGTTCGATCTTGTGCTCATCGCCCGGCCCCGACTCGCAGGAGATACAGAAGAATAGCTGCGCGCCCGCGAGCGCCCGAAGTTGGACGAGGTGGGCATAGCGCTCATCGTGGCAAATGAACGATCCGCACTTGGTCCCTTCGATGGGAAAGACCGTGAGCTTGCAGCCCGGCGTCGCCCACTGTTCGCCGGCGAGATACGTCTTCTCATACGCATCGATGATCTCACCGGTGGGCGCGATGGTTACAGCGGAACAAAAGATTGCGTCCCGATCCCGGGTCGGGGCGCCGACAACCGCGTAAATGCTCAACTCACGACATGCCGTCTTGATTCGTTCAATTGCTTCGTCAATCTCGACCCAATCGATGGTATCACCGAACTCCCGGCGCTTGGAATATCCCGTCAGTGCCATTTCCGTGAACGCAACGACATCCACGTGATTCTCCGCGGCTTTGTGGAGATACGCGATGATGCGGCCGGTGTTAGCGGTGACGTTGAACTTGGTGTGAAATTGTACCGCGGCCACGCGTAGCTTCCTGGCCCCGTTCTTATTGAGAAGCATCGCCTTCAAACCAGATGGATCGGTTGGCCACCCCCCGTCCAGGCGTTCGATCTTGGCGCCGAATTGTCCGGCGGTCTTGGCTACGCAGGTATAGACGCCCACGGGATCGGTCGCCACCGTTCGCATGCCGTAGGACAACGCCCGGATCCGATCCCGTACGGGCGCGGCGACCAGCGGCGCAAACGGGATTACGAGAACGTCCCCGCTGAGATTCTCGGAGATCAGGTTCTCATCCGTGACAATTCGCGCCGGGATACCCGCTGCGCGTAACGAAGTAAACAGGCCAAACTGACGGTCGTACAGCCATTCGTCCGATTCGCGGAAGCAGTAGTTCGCCCACTTTGAAACGAAGTACAAGACTTTTGGTTCGTCTGACGTTTCTGCCCCTCCCGTGTGCTTCTTGAGATCGTTTCCGAGTTCTCGCATCCACGGTTGCGTGCTGACGTTAACGCTTCCCCAATTGGTCACCTGGACCCCCGCCGCTCGCGCAGATAACGCGAGGTTACCGATCTTCCGGTAGTCTTCCGTCGTGTAGCCGTAGTGTTCGATGGCGTAGGGTCCGTCTATTTCCAGGATCACGGGCCGCTGCGTAATCCCGGACATCGTCGCCACGGCCGTCTGCACCTGGGCAATCCCCTGTGGTCCGTGCCAGAAGAAGTCGTAGGAGTGAACGATTTCGTCCGCCTTCCGGGAGTATCCCCAATAATCGAGATTTGCGAAAGCCGCAGCCTCACGCCGATAACTTTCGCCCAGCGGCACGGAGATCCGGGCCGAAGGATCGTTTGACCGAACGGTGGCGGCGAATGCGCGGACCCAATCCGTCAGCGCCTGTTCTCGGAATGCAATCCAGTCATGGACTACGGGATTCAAGTCGGGATCACCGTGGGTGGCGTCCGGAACCGGTGGTTCGATCTCGGTAACGTATGCGTACTCCGTTCCCCATGCATCGTTCAGCCCCGCCAGACTGCCGTAACGCCCGGCGAGCCACTGGTGAAATGCGCCGCGGGCGGATGGCTCATAGGAATTCCAAGCGGCGAACTTCACTTCCATGTGAACGCTGAATCCCGGCGTATACGTGAACCCCCGGCCCGCGAAATGCTCCGCTAGTTCGGCGACGAAGCGCATTTGACGCGTGCGATTTTCTTCACTGAACACACTCGGATATCCGCGATTGGGCAGGAAGGCGGAGCCGTCCGGATTCTCGAACTTTTCCGGCTCGAACCATTTGGGCCAATGGCTCACGTCGACGCGGAGCCGGATGTCCATGTTCCGATCCCGGATATAATCGACGCGTTTATCAACCAACGAGAAATCAAAGACGCCGGGTTCCGGCTCGCAATCCGGCCACCCGGCCCCAAGTTCAATGAGTGTGAACCCGGCGGCGCGACAGGCATCGACCTGGTTTCGAAAGAAGGCCATGTCGCGATACCCTTTTTCCCAGTTCCACAGCGTGAATGAATACTGCAACGGGGCCGGTGCATTCGCGAGCGCGGTTGCCCCCATCAATGTCACAAGCACGGTTCGTAAGATCACGTCATCTACTCCTGGGTTCTACGGACTTTTCGCCGCTTCTCTTTCTTCTTGCCGTGCTTCTTCGTGTCGGCATTCGCATCGCGGCCCTTGCGGGCGTCGTTCCTAAAGCCGAGGTACATACCGTCCACGGGTTGCTTCGGCACGCCCGCAGGGATTCCAAAACTCATTCGCGACAGATAACAGGCATGTGGATCGTGAAAAGCATACCAGCGAATAAGTACGCGGCTCGACTCGTCGGGCATGGTTTCTTCCCACGCACCGACATCGATAGGGCGATCGGCAAGAAATCCTATGGTCACCCCTAAATCGCGATCCCAGGTGAGATAAACTATTCCTTCGGGTTTGGTTCGCGCGCGTATGTCGTCGGCGGCCTCCTTGCAGTCCTCCAGGGATGCAAAGCCCAGCGCCCCCCCTCCGTCAAGATAGCGGAGCCCGCCTACGGCCACCGCGGGCGGGACCATCCACGCCGATGGCATGGGGTATACCCCCGATGGAAACGGCGTTCCCCGTCCGATCAACGAGGGCGCCGGACACAGCGCCAACAGCGCAAGGATGCCGATCTTGCGCCAGCGCGCCGACTCGCGCAGGTAGCCCATAAACGGTACCGCTGCGAAGATGGCCCAGAGATGCACGGTGTGAATGTAGTAGCGCCCACCGTAGCTGAAGAGCATGGGCAAGAATCCGATCAGCAGACATAGCAAGAGCTGATTACGGGTTTCCCGCCAGCGAATTCGCGGCACGGCAATGAGGACCAGCAGGACGATAAACACGTCGATCATCTGGAGCCAGACCAGTTTGACGAATGGCAGTTTCCACGACTCGATGGTGCCGTACAGCCCCTGCTCGAGAGGGTGGGAAAACCAGTCGCGGAATACGACGATGCGGATGAACCACGGGGCCGCCAGAAGGCGCAGCAAGCGCCGTCATGACAAGGTAGCGCCACCAATAGCGACGATGAAGTGCAGTGAAGAGCGCCAGGCCGAGCAGCGCCAGGGCGGGGATGCCCAGATGGGTGTAGAACGCCACTGCGAGCATAACCGTAGCGAACACCCATCGGCCGGACAGAAAGAACACAATCATCAGGCTGACCCAGGACGTGACCAGCACGCCCGGCATACCCAAGGCGGAAGACGTTACGAGTACGGGGTCCATCCCCACGATCAGCAACGCGACAAACGCGCGGCGTGGTCCGAAGAGCCAGCGGGCAAGATACCACGTCGTAAGATGGGCGAAGGGCAGCATGAGCGGTTGGAGATTTCGGAAAGCCGCCAGGAGATCCCCATGAAAGGGAACGGCGCTAAGCGCGAGAAGGATGTGGTAGAGGGGCGGGTACAACTGAGGCCGCCCGAGCGGGGCCCACTCCCACCAGTCCCAAAGCGGCACCGAATGGGTTTCGTATACCTGCCGCGCGACCAGCAGGTGATAGTACGAATCCGGCGGTACGGGGAAGATCGAGCCATGCCCGAGCCAGACGAGGAACCATAAGCCGACGATGATAGCAAGGCTCGCCTTGTCGAGGAACTCCAGCGGGAAGAACAGTGATTTTCCGAACCACCGCGGCTCGGGGTCCGAGTCCGATTCAATCGGCAACTTCCGCAGGTATCGCCACGCCAGCACGACAAACGGAACCGCCCACAGCCAGCGCAGAAGGAATAGTGCGATATCCAGAAGCGGAAAGGACGATGCGGCCTGAGGCATCAACTTCCAGCGCGGAATGCAACGCCTCCGGCGCGCAACCCCAGCGTATGCAAGCGCAGCGTCAATACATGGTTGTGCTGGTGTGCATGCACCCATGGGACTCCCCTGTCGCCGTGACCGTTTCGGATTGTACGGATTCATACGGCGGGACTCCAGGCATCGGGAAGCGGAATACAAACGGCCCCTCGAACGGTATCTCGCACGAGGGGCCGCACTTGCGATTGTCAAAACGTCACACGCGAAGGAAGATCTGTTTTTTGTACAGGAAGCGCACCAGCCACAGACAAAGCCCGACGGAGACAAAGGTGTTGATCAGCGGACCGTACAACCCCAAGGCTTCTTTGATTGGACCGCCCACGAAGCGACCGGCCAGTTCATCAAAATCGATGATGTTCGTTGCCATATAAATCGTCAACGGATTGGCGCCAATCCAAATGAACGGTTTGGACCACTTTTGGATCCTCCAAATGTCGATGATTTGATAGAAGACCGCAAGAAGAATGAGACTGTATCCTCCGGCCACGAGCACGTACGTCGAGGTCCACAGCCGTTTGATTATGGGGAACTGGTAACTCCACAAATAGCCCGCGATGACCATCAGGACCCCCGTGCCGAGCATATACAGGACTTTCTTCTGCTCGGTGACGGATTTGTTGCGAATCAGGAATGCGGTAAACACGCCGAGCAAGCAACTGCTCACCGCAGGAATGGTACTGAACCACCCCTCGGGGTCCGTGCTGTGATACGGTGGAATCTGTTTGTCGATCCAATGGGAGATATTGTGATTCTTCTCGAGGGAATACTCGGCCTCGTCCGGAGCTTTTACGAAAGAACAGAGGGCCCAATACCCGATCATGATGCTGACGAACACCGCGATCAGCCCTTTGAGCCGGAGATTCATAAAGAGCAGGCTGGTGAACAAATAACACCACGCCAACCGTTGCAGCACGCCACAAAGAATGTCTTCGTGAAAGTGGCCGTACTCCACGGCGCCCCCTTTGGTGTAATGGAAAAGCTCCTCGACGCCTTTGTCGTAGAAGACCCCCAGCAGGAATAGAATTACAAAGCGTTTGACGATGCGTTTGTAAATCGCGGCCTTGTTCTCATGGTCGCGCATCTTGTTCAGGGAAAAAACGATCGACACGCCGATAATGAAGATAAAGGTTGGAAAGATCAGGTCGTAGAAGACAAATCCTTCCCAACTTCGGTGCTCGAATTGGTTGGCGAGAAAACCGGCGAACCCCGCCTTGGCGAGCACGGCGAAGTCTTGAATCTCCTCCCCCCCGCCTTCGGCGATGGTCTTTAGCGAATCGTAGAAAGCGCCGGACCCAATAATCCAAAACATGGTAAAACCGCGTAGCGCATCAAGCGACGTGAGGCGCCACTTGGGAGCCAGCTTGATCTCGTGGCTGGACTTCTCGTTTGTCTGTTGTTCTTCCGTCATCGAAATACCCCCCTCAGGCAAAGTTTGCACGGGATCATACGCCCGGCGATCCCGCGTATTCAAAAGAGCAGTTGAGCCGTCGTGGCGTTCTAATTATGTGATAGCCTAAAAGCACCGCCTGTTCGAGGGGGTGATGCCCGCCGGTCGGCTCATTGCAGCGCTGCGTCACGTTGCCGCTATAATCCTCCGAACGCGTTCGGCACAGAGACCGGATTGCCAGACACAACGAGGAAACGTGAAACACCTATTTGGAAAGCTTGGTTCGCTGGCCCCACTGATAACCTGCGTGACCTTGTTCCTCTTCTTCTCGCTCATCACGGATACGTTCCTCACCGGCGAGAATCTGCTTAACATCCTGCGCCAGAATTCCGCCTTGGCCATCATGGCGGTGGGCATTACATTCGTGCTGCTGACGGCGGAGATCGATTTGAGTGTCGAGAATATGGCCATCTTTGCGGGCGTTCTGACCGCGTATCTGTACCGCGAGTTCTCCCACAGCGGCTCGATGTCCCCGGTGCTGGCTCAGGGATTGCCCATCGTCATCGCCTTGATCGCGTGCGCGGGTTTTGGCCTCGTCACGGGCTTCGGTGTCGCCCGCCTGGGCGTCCCGTCGTTCATGATGACTCTTTCCATGTTTCTGATCGCGAAGGGGCTGTCGTTGAAGGTCACGCACGGGACACCTATTTTCGATATTCCCCCCGCGTTGGCATACGTCGGCACCCAATCGATCCCGCTGATGAGCACCATAGACGCGCAAGGCGATCCGGTCCCCTGGTTGGAGATCCCGTTAATCACGGTTGTCGCGGCGGTGTTTCTTGGGATCGCTTTGTTGGTGCTTCGCTATACCCGCTTCGGGCGGAACGTCTATGCAGTGGGTGGAAACCGCCAGGCGGCCGAGTTGTCCGGCGTAAAGGTCACCCGCACGCTGGTGGCTTGCTTATGTATTTGTTCGGTAACGGCTGGGTTGTCGGGAATCGTGCTCATCGGCCGCTTAGGTAGCGCCCAGGCCGGCGGTCTTGACAACATGCTGATCGCATGCATTTCCGCGGTCGTCCTGGGAGGAACGTCACTGTTCGGCGGCAAGGGCGGCATCGCGAACACCGTGGTTGGTGTGCTCACTTTCGGAATCCTTTACAATGGGTTGAACCACGTGACGATCGACATTTACCTCAAAGAAGCCATCAGCGGGGCCATCTTGATGGTCGCCCTCGTCCTTAACGTGGTCATGGCCAAAATCCGGACCCCGGGGTAAACCGCGCGCGAGGTGGGCGAAGAGCCCGGATTTCCCCAAAAATTGCTTTCAAGGGGTCGCAATCTCTACCATCCACGGTATAATTGTCTTCGGACGCGTGAAATAGCGGAGCAGCCCGAGGAACGGTTCGCGGTTTCACCCGTCTTCCTGGTTGCTTGCGCGGCCTGTGTAGGGGTCGTACTAGCCGTGAAGGGGGTTCCCAGTCCCAACTGCGGGGGCAATTTGCCGGTCCGTCCGGCGGCGGGCCGAAAGTTCGAAATTCTCGAAAAACGCAACATCTTGTTGCTATCCATTCTTGACACTCAATCTATAGTTGTCTAAACTCATAAATTGAGAGGGATTTGGGGCGGTACCGATTGCCACCGTCCAAGAAATAGGAGAACGCTGCCCAGTGTATAAAACCACGAGCAGGCTGACCATCGGTATTGCAGCGGTGGGCTTGGCCGTGATTACCGGATGTTCGACCACATCGGATAAGACCCACCAGTTTGAACCAGTCCCGATGGCGAAGGTCGGCGCACAGGATCTGGACCCGGTTGCCACGCGCTCGGCCACCGATTTGCTCAAGGCCGCCGACGAGGCGTTCCGCAAGGCAAACGAGGCCCAGGAAAAGGGCGACCAGCAGGCAGCGCTGCAGCATTACAACACGATGCTTCACTTGCTGATTGAGGCGGACCTGGACCCGTCGGTCTTTTACAGTCTTCGAAGTGAGTTCGAACGAATCCTGGACTCCACTACGGAAACGGCGAGCCTCTTCGATCGAAGCGGTGTTGGCGAGATGGGCGAACCGGGGCAGCACGTTGGAGGCGAGCTATTCGCCAAGGGCTTCATCAACGAACGGGTCATCGCCGAGATCGAAGAAATTCAGAACTTGTATCCGCGCAATTTCCAGGCGGGTCTCGATCGGAGCTATCAATATCGCCCGTATGTCGAGCGCGAATTGATTAAGGCCGGTCTACCGAAAGATTTGGTCTGGCTGGCCATGGTGGAAAGTCAGTTTCATCCGAGCGTAACGTCGCGCGCGGGCGCCGTTGGCATGTGGCAGTTCATGCGCGCAACCGGCTCGCGCTATGGTTTGCGTATCGACAGCTACGTCGACGAGCGCCGAGACTGGCAAAAGGAAACGCATGCGGCCATCGCGTACCTGCGCGACCTGACCGCCATGTTTAACGGCGAGTGGCCGCTGGCGATTGCGTCGTACAACATGGGCGAGGGCGGTATCAGCCGCGCGATTGCCATGAACGGCGGCGAACGCGATTTATGGCAACTTATCGAGACTCCCCCCGCGTCGAGCCACATGAAAGACGAGACGAAGAAGTTCTACCCCAAGCTGCTCGCCAGCATCATCGTGGGAAGCAATCCGGAGCGGTATGGGTTCAAACGGAATCCGCAACCGCCCGAGGAAATCGTGCGGGTGCCCGTCAAGGGATCGTATTCCTTGTCCATGCTCGACAAGGAAAGTGGCCTGCCGTCGGGCACATTGAAACGCTTGAACCCCGAATTGATCCGCGGCGCGACACCGCCGACCGGCGAGTATGAGGTCGCGGTGCCGGCGGGTGCCAGCGAGAAAATGCTGGCGGCATTGAACACGATTTACAAGACGCCCCAGAAAACCATGTACGCAAGCGGCGCAACCCATACGGTCCACCGCGGCGAAACGCCTTCCGGGATCGCGCGCAAGTACGGCGTGTCCGTAAAGGAGTTGATGGATGCAAATGGTATCCGTTCGGCGAGCAAGCTTCCCGTCGGGAAGAAGCTGGTAATTCCTGGCCGCGAGGCGATTGCCGTCGCTGACAACGACGACGGCGCCAGCGTGTATCGCGTCAAACGCGGCGATACCCTGTATGACATTGCCCGGGCGCGTGCTGTTTCGCTCGACGACCTTCAGGCGTGGAACGGATTGGATCGCCGCGCGCGCATTCGCGTTGGCCAGTCGCTCTACGTTTCCGATCCGCGCGTGCAAACCGCGTCCGCGGCGGCCACGCCATCGGGGAACAAGATCGTGCATCGGGTCAAGCCGGGCGAGTTTCCTTCCAAGATTGCGGAAGTCCATCACGTCGACCTCGAAGACTTGCTGGCGTGGAACGGGTTGACGAAGCGATCCATCATTCGCGTCGGGGACGAACTGGTTGTATACGCCGAATCCGAGGGTGACGTTGACGCCACGATACAAATGGCGTCGAACACCACGCCGGAGAAGCCCACGGTGCAGGCGATCGATGAAGCCGCGACCCAGGTGGAGGAACCCGCGCCGGCGCCCGCCGCTCCCACAACCCACACCGTGGCGCGGGGCGAAAGCGCCTCGGTCATCGCGGCGAAGAACAAGATCCGTCTCGATGATTTCCTCCGGTGGAACGGCTTGTCGAAAAGCGACGTCTTGAAGGTGGGTCAGGTTTGCGTCGTTGCCGCGCCGGAATCGGGTACCAAGTCGGCCGCCGAATCGTCCCACGCGGCGCCCGCTACGCGTACGCACACCGTCGCGAGTGGCGAGAGCCCCTGGACCATCGCGCAGAAGTACAACATGGATTTGGGCGATTTGCTGGCCATGAACGGCCTGTCGAAGACAGCCGTATTACAGGCGGGGCAAACGTTGAAAGTGTCGGGGTCGATTGGGACCACCTCGTCCACCCCGGCTCCTCCTGAGAAACACACGGTGAAGCCGGGGGAAAGCGCCTGGACCATTGCAGAGAAGTGCGGCGTGGACTTGGACAATTTGCTCGCATGGAACGGCTTGTCCAAGAACTCGGTTCTGAAAGCGGGCCAAGAGTTGATCGTGTCCGGCGGCGGCTCCACCGCAAAATCGGAACCGAAGACCATCGTCCACAAGACAACCGCCGGTCAAAGCCCCTCCACCATCGCCCAGAAATACGGCGTGTCCACCAGCGACCTCTTCAAATGGAACAACTGGTCCAAGAGCCACGTCCTCCAAATCGGCGAAGCAGTGACGATCCACGTGTCATAGGACGGCACGAATCTTCGTCCGCTGATCGGTGTGGGGTCCTGTGCTTAAGGGCACTGGACCCTTTCGTTTTTGTTCCGCCCGTCCAGAACGCCATTGAACGATCCTTAATGCCGATCCCATTTCCTCAGAATGCGCGGGATGCGCAGGCTCGTTGACGGATCGCGGATGACCGCGTATGATGGTCGGGCGTGGACCGGGGGAAGACGCGTGGCAGCGCGCAACATTGGCCGACGCGGCCCGAAACGAGGGAGAGACTTCATGGCGGAATTCATTCTGGGGGTAGGGCGCCAGAAAAGTGTGCGCGAAATGATCGATATATTCGAGAAAGAACTGATCGAGAAGGAAGGGAAGCCCCGCAAGATCGTCGCGCGGTCGGCCGCGTTGGAGATTGTCGCGGAACGCGAAGATTTGGACGCCCCGTTCAAGTCGTTCCGTCTGCGTGCCCACGCCAAGGGCCACGCCCTGGAAATGATGCAGAAGGTGGTCGCGGATTTCGAGGGCGATTGTTCCCTGACGGACGAGGACGGCTGGAACATCTTACGCTGCCCGTGCCCCGACGCAAAAGACCCCGAGCGCGGGTTGGAAGCGCTGGAAGCGTATACCAAACAAGTCGCGCTGCCGGAAGTCTGGCGGATTCACGGCGAGAAGCACCGTATCGATCCCATCAGCCCGGAACTGATTTTCAAGGCGCTGGTCGAATACAAGGCAAGTGACGTGCATCTGTGCGCGGGCCAGCCGCCGGTATTTCGCGTGGATGGTGAAACCCATGTATCGGACGTCCTGCCCCCGCTTTCGGCCACGCAGATACTCGCGCTCATCCGGGACGTAGCGTCCGAAAGAGACTGGAACGAGTTCAGTCAGAAGCAGCAGGCGAGTTTCAGCTATCACCAGGCGGGATTGGGGTATTCGCGCGTGTCGTGCTTCATCAAGGCGGGCGCCCCTCACTTGACCTTCCGGTATTTGCCGGAAGTGATTCCGTCGTTCGAAGATCTGCGCATACCGCCGGATTTGATGGAATCGCTGGCGGAATACCACCATGGTCTCATCCTGCTTGTAGGAATGACGGGAAGCGGGAAGTCAACCACCGTCGCGGCACTGGTGGACTATATCAACAGCCACCACACGTCGCACATCTTGACTATCGAGAATCCGGTCGAATACGTGCACCACGACAAGAAGTCGCTTATGTCTCAACGGAACACGGGTACGGATACGCCCACGTTCTTCGACGCGGTGACGGGAGCACTTCGCCACGACCCCGACGTTATCGTCATCGGCGAAATGCGAGATCCCGACACGATCCGGTCGGCGATCAGCGCCGCGGCTACTGGGCACCTCGTCATCAGTACCTTGCATTCGAACACCGCGTACGAGGTGATCAACCGTATCGTGAGTTTCTTTGATCCGGTGGAACGTGACCTGGTCAAGCTGCAGATCCGCGACTGTTTGCGTTGCGTGATTTGCCAGCGGCTGGTACCGAAGATCGGCGGGGGCCGGCTTCCCGCGCTGGAGGTCATGTTCAACGACATCAAGCCTATCAACGATGCCATCCTGGAGGGGGATACCGACGGAATTCGTGTCGGCATGCAGCAGACGGTGTCCCACTCGTTCCTGTTCGAGAACTACCTCTTCGGAATGTTTAAGAAGAAAGAAATCACCGAGCATAACGCCCACTATTGGTGCACGGACGCCAGTATCCTGGACCAGATGATCATGGGGACCTACTCGGTGCCGAGACTGGAAAGCATCAAGGCGGCGCAGCAGGGCGGGGGCCGCGGATAATCGGTCGTTCCACCTTCTCCGGGCGTGGTTTTCAACAGGCGAAAGCACCTTATCCACAGGTTATCCACAGGACCAGACGATTCCGTAAGACACCCGCTAAATCTCTTCATCGGGTTCTTTCGACGCTATGCCTTGATTAGGTAACCAATTATCTTGTAATAGTTTATCTCAATTCGGCAACGGCGCGGTGGACGAAATCCAAACTATGAAAAGTATCCATGACATCTGCAACGCTTCGCGGAAGTCCATTCTCCACAGCTTTTACTAACAAAGCCCAAACAGTCCCGAAAAACCCGCAAAACGATCATGAAACACTCCGCACGCAGGCGAAGTTCGCTGCTCCATCGCCTGCTGGCGGATGTCAGAACGAGAACCGTACGCTGGCGTATACGTTGGTGTTGTTCTCGAACTGCCCGAAGAAAGTCTGATTCCACGCCCCAAAGAACACGTTTCCTCCCGCCTCAACGGACCAATGGTCGTTAACCTTGTAGTTTACGTTGGGCCGGAGGTAGGCATCGCTGTCGGAGGGGCTGCAATAGGCGAACAGCGAGAGTCTAAGGTTCTGGTTCATCAGGAGTTTGGTCAACCTAACGGTGACGACGTGACGATCCTCGTCGCGGGGCTCGCCCAGGATACGCGTGAAAATGGCGCTTCGGTAGGCGTCGTAGTCCATCATGTGTTCGAGGTAGTACTGAATCCCACCGGTGAGATTCTTCGCCAATTCCTGCTCGTACCCGAGGAGGAGCCGGAACTCGCTGTTGCTAATGAAGGGACTACTGCCGCTTCGATCCTGACGGGAATCGTAATAGCCGACCTCCACATTCCCGATCCCCTTGAGGAAATTACCCCGGAGGCTGGCGCCATAAACGTTGAGTTTCGGAAACGTGGCCTCGAGGGGCGGGAAATGCTGTCCTGCTGGACTTTTCCAATATCCGGAATACCCGTAAAAGGCGAGTTCGTACGAACCGATGCTCCGGTAAAGCCGGACGGCGAACTCGTCATCCTCAAACCAGTCGCTCGGGGCGTTGTAGTCCACTTGGTCGTCCTGACCCGCGAAACGGCTGAACATGGGGTCCCAATAGCTGATCCGCTCCCCGGTGATAAACCGGTCAGAAACGAACTGGGGTGTGTACACGAACTCGACATTCAGAAAGTCGTGGTACCAGCCAATCTTGATGGCGTCGGTAGGCGCTTTCAGATACTCGGTGTCGCGACCGATAAAGAAGGACTGCCAATCCTTTGGAAACAGGTCATTGATGAACAGAAGGTCGCCGGTACCCCAAGTCAGGATTTGCCGGCCCATGCGGATGTCGACATTTTCCAACGGCCTCCAGGTTAATCGTAGCTGCCGGAGATCGAACGCACCTTCCTCAAGTACGGCGTCGCCGTAGACATCTCCGGTGAACTCGAGGATAGCCTTGTTCCAGGACTTTTCCAGTTTCAGTTGCAGTCGGGTTTCGCCCAGAATGGCGTCTGCCGGTTCGACGGGATCTTCTTGCGTTCGGATGCCGGCCCGGGCCTCCCAAAAACCATGCAGCCAGGAAGGAATTCGATCTGCGAGGTTCTCGCCCGTGCTCTTGCCTTCTCCGGCCGTGGCAGAGTCAGCTTTCTGTTCCCCTTCGCCCAAGCCGGGCGGAAGTTCGGGCCCCGAGGACTCTACCCCTTTGGGTAGCGCCGGGCCCGATTTCGTTTGACCGTCGCCAAGGCCTTCCGGCAACGCGGGACCCGCGTCCTTGGCCGGCTTTCCGAGTCCCTCCGGAAGGGCTGGCGTCGAGTCCGATTTCGGAGCGTCAAGACCGGGTGGCAACGGAGGCGCTTCGGCGCCCATAGCGGTCAGAGTCCCAATGAAAAGCAGCGCATGGACGGCGGCCGCGCCAACCGTCCATGCACCGAACCGATGCACCGCAAAATACCGGGAGCCACGTACCTTCATGGTCACCTCATTTCACCAAATCGAGGGGTGGATTGCGAAGATACCGCTCCGTAAAGATATCGTTGGTCAAACCAATGTCATACTCGACCGAGGTGTAGTCGAGGATGGTTTCACCGCCGTTCTTGAGATCCTTCATGCTGGATTTGGTAACGGTTTCGTGTCCTTGTATGTTGTCCACCTTCAACACCGTCGCTTCGCGATAGACCTCGCCGCCCTTCTCGTACGAAACCTTGACGGGGATGAAGGTTGCCTTGTGAATCCACATGGTGAACGAGTCGAATTCCACGGTGGACGGGTCCTTCGGCGTGTTCTTCAGGACATAGTAGGTGTCGGTCGTTTCGACGAGTTCATGGTTGTCGGCATCGGTACTGCGGCCGGACACGTCTTCGTAATAGAAGTTGGAGCCTACGAAACTGGTCCGTTTGTCGGAAGCGGCGATACGCTTCGTGACGTCCAGCGCGGGAAGGTAAAGCCAGCGATCATCATCCTTGCCGACGTGTTTCCAGACCATGAACACCACGCCCCGTTCGTCGGCGGGTTCGTGAAAATACACGTAAAACGCCTGTTCCTTATCCACGTCGTCCCGGTTCAGGCGAAGAATTGTGAAATCCTTCTCTCGAGTGCGGCCTTGCGCGTCGGTGATGGTCATCTTCACCCGGGCCCGGCCGTCTTTCCCCTGATAGTAGGACATGTGGTTGGTTTTCTGGACGATTTCGTCAACCGACGGCGTGTCCTGTGCGCGCGCAATAAACGTCAGCAGCGCGGACATCGCGGCCAGCATTAAGAATCGGGGCAGCATTCGCATGACATATCCTCCTTGGACTCGCGAGAGAGTCCAGTCGTGATTATGCGTTGTGTTCGTGTTCGGTGTCTACGGGCATCCGGCAACTCTGTCGCCGGGACATGATGAAGCAAAAGGCCATGAGCGCGAGAACCGCGATCCCGCTGGTCCACGTCATAGCCGAGTATCCAACCTGCAGGAACTGGTGCACGTTCACCGCAACCAACGCCACGACGGAGACGGATGCGGCGACACAGGTTCCGCACTTGCAGGTAAATGCGATGCCGGCCGACCGGATGAACAATAGCGGCTCGAGCAGCCTCAGCAGCGACGGAAGTATCAGCAAGGTCGCGATGCCGGAGACGAAGAGGATGGAAGCCAGGAACACGCCGACGGTGTTGTACGGCACGAGGGGCGCCGCGAGCAGCGGAAGAAATCCGACGGCGATGACGATGACATTCCGGGTAATGGCCCGGCCCGGCTCACCGAAGACATGGCTGTGAGTCGCGTCCCAAGACCCGTATTTCTCATACATGGTTCGCGCTCGCGACAGGAAGTGGATGGCGAAATCGACCGCCAAGCCCAGCGTCAACGAGGAAAGCACCGCCACCGGCATGTCGTAGTCTTTGCCGATGAGCCCGATCACGCCGTAAATCAGGCCGATCGTGATGGTTAGGGGGATCATCGAGATGAATCCCCAAAGGGCGGACCGGAACAGGACGATCATCATGAGCAACACGACAAGAAAGCTGCCGAGGAACGATTGCAGCATGCCGCTGACCATCTTGTCCTGCCAGATGACGTTGATGTAGGTAAGCCCGAACCATTGATGGGCCAACGCCTCGGGCGGCGGATTCTTCGCCATGTAGGCTTCCACCGACTTAACGACTTGTTCCATGTCCTTGTTGTCGCCGCTCTTCAACTGCACCCAGATACTGGACAGTTGATAGTCGGGCGTCACAAAATGCCAGAGATCCTGCGGCCGATGGCTGCTCTGGTATTGCATCAGGCATTGGGCGACCGCCCCCGGAGAGTCCGGCACGCGGAATTCCTTCTCGGTCCCGTCGGTCAATTCGCGGTGGACGGTCTTCACGATATCGGCGAGGGAATTCGATTTCCCGACCACACCGGTCGTCAACAGGTGCTGTTGCAGCCCTTCCATGTAACGCAGGACTTCCGGGTTCTTAAACACTTCAGGAAATGAAGACTTCGCATTGTCGGCTGGCGCCGGAGTTGACGCTGGCTCTGGAGTCTCGGCGCCTCCGAGCCCAGCGGGCAGCGCCGGCGCCGCTTCTTCCCCACCCAATCCCGACGGAAGGCCGGGCTCGGCGCTGCTTGGTTCGCTTTTTTCTGTTTCCGGTGTAACGGGAGGAGTCGTGGACAGTTCCGATTCCGGGTTCATCCCCTTGGGATAGAGCGCGAGATAGGCCATATACGTGCCGCCGAAGTGCTCGTTAAGTACCTTGTCGGCGACGCGGATCGGGTGGGATTTCCGGAACCACTTGGTTGGATTATCGTTGATCTGAATGAGGCTGATGCCGTATCCGGCCACCACGACCGCGATCACCGATACCGCGATAATGGCCTTCGCACGGTGATAGGTCATTTCACCGGCCCAACCGAGGAATCGTCCCATCCGGGTGGTGGGCGCCGCCTCGTCCTCGTCGCCGCTGTGTTTCATCCCGAAATTCTCGAGGGAGCGATCCGGGATGAACATCACGTACGCGGGAACGAGCAGAACCGTGAACACCCAGGCCATGAGCACACCCAGCGAAACGAAGATTCCGAACACTTGGACGGGCGGGATCGGTGTCAAGGCGAGCGATGCAAAACCCGCGGCAGAAGTCAGGGAGGTGTACAACATAGGCCCGTGCAACGTGTCCATGACTTTCCAGATCGTGTCTTTCCGGTTGCGCGTCTCCTGGAACCGGTCGAAAAATTCAGACAAGATGTGAATGGAATCCAATACCGCAATAGGCATGATGAAAATAGGAATCATGGAACTCATGATGTGAATCGTGTTGCCGGTGACGACGAGTAATCCCATCGTGCAGATCACCGTCACCATGGCGACGATCATAGGCGCAATCACCAACACAAGCTTCCGGAAGAAATAGAGCATGAGCAGGAAGATGACGAGCATGGCCAGCGGCGCGGAGATGGCCATCTGGATAAACATTTCCACACCGAACGTATCCTCGGCGACGGGTAGACCGGTGATGTAGAACTGGTCGTCGCCTTTGAATTGGGCGACTCGGTCGCGCAATCGCGAGTACACGTTGTAGCTGAGGTCTTTAGACGTGAGCGGCAAGTACAGGCAGATCGCTTTTCCGTCTTCCGAAACCATGGTGCCGTTCAGGAATGGAATACGCTGGGCCTTCTCGCGAACGGCGAGGGCTTCCTCTTCGGTTTTCGGCGGAGACGCCATCAACCATTCAAATCGCACGGTGCCGGGACCCGCCTGCTCGATGTTGTCGACCGTGGATGGGGCGATCAGATCGACGTCCACAACGCCGGCGTTGGGATCCTTAACACCGAGCGCTTGGCCATGGAGCGTTTTGGCGTATTGGGTCAGGTCGTAGACCGCCTGCAACGATTTCGGATTGAATACCCCGTCGGGATTCTTCTCATTGACGATGCCCAGGACAACCATGTCGTGAAGGGACAGCAGTTTCTTCATGTCATCGTGAAAAACACGCACCGCCTCATCGTGGCTGAGCATGTTTTCGGGATCGGTGTCGACGGCCACCGGGCTCAGGAAGCGAAACTGCTCGGGCCAGATGGAAGGCAGCGCCGCCAGAAGGGCCAACGCAATCGTGAACGCCACAATGAGACCAGTCACCTTCTTCGGGTGCTCGGTGGCGTAGTGTGTCAGGGTATCTCCGAGTTTCATGTGCTTTCTCCATACGCAGTGCCCGCTACAATCGTAATGGACTTTGTTGGACTACCAGCCTGCGGCAACGTCAATCCTTTCGCTGGAGCCTGGGAATCCGTTTACGAAGGGGAGCATATTCAATGCCACTTGGCACCGTTTCGCGCCGTCGTTGTAACCAATTGATCGCAAATGACTTCCGCATCGAATCGATCGCCGCTCGCGGACATGATTGTTTGGACATTCATACATACGTTGCCGCCGTTCAAATTGTTGTACACTCGAAGTCGATGGATTTGCACAGTGTTGTGGCAGATTGGGATTGAGCAAACGTGCGGAGCAGGGCCGCACAAGATCTCGTCCCAGGCGAGCATCTCGCTGGTGCGGTCCTGCTCCGCGAACCCTCCGCCCGGAAGTTCGGCGCTTCCGGGTACCCCCGGCGAGTCCAGGGGGTTCGGTCAACCGGGGGTGGGAGAGGGAGGGCCGATCTAATCCGCCGACGCGGGTTCTGCACCTCTCGGAGCGCCCTCGCGTTTTAATCCCGCCTTCTCCAATATCCACACCATGGGGCACCAATTGGTGAACCCCGACTGAAAGAGATTGAGTCCGACGAACCCCGTAAAGAAGAGCCAATACATGGAATGAAAAGCAGCCAGCAATACGCTGATAAAGACGAATGCACCGGCGATAATGCGTAGCGCGCGCTCGATGGTCATGTGGCATTCCCCCTGTACTCTTCTTCCGAAACTCTCCCGTTCCGAAGGATCATTCTGCCTGCCCGTCGGCGAAATTTATTATAACAGGATTCTGTTATTTGGCGGAAAGAAATTTTTCAAAACCGCCAATCGCAATGAATGTTTAGATTGGTAGGAATTCCCCCGGGATCCTTCACCGATCGCTGCGGTGAGAGAACGCTTGTTCCACCAACCAGCGAAGCTGCCCGTAGGCAAGGGGTATCTTGGATCCGTACACGTGGGCGGTATAACCCGCAGCGATCGCCCAGGTTGTTCCACGCCGTCGCGTTTGCACGATCTTTCTGAGAACGACAACACACACGAGAATGGCCAGACCGATCCGAACGGGCGACGAACCGGCCAGGAAGAATGCCACCACGGCCAACAACGCGGAGGCCCACGCAAAGTTGGTTACGGTATCGCGGGTCCAATACGGATCCTGCGTGCCGGCACAACGGGCAGCGATTTCGATGTAGGTGGCGCCGTTCCGGCGGTACTGACGCCAGTAGTCCCCCAAACCCGAGAAGCCAATGTCGTGCAACGCCATAGGCTCACCCCAAAAATGCACTTCCATTCTCAGTTCGTTCCGAATCCGCCAACACAGCAGGGGTTCTTCTCCGTACGCGACGTCCTCGGGAAAAGCGCCGGCCCGTTCGAACACTTCGCGCCGGAACAGGGCCGCACCGCCGCAGGTTTCCACCGCGCCTTCGCGCTGCACCCAATCCAACTGGATTACCTGGAAAAGAAACGCCTCGTTCCGCTCGTTCAGTTTTCCGCACACGACGGCGACATCCGGGCGGTCGTTCAGGTACGCCAAGGCACGCCTGGTCCAGTTGGGTTCGAGTTGCATATCCCCATCCAGAAATTGGATGAACGTACCGCGGCTGTTGTGGGCGCCGAGATTCCGGTTCTCCGCGGCACGCCGGCGTTTCTCTCCCCCGAGGATCTCATCCGCATCGCAGTCTCGTGCAATGTCGACGCTGTTGTCTTGGGAGCCCCCGTCGACGTAGAGGAGTTCGTGCGAAATGCCGTCCAAGTCCGCTTGACGAATGGAATCGAGGCACGCGCGCAGGTTGTCCGCCTCATTGTAGCCAATGACGACGAAGGATATGTCCACCCCCGGACGCGCGAAGGCGCTGTCCTCAACGGCGTTGGAGCTATCGAGCTGCGGTTCGATTGTCACGTTACCTCTCGTTGTTGCAAACCGCGCCATGATAGACAGCCCGCGCGATCGACGCAACCAACGTGGAGGCAAAGAGGACAATTGGGGTAAACTCGACACGGGGGCGCTGGTGGGTTCTCGTTACGGATGTGCATCGGAAGCAAACCGTGATGCGGAATCCGAGAATTCCCTGCGCCCGGATGAATTTGTTCTGCCGAAGGAGTCGCCGTGATCGTTCTTGACGTACTGCTGGGATTAGTTGCGCTCGCCCTGGGTACGATCACCGTGTACTTGCTGGTGATTACCGCCGCAGCATTCGTCCTTCGCAAGAAGGCGATTCTCAATGCCGCCCCCCTGCGGATCGCGATGGCCATGCCGGCTCACAACGAAGAGTTGCAGATCGCCGCGTGTGTGCGCCGGGCGCTCGAAGCGCACTACCCCCGAGACCGGTTTGCGGTTTTCGTCATTGCGGACAACTGTACGGACCGCACCGCCGCCGAAGCTGACGCTGCCGGCGCTCGCGCCTTCGAACGAAATGAGCCCGACCTTCGCGGAAAGGGACAGGCCATCGACTGGTTTCTGCGAGAGCAGGCGGAAATGCTGCGCGCGTTCGACGCCATTGCACTCGTGGACGCAGACACCCAGGTCGATCGGGCCTTTCTGGAACAAATCTCGGGAAGCCTCTCCCACCCGGCGGTTACCGTTGTCCAGGGGTACCACGGGGTATCCAATCCGGGGGCCAATTGGCGTACCGCACTCACCTACGCGGGCTTCGCACTGGTAAACGGACTGCGTCCTGCGGGCCGAAGTTGCCTCGGCGGAACGGCCGACCTCAAAGGGAACGGCATGGCCTTTCGGACGGATCTCCTGCTTCACTACGGATGGCCGGCCCATTCCATTGTCGAAGATATCGAATTCTCGACGCGTCTGCTGCTGGATGGAATCGTGGTGCATTTCAATCCCGATGCCGTCGTGATTTCCGAGATGCCCACGACGCAAGCGCAAGCGGAACCACAGCGTCGCCGCTGGGAATCCGGCCGTTGGGAGACGGTCAAAACGTATTTGCCGGCTTTGTTCAAGGCATTCGTCAAAACTCCGCGGTGGCGATATCTGGACGCAATCCTGGAACTGCTGGTTCCCCCACTCTCCTTGCTAGTGCTTATGCAGGGCGTCGCACTCGCCCTGGCGTGGCTCGTTTACCCCCTCTGGGTTCCCGTGTTCTTCGCGATGGCGCTGGGGACGGTGGCGTACGTGGCAGCGGGCCTGTATCGTATGGGGGCGCCGGCGTCCGTATGGCGCGGCCTGATGCTCGTGCCCCTTTTCCTGCTTTGGAAGATCCCCTTCTATCTTCGGCTGGTCCGCTCCGACAAGCCCGGCGGCTGGGAACGGACGCAGCGGCAGGCGGAAGTGGAGCGGAATGCCGGTCGCGAGGAGCACGACGGGAATTGATTTGCCTTCTGTGGCTTCCTATGGTGGACTTCGAGCAGTGGATATGAGCGATCGTGGAAAGGAGCAGCGCTTGACCGACGGATCCGACCGGACGCCGCTTCGCGCGGCCGTGATCGGCGCAGGCCCCATCTCCGCGGAACACCTGCGATTCTTGAGTCGCAGTTCCGCGGCCCGTCTCGTCGGCGTTTGCGACTTGTCTCACGCGCTGGGCCGGTATGCGGCGGAGAAGTTTGGCGCGGAAACGCATTACACGGATCACCTGCAAATGCTCGACCACGCGAAACCGGATGTGGTGCACGTGCTCACACCGCCGCATACGCATTGCAAACTGGCAGCCGACTGTCTGAAAAGCGGTACCCACGTCATCGTCGAGAAACCCATCGCGCCAACAAACGAAGAGTTTCGCATCTTATCGGCAATGGCACAGTGGCAGGGGCACGCGTTGACCGAGGATCACAACTACCGGTTCAACGAACAGATTCTCGACATGGAATCGATGGTCGATTTGGGCGCGTTGGGCGAAGTGCGCGAGGTGGATATCCGGATGTCGCTGCCAATCACGGAGAAAGGCAGCCCCTTTGCGGACGAGAATATGCCAAACCCATGCCATACGCTGCCCGCGGGAGCGTTGCACGATTTGCTGCCACACCTCTGCTATCTGGCGCTGCGGTTCGTGCCGCCAATCGAAGAGGTGGCATCCCATTGGACTAAGCACAGCGATCATCCGCTCTTCGAATTTGACAGTTTGGACGCGCTGCTGTTTGGCGGTGGCGTCCATACGCGGCTGCGGTTTTCGAGCAATCAGGGTCCGGACTGCTTCACCGTGGTCGTGCGCGGTTCGGAGGGATGGGTGGAGACCGACCTGTTTCAGCCGTATGTGCGGCTGACCATTCCGCGCCGTGCCGGCCCACAGCTCTCGCCGCTGGTCAATCAGTGGGTAAATGGCATTGGCCTGGCACAGTCCGCCTTCACGGGGTTCTTGAACAAGATCCGCCGGAAAACGCCGCTGGAAGGCATGCAGACATTTTTGGCACGAACCTATACGGCGTTGCGAACGGGTACAGAATTGCCGGTCTCACACGACGACATGGATGAAACGACGCAATTGATGGACGCATTGGTGGCGGAAGGCAACCGGATTTAGCGCAGGCATCCGCGAAGAGGGTTAACATTGCGAATCTTGGTAACAGGCGCCGGAGGCTTTCTGGGGCGACACGTCGTAGCGGAAGCGTTGCGCCGCCGTCACGAAGTGCACGCCATGGTTCGGCCCGCCACGGACGAAACGTCGTTACCATGGCACGCCGAGCCGACAGTAAAACTGGTCCGTGCCGACCTTCGAAGCAAAGGGAGCCTGGCTCAGGTAATGAATGACGTAGACGCCGTGATTCATCTCGCGGCCGCAGTCGGGGGTGACTTGTACACCCAACTGACCGGGACCGTCGTGACCACGGAGAATCTGCTCGATGCCATGTGCGAGGCGGGGGTGAAGCGGCTCGTCGCCATCAGTTCGTTCTCGGTGTATGGGTATATTGAGAAGTGGAGCCACACGGCATTGAAGGAGACGTCACCGCTCGAAATCCGGCTCGACGAGCGGGACGACTACGCGCTGACCAAGACGATGCAGGAGAACCTGGTACGCGAATACGCGGAACGGGACGGCCTCCAATTGACGGTGCTTCGTCCCGGCGTAATCTACGGACGTGATAACCTGTGGACCGCGTGTCTGGGGGCGCAATTGAGCGAACATCGGTGGATTCGAATCGGCGCCGGGGCCAAACTCCCGTTGACCTACGTGGAAAACTGCGCGGACGCGATCGTGTTGGCGACGGAGAAAAACGAGGCCATCGGCCAGACCTTTAATATTGTGGACAATCGCTGTCCCTCGCACCGCAAGTACATTCGTCTCCTCCGCAAACGGCTATCTCCCCGGCCCAAGGTAATTCCTGTGCCTTGGACGGTCATGCGCGTGGTGTGCCGGTCCGCCTGGATTGCGAACAAACTGTTTTTCCAAGGCGAAGGAAAGCTGCCCAGCATACTGGCGCCGGCGCGGATGCACGCCCGCTGCAAGCCGCTGCGCTACCCCAATGCTCGCTTGCGCAAAACGTTGGGTTGGGCGCCGCGATATACCTTGACCGAGGCGTTGGATCGATGTTGTACACCGGATGACTCGAAAATGGCGGATGCAGACCAAACCGAGGCGCCGGCATGAGCGAGAAATGGCGCATCGCATACATGACGGGCGAATACCTGCGGGTTTCGCCGTTTGTGTTCATCTACCGGGAAATCACCGCGTTGCGCGAGGCCGGTATCCACGTCGAGACCATCACCGTGCGCGGCCTTCCGGAATCGGAGTGCGTGAGTCCGGAGCAGAAACAAGAACGCCAAACCACGTACGTGCTGGCGCCCTTTCCGCTCGTGGCGTTGGCAAAGGCGCACGGGCGGCTCAAGTTTACATCGCCGCTCCGGTACCTGCGGGCGTTTCGCCTCGCGATGGCCACACGGCAGCCGGGATTCAAAGGGCTGCTGTACCAATTCGCGTATTTCCTCGAAGCGGGACTAGTGGTCGAATACATGCGCACGCGCGGCCTGACCCATCTGCACAATCACCTCGGCGATTCCAGTTGTACGGTTGCCATGCTCGCTGCAGCGTTGGGCGGTTTTTCGTTCAGCTTTTCCCTGCATGGGCCCGGCATCTTCTTCGAGCCGTATCGTTGGCGCCTGGATGCCAAGTTGGCGCGCGCGGATTTCGTGTGCTGTATCAGCCACTTTTGCCGGAGCCAGGCCATGATCTGGACGCCTCCCGACCGCTGGGATCGGCTGCACATCATCCATTGCGGCGTCGATCCCGCGCTCTTCACAACCAAGCTGCACAAGGGCAATGGGAAACGGCTTATCTTTATCGGGCGACTCGCTGCTGTAAAGGGCGTGCCGATCCTCCTGGAAGCGGTCGCACGATTGCGCGCGGAGCAACCCGATATCCAACTGGTACTCGCGGGCGACGGACCGGACCGGGACTGGCTCCAGCGCAAAGCGGTGGAACGAGGAATCGCGGATAATGTCCGTATCACTGGCTATCTCTCCCAGGAGCAGGTTCGGGAAGAACTCAGCGCGTCCGACATTTTCGTTATGGCCAGTTTTGCCGAGGGGGTGCCGGTGGTCTTGATGGAGGCCATGGCTTCGGGACTGCCGGTTGTCGCGACCCGCATTGCGGGCATTGCCGAACTGGTCGATGACGGAATCTCTGGCTATCTCACGTCGCCCGGAGACGTCAGCGCGCTCGTGCAGCGTATTCAAACACTCGTCGATGATGCGGACTTGCGCAACCGGATGGGCCAAGCTGGTCGCAACACGGTCGAAACGGCGTTCAACAGCGCCAAAGAAGCCGAAAAGCTCCGAGAGATCCTGGTTTCGGCGCTCCGGAAAGACTGACCCGCGCCCGTTCGGGCGCCCTTTACACTGCTCCACCAACGAGTTCCGCTAACACCCGTTTTTTGCAGGAACAGTGGTTGTCGAATGAGAACGTATGCGCAGTGGTGGTATACTGGGTAGTGAATTGCACGCGGTTGGCTGAACGGTTGACACGGATGATTGAGTTTGAATGCCCACATTGCGGATATCGGTTGACGGTGGAGACCGCCCATGCCGGTCGTCACGCGTGGTGCCGCCGTTGCAAGCGTATCGCGATAGTTCCGGCCCACTTGATTGCACCGGTGACGGCCATACAGGTTCCGGCCGACAACGGCGAGCGGCAATCCGCCGAAGCTGCCCCGGCGGCAGAACCCCCATCACCACCGGCCGCCGTTCCCCCACCTCTTCCATCCGGTCGAAAAGCGCCCGAGGATGCCTTTCCGGTGTCGCCCGAGGTGGATCGGCTGAACGTTCAGTTGGTGGAGAAATCGGCGACCGTGGACCGGTTAAACCGGGAAGTGAAGCGGTTTCAAGGAAGTCTGGCGCAACGCGACCAGGATCTGGCGCAGTACCGCGAGTACGCGGAGAAGGCCCGCCAACGGATCCACGAATTGGAACGGGAACTCTCGGAGCGCAGCTCAGCGGATACGGCAACGGATGCCGAGGTGGAACGGTTACAATCCTTGGTGCAGGAACGCGAGCGGCAGCTTGCCGCGCTGCAATCGGAGATCGAAAAGGCACGGGGAGTCGCGGCGTCCGCCGAGCGGCTGGCAGAAGAACTCAAGACCGTGCATGGCGATGCCACCTCGAAGGAGCGCGCTTTACGGGAGTACGAACAAGCCGTCGAGTCCCGAAATGCGGCCATCGAAGAAAGCCGGCAACGGATCGAAGCGCAGGACGCGCGAATCCAGGAATTGAGCGCGGAGTGCAATCGTGCGCGAGCCGACCTCCAAGACAAGGTAGAGGAATTGGATCGGTCCCTGGGACTGCTTGAGGAGCTGCGCGGGCGCGAGTCGGATCAAGCGCACGCAATCGAAGACTTGCATGCGCGTCTCCAATCCGCGCAGGAGGTAGAGGACGAAGTTGGCGCAATCCGGAACCGGCTTGCCGAAACCGAGCGGGCGTTGACGGACGCGCAAGGAAGTCTTGAAGACAAGACCGCGGTAATCGACCAGATTACAGACGAGTTGACCGCGATGCGCGAGACAACTGCATCGGCCACGGAAGAAAAGACACGGATTGTAGAGGAAGTGGCCGAGTTGCGCGCTCGAATCGAAGATTCCACGCAGCAAATCGAGGCGTTGAGCGCGGAGCTGGACGCGGTTCCGCAGGAGGGCCAAGGCGAGACGGCCAACGCGTTGCGCGAAGAAAATGCGTCGCTACGGGCGCAACTCGACGCGCTGCGCGAAGAATTGGAGCGTGCGCAATCAGCGGCCGCGACGATGACGGATGACGAGGTCGCCTCGGAACCGGTAGACGACCATGCGGAACGTGATACGATACCGGCAATCGTCGAACCGGAAGACGGCGACCAGAAGATGCTGGTGGATGCGCTCTTGCGGTTTTTAGGCAGGAAGTAGCATTGCGATCGCGAACCGGAAAACGGCAACCTGGCGAAGGGGAATAACACTCGTGCGTCGATTGATGGTTCTTTGTGTATGCGGGGAACGCATCCAGGTCCCACGGTCCGCGTTGGGCCGTACCGGTCTGTGCCCGGCGTGCGGTCGCGTGATATCGATTACGGCGGACAGCGCGACGTTGGCAAAAGGTCCGACCCCGGCCAAGCCAGCGGCAGTGCAACAGGCGGCGCCATTCGGTGCCGCATGGAACTCCGGCAATGGCAGCGCGGCGCCGGCCGAAGCCAAGCGACGCTTCGCGGAAGCGGTGGATCTGTATTTTTCGCAGAAATACGCCCAAGCGCTCACCATCTTCGAGACGCTCGCCGAGGAATTCCCGGATAACTCGGATATCGTTTCGGGGCGGGAGATGTGCATGGCGGCGTTGCGCAACCGCCAGCAAATGGCGCTGGAGCACCAGCCCAATACCCAAAACCAGCTTCCTGTGCCGCTGGATGGAGCGGGGGCGAACGCCATCCGCCGATTGTCTCCACCGACGGAACCCATTACGGAAGATGTGGTCGAAGACACGCTGAAGCATGTGCTCGTCGAAAAAATGCTGAACGGTACGGACGACCGAATCCAGTTGCGGGCGGCCGAATTAGCGATTCGCGTTTTCGGCTTCGGCAAGAAGAAGCCGGGCGAGAACGATGGCGAAGAGAAGGACGACGCCAAGGACGACTCCGAAACCGAGGCGCCGGAAGAAGATGTACACGACGCGCAGCCAGGAAATCCGGCCCAGGAACCGGACGAGGACCACGCATAGAGCCTCCCTCACCATCGGCCCGCCCAAGTCTCGAAAGCGTGCAGTTCGCAGGACACACCGCAATTGACGAAATCGGAAACGACAGTCGCACTGGACCTGAGTTGCGCCGCCGAGTATCCCGTGACGGGGGTCGGGTACGCTGCGATTTATCAGGTTCAGGCGTTGCTCAGACGGAACTCCAACTTCCATTACCGCGTGGTGGCAACGGGCGACCGGCGAGGCAAGTCCATACTGCACAGTGAATTGCAACAAATTCAGCAACAATTCGTACTCCCCTATGCCCGTTTGCTAAAATATGCGTTGTGGACGCGGTTTGCGTGGCCTCCGGTTGAGTGGTTTGCGGGCGATATCGCAATCGCCCATAACCTGTGCCACCAGACGCCTGCAACGCGCCGCGCTATTCGACTGGTGACGATTCACGACCTGTCTTTTCTTCGCGTGCCGGAAACCCATACGCAGCGGACGGTTGCGGTGCAAACGCGCTTGTTGCGCCAATGCGCGGAGGAAGCGGACGTTCTGGTCGCCGTGTCGGAGCACTGCGGACGTGAACTGGTCGACGTGATGGGTGTCAGCCCGGACCGGGTCCACGTGGTTCCCAATGGAGTGCATCTTGGCGAGTTTGACGGGCCGTTCGACCAAGCCGCACACGCGGCGTTGACGGCGCGGCTCGGAATCACCCGAGAGTACTTCATCCACCTGGGTACGTTGGAGCCGCGGAAGAACGTGGAGCGGCTGATTGAGGCGTACGATCGCGTGCGTGCACAGCGTCGCAGTCTGCCCCAGCTCGTCCTGGTGGGGAAGTTAGGGTGGAAAAGCGAGGGTATCCTCGAAACGATACGCGCGAAGCGAGGCGATGGCGACGTTGTTCACGCGGGGTACGTGGAACGTCGCGAGGCCGTTCTCCTGTTGCGAGGAGCGAGCGCCTGCCTGTATCCGTCCCTCTATGAAGGGTTCGGGTTGCCGGTGCTGGAGGCGATGGCGGCCGGAACGCCGGTTGTGACCAGTGATGGTTCGGCATTGCCCGAAGTCGTGGGCGACACGGGCCTTCTGGTCGATCCGTATGACGTGGAATCGATTGCTTCGGCAATTCATTCATTGTTGGACGACGAGCCGGCGGCGCGACAGCGTGCCGATAACGCTCGACTCCGCGCGCAAGGCATGACATGGGATGAAAGCGCGGCGAAGTTGGAACGTGTCTATCGCGATCTGACCGGCTCCGTGGCCTGAGACCAGGTTCTCTCATGCGCATTTCGGAGGGTTGAATGCCGGGATCCCTGTGTGTTCGGCATCAATGCTCCGGTCCCGGTCAAAGTTCGACCCACTACGACCCGGCAAACGCATCGCCTGGATAGTGCCTTAAATCCCGGCGGGCCCTCGACCGGCCCCAGAACATAAACGGAAAGGTGTAACGAGACCATGTGGAAGAAACTGAATCCCCCGAAAGACGCGGCTGATATCCTCTCGACGAGTCCGAAGGTTACCGTCGTCGGTCACTCGTCCGAGTTGATCGATCTGGCCTGCGGTGGAAAAAATAGCAATGCCTTCGAAGTCAGCTACGACGTGGCCGGAAACGGCAAGGTCGTCGAGGCCCGTGTGGTCCGGGTGCGCAACGGCGTTTCCGCCAACTACCTTGAACCGTACATGCGCCGGCGCGACCCGGAAAGCATGGTCATGGGTGACGATCTCCCCACGGACAAGATCACGTTCAAGGAAAAATATGGAAAACCGTTCGACGGACTACGGAAAGAAACCTTCGACTGGCTCAAGCAACAGGAACTTGTGACGTTCGCATTTCGCGCCGGAAAAGAGCACATGGGCATTCAGGCCATGGTTATCGCGCCGGCTAATGCGGGCTTTTTCGCGCTGGGACTGGGATTGCTCCAGGAGACCCTGCCCTTTGACAATCTCCCCAACGGTTTCAAGCCGCGGCTCGTCATCTACGTGGCGCCACCTTTCCGCCACACGCATTTCGATGGGAAGCAGATCGTCGTGCACAACCGGACGAAGGAGGTGCACGAAGTCTTCTCCTACAACTTGTATCCCGGTCCGAGCGCGAAGAAGGGCGTCTACGGCAGTTTGCTGAACCTCGGTGAGAAGGAAGGGTGGATCACCGCCCATTGTTCCACGGCGCAAATCATCACGCCGTACGACAACCTCGTCACGATCATGCACGAGGGGGCCAGCGGGGGCGGCAAGAGCGAAATGCTCGAACAGGCCCATCGCGAGGCGGACGGGCGTCTCTTGCTTGGCAAGAATATCCTCACCGGCGAAATGCGGCACGTGACGATGCCCCGAGGTTGCGAAATCCGGCCGGTGACGGACGATATGGCCTTGTGCCATCCGTCGCTGCAAAAGAATGACGGCAAACTCCGGGTCGTGGACGCGGAAAACGCTTGGTTCGTACGCGTCAATCACATCGACGAATACGCGACCGACCCGCAACTGGAGCGCTTGACCGCCCAACCGCCGGAGCCGCTTCTGTTCCTCAATATCGACGCGGTTGCGGGCGGGCGCGCCCTGATCTGGGAGCATGTCGAAGACGCGCCCGGCAAACCATGCCCGAATCCGCGCGTGGTCCTTCCACGACGTGCGATCCCGGACGTGGTGGACGGCGCGGTGACCGTCGACATTCGCAGCCTGGGCGTTCGCACGCCGCCGTGTACGCGCGAGAAGCCGAGCTATGGAATCATCGGCCTGTTTCATATTCTGCCACCGGCTTTGGCCTGGCTGTGGCGGCTGGTGGCCCCGCGCGGGTACGCCAACCCGAGCATTGTTGATACGGACGAGATGACCAGCGAAGGTGTCGGTTCGTACTGGCCCTTCGCAACGGGCCGGAAGGTCGACCACGCAAATCTTCTGTTGAAACAGATCGAGTCCACGCCGGCGACGCTGTACATCCTGTGCCCCAATCAACACATTGGGGCCTGGCACACGAGCTTTATGCCCCAGTGGATCACACGCGAGTACCTCGCACGCCGGGGAATGGCGCGGTTCCGGGCGACACAGATTCGCGAGGCGCGCTGCCCCCTGCTGGGTTACGCCCTGCACGATGTCACCGTCGAGGGCGCCAACATCACGCGGTGGTTCTTGCAGGTTGACACTCAGCCGGAGGTTGGCGAAGAAGCATACGACGAGGGCGCGGCGATTCTGGACCGGTTCTTCCGTAAGCATGTCGAAACTTTCGTGACGCCGGATCTCCTTCCGCTAGGACGATGGATTATCGAGTGTTACATGTCGAATGGGACCATCGATGACTATCGGAAGCTGATTCCGTCGGAATGGATGCCCGCGCCGGAGAAGATTAAGTCAATGGCTACTGCGCAGTCCGCATAACCCCATTGAATTCACTGGTGGGCCTGATTACGCTGAATGCATGCGCAATGAGGCCCTTCTTCGTTTTGCTCGACAACTACAGCCTGGCATGGCGCTCATGCTTGCCGTCCTGGCAGTAGTTGGCTGCGCACACACGAGTACGAAAGCCGAAACACCTGCACCCGCCGCGGGGCCGGCGTCGGAACTCTCGCGGTTGGAAGCAGCAGTTCTGGTAGCCCCGGACGATCCCGAACTGCGCTACGAACTTGGCAACGCATATTTCGATCAAGCCCGGTACGCCGAGGCGGCGAACGCCTATTCCGAGGCGATCCGGTTGCGTCCGGACTACGCGGCGGCGTACTGCAATCTCGGTCTCGCGAAACGGCGCTTGGGCCAGGTGGCGGAAGCCATCACTTCCTATCACATGGCGTTGCAGTATGACCCGGACGATCCAACAACCGTCCAAAACCTCGTCGCGGCATTGCGGGACTCGGGTGATTTGGATTCTGCCGCCGAGCAATTGGAACGCCTCACGGAACTCAAACCGGACGACGTTCCTGGTGTGGTCGCAACTCGCCAACCTGCTGTTCCGGCAGGAACAGTACGAAGATGCCGCGCGGGCGTACAAGGAGGTCATCCGCCTGGACCCCGGCCGGTCGAGCGACTACTACAACCTGGGTCTGTGCTACCTGGACCTCGAGAAGTACGACGCCGCCCTCACGACCTGGTTGACCGCCCTCGCCTACAATCCGGATAACGCCTCCGCCCGCAAGGGACTGGCCGTGGCCTACTGGCATCGCGGCGACTACAAACAGGCCTGGGACGCCGTGGTCGACTGCCAAACCCGCGGCATTCCCCTCGACCCGGAGTTCATCCGCCAGTTGCAGGAGGACTCGGGACAAGTGGGGCCCGATTCGTAAGGTACATCTCCGAGCTGTACGGACCAAGGTCCCTAATGCCAGTGGATTTGTCTTTTTCGGTCTTGCGTTTCGCTGGAGAAAGACTCCTCAAGGGCTGGTCAGCAGGATATCGTGTTGGGTTGTTTCCCCGGGGGTGGTGGTAACCGTTTCATAGGTCGGGGTGAGGTAGGAGCCGTCTTCGAGCTTTAGCAAGTAGGTCTCAAGTGCCACCACATCGTTCAGTGAAATATATGCCAGGACATCGTTCAGTATTTGCATGATAAGCTGCCAGTGCCGGGTGAAACGGAAGCGGTTCTTGCTGGCGAGCACCCCGCCGAGGGATAGCCCGGTGAGGCTCATCAGACGATGGGTTGGGATGGGGAGCGTACAGGCTCCCCATCTCCTTTCTGAACATCGGATGATAGACCTCCCATGCCTCAGAAAACGCTTTTCCGGTCAGCGTAGCGGGTATGGACGTTCGTCGATTGCTTCGCCGTCGAGATACAGCAAGAGCCGCTGCCTGGAAACGTCCACGGTGGCCCACACATATTCGTAGATAGCCTCGGAGGGCATCGAGAACTGTTCCCCGAAGAGGTTGAAGACGGCGTCGCTGCGGATGAACCGAATGACGTGATAGCATCCGGCCTCGGGTTTGGACAAAGGGAGTTTGGGTGGCCGTTCCTTGCGGGGGAATCGCAGCGGTTTGTTGGTAGCCGCCAAGGCCTCCATGGGGGTCTTGCCATTGAGCTTGGTGTATCGATAGCGGAGGTTGTGGCGTTGCTCGAAGGCCAGACTCTCCCGCTTGAGATCCTCTTCGCATTCCATGATGACCCGCCCCAAGAGCTTCTGTCGCCAATGGTCGTTGAACTTCTCGACCACGCCGTTGCGCCAAGGCTCGGCCAAGGGGATGAAGCACGGCTCGATCCCCAGGGGCAAGCACAGTCGGATGAGCTTGCCCATGCCGCGCGGATGCCTGGGACTGCCGTAGAATACGGCCTCGTTGTCCACTTGTTGGTACTTCGGGAAGCCCAAACGCAGCCAAGTCGCCCACAAGGCATCCACTACGGTGTCTTTGCCGCCCAAAACCGGCTCGACGGCACAGCGCCCGGTGGCGAGGTCGACGCTGTTCAGGCTGTAGAAACGGATGGGTGTCCGGAGATAGCACGGCCCCACGAAGTCGCTTTGATGCACGAAACCGGGACGAGGCGCATCCAAGGCCGGATAGCTTTTCCCCTTGGGTTCGTAGCGCCCCGTGCGCCGATGGGTGAGGCCAAGGCGAGCGAGGATGCGTCCGATGGTCCGAATGCTGGGAAGCGGCTCTATCCCTTCCTCCTCGATTTGCCAGCGAATCGCCTGCGCTCCGCAAAACTCGCCCCGGTTGTACAATTGCAGCCGCACATGCTTCACAATTTCCTCGAGTTCGGCGGGCGTTCGCGAGGGCGATCGAATCGGCCTGCGCGAATGCTCCCGATACCATTCCGCTTCGCCTGTTTGGTACCGCTCCAGCCATTTGTAGAGCCATCTCCCCGTCCGCCCAAGACACGTGCATATCGTTTGGGCTTTCTCTCCCTTCAAATACCGTTGTACCGCTCGTCTTCGACGCCATTCTTCTTGCTCGTCCATGTGCTCCTCCCTTTCTTGGAGAGAGCACATCGTCGCTCACGAGCCAAACATGATGCTTCGCCACTGAACGATGTCTTGGCACCAAAACCACTGAACGATGTCCTGGCATCTGTCAAGTAGGCGCCAAACTGCAAGGTCGTGGCGGGGATTGGGCCCAACGTGAAGGAGCCGTCATCGCGGGTCTGGGTTTGGTAAGCGATGGTGTCGCCATTGGTACGTGTTACGATGGCCCGGAGAAGGGAAACGGGAACGGGGGTACCGTTGAGCAGGAGAACACCCTCGACGTAGGAGTCGTAGGCGTCGCCAAAATCGAAGTCCTCGTGAAGGGTCTGACCATCATGTATCGTCACGGTGCGATTTATCCATCGGGACAGTCCACCCTCGTGAAAACTGGCGACCACCGCGACAGAACCGGTCGGAACATTCTTGAGTGAGTACGCTCCTCCCTTCCCGGTCTCTGTCTGCATGGTGACAGTCTCCCCGATATTAGCGTTCACATAGAAGCGCGCGTCGTCCAAAGGAACGCCACCATACGTCACGATGCCTTCGACTGACGCCCCTCCCGTCAGCGTAATCGTTAGAGGCGAAGAGGGTGACGAAATCTCCGTCCAAGTAGGGGCGTAGCCCTCTCGATACGCGGAGACGACCGATAAGGATGGCGGGAATTCCGTAATGGTAAACTTGCCTTCGTCGTCCGAATTGGCCACCCCTCCCGCGCCTCCGACTGCGATATATCCGTCAACCATTAAGGGATACCCGAGGAAAATCCGAGCTTCGGATATAGGTTTCCCGGATATATCCACAACCGTTCCTCGTATTGGTTCCGTCCGCTTGAGGCGTATTTCTACATCTTGAACGGTTGCACCCGGTTCAACCGCAGGGACGGTCTGTAGGCCGGAGAGGTATCCTGGCGCTGATACGCCGATATGTACACTGTTGTATCCATCTGGGCGGAAGGAGAATACTCCGCCTGGGTGATCCTCAAGAGAACTGCGTGACGTACCTCGGAGATAATCTTCGTCACGGTGGCCAGGTGCCGTTCCTTGTCCAATCCAACTTCTGATCCGGTAGCGGGTGATGGGGTCGCCGGAAACAGCGTCGACGACGCGTCCTTCAATGGTCGGCTTTTCGACAAGAACGAAATCCTGTTCGTGACCATCAAGTCGCACACCGTATCGACTTGCCCGAAGATACTCCTCATGGTTGATCCCGAGATTTACCTCCAACCCCGCCAATTCGGGAAAACCGGCCAGTTCATAGCGGCCCGACGCATCCGTCTGACTTTCGGGGGGAAGGTAGACGCTGCCCTCGCCAATGGCCGCGCGGTCAAACCACGATTCAACACGCGCACCTGCAATGGGTTGACCGTCCTCGCCGGTTACGTGGCCAACAATGTTCAAGCCGAGTCCCCAAACCAATGTTATCCCTACGATCTCGTCACCCGGGCGAAGCGTGATCGGGCCTTCGGCGTATTGGACCGCCGCATCAGTCGTGGAGTTAGTGGCGAACAGTTGGTACTCACCCGGCGCAAGCCCGGCAAAGGCAAATTGACCAGTTTCATCACTCTTCTCGCCTGCCAAGCGCTCTTCACTCTGCATGCGCATGAACACGTCCCAGTCAGGTTGTGGAACATCCTTCGTATCAACGATTTTGCCGCTAACCGATGCGGTCAGGTCCATGGCGAGGGTAATGTCATTGCGCCCCTGTGCGGGGATTTCAAAATCCTCTGGAAAGGCTTTAAGTTGATTGAGCGTAGCGGTGAACGTGACGATTTCGGGCACGCCTGCGTCCGAAATATTGGGAGAACCGTACGAATCGACCCAGATCCCCGTCAGTCGTGCGAGACCATTTGCGGCAAGGGTAAGCGTTCCCGGAAATTGTTCACCACCACGGGTGATGAGCGTGGTCCAGACGCCAATCGCGCCGTTACCGTGCCCGACACGTTCACCCGTGACGCGCACATTGCCGGAGCCCGTTTCGATCACGCCGGAGAGGTTATCGCCGGTAACAGCGCCCTGAAATGTGTAGGTTGACGTTCGTTCACCGTGGGAAACGCGGCGGTTGAAGGTTAGCGGTCCATCCGACGTGAAATCCGATGGAAAGGTGAAACGAAAATGGCCATCGTCATCGGTGTGGACCGACCCCGAACCGGTTGGCCACGTTGCCTTGACGAGGGCGTCCGGCATGGCGTTGCCGTCGTTGTCCACCACCACACCGGAAACTTCGACATCTGCATCCCCTGCCTCGTTAGACGGTGCCGGAGATGCCGCGTCCGGGGAGACGTCTTGCACGATCGGTGCAGTATTTTCAGTCCGCGTAGTCTCTTGCGACACAGTGTTCTGCACTGGCGGTCTGGTTGCGTCCCGCGTGACGATATAAACCGCGGTGAACGAAAGCGCGACAAGCACAATGACGACAGCAGCGAGCTTCTTCACGGCAAGCAATCCTCCGAGCGTAAGTGCGGATTGGAGTCCAGCAGCAGTTGAGACAGTCCCGGTCGCGACGCCTGACAAGGCTATCTTGCCCACGTTGCCCGAAACGGCAACCGGCAAGGCGTGAGCGGGCGCCGCACTAAGCATGGCTACAAGCGAAACTCCAGCGACGGGAATACCGCGCCGGATGAGATGACGGCGAATGCGGTCGATGCCTTGATTCAAACGGTATTGGATCGTGGACGCCGGGACTCCCAATTCGGACGCGAGCTGCGCGTAGCTCCGTGCTTGCAGGAATCGCAGAACGATGGGACCCCTAATCTTCTCGGGAAGTGTTTCAATGGCTTCGTCGACGTATTGACTGATGTCGTCCCACTGGGGATGAACGGAGGCGGGATGCTGTCCCGCATACCGCCCTTCCCGTTCCATGCGGCGTCGCTCCATTTTCAACCGATCCAGTCCGCGGCGGGTGGCCATGGTGTGCAACCACCCCGGAAGCGAATGTACACGCCGGTCGGTCTGCAAGAGTTCCACAAAACACTCTTGTGCAACGTCTTCTGCTGTCGGCGCGTCGCGAACGACGCGGAGACACGCGGAATAGACCAACGGCCCGTACCGCGTCACCAATTCCGCAAAGGCGTCGGGATCGCGGCGGGTCCGCCAAGAGTGCAGGAGGTTTGTGTCCAGTTCAGTCGAGTACATGGTCACGTCCACGTGCGGCTTCAATGATTTCATTCTGTATGTCGACGCGGACCCAAGAATATACGAAATCCCGCGAATATGTTCCGAAGCCGGCCGATCGATACAGCATGCGCAGAGAATAACGGTGCTGACGGAAAGCAGGTGAGCGGCAAGCCACCGGCCTCAGCACACGATCCTGGTAACGACGACCTTCCGAAGGAGTACAATTAGATGAAGGGGTGTGCCTGCGCCCCTTTTTGAGGGTTCGGGGCCTTGACCAGTCCAAACTCGCGTTCGCGGACGGTGCAGCGGAACGCACGCAGCGGGGTGCATCATGCGTAAGTACTTGCCAGTTCTTGGGGTAACCATCCTGATCGTAGCCGGCGTCGGGTGTCCTTGGTTGAGCCCGCGCAAGTTCCAGTATACGAGCGCAGACCTTCAGGGCGGGTCACGGTGGGGCAATTTCCTGGCCACGGCCGCTGTAGGCGGGGCCAACCAGGACAGTTTGGTCGAGCCGCAGCGGGAAATCGTGGAACCGGATGTCATCCGGCAAGACGGCGATCTTCTTTACGTGCTTAACCAATATCGCGGTCTGACCCTTGTGGACCTGACGACCGAGGAACTCGTGGCCCAGGTTCCGACGTACGGCTACCCGCGGGATTTGTACCTCGTCGGCGACCGGGCGTATGTGCTGGTGGCCTATGCGGCAGGGTTTGAGGTGAAGGACGATACAATCTCGTACGACATCCAGTCCCGGTTGTACGTGGTCGATGTGTCGCAGCCCGAAAATGCTTCGATCCTCGGCTCCCATGAGTTGGAGGGCGACCTGGTCGACAGCCGTCTCGTGGGCGATGTGTTGTACGCCGTGGGCGCGGATTATCAATGGTATTGGATCGAAGGCGGCGTTACTGGAGGCGGCACGGTAACCGGAAGCGGTGGCGGGACCGTGGTCAAGGCGCAGACCTCCGGATCGTGGGTGACCAGCATCAACATCGCGGATCCCGGTGATATCTATCAGGCGGACCAAATCTCGTTCTCGGCGATCGGGGATGTCATTCATGTCACCACGAATGCGATTTACGTGGCAGCGAGCGATTGGCAGACGGATACAACGCTGATTACTTGCGTGGACATCAGCGATCCTTCCGGCGCTATGCAATTGCGGGACAACGTATCCGTGCCGGGACAAGTGGCGGACAAGTTCAAGATGGACGTGTGGAACTGGTACTACGGGTCGTGTCCAGCGCATGGGATGATGAACGGAAGATTTTGTCACGACCGTGGATGTTTCTCAATCCGAACGATCTGAAGGAATTTGCGGAATTGGAATTCGAGCGGGCCCGTGGCGATTCGCTGTTTGCGACGCGGTTCGACGGGCCACGCGCATACGTGGTGACCTATTTCCAAGTCGATCCCCTCTTTATCGTCGATCTGTCCGATCCCATGAACCCGAGCATCGAAGGCGAACTCGAAGTGCCGGGTTGGTCGACCTATATCGAGCCCATGGGTGACCGGCTCTTGACGCTTGGCGTGGACGACACCAACGGCCGCCGGGTCAGCGTGAGCCTGTTCGACGTGGCGGACCCGGCGAACCCGGCGCTGCTGGACCGGGTGAGCTTCGGACAAAACTGGAGTTGGTCGAGCGCGTACGGCGACGTGAAGTCGCTGACCGTGCTGGACGACCTCGTCATCGTGCCGTTCTCCGGTTGGGAAGAAGACTTCGGCGGATTCGACCGATTGCAGTTCGTCTCCTACGATGCGACCAGTTTGACGAAGAACGGCGCCGTCGACGTGCAGGGCACGGTCCTGCGTTCCTTCGAATACAACAACTTTTATTACGGCGTGACCAACGAGCAGTTGGCGAAGATCGATGGGTCGGATCGCAATGCGCCGCAAGTCGTCAATCAAATTGTGCTGGCGGAGAACGTAGCCGACTTCGTTGAGCTTTCATCGAGCCTCGGTGTTGAAGTGGTCACGCGGTACGACACCGGAATGACCATTGCGCGCCGGCGCGACTTGCCGCTCAAGAACGTGGCGGGCGAGGTGGAAGTGGCGATTGGCGAACTGGTCGACGCATTCCCTTACGGGTCCTCGGTAATCCTGGTTGGTGCGACGTGGGACAGCCAACCCGCGTACAAAGTGGCCATCGTCGATTTCTCCGATCCGAACGTACCGGTGGTCGACGCGACTGTGGATGTTAACGTGTCGCCGTATTACGGTTACTGGTGGTGGGGACCGTACCTGCCGCTAGTGGACAGGGGCGGCGTCGCCGCGACCGATTCGCTGATTGCGCCCTGGTACCCCATCCGACAGCAGGGGTCCGCGTACCTCGTCGGCGATCGGCTGGTGTTGCGGTGCACGGCGAATTCGTATGACGCTGTGATCGGCGGCGAAGCGCCGTACGAAGGACTCGCGGTCGTCGATCTGTCGAAACCGGCGTGGACGTCAACAATCGGTCTTGGCTTCGAACAAATCGTGTCGGTCCATAAGACCGCCGATACCCTGTACATCGCGAGTAAGGTGGGCGTTGATTCGTTCAATCCAATGAGCGACCCGATGTGCGCGTACTTCGTCACGGCGTTCGACCCCGCGACGAGTGCAAACGGCCCGACGGTGAACGTCCCGGGAATCTTCCTTCAATACGATCCGGCGATGCAGGTATTGACGTTGCGCGACGACCAATGGGATCGGAATTACGACTATTCGAGCACGTTGAACACGGTGTCGTGGCCCGGAGGGGAGGACATCACCAAGCTGGACAGCCTGACTCTGCCGGACGGCAGCGCAAACATTCTCGGACGCGGCCCGAAGATCTTCCTCGACGCGTACGACAACGGAACGCGGCTGTATACGGCAACGGTCGCCGCGAACGGCGACCTGACGCTCGGGCAAAGTACACTCGTCACAGAAGACTGGGCCAACCTCGTGGACGCCAACGGAACCAGCGCGTACCTGACCGTGGGCGGCGGCGCGCTCGCTCGCTACGATTGCTCGGCCAAACCAACCTTCGAGGAACTCGTTCAGGTCATGGGTACGCCCGGCCACATTCGCTTCGGATCGAGTGCCGCCTACGCCCCGCTAGGGTACTTCGGCGTGGTTTCGCTCGGGTTGTGAACGGCACACACGGAAGCTGAGTGCTTCGTGCAGTACAGACGATGTCGCAATCCGCCGGCGCAAGATCACGACGCGAAATTCGCCACCTCCGGGTGCACGAGATTCGCGAAGTCGCGGTAGCTCATGCGGATAAGTTCCGTGTGGGTGCCCGCGTTGAAGGCGATTTGGGCGTCGTGGGTGAGGTCTTCCTGAACCCGAACGTCCATTCCATAAAGGTTGCCGAAGGGCGGCATGGCGCCGGTTTCGCAGTCGGGGAAGAGTTTCCTGATGTCTTCCTCATGCGCGAGATCCAGATGCTTCGCGCCGGTGGCCGACTTCAGTTTGGTCAGATCGACGTGGCAATGCGCGGGAATCACGGCCATGCAAATCCGGCCGTCCACCTTGACGATGACGGTTTTTGCGAACTCCCTTCCCTTGATGTGGGCTACTTGGGCGGTCCGCTGCGCCGTGTAGGTCTGGGGGTGCGGAACGCTGCTGTGGGGTACGGAGTTTCGATCGAGGTAATCTTTGACCAACTGGGTTGCCATGACACTGCCCTCCCTGTCAACCGAGTCAGCGCAGTGGCGAATCCCATTTCCGCGTCTTCATGGTAAACCTAAACGGGCGGACCGTCAACGTATCTTTCGACGCCCGCGCGGATCGGATCGCCCGGCGCCGTCATCGCGTTATGAATCAAGAAGTTGCAGGGTTCCACCGCCAATTCGGGGACCTCGTCACCCTGCGGTCCAGAAACGGGATTTGCTGCCGCCGGGCGCGGCTTTGATGCGGATGGGCTTCGCGCATCGGGGACAGTGGCCCGCGTACGCATCGCCTTTCTGGTTGAGGTAAACGCGTGCGTAAACACCGCAGCATTGGAAATGAATGCCGATATACGGACGGGGCATGGACTTCTCTGACGCGGGATCAGCCACTCGGCCGTTCCTTTGCCGGTTGGTTGCGCGTCTTCTCGCCATCTGCCGGCTCGGCCGCCGGCGCAGCCGCGGACTTGCGTGAGCGGACGCGCTCCATGATGCTCCACGCAACCCAAACGAATCCGGCCGCGGCGAAACCCGCGAGCAACGATATCGCCAGCTTGGTCATAAATGCCATCAGGGCGTATCCCTTTCTACGGCCGTCGCACCATGCGGAATAAGGGGCGGCACGGCGGGCTTGGAACCTTTCGTCGCCGTGTCGTCTTCTTCTTTCGTCGCGGCCGAAACGTCATGAAGCTGCTTACGCATGGATTCCAATTGGTCGCGCATGGCTTGCAGTTGCTCGGCCAGTGCCCGGTTCGATTCGCGCAACGCCTCGTTGGCCTGCTGAATGGCCTGCTGCGCCGAGATGATTTCATTTCGCGCTGCATCGCTTGGGGGCGGAGAAGTCTGCGGTGCGACGGGCAGTTTAGGCACAGCCGGCATGGTGGGCGTCACGGGGGCCACGACCGGCTTTTCCGCGGCCGGAGCCGACACGGTTGCGGACTCTTTCTTGTCAACGGAAAGGGCGTCAAACCAAGCGGTCCCGGTGCCCATCAACACGCAACGCAGGACCACGAAATCGGTGTCGTCAGGCACCTTGACCTGCATTTCAACCGGCGTCCAAGGATTGGCGCCATTTATCGGCTGGGCATCGGCGGTGCTTTTCTGCAAAAGCACCTCCCACGGATCCTTTCGAAAACACTGGATCCAGACGGCGGCGCTTGCCGCATCTTCGGTCTTGATGTTGCCGGTAACCACCAGCGTCTTGCCCGCCAGATCTTCCAGAATGTTCTGGCTCCAGTTGTTGGCGGGTTCTTTCGCGTAGGGCTGCGCATTGTGCAGCATGACGGACCAGCGCCCCTCGAGCGCGTCGGCGCCATAGAGTTCGGCCGTTGAACCATCCTGCGGTTCCACGTATACGTGCCACTCGGCCGGCAGGTCGCCCACGCGCGTCTCGAACCCCGGATTGTGCAACAGATTTGCCGCGCCGGCGGGAAGTGTCGAGAAGACGATGAGTGCAATCAGCCGATTCATGAGCATAGTCTACATACCCGTAATCGCAAACCAAAAGGCTCATGCGACGCGCTGCCATAACGCAAGCCGTCAGTTGGATCGCATCCCTTGCATCCGCAGTTTCAAATCGCGCGCGCTGGTGGCATTGAGCAATGCAACCTCGGGTGTAATCTGTTGCGCCTTATACAAATCGAAAAGAGCCTGATCGAAGGTCTGCATGCCGTACTGTTCACCGCCTTCTTCGATGAGCTTGTTGATTTCCTTAAAGCTCTTGCCCTGCTCGATGTGGTCCCGCACCGTCCGGTTTCCGATGAGAATCTCCGCGGCGACGCATCGGCCGATGCCTTCTTTCACGGGGAGCAATCGTTGCGAGACGATGGCCCGCAACACGCTGGCAAGCTGCTTGCGTATTTGAAGCTGTTGGTGCGGTTCGAAGAAGTCGAGGATACGGTTCAGCGTTTCAACCGCATCGACGGTGTGCAGGGTGGAAAGTACCAGGTGTCCGGTTTCCGCGGACGCGATTGCCGTGCGCACGGTTTCAGCGTCGCGCATTTCACCGATGAGAATCACGTCGGGGTCCTGGCGCAGCGCGGCCCGTAACGCATTGGCGAAGGACAACGTGTCGTGCCCGACTTCCCGCTGGGTAATAATCGCCTTCTTGTCACGATGCAGGAATTCAAGCGGATCTTCGATGGATACGACGTGGACCGGCCGACGCTCGTTGATCTCATTGATCATGGCCGCCAACGACGTTGACTTGCCGCTGCCGGTCACGCCGGTCACCAGCACCAACCCGTTTACGTTCATGCTGACCTTTTGAAGGACTGGCGGGAGGTTTAACTCTTCGATGGTCTTGATTTCCATCGGGATGATACGCAGCACGATGCGCGTGTCGCCGTCGTCGCGGCTGGCATTCACGCGGAATCGCGCGATATCTTCCAACATGTAGGAGATGTCGAGTTCCATGACTTTCTTGAACTTCTCCACATCCGATGGCTTGGCGATGGAGGCCAGCATTTCCATCACGTTCTCTTCCGTCAACGGGGCGCCTTCCTGGCGCACGAGTTCCCCGTCAATGCGGAAAATGGGCGGATTATCGGTCTTGAGGTGAATATCGGAAGCCCGGCTGGTGATGGCCTGATGCATCAGGTCGTGTAAGGTCATACGTTCCTTCCTCCCTTGGCCTTGCGGTCCCACGTAATGATACCACGAAACTCGGTATCACGGGGATGGCGGCGGCGCGAGCGGCCTACTGGAGGGGGAGATTGGCGTGCACACCCGCACTCAAATCGCCGGTCATTCCGTGGGCGAGACGCGAGGCGCCTGCGGCGGCGATCATGGCGCCGTTGTCCAGGCACAACTCGAAGGGCGGCATGCTGACGGGAATATCGAGATCGCTCGCGAGTCGGTCGCGAAGGAGCCGGTTGGCGGCCACGCCTCCGGCCAGTACCAGTTGCCGCGCCCCGGTCTTTTCAATGGCGAGTTTCGTTTTGATCATCAGCGTGTCCACGGCGGCATACTGAAACGAAGCCGCCACGTCGGGGACCGGCAGGGTCTCTTTCTGCAAGGCATAGAGCACTGCGGTCTTGAGCCCGCTGTAGCTGAATTCGAGCGAATCGCCCTTTGCCATACCGCGCGGGAATTCGTAGGCGTGCGGATCGCCCGATTCGGCGGCCCGCTGTATGGATGGCCCTCCCGGATACGGCAGATCGAGCAGCCGGGCGACCTTGTCAAAACACTCCCCGACGGCGTCATCCCGGGTCGTGCCGATGACGTCGTAGTGGTGGGGCCTCTCGCATTGGATAAGGCAGGTATGTCCGCCGCTGACGATGAGGGCAAGAAACGGAAACGCGGGCGGGTCGGGCCCGAGGAACGCCGAGAAGATATGGCCCTCGATGTGGTGTACGGGCACGAAGGGGACGTCCCACGCGTAGGCGAGGGCTTTGCCGAAGTTAAGCCCCACCATCAGCGAACCCGAAAGGCCGGGGCCTTGCGTCACCGCGACGGCATCGACGGTGTTCCCGGCCGCGTCCAGGGCTCGCTGCGTGAGTTGGGATATGCATTCGGTGTGGTGGCGCGAAGCAATTTCCGGCACGACACCGCCGAAGGGCGCATGGATGGCGATCTGCGACGCGACTTCGTTGGCGAGGATCTCGCGCCCGTCCCGCACCACCGCGATGCCGGTCTCATCACACGAGGTTTCGATTCCGAGAATACGACTCACTCGACTAACTCCGATGCATGGACCAATTCGATGCCCTCTTTCTTGATTTCCGGCAGCATTTCGCGGAGCACGGCGACGCTGTTGCGGCGGAAATGGCATATGGCGATGGCGCTGCCTTGTTTCTTGCAGATTTCCGTGAGTTGCTCGAAACGTTCTCGAATGTAGTCCTTTTTCGACTCGTGGTCCAGGAAAAGGTCCCGCGCCGCCGACGGTATCCCCATCTCATGGGCAATCTGGTAGGCGGTCGAAGTGGAAATGGTTCGACTGTCCACGAAAAAGAGCTTGGAAGACTCGATGCCTTCGAGAAACCGGCGCATGGCGTCTGGATCCGACGTATACCGCGACCCCGTGTGGTTGTTAATGCCGACGGCCCCGGGAACGTCAGCCAAGGCCTGGTCCGTCAATTCGTGGACTTTATCCGCCGGCATGGCAATCGTGATTTCCCCCGGATAGGCCTTGTGTTTCGAGGAGTTCTCCATCGGCATGTGCAGCATGACTTCAAACCCCAGTGTTTCGGCCCGCTGCGCGGTGTCGGTGCTGTGGGGAGCGCTCGGAAGGATGGACAAGGTCAGGGCCGGGTCCAGCTCGAGAACATCGTCGGTGATTTCGCCTCCGTACCCCCCGTCATCGACGATGATCGCGACACGCAACGGTTCGCCGGGTCGAGCCTGCTTCACGGGTGGCGCTGGAAGACGGGCGTCTCCGTTCAAATGCTCCGAATCAAGGGGAAGCGCCTCGGAATCCACCACATCGTGGGCAGGCGGTTCGTGGGTTTCATCGTCTGCCATGGCACCATTGTCCGTCGTGGATGGCGGCCCTTCCGGCAGGACCGGCGCGTGGACGGTAACGTGCACGCAGTCCAGACCTGCATACGAGACAGCGATTGTCGCGTCCTCCGCGCCATTCTCCGAGTCCATTCGAACGTCCACATCGTTTCGCTTCAGTTCGGCAGAGATCGCGGTGAGAATGGCGGTCGTTTGCTCGGGTTCGCTGACCCAAACATCGACCCGAGCAAAATCCCAAATCGATTCGCTGTTTTCTTGGTGCTCCACCGGGCCGCGTTCGATTCGATCGACGGCCGGTACAAGGTCACCAAGCACGTCGAGCGCTTTCTGGGCAAGCCGGGCCGTGGCCACGGTGAGATTGGTCCGGTCGGGTTTACCGGCGAGCGTCAATAGCGCGAATTGTTTACCGTCCGCTGCGAGGCGCAGTACCACCCGATCGTTTGGCGTGTCGGGTTCGTCGACGACGGATACGTTTCGTTCCGCCATCGTCCGGCGAATAAGACGCTCGACGCCTCCGAGGCTCAGGGTCGAGGGAAGGTCAACGATGTATTCGCGGTAAGACCATTGGGCGGTTCCGTCCGTCCTTTCTACCTCATTCACGGTGGTAATGCTGGAATGGGGAACTTGATTGTACGCAAGCAGGCGTTCGAGATCTGCGGCCTTTTCCCGCGTCATCGTGCGAAGGTCGAATGGCCTCGAGTCCAAGTAGTGGGCAATCAAGATCGCGCTCAATGCCGCGGCCGTTCCCGCGAGCCACAATCCAAATACGATCGACTTCCAGGACGGCAGAGACGTCTGCGCGGAGGCGCTATCCTCGGGGCGCTCGACGTGTCCGCCGTTTTTGTCCTCTGGCATCGTCACGACACATCCACCCATTCCACCCGCTCGATTGCGTGTCCAAGAAACTGACGTCCGACGCGTGCGAACGTGTCGGGTCCGTCCGTCACGAGATAGGTGTATTCCGGCTCCGCCACCGGGTCGCCGTGGGACCCCATGGCATCGAGCGTCTCCTGGACAACGGTGGAGGTTGCATCGGCGCTGTCTACAATCTGGACATCGGGACCCGCAACGTCTGCAATCGCAGCCTTCAACAACGGATAGTGCGTGCACCCCAGAAGCAACGTGTCGATCCCCTGGTCAAGCAAGTCCCGCAGGTAAGCCGTCGCGATCCGGCGTGGGATGTCCCCGTCGATCCAGCCTTCTTCGGCCAACGGGACAAACAACGGACACGGCTTGCACCCAACGTAACATCCCGGCGCGAGCCCTTCGATTACGTCTTGGTACCGGCGACTGGCGATCGTTCCGGCGGTGCCGATTACGCCGATTCTCCCGGAGCGCGTCGCGGCGACCGCCCGTTGTGCGCCCGGTTCTATCACACCCAACACGGGGATGGACAACTCCTCGCGGAGCGTGTCGATGGCATAGGCGGACGCGGTATTGCACGCAACGACGAGCATCTTGATACGGCGTTTCAGCAGGATGCGGGCGCAGCCGCGTGCGTACCGGATCACCGTTTCGGCCGACTTAGTGCCGTAGGGAACGCGCGCCGTGTCGCCCAGGTACACGGCGGATTCGCGCGGTAGCCGTTCGAAGATGCGGCGCAGGACGGTCAGGCCGCCCACGCCGGAGTCGAATATTCCGAGCGGGGCCTGAAACTCATGCATCGCTGGGCTGCTCGGTTTCTGGCGCCGCGATCCACTGGGAATCCGGCGTCAAAGCGCCGGAGAGGTCGAGATGAGCGGGATACAGGTTGGTTGGCGGAAGACCGCCAATCAAGAGACGAACGCTTCGAACTTGCTTCTTATCACTCCCTTGCAGGGTGGGTTGCGCGAGCGTGTCGACCACGCTGTACACAAGCAGCGCTTCTTCCGATACGCTCTTACGCGCTTCCTGAAGGGGATACGTGAAATCGACGACCAGTTCCCCGCTGTCCAGCAGCCACATGCCGCGGACGTCCACCGCCTTCGGAATGAGCGCGTGAAGCGGTGGCAACGGTCCCTCGATTAACGCATCCAAGGCGGCGCGACAGTTTTCCACGGTGCTTTCGCTATGCGATAGACTCCGCGACTCGCCGGAAAGCAGGCGCGCATCCGCGGTCGCGAAATACAACGTCACATCGCGCGCCTCGGTGCTGGGCTCGGAAGGGGCCACAGAAGCAATGGGGTCGGGCAAGACTTCCGGCAATGTGAGGGGGTTGTGTCCCAACCGAATCAATTCACTGGTGAGTAGTACTACCGAAAAGAGCAGGATCAGGGTCGCCATGGCCCATAGCGCAAGGAGGACCTTCCGGGTAAAAGACATCTGATTTGTGTTCGCCATTCCGAATGCAGCTCCGTCAGCGCGTGGACGACAAAAATGCGCGAATCCCCGAGGCGATCCCTTCCGCGATCGAACGCTGATAATCCTCGCCGGCAAGGAGATCTTCCTCGACCGGATTTGTGATGAATCCAACTTCGATCAGCACGGCGGGCATGGTAAGCCCCTTGAACACTCGGCATGGCGCACTATGAATGCCGCGAGGGCTCGCCGAGGTGGTTGCCTGCAACGCACTCGAAAGTTGCTGCGCCAGCCGCCGGCTCAGTTCGCCGGATGAATCGTCCGCACTCACTGCAATGGTGCGGCCCGCGGCGGTCGTAATCGTACTCGTCGGGACGAAGAGTTCGATTCCATTGGCTGCGGGAGTGCCGCTGGCGCCGGTGTGAATACTGACGAAAACGTTTCCCCGCTGGTAGTTGGCGTCGCTTGCGCGCTGTTCCGGCGAGAGGGCCACATCTTCGCGCCGCGTCAAGACGACTTTGCATGCATCGGCCAGCAGTTCCCCTGCGGCGCGTGCAATCTGCAAAACGATTTCTTTTTCCTCAGTTCCATTGCCCCCCGTCTCTCCCGTATCGCCGCCACCGTGTCCGGCATCGAGTATCACGACCGGACGCTGCTCCTTCGGGATTTCGGCGCCGCCCGTGGACTCGGTGCCAGGTTCGGCACGGGGCTCGACACCCGGTTCCACGGCCGGGGCGCCCGGCTCCGGCAATTCTTCCGTAGCGACGGCGCCGGCACCGGTCGGGTTCTCGCTTCCGCCGGCATTCGCGGCACAAGCGGAAATCGAAAACGACGCGGCCACAGCGATCGCCAGGAACGCGTGAATCATCCAGGAAAGCGGCTGCGGCAGTCGCAGATGAGGAGCTTCATTCACTTCGATGCGCGACGTTGCGGGTTGGAGCATCTTACGGGGAAAAAGTATGGCCACGTCTACCGGCTCTTTTCAAGATTCTTGATACGCTGCTGTACAAAAACGCTTTCTTCCGGACGGATCGCCGGACCTTTCGGTTTTGAAACAAGTATGAGCGTCACGATCAGCAGCACAAAGAGTGCAATTAGAACAACAATACCGATTCGGTCTCGTCTTGTCATTTGAATGGGTTCCCACCGACCAACCGGATTCTCCTCGCTATCCAAGCACGCGGGAGTATTTCGGAATTATAGCGGCCGGAACGAAGCGCCGCAACGGTTGAGCGTCACGTTCAGCGGTTGAACTTGGTTCCCCCTTTTTTGTCCTTAACCTTATCCTTGTCGAATTCGAAGGTATTGAAGGCCGTACCCATCTCCACCGCTTTCTTTTTCGGCAGTTTGATCTTTCCCTGCTGTTGCGCCAACTGTGCGTTCAGCTTTTGCAGGCAAGCTTCACAAAGCTTTTTGCTCACACTGATCGCGGGCGCCCCGCATCGTCCGCACTTGACGCCAAGATTTGCCGCCGCAGTCTGGATGCGTCCTTGAGCAAGCAGTCGCAATACGCATTCAATGGTAACGCCGGTTACATCGGAGAGCTGTTCCGCGGACGAGTTGGGGTGGTCCACCAGGGCTTGACGGACTTTCTCGTAGTCCTCCTCCTCGAGATCTTCGCAACCTGGGCAAATGGGGCTCCGGATCTTTTCGAACAACTTCTTGCAACGTTGACAACTCGCTAAAGCCATGCCATTACCCTCCGTTAGCGGCAGTCCAATCAAACGACAACGAACTCGTGTCAATCTCCAGGTTCCCGATGACCCCGGCTTTCGCGACCAGCCGGTCGTCACGGGTTATGTCCACGCCTACGGTCATTGCGCGAACGGCCAGCATCCGGGAGCCGCCGTCGGCACGCGCCAACGGCGCCGTTTGTTTTCGGGGGAAGGTCGCACGTATCCAAACGCGCTCGGCGACCGGACGATCCAAGTCTTGCCGGCCGGCATCGGTTCCCACTACTTCCATCGTCACCCCTGGAGCGAATACGTACTGATCTTCAATTCCCTCGGGAACCAGGAGGTTTCCTTCAATGGAGCGATCCATCACCTTCTTGCAGAGGGAGTCCCAGGTGTTGTCAATGGTCTCCTGTCCGGAAGATTCCATCGCAACCCGATGCAAGCGGTCATCCATCCAGGCAGTGCTCCGGATTACCTCTTCACAAAAGCCGTCCTGCAACGCCCGGGCGTAGCGGAGTGCGGCCGCAATATACTGATCTTCGGCTTCGGGAGCCCCCATTACAGCGGCGGGAGCGATAGAAACCGCTCCATTGAGTTTCTTTCCGCCAGTGAGGCGTGACGCTCCAAAGACGAGACCTACACAGACCCCGAGCGCAATCATGAGCGCCCAAACGAAGAGACCACCGTTTCTTACTTTTTTCACTTCTGTATGGTAACATATGCTCCCAGTACTGTCAATTGACGGACCGCAAATCACGCGTCCAGAACGCTGAAATCTTTGCCACTTTCGTGTACACTGCTCCGGCGTTCACTCTGTCGGCTACCGGAGTCAACTCGGGGGACCGGTATCGCATTAAGGAGTATTCCCGTACCAGGAGAGATCGATGAAGTCGTTGCCAATCTTATGTTTGCTCACCGTCGGCGTGTTGCTGTGCGGTTTGGGGTGCGGTGGCCCTCAAACGGGACCGGCGGTGACTCCACCGGCCCAAACCGAGACCACTTCGACTGGGCCAGCGGCCTCCGAAGCGCAGCCGCCGTCCGGAGAGCCGGCCGTTGCCAAGGCCCAAGAGACCGTCACCATATATCGGGACCGATGGGGCGTTCCGCATATTTACGCCGATTCCGATACGGCCGCGGCTTACGGTCTAGGGTACGCCCAGGCGGAAGATCGCCTTGCGGACATCTATGCGAACGTCCGAACGGCGACGGGCACGGCAGCCGAGGTGTTCGGCCCCGATTTCGTCGAGACGGATATGTCGATGCAGCTCGTGCAGAACGCGAAAGTATCCCAGGATCACTGGGCCGAAGCTCCGGAGAACCTGCGTGCGTTGTCCGAGAATTTTGTCGCGGGCGTGAATCAATACGCGAACGAACATCCGGAGGACGTGCCGGACTGGGCGGTTGAACTGGAGCCATGGCACTGTTCGGCGATTGGCCGCGCCATGATCATGCGGTGGCCGCTGGGCACGATTTTCGACGACCTTCACAATCGCAAAAAGAAACCGCCGATGGGTTCGAACGAATGGAGCGTCTCACCGGCGCGGACGGCCGACCACTGCGCCATCCTGTTGACGGATCCCCATCTTACATGGGAAGGCTTGGCCCTGTTTTACGAGGCCCGGGTGCACGGCGACGCGCTCCACATGAACGGCTTCTTCCTGCTGGGGTCCCCGCTTCTGGGATTCGGTCACAGCGAATACGTGGGGTGGGCCCCCACGACCGGCGGCCCGGATACGTCGGATGTGTTTGAAGTAAAGTTGGACCTCTCCAACAAGCTCATGCCGAAATACGAACTCAACGGCGAGTGGAAGACGGCCAGTCCGCGACTGATGATCGTAAACGTTAAAGGGAAGGATCCGGTGACGCAGCCTACGGCGGACACCGAGTTGGGACCCATCGTGGAGCTGGATGAGGACGCCGGAATCGGGTACGTGGGCGCTTCACCGTATTTCGGCCCCAGCCGGTTGTACGAACAGACGTACGAAATGTTGACCGCGAAGAATGCAGATGAGTTTTACGATGCGCTCTCTATGAATGAGTTCATGGAACAAAACTTGATGTACGCGGATCGCGACGGCAACATCGGCTACCTTCGCGCCGGCAAGACGCCGGTTCGCGCGCCGGGGTACGACTGGAGTGCACCGGTACCCGCGAACGCGGACACCATTTGGACGAAGCTCCATCCCATCGACGATCTGGTCCGCATCGTGAATCCGCCGCAGGGCTATATGCAGAACTGCAATATCAGCCCTGCCAACATGATGTTGGATTCGCCGATGACGCCGGACAAATACATCGACTACATTTACAACGTGACCTGGGACGTGACGAACCCGCGCGGCAAACGGATCACGTCGTTGTTGTCGCAGAACGATTCCATTACCAAGGATCAGGCCAAATCGTACGTGATGGACGTGTACGACATCCTGGCCGAGCCTTGGAAGGCGGCCCTTCAAGGGGCATTGGATGTGGCCGGCGACGACTACATGAGCGACGCCGCGTTTGCGACGGTTGCCAACCGCATCCTCGAATGGGATGGAAACTTCACGGTCGACAGCATGGCCACGCCGATCTACAAAAACTGGCGGCTCAACTGCAACGGGAAGGTGGACGTGACGGCGATCTTCAACCGGGAGACCTTGACCCCGGACGCAAAGAAGACGCTGTTGGATATTTTGAAAAACACGATAGACGAGTTCGTGACGCAGTACGGTTCCGTTGATGTGGCCTGGGGCGATCTGTACAAGGTGGGACGGGGCGACTTCCTGTACCCGGCGCCGGGGGCCGATTTCGGTGGTTCCACCGACGGTCCGAATTTCACCGAGACCATGTTCGACGTGAAATGCATCAACGACCCGGATCATCCCGGACACTTCGTCGCTCATAATGGTTCCATGGCGACGATGTTGATGTTCTTCCATAAGGACGGAATTGAATCGTACACGTGCACGCCTTGGGGTGAAAGCGGCCATCCGGATTCGCCACACTACGCGGATCAGGCCCAACAACTGTACTCGAAGCGGGAACTCAAGCCCACCTGGTTTACGCGGGAGGAAATCGAGGCGCATCACGAGTCGGAGAAGGTTTTGACGATTCCGTGAGCACCCGGGATTCCCTCGACATATTGGCAGAGGTCATCCGCGAGTACTACGATCTGGGAACGGTCGAACGCCCGGCTCCGTTGGAGGCGGCCCATCAGCGCCGCCATCAGAAGATTGTGGTCAACACATCGCGGGGCCGGTTTCTTGCCAAGACGTATAAGCGGGACCCCTACGTGCTGGACGCGCTGCGCTTTCAGCACCGATTGTCGGACTTTCTCGCGCAAAACAATCTCCCCGTGGCCGCCATCCAACCGGCCAACGACGGGAAACGGATCGTCGAACTCGAGACCTGGGCGCTGGAGCTGCAGGAATTCGTCGGGGGCGAACCCATGGTGGTCTCGAAAGAGACGCTGGCGATTTCGGCGGAAGCACTCGGCAGATTCCACGAGGTGTGCCGCGATTTTCCCCGGCCGGAACGGGATACGCGGATGTGGCGGTTCAGCGAAGTGCCGCGTTCGTCCTTTGCGGCGCTGTACGATATGGCGAAGACGCAGGCCGAACCGGACGAACTCAACGCGCACTGCAATCGAATCGCCCTCTTCCTGCGCGATGCCGGGGAGGCGTTAAGCTTGGAGCAACGCGGGCGATTTGAGACGGGTCTCATCCACGGCGACTGGCACAGCGGAAACCTGATATTTCAGGAAGCGCATCTCACAGCCATCGTCGATCTCGAGTTCGCGGGCGACGGCTGCTACCTGGAGGATTTGGCGTACGCAATCTCCAATCTCTGCGTACGAACGACGATGCGGGAAGAGCGGCTGGCGAAACGGACCGATCAATTACTGGACCACTACCAGCGCTATCGGACGTTGTCGTATTACGAGGAAGCCGCCCTTTACTATGCGGTCGGCGTCAAGCATATCGCGACGGTGTCGTATCAGATCCAGCAACAGGGCGCTATCGTTGCGGGTCACACGGCAGCCTCCTGGATGGAGCGGCTCGCGATACAGTGCGGTTGGCTTTCGGAGCGCGCCCAGAAGGTTCGCTGGGGGAAATAGCGGAGCTCCACTGCTTATCGAATTCGGCAGTCGGACCGGACTCCCACAAGTCGGCATTGACGCCGAAATGCAGTTTCAGGGGGTCTGTGATTCGGTCCAGCTCGTCGATCGTCGCTCTGATCGAGTGTCAACTCGGCGGCGGCAAGATTGCGCGACACCTGTTCCGGATTCCGGCCGCCGACGACGATCGACGTGACGCCCGGCCTTGCAAGAAGCCACGCCAGCGCGACTGTTGCCATTGGACTGACCCAAATCGTCTGCAATTTTGCGTAACCCGTCGAGCGCTTGAAACGTTTCCGTCTCGCATCCCGCTTCGCCGTGCCTTGTGCCGTCGCGGTCGCGGGAAAAGTGGCGCGTGCGGCGCCGTTGCGTGGGGACTTCGTCGGGAACCGTCCAACGTCCGGAGAGCAACCCTTGCATCAAGGGCATGTACGCCAGTACGCCAACCCCCTTCGCGCGGCATGCGGGCAGGATGTCCCATTCGACCGCGCGAAAGAGCAGGTTGTATCCCAATTGATTCGACACACAGTCCCCCACGTCGCACCATTCGGTCAGGTCTTGAACGCCGAAATTGGAAACACCGGCGGCGCGAACCTTCCCCTCGTCCCGCAAGCGCTCCAGCACACCGTAGACCTCGCCGATGGGGGTGTCTCGGATGGGCCAGTGAACTTGGTACAGATCGATCGCCGACGTGTTCAATCGTCGCAGACTGTTTTCGCAGGCCTTCCGCAATGCGCCGGGAGCGCAGTGCTCGGGCACGACTTTCGATGCGATGAATACGTCGTCCCGGCGAGAGCCAAGGGCTTTGCCCAACGCCCGTTCGGATTCGCCGTTGCCATACATTTCCGCGGTATCGAATAGATTGATACCGGCGTCGAGGGCGCGATCGACGGTCGCTTGTATCTTCTTCTCGGGAGTGTCGCCCCAGTAAGACGGATCGCCGAATTGCCACGCACCCAATGCGAGCACGGACACATCAAAATCGCTGGAGCCCAGACGGCGATAGTGCATAATATGATTACCTGGTGATGAGCGTTCGCCGGTCAGTGAACGTAGTGTTGCAAATGGACGCGGGCAGTGTCCAATTCGGAGAGGCCCGTCGAGGCGCAACACCGTATAACCCAGGAGACTGGAGACGATATGCTGCAACGAATTGTATTGGTCCTTCTCCACGTTGGACTCGTTACCACGGCATTCTCCCAACCCGCTGCCAACTCGACGGAGACGGAAGTGGTCGCGGCCGATACCAATACGGCCAATACGGCGGACGCGATGGGATTTCTGCGCGTCCGGGCCATCCGCGGGCCGGATTGGGAGATCGAGAAGGTGAAGAATCCCGAAGGACTCTGGCTTGCCGAACTTCGCTCGCGCGGCGCAACCGTCATGGAATTTGGCGACTGTGGGGAACGCGAAGACTGGATGCGATTCATGCTCTGGCCGGTGGAGGCGCCGGACCCCGACCTCCTGTTCGTGCTGCGATACGCGGGCGGCGCCCACGGACCGGACGCGCTTGACGTAATCAGTCTGAAGGTCAACTTCCGATCACTCTTCCACTCCGTCGGCGAATTTAATTTCAACCTGGTCAAGGACCTGGACAACGACGGCTGGCCAGAGATTGTCGGCGTGTCCCGGCACTACGCGTACCTTTTCGACCTGCCGTGGGAACAGAGCCCGTTTCCGACGGTGGTTTTTTCGTACCGCGCCGACGCGAAGAAGTACATGTGCCAGAACCACCGATTCACGAGCGTCTTGAGCGAAAAGGCGGATCGGTATCGAAAAGCGTTTGAAAGCAGCCCGGCGACCAAGGACACCTACAAATACGACCGGTGGAACGAGGAAAGCCGGCGCGCCTTGTCGTCGCTGGTCGCCTGGACCCTCGAAATGTGCTACATGGGCCAATCCAACGCGGCGTGGGCCTATTTGCGAGAATTCACCACGCCCGAAACCTACAACCTCGTCCACCCCATGATCACCGAAAAGTTGGCGACGGAACCGTACTACCAAGAACTGGAACGGGTGGAACAACGGGACGCGGCGGGCGGAGGTTAAGCCTTACGGTTGGGTCGCGTGCTCCGTTTGACGCCGGCGCGGACGATACCCGGCGCTACAGCCTTGACGGGATAGGCGGCGGCAATGCTTTTCGGCACGGTGACTTCGCGTTTGCCGCGGGCGAGGGCGCGAATGACTGCGTCTACGACGGGTTCGGGTTGGATCATGGAGCGCAGGGCTACGTCGGGCATACGTTTTCGTGCGGCTTCGTCAAAGAACTCCGTGTCGATGGCGCCGGGGCATACGGTGAGAACATGAACGCCTTTGTCTTCGGTCTCGATGGAAATCGCTTCGGCCAGACCGATCATGGCGAACTTGGTAGCCGAGTATGCGCTCTCGCCGGGAACGCCGATCTTGCCTGCTACCGAAGCCATGAACACGAGCCATCCCGAACCGCGTTCCACCATGTGCGGAAGAAGCGCCTTGGTCCAGTACACGCTGCCGAGAAAGTTGACCTGGACCATGCGTTCGATGTCGTCAATATCCCACTCGAGGAAATCGCAGTGGCCGCCGTATCCGGCGTTGTTCACCAAGACATCCACGACGCCAAATCGATCGAGGACGATTTGGGCGGCGCTCTCGACATCGTCGCGATTCGCGACGTCGCAGGGTACGACGACCGCTTCCGATCCCTGCGCCCGAATCATTTCGGCGACCTCGCGCAACCGGTCTTCCCGGCGCGCCACGAGAGCCACTCGGGCTCCTTCCGAGGCGACACGGAGCGCCAGCAACCGGCCGATGCCGCTGGATGCGCCGGTGATCACAACGCTTCTACTCTGCCAGTTCGTTAGTCGTTTGCGTCTCATGCTGGTGCTCACCCGCCCGTTGTTCAGCGGCGACATGGTAGCACAGAGCCGGGCGTGCAACTTCGGGGCCGGGGTTGGTATGGTAATCCAGTACCAGACAATCCAACTTTCGCTGAGGATCGTATGAGCATTTGCGCGGCTTTCTTGTTGACACTTGCGACGGCGCTCGGACAAGCGCCGACGGCGACTGCCCCGAACGTGACCCCTCAACCCGCCCCCATTTTTACGCCGGGGTCTAAGCTCTACGTAAACGCGTCGGGGCTGGCATTCCGGAGGGGACCATCGCTCGATACGGAACGCATTCACTATATCCAGCGCGGCGATCAGGTCACGGTGCTGGAGGACAACCGGGTGCCGGTCTCGTTTGAAGCAGAAGGCATCAAGGGCCATTGGCTATACGTGCAACACGGCGCGTACAAGGGCTACGTGTTCGACGGGTTTCTCTCGCCGGACCCCCCGCCGCTGGATACGCGCATCGATTGGACCTTCGTGCCCGGAGCGCGCGTAGGACCGATCACGGCGGAAACAGACTATGACGCGTTGGTGAGTTTCTTCGGAGCGGAGAACGTGATCGACGCGCCGGTCCATCTCGGTGAGGGCGAAACCGAACCAGGGACCGCAGTCCTGGCGAACACGCCGAACGCCGTGGTCATTCAGTGGGCCGTCTACCGCAAGCAGCCGAAAGCGGTGTACATCTCCGCGGAAGGCAGCCAATGGAAATCCCTCGACGGCGTTGGTATTGGCACGCCGCTGAGCACGCTCGTGGGACTGAACGGCAAACCCGTCAGTTTCGCGGGCTTCGAGTGGGACAACAGCGGCTACGTGACGAGTTGGAACGACGGCGCGTTGGAGCGTTCCTATACACTCGGCTCGCGCTTCGAACTGAATCTCGCGGCGCCGGAACCGCACCCGGACGACTACCTCGCATTTGCAGGAGACACCGTATTCTCGTCGGACTTGGCGGCGGTGGCGCGTTTGAATCTCAGAATCAACCGGATAATCGTCCACTTGGGCGCAAAGCCGAGTCAACCTTCCTCACCTCAGACCCAGACGCCGCAAACGCTGCGCAGCTACACGACTGGCGCGCAGTACTACGTGCTGGCCTCAAAACTGAACATGCGCTCCCGACCGGAACTCGGCGCGGACCTGGTCACGGGCATTCCCTACGGCGCCCGCGTCGTGATTGCGCCGAACGAGAACGCCAACGTCCCCCTGGTTTCGGAAGGGATGCCCGGACAGTGGGTCGCGGTGGATTTTTCGGGGCTGCGCGGCTTCGTGTTTGACGCCTACCTCTCGCCTTTGCCGGCGCCGGACCGGGCCAGCGCTGGTCTCGCCGAGTACGCACACGCCAAGCTGAGCCCTGCCGCCGGCGGTACTGGCGACGGAACCACCGTGACCTATCAAGGTGGGGCCCGTTTGCAGACCGAAGGACCCACAAGCACATCACTCGTTGTGCCCGGTGCGTCGATTCCCCAGGCGTTTGTCTTAGCCAAACGCGCCGTACCGGCGTTTGCCGGCGCCCAATTCAAGACGGACGCGGCGGGCGCTGTCCATCTCGAAAACGGATCCCTGACGCTGACGGTACAGCCGGAATCGGACGGATCGGCACGGATCGCCGTAGTGCGAGGTGCGACCGCCCTCGCGCCTTGACGGCGAACGACTCCCGTTGATCCTCGATCAGAACGAACCCACTTGCGCGTAGGCGTCCACGGTCACGTCGGCCGTATATTCCACGTCCTGGAGGGGAATGGACCTCGGCGTCATTTCGACTTCGAGTTTAGGGCATTCCTGGGAATCGTTTGCATCGTTTGCCCGAATAAGATCGAGGAAGTCGACCGGTTCCGGCGGGACGAGCGAAATCTCCGTGCCGAGACCGTTCGAATTCGTCGCCGTGCCCAGCACGACGGGGTCCTGATCCTGGCCGTTCACCGGCGCCGGAATGTACCGGACCGTCATCGATGAGAGGAAATTGAAGTTTCCGGAAGTCGCGGTAATCTTGGTTTCAACCAAATCCAGACCGCTCAAGCGGATGAAGTTGCTGATGTCGACACCGCCGACTTGCAGAAAACGACTTTCCAGATCGCTCTCGGACGGAATGTCGCACATATCTTCCCGGTACGTTACGGAGGGCCCGCCCTTGGGCAAGAAGAGATCCTGAAGGACCTTTCCATCGCCCACATTCGCAGTGAAACGAACGGGTCCAACTTCGATGTAATGGCCGCCGCAACTGGTAATTGCGGCGATACCGATCACCATAAAGCAAAGGCGCATTTTTCTCCGAATACTGACATTCATAAGATAGGGACCCCTCCTTTCACTCCTTACAATGACCACACGTATGACTAATTTACCCTCACGTAAACCGCGATCCCCTGCTCGATTAAACGGTATGAGCCATGGGGATATTCCGTACGAAATGGCCGCAATGCTGGGTTCGTTCAACTCCAATGTGACCAGCGCGAGGATATATGGTATGCTCCGCGTCGCTGTCGGCCAGCAACGAAATTCGCGTGCGGAACCCCGCCGCGATACCGATGCCACCCGCAGCTACAACTTGGGGAAGCGACCGGGAAACGCGGTTCACAACTGCGTTCGATTTGTCGTCCGACAACTGGCGTCAAACACTGTGCGACGCCGCGGACTTTGGGAAAGCAATTGATGAGTATCTGGGAAACACTGAGCGATCCTTCCATGGTTCACGCGGCGGTGGTGCATCTGCCCATCGCGTTGTCGGTCGTAGGGATACCACTCGTTTATCTCTGCGCGGTCTCCACGCGTGACAACGAAGTGTTGCGCTGGGTAACGGTCGGTTGTTATGCCTTGGCCGCGCTCACCGCGGTGATCGCCATGCAATCCGGCGAAGGGGCCATGGGTAAGGCGCCGGCACAACTCTCCAAAGAGGTATGGGACCAGATCCAGTATCACGAAGCGTTGGGCGAAAAGGTCTGGATTCTGGGAACGGTCACCGCAGTGTTGGTGGCATTGGGCGCCATCAAGATCCGCCCGGTCCAGCGCACGGTCATGACGCTCGCGCTCCTGGCCAGCCTGGGCATGGGGGCTTGGGTCGCAATTACGGGCCACCATGGGGGCATGCTAGTCTACGAGTATGGTGTAGGAACGCCCGCGATGCAATACGTAGGCGTCAAGCCGGTCCCCACGAAGGAATCGACGCCTACGGCGACAAATCCCGCCCCCGTCGGCCCGGCGTCGTTCAGTATCGCACCTGCGAGCGACGGCCTGGAACCGGCGATCTTGCCGTTTACATTGGAAGAGGCGAAGGAAGTCAGCTACTCGAGAGACATCGCGCCATTGCTGAAAGAGGTATGCACCGACTGTCACCGTCCGCGTCGAAAGCAGAGTGAACTGAACTTGACGACCGTCGCGGGGATGCTGGAAGGGGGCGAGAAACTGGGTCCGGCGATCGTACCTGGAAATCCCGACGCAAGCCCGCTGATCCAATACGTCCGAGGTGAATTGCAACCGCAAATGCCGAAAGATGAATATCCATTGTCCGACGAAGAACTTCGCGAGTTGCGGATGTGGATCGCGGCGGGCGCGGTGGATGACAGCAACGGGGAGACGAACTCCTGAAGCAACCGCCCCCGCGCCGACCCGATGTGATTGGCCCGAATCATTCTCACAAGAGATGTACCCCTGTCTGAATCCGCCGAACTGACGCGAAATGAAATCAATGCAACCGGTAGTTTTCGAGCAGATCAGCAAGCCGCTCCTATTCCTGCACCTCGTCGCGGGCGTCATCTGTATTGCAACGTCCGTCCACCTGCTGCTCCGGGGAATTCACGCGTATAGACATCCCGGCGCCTTTCTCGGGCAGGTGAGGCTTCACGCGCTCTTGCTGACGTGCGCCTATCTATTCTCAGTGGTGCTGGGCGGCCTGATTTATCCGGCCTTCCGCGTGCAAGTGCGGTACACGCTTTTCGATGCGGCCCTGCCGTGGGCCACGGGCCTGTTCGAGATGAAGGAAATGTTGGCTACGGTGGGGCTACTGCCGGTGCTCGGCGTTCTGGCGTTTTCGCGAGCGCTGAACACGCGATCCCCCGAACACCGGTCATACTATCCGCTTTACATCGGTATGGTTGGATTCGTGCTCTTTACGGTCACATTCAACGCGTGCTGCGGTTGGTACCTCGGCACGATCCGGTCGCTATAAGATGCAGCGGCCGGATGTCGTCATTGCCGTGCTTCTGGTCGCGGTCCTTGCCTTCGGGGCCGTCTACTTCGTTCACATTCCCACCCCGACGTATTTCCCGCTCGAACATGCGTGGCACTTGGTGGAACCCGGGCAAGGTCCGGGGATGGGTTGGTACGGCCGATCCGGCGTGGCGCTGGGAATCAGTGCGGTTGCGGCGCTGATAGCGTATGCCGTAATGCGGCGCAGAAGAACGAGCCACCCCGGGTTGTCACGGACCACGGTCCGTTGGTTGTCGGCCATCATTCTGGCGGCGCTTGGACTTATGACGATCGCGATCGTTCACGAACAAGCGCATTGGTTCACCAAACCTTCCGTTCCCCTCCCGGCCGTGCACTCCGACACGTTTCCGACACCGGAGAACCCGGGCGAATAGGGCAATTCCCGGTTGGACAAAGCGAGCCGCGAACGCCGCCGGGAATATTCGCTCGCAATCTCTCCGTTATTGACCAAAGATAGGTCGACTATTCGGAAAACGGCAGAAGTCGATCCCAAAATAGCGTCCCAGCGGATGAAACTTGACTATTATGACCGAATCGGTTAATATAAAAGGGTTTAGTCGCAGTGGCTGTTGTTGGGAATGTCGCCATGGAGTTGCACCCCGTTGGGGCGTGGGCGTAACACGTTAACCCCTTGGGCTGTACATTCTTGCGCGGGCATCAACACAGCCGGACGCGGCGTGAGACGTTGGTTCGTGGTTCGGTCTTCCACGGACGGCGGTAAGCGGAGCGAAAGCCAGAGCAAGGCAGAAGTGCGTTCAGTACTGAACAGTCGTGAGGTACGATCGGGTCGTACCATGAGAAACGTCGCGGGTTCCGCCGCCGAGGCGGCGCGTCCGCTTCTGATGCTCCCGGTCCGTGACAAACAGCGAGCCGAAGAAAACGGCACCCGCCACCGGGTTATCCAACCAACCCCTCACGTGGAAAGCAATGGACCAAGGATTGGAGCATCGTTGTTATGAGCCACGCAGTTGCCGACGCGGACGCTAGTCTATCCCGCTCGGCGTCGACCCCTACCATCAATGATGTGGTAATCAAGATTGCCACGCCAAACGGTTCGGGAAGCCAGTCGGCCAACCTGATTCTCATGCGCTCCATCTTCACACTGGGCATTCCGGTGGGCGCGAAGAATCTTTTCCCGTCGAACATTCAAGGCCTGCCGACATGGTTTACCGTGCGGGTAAACGAACGTGGATGGCTGGCGCATCGGGAAAAGACCGACCTGATAGTGGCGATGAACCCGCAGACCGCGGCGGACGATATCGCTGAATTGGAACCGGGGTCCATGCTGATCATCGACGAAACGCTGAAGCGGCTGGTCACGCGCGAGGATCTCCAGGTCTTCTATGTACCCTTCAATACGCTGGTGAAGGAAGCCTGTGCGGACACGCGCCTCCGGAAGATGGTAGTTAACGTCATGTACGTGGGTGTCCTTGCGTCGCTGCTGGGCATCCCCTTCGAGGAAATCGGGAATGCGATCGACTGGCAGTTCGCCCGGAAAGCGAAGGCCGCGGAACTAAACAAGACGGCGGCGTCCGCCGCTTTCGCCTGGGCGGAAGAACATCTGCCCAAGCAGACGCTGCACCGGCTGGAGCGGCGCGAACTGACCACAGACAAGATCATAATCGAAGGCAACGAGGCCTCGGCATTGGGCATGCTATTCGGCGGCGTCACCTTCCTGGCGTGGTACCCGATCACGCCCAGTAGCAGCCTCTGCGAACATCTTATCAAGTACCTCGACAAGTACCGGCGCGACCCGGAGACGCAATCAGGCCACCTACGCGGTCATCCAGGCGGAGGACGAGTTGGCGTCCATGGGGATGGTTATCGGCGCAGGCTGGGCGGGCGCCCGGGCGTTTACCGCCACGTCCGGTCCGGGAATCTCCCTCATGTCCGAAATGGCGGGCCTGGCTTATTTTGCCGAGGTGCCTGCCGTCATCGTTGACGTGCAGCGGATGGGTCCGAGCACGGGGCTTCCGACCCGGACGTCCCAGGGCGACGTTGGGAAGGCATACACCTTATCGCACGGCGACTGCAAACACGTATTGCTTCTGCCCGGGAATATGCAGGAGTGCTTCGATTTCACGAGCGAGGCCCTGGAGTTGGCCGAGCAGCTTCAAACCTTGGTGTTTGTCATGTCCGACCTAGACCTCGGCATGAACAAGTGGATGTCGGACTCGATTACACCGCCCACCAAACCGATCGCGCGGGGGAAGGTGCTGAGAGCGGAAGACCTCAACCGGAACGGTGAATTTGCGCGGTATCGCGACGTGGACGGCGACGGCATTCCGTACCGGACCCTGCCGGGAACGGCGCACCCGAATGCCGCGTACTTCACGCGCGGAACGGGTCACACGGATAAAGCGGTCTACTCTGAGAAGCCGGAGGATTGGCTTAAGAATATCGAACGCTTGCAGCGCAAGTTCGATACGGCGCGGGAGATCGTGCCGCAGCCGGTTATCGACGAACCGAAGGACGCAGCGGCCGGAATCATTGCGTATGGGTCAAGCGACCCCGCCGTACAGGAGGCCCGCGAGATTCTCGAGACGAAGCACGGGGTCAAAACCGCATACCTTCGGTTGCGGGCGCTCCCCGTGAATGGGAAGGTCCGCGCGTTCTGCGAACAACACCGGCTCGTATGCGTCGTAGAACAGAATCGGGACGGTCAAGTGGCCTCCATCCTGCGCAGCGAATATCCCGAATTCGGCACACGCTTAAAGACGGCGTTGCACTATAGCGGAATGCCCCTCGACGCGGAGACGGTAGTGGAATTGGTGCTCCAGCGCATTGCGGAGCAGAAAGGAACGGAATGAGTACCTCGGTAGCGGATGCCGCAAAGAAGGCAAAGCCCGCGGCGAAGAATGCGAAGACGAACCGTATCGGCCTGACGATGCAGGATTACCGCGGCGCGGAGTCGACGCTGTGCGCGGGTTGCGGTCACGACGCCATTACGAGTTCCATAATTAAGGCGTTCTTCGAACTCGGGATCGATCCGCACCAGGTCGCAAAACTGAGCGGCATCGGGTGTTCCAGCAAGACGACGAACTACTTTCTGAACGAGTCCCATGGGTTCAACTCGTTGCACGGCCGCATGGCCACGATTGCGACGGGATCGAGCCTCGCAAACCGGAAGCTGGTCAACATCGGCGTCAGCGGCGACGGCGACACGGCCTCCATCGGGCTCGGCCATTTTGCTCACATGGTGCGGCGCAACGCGCACATCGTGTATATCATCGAGAACAACGGATGCTATGGATTGACCAAGGGCCAGGCGTCGGCCACGGCGGATCGCGGCACGCGCATGAAGAGCGGCACGACCATCGAGTCTTCGCCGGTGGACCTGTGCTCGCTGGCGATCCAGATGGGCTGCGGATTTGTGGCGCGGTCTTTCTCCGGCGACACGCAGCAGGTGCGCACGCTGATTAAGGCGGCCATCGCCCACCGGGGCACGGCGGTGCTTGATATCGTTTCGCCGTGTGTGACGTTTAACAATCATGAGGGTTCCACCAAGAGCGTTGCGTATGCCCGAAGCCACGAAGAACCCCTCCACGAGATGGACTTCATTCCCCATTACGAGGACATTCACGTGGAGTACGACGAGGGCGCGACCACGGTGGTAACCTTGCACGACGGGTCTCGCATCACGCTTAAGAAGCTGGGACTGGACCACGATTCCCATAACCGCCATCGGGCGATGAAACTGCTCGATGAGGCCAAAGAGCACAATCTGTTCTACACGGGCTTGGTCTACTACAGCCGCGACCGGGACGCCTTGGATGACCACCTCAATCTGGTCGACGAGCCGCTGGCGACGCTGCCCGAATCCAGGATTCGACCCTCGGCGAAGACTTTCGAGAAGATCATGGATTCATTCAAGTAGCCTCGCACCGCCACAGCATCGACGTAGTACCGCGGCGAGGCGAGGCAGCTTCTCATCGCTCTTCTGATGACGCGAATCCCTACAGTTGGCTCTTGTCGGAAAGCGCGATCATATAGTCGACAAAACAGCCCACCTTGCCCCCGAGCGTGGTCTGCTTGTCAAGACACGCCTTGTAGCGTTCCGAATCAGTTTCCGGCAAAACCGCAGGCGCCGGAATCGAACCATGGACAAACGGAACGCTGCTCACACGCTTGATTCTACCCATCAGTGAGATCTCATTCGTTTCGCCCGCACCCATCCGTCGCCCGGTGTACGATCGAGCGGCTGACGCACCGGTATCCGAAGCCCTCCTAAGTTTCTTGTGTCCAATCATGGCTATAGGAGCAGTAGCATCCCTTTATGCCGATTATCCAGGATAGGGGACTGATCAGACAGGCCAACCAGTACTCCCACGGTTCCATCTCCCGGATTGCCGCCGCAGGAATCGGACCGGCAAACGGGGCGCGGCTGACAGACTTGATTCTGCGCATTCGAGCACTCCTTTTTCTGTTAAGGTAAGTTGGGTTGAATGACTTCCGCACTCAGTCGATCTCGACGGCCTCACAACCATTCTGGATATTGCTCACTTCTGCTGGCGACATACCGAGATTGTCTGCTGCGTCTAAAAGCAATTGATACAAGTCATTGTAATCGGGATCGACCGGCATCAATTGGAGGGTTTCCCAATAAAGTTCCCGCACGGGTAACTCGCCCATCCCGTTAACCGTTTCGCCGTCCGTGAGTAGATAGGCAAGTCTATTGCCCACGCAACCATTAGCGTGCGTCCAAGCGCGGAGCTGGTTTCCGTTGGCGCCGATACCTGCGCCAAACGCGAACACCCAGTACATCGCACCCTCTCCAGACTATGGGTTTTTATCCTCGGAACGCTCCCCGATATAATTGCGGAAACACTCCTTCTTGCCAGCCAACGTCGATTGCTCGTTTACACAAGCCTTGTAGTGCTCCCATGCAGAAGGGGGAAGCGCCGCGTATCGCGGCTGTGTGGCGACGGGAATGCGGCTGACAGACTTGATTCTATGCATGACTCATACCTCACCACGAATCCCTGTTACTGCTTCTCAGCTTTCTCCGCCTGGTACGTCTCGTAGCATTCCTTCTTGCCACGGACCGTGGTCTGGTGCGAGAGACACTCCTTCAAGTGGGTGACCGCGTTCCCTTGCCAGACCGCCACGGCGGGCCTGCGATTCTCGACGAATGGCACACGACTCATGCTTCGAATTCTATCCATTGCGAATACTTTGCCTTTCATCATGGTACTGAAGAAAGTAGCGAACAGCGCTCTACGAGAACTGCCACTCGACCCCTGTTTTCCAAGAATTCTCAACGTGAGTTTGGACTACTTGCCCGTAAGTTTCTCCTGTACCAGCGTGCGGTAGCAGGCGGCCTTGCCTATCAGGGACGTTTGCTCGTCTTCACAGGTCTTGTATCGCTCCTTCGGGGTTTCCGCTTGAATAGCTGGTGCCGGGAGCAACGGATCGACGAAGGGAACCCGGCTCACGAGTCTTATTCTTGACATGTGATCACTCCTTTTCTATTGTCCTGTGCCATCATATGGGAGCCTCACTTGGCCTCAGTCAATTTCAACGGCTTCGCAGGCGGCTTGGATGTTATCAACCTGGCCGGTGGTCAGGTCTAGATTGTCCGCTGCATCCAATAATAGGTCATGGAGATCGTGGTAATTGCAGCTTGTTCCCATCAGCTGTACGGTTTCCCAATACAGGTCGCGAACTACCGCTACCCCCATGCCACTGACAAAACTGCCATTGAACGTGTCGCCGTCGGTGAGCAAATATGCGAGTTTGTTGCCGACTCCGCTGTTCGTATGGACAAAGACGTCATTTTCCTCTTCTGTCATTTGGCCGTTCCCGTAAACCCAGTACGTGCCCTGATATATGTCCGGTTGAAGACGTTGGTGTGGATCCTGCATGTCCCTAAGTGGTCCACTTCCGATAGTTTCAGCGATTTGCCACTTCACTGACGCCAAATCATTTCCCAAAACGGGGCACGACCAGTCAATGAACTCGCCCCACATGTCAGCCAAGGATTCTGAGATTGCTCCTGATTGTCTCCAGTATTGCAGTTCACACACGCCGTGCACCACGGCGTGTGTGAACTCGTGTCCCACCACGTCGTCCGAGACCGCGATCCCGTTTGTCCCGAACCACATGTAACCGTTATCTGTATCGCATACGGCGTTGGATACGAGATCAAACCGTATGTACGAGTATATCGACCCGCCAACCCCATCCCAGCCGTCCCATCCGTGGTTCTCATCGAAATAGTCGTACACATATCCAAGAATGTCCCAGTGGGCATTGAAATCGGCAAAAAAGATTGTGTCGAATATTGTCACCGGACCACTCGTTTCTGTGCGGCGCAGCGTCGCATTCGGGATTCCATCCAATCCATTGAGGTGATTGTCGTAGAGTCTTCTGTCTATGGCGTCCGCAACGAGTGGATTCACGTGAACCAACTCTCCAGTATCTGCGTCGATAAATATTTGCACCGGTTTCGTGATTCCCGCCGTGTCATCTACCTTGAAAACCCAAACCAGCGCGTTCGTGCCGGAATCGCCGATAACGTGCGGCGCGTAAATCTGAAGTCCGCCGTTGTCTGTAAGCTCCGCGACTGCTGCGCTTGCTTGATCGAGGTGTTCTTGCGCCGTTTCCGCGTCGATTTCTCCCGATTCGACCGCCAATGTCACATCGGACCGGTATTTCTCCTGCGCCTTCTGGAGGCGTTCACTGGCGATTTCCAGGACGGACTCGGCGGCTTCGGCCGCGTTCAACCCCGGTTCCGTGGCCCCCGGGTCCGCGTCCAGAGCGGCGGTCTCGGTCATGATATCCGCCAGAAATGACTTCACCGTGCCGTCCGGCTGGAGTTGCAGGACGATTTCCGCGCCGTGGATCGGGATTCCGTCGTACTGCTGTTTGATTCGCACATACGAGCGTTCCGGGGTCGTGGTGATGGCGTGGACGTTCAGTCCAACACGGTCGCTGGCGAGCCCGAGCGCTTGCGCGTGCGTTTCCACGAATTTCAAGGCCCGTTGGTCCTTGCCGTCATCCGGCGACGCGCCCTCCACGCTCATCGAGTGCCCCCGTGGCGCGGCGAAATGGGTCACGACGCCCCGACTGTCCACCGCGATTCGCGGAGTCTCATCAGGCGCCAATTCCCCTATACTCTCGATGAGCGTAGACGCAACGACCGTCTGATCCGCTTCGACGCCTTCCGCCGCAGCAGATAGCATGGTTACCACTGACGTAAGTATCAGCGCCGCAAGCCCCCGCCCAAAGAAACTGTTGCCGGAATACCCCCCCAATAGCACTTTTCTCATGGCTTGTTCCCCCGTTTGCGTGTTACTATGCGCCTCCAAAACACTACTTCACGCAACCTCTGGTACAACCCACAAAGCGACACTAACACGGACACTCGCTTTCTGTCAATAGGAATGTTGTTGCACGCGCACACCCCTAAAGGAGGATTCTGAACAAAACTCGGGGGCGTGCAATGTTGTGGGTGCGACCGGTGTACGTCAAGCCAGCGCCACCTTCGGTTCGTTTTTTTGCCCTCCTTAGAGGACGGATCGTATAATTTGTTCCATTCGCCAACTCATAGTGCAATAACATTCGAAGGCGTGGCCGGGTTGTGTGCCACGTCCTCATGATCGGAGCATCCCATGGAAAACGTCATCATTATCGGTTCCGGCCCGGCGGGATACACGGCGGCGCTGTACACGTCGCGCGCCAATCTGGAACCGCTGCTGTTTGAGGGCGCCCTGAGCAAAGACGTGCTGCCCGGGGGGCAACTCATGACCACGACCGAGGTCGAGAACTACCCGGGTTTCCCCGACGGCGTGACCGGGCCGGAAATGATGGATCTATTCAAGAAGCAGGCGCAACGATTCGGCACAAAGATCCTCTCGAAGACCATCACCGAGGTCGATTTCTCCAAGCGGCCGTTTACGGTGAAAGCCAAGGATGAGACGTGGCAGGCCAAGGCGATCATTATCGCCACGGGCGCCACGGCCAGGTATCTGGGCCTGGAATCGGAAGAAAAGTTCATGAACAAGGGCGTCTCCGCGTGCGCAACGTGCGACGGCGCCCTGCCCCGGTTTCGCAACAAACCGCTGGTCGTGGTAGGCGGGGGTGATACCGCCATGGAAGAGGCGCTCTTCCTCGCTGGCTTCGGCAGCAAGGTGCACATCATCCATCGCCGGGATGAGTTCCGGGCCAGCAAAATCATGGGGGACCGGGCGTTGGCCAATGAGAAGATTCAGGTGGAATGGAACTCCGTCGTCGAAGAAATTCTGGGGAACGATAAGAACGGTGTGACGGGCGTTCGCATCAAGGACGTCAATTCCGGCGAAACCCGCGAAATTGACTGCGCGGGTTATTTCTCGGCCATCGGTCACAAGCCGAACACCGACTTGTTCAAAGACGTGCTCGATATGGATGAAACCGGATACTTGATCACCAAGCCCGACTCGACCTACACGAATGTGGAAGGCGTATTCGCCGCGGGTGACGTGAAGGACAAGGTCTATCGTCAAGCCGTCACGGCTGCCGGCAGCGGGTGCAGGGCGGCCATCGACGCATCCCGCTGGCTGGAATCGCAAGAAGGATAGAATCCGGCTTTATCGCCATCTTGAGCGGGGCGACCCGTATCGTCATCCGGTGCTAGTTTCCGGATTCCGCAACGATTTCGCTGACAAGACGCACGCGCTCGATATCGCCGACGGGAGAGATCTCGTCGGAAATGCCCAACACGAGGTTCGGCGCGAAGTACTCGATGCACTTATGCGTGTTGGCAATTAGACTCTCAACGGGTTCGGTTGTCAGGAAATCCGTGCAAGGAATACCATCCACCATGATGCGGTCGCCGAGGGCGTCGCGAACCCGCTCCAACGTCACGTCGCCCTGCGGGACGGGGGTAATGGCTTCGAACCCGTCGAATCCGCAGTCTTGTGCGTAGGGCAACAACTGCGCGCAGTCCCCATCCCAATGGGGATACGTCTTCTTCCCGGCGGCGTGCAGGCGTTCGTTGCGCCGGATGTATTCGGGCATGACCCATTGGCGGAACAGGTTCGGCGGACAGAAGGCCTGATGCACGTTGTCGCCGAAGTTGATGATCTCGAGCGGGCTGTCGCAAACAGCTTCGAGAATCGCATCGTCGGTTTCGTTGATAATTTGGATAAGCCGTTCGATTTCGGCCGGCATGGTGTAGAAGGCCGTGAGCGCCCCTTCGAAACCCATGAAGTCGATGACCAGCCGTAACAGGTTGATCCGGGGGATGTAGATACACGGTGCGGCGCGGTCGCCGATCTCGACACAACGTTCCTCGTACCGCGCGAGGTCGAAGGATACGCGCCGGTTGCGCAATCGCCATTCCATGACGGCCATATCCTCGGTCGTGACGACGGGATACTTGCGCGTGTGTGTCGATTGGGACGCGCGTTCCGTAATGGTCACCAAATCACCGACCGGTGTTCGCTCGGTGACAGTGGTGAGCAGGCCGTCTTCGCGTTCCTCACGGACCAGTTCCTCGGAATCCACAATCCGGAGGCACTCGTTGAACGCCCAATAGGGCCGAACCGAACAACCGAGGTCGTCGAACACTTCGAGCAGGGAAAGCTCGCGGTAACGCTCCGGCAGCGTGCCCTGCGCCTTGTTGGTGTGGTACCAATGCTCGATACGAGGCTGCCACAGAATGCGCCCCCCCGTAGACTCGCGACGAAACACGGCCAGGTGCATGTCTTTGAAGGTCATGGTTCCCCCATCCCCATTCGCGAATGCTATGACTCGCGAAACTGAATCGAGTACAGATCGGCGTCTTTCATCACACCACAAAGCCGAACCGGCTTCCCTACAATCGACGAGAGAGCCGCATTCCCCTTCCACGTCACGATGCGGGCGATTTCGTCGCCGACAATCTCATCACAGTCGTCGCGGGAAAAACCTTCGAGCGGTGCGCCGTTCGCGTCCTGCAATTCAATCCATACACTCCCCGCGGCGGAGGTCGAGTAGTTGATGACGAGCTGGCTACCGGTGAACGTGAACGGTTTGGTATGAAACTCGCCGCCTTCGTACGGGGCGTTGACCGACACGAAGCCATCCGTGCGGAGTTTGAGCCGTTGCAGGTGGTGCGTGTCCTGGCCGTAGTTGCGCTGAACGTAGAGGTCCATCTCCGTGTCGGAGATGGGGACGACGTTGTACGCGGGGTAGTTGGTCCGCGAAGTCCAGTTGCCAAGACCGAGACCAGGCCGGATATACCCTTCCATGAAGGTGCGGTCGTAGACGCTGCCACCGCGGGTCGTCATGAAGATCGCGTCGGAACAGTCGCCGGAGTACTGGACGTCGCCGCCGAGCGTCTTGGCCTGCTCTTCGGACACGATGCGACGGCCCGGCATGAAACGCGCTGCGATCGACACGTAGACGTGCGGCGCTCGAAAATACGGCGCGGTCTGGTTCGTGTAGAGATGTTCGCGCGGTGTATCGCCATACGTCATTTCGACCGGCGTGGACCACGTCCTGAAATCGGGCGAGGTGGTCCGGCTGATGCTGCGAAAGCCGTCGCTGAAGATGCGGAAGTAGCTGACATACATCCCCTCCGCCTCCGACCAGAACGCGATATTCTGGGAATCGAAGGCGCCTTCGGTGATAACCGGTTCGTCGCGCAGCTTCTTCCACGTCGTCCCGTCCGCCGACACGAACGCGCAGAGACCGCTTTGCCGGGTACCGGCGAGGGCCTTGAACCGTTCTTCGGGCGCCACGTCCGGACGCGTGTCGAGAAACGGCGCAAAATTATGGGAGAACGGCGGATTGTCGGCGAGAATGACGTTGTTGTCCTGTGTGCCGTCGACTTCGAACAAGCCCAGGCTGGGTTTCGTGAAGGCAATTCCGTCAGGGCTTTCCGCGTAACAGGTAACCTCCGTCGCCGAACCGTCCTTCCCCGCCACGGGAAGACCGCGGTAATAGAGGCGGTAGCGGTCGGTGTCTTTGATGACGGTGACGTAGCCGCAGTAACGCCCTTCCCACGGTTTGTCGAACCGGATCACGGTGTCGCCTTCGACCGGTGGGTGCAGACGCAGTTCCGCCCCGTCGAACCGATCGACGAGGTAATTGTCGACGAAGAGTTCCAACCGTGAACCGAGTTGCAGGGGTTCGGGCGTTTGCGCCAAGGCGATATTAGCGGCCGGCGTCATCAAAAAGAAAAAGAGCGAGAAGACGGTCAACGGCTTATACATGATTAACCCTCCGCGCTGACGATACCGGCGGCGTCGGGCCGTTTCAATGTCGGGGCCGGGCTAGGGAGTCGTACGCGCCGTCTTACGTTGGGGGTCATACTGATCGGATTCAACGGAATGGCCACCGAATGGGCCAGTCATGCGTCTATGGTCGGTATTCCGTATTTTTGGATGCGCTTGTCGCGGGTGACCAACGTCAGGGACTCCAGCTTGGCCTGTGCGATTAGCATCCTGTCGAATGGATCGCTGTGTTGCATGGGAAGCTGGCCGGCCGCAAGCGCGTGCCCAATCGTAATCGGCATTTCCCGGAATCCGCTTGCGGCAATCGCGTCCTCCAGGTCATCCGGAGCACGGAGTTTGCCTAGCGTTCTCTTGATCGAAATCTCCCAGGCCGTGGCGGCACTCACGTAGACCATGTCCTTCGAGTCACGAATGATTGCGCGCGCTTCGGCGGACAGTCCCGCGTGGTCAGCCAGCCACCACAGCAAGGTATGCGTATCAAGAAGCAGATTCACGGTCGCTCGCCGCCAAAAGCCGCCGCGATGTCGTCGGGCAAAACGTCGAAATCGTCCCGAATCTCAACCTGGCCGCGCCAGTAGCCGGGCTGGCGCGGACCCTCGTCCTCACGATAGGGAACCAGTTTGGCCATGGGCTTGCCGGCCTTCGCGATGATAATCTCCTCACCCTGCGCGACCCGCTCAACCAACCGGGACAGATGGGTCTTCGCTTCGTGGATATTGGATTGTTTCATGGTTCAAAATCCTCATTAGTGACTAAACTAAGTTTAGTCTATTCTGTGAAAGATATCAAGTTTCCTAATCATTCTCTGCTCAAAGTCGGGCAGGCTTGTACTCACTGGGCTCGTATGGGATACGTTGCACCCGTTCCCGCGCTGCCCTATCATCCAGGAACTGCGGGCCGATTGGTCCGCCCGCCAGAAAGTGGTTACAACACGGGAGTACTATCATGCGCGTACGAGAGGGGCTGCTCGTCATTGGGTTTTGCGTGGGGGCGGCGTTCGCCCAGCTGCCCGGACCCGTGGAAAAGGGCTTCTACCTGCCCAACGGTTGGAGCATCACGCCGGTGGGCACGCCGATTCCCATGAACGACCTGCCCCTAAATATTGTGCCGGCCCCTGATGGAAAGATCATGGTCGCACTGCAGTGCGGCTTCAATCCACACGGGATCGTCACTATCAGCGTGGATAGTGACGAGGTCGTACAACGAATCCCACTTCCGACGGCCTGGTTCGGGCTTGCGTGGGCGCCGGACGGATCGAAGTTGTACGTGTCTGGCGGAAACGACAAAGCCAAGGAAGGTATCCGCGCACCGGTCTACGCCTTCACGTATGCGGACGGCAAGCTTTCAGATCAACCCGTGACCACGTTTACCGATACGCTGGATCCGAAACAGATCTTCTGGTCCGGACTCGTGCATCATCCGGCGAAGCTGTTGCTATATGCGGCGAACCGGGCCTCGAACGAAATTGTGGTTTTCAACAGTGAAACCGGAGCGATTGAAGACAAGATTCCAACGGAACTGAACCCCTATGACCTGGTGCTGAATGAAGATGGCTCGACCCTTTATTGCAGCAACTGGGGCAGCGACAGCGTCAGCGTGATTGACACGTCGACCGCTGCCGTGGTCCGCACGGTCGCCGTGGGCGACAACCCGACCGACATGGTGTTGTCTGAAGACGGACGGCTCTTCGTGTGCTGCGCGAACGACAACACGGTGATTGTCATCGATACGGCAAAGGAACGCGCCACGGAAACCATCGTCACGTCGTTGACTGAGCGGTCACCGGAAGGCTCCACGCCCAACGCGCTCGCCCTGGACCCAACGTCCGATACCCTCTACGTAGCGAACGCCGACAACAATAACGTATGCGTTGTTGACATCGATGAGCCGGGCGAAAGCACGGTGCTCGGATTCGTTCCGGCGGGGTGGTACCCGTCGGCGGTAAACGTTTCGCCGACGGGCGACAAACTGTACATCGGCAATGCCAAGGGCAACGCATCCGTATCGGACGTCCGCGGACCGCATAGTCCGCTGCCCGACGGAGAGGAAGGCAAAGGTTCGGTCAAGTCGCTCACCAGAGGAACGGTGAACATCGTCGATCTGAATCTCAACAAGCCGAAACTGCGCGAGCTGACGCTTCAAGCCTATGCGAATTGCCCGTACAACGACGAACTTTTGACCGAGGCTAAACCGCCGAAGGATCGTTCGACGGTTGTGCCGAGTAAGGTCGGCGTAGGCTCGCCGATCAAGCACGTCATTTACGTCATCAAAGAGAACCGCACCTACGACCAGGTGTTGGGCGATCTCCCCCAGGGCAACGGCGATCCCCGGCTGGCGATTTTCGGGCGCGAGGTGACGCCGAACATTCACGCCATCGTGGAACAGTTTGTCCTGCTCGACAACATTTTCTGCGACGCGGAGGTGAGCCGGGACGGCCATTCCTGGTCGAACGCGGCGTACGCCACGGACTTCATCGAGAAGAACTGGCCCGCGTCCTACGGTGGCAAGACGGAGTACGGTCCGTCGCTGGCGATGATTCCCGGCGCGGGATACCTGTGGGACCAGTGTAAGCGGAAAGGGCTCACATACCGTACCTACGGCGAATCCGCGGCGCGAGTGAGTGAAGGAAAAGCGATGGAGGCGTTGGACAAAGCCGCCGGGCTGGTGGGCCACGTGGCGCCGAACTACTTGTCCTGGGGGGCGCGCGATACGGAGAACGCCGCAGAGTTCATTCGCGAGTTCGACCAGTACGAGGCGAATTATGATAGTGCAAATCCCGACCAGCGCCTTCCCAATTACATTGTCATGGCGCTGCCGGAAGATCATACGAAGGGAACCAGTCCTGGTGCCCCCACTCCGCGTGCGGCGGTTGCGAGTAACGACTACGGGCTGGGGATGATTGTCGACCGCGTCAGTCACAGCAAATATTGGCCGGAGATGGCGATCTTCGTGATTCAGGACGACGCACAAGACGGACCGGATCACGTGGATGCCCGGCGAACGGTGGGATTGGTCATCAGCCCGTATTGCAAACGCGGAATCGTGGACAGCACGCACTACACGACAAGTTCGATGTTGCGCACGATGGAATTGTTGCTGGGCCTGCAACCCATGAGCCAGTACGACGCGGCGGCCACGCCCATGTACGCGAGTTTCTCGGACACGCCCGACCTCTCACCGTACACCCATCTCGAGCCCAACATCGATTTGGAAGAACGGAACGAGCCTACGGCGTGGGGCGCGCATGAGTCCTCCGAAATGGACCTGTCCGATTACGACCGGGCTCCCATGTTCGCCTTGAACGAGATCGTGTGGAAGAGTGTCAAAGGCGCGGATTCGGAGATGCCCTTGCCGGTTCACCGGTTCCAGTGGGCGAGCCTGCGCCAGGACCCCTCAGCGCCGCGGGAGTAATCGGGGCCGGTCGCGGAACGGATGAGGACGGTCCCGCCCGAGTCCCTTTGGGGACGTGCCGTCGTTTCCGGTCAGCGTAGAATCATTGGCGGACCCGTCACCGGTCGAATCGGGTAGATTCGGGCTCAGTTCGTCGACCAGTTGGGCGAGTTGATCGCGTGCAGACTGAAGTTCGGTGACGAGCCGCGCCGTATCGGGATTCCTCAGAATGTTGTTGATGGTGTCGAACTTGAGGTTCTGCAGGGCAACCAGTTGCTTGAGTTTGTCGAGTTCGCCCGAACTCAGGCCGAGCGCGTTGAGGTCGATGACGGCCTTCGTGAACTCCTGCCAACTGCCCGTTGCGTCTTCGTACGGTTTCCGAAGGGTGCTCAGGTCGTCCAACGTCAGACGTTTGCCTTGTAATGATTTGCTGGTTGTTTGCATGGCCTGCAACGATTTCGCCACGTCGTTCACCGTGCCTTCGAGATCGGGAACACCATTGCGGTTCCGCAGGGCGGTGAGCTTTGCCAAGGCCGCATCGATCTGAATCTTTGCATTAGGAATATTGTTACCCGGAGTAAGCGCGTTCACGGCATTCGTCATAGACGCGGTAATGGCGTCAAAATCCGATTTCCAGTTGGTATCCGCGCTAACCCATTCGCGATACTTGCTATAGCAGGCCATCCAGTTTTCCTGGGCGCGCTTGAGGGATTCGCGCAGGGCGACGCCATCGGTGGCCGCAGCGTCGTCGCTGGCCGTGCGCATGGCCTTGGTCGCGCGGTCCAGATAGCGCGTAAGTTCTGTATTGGTAATGGTCTGTGGAACCTGGGCAAACGCCGGCACGGCAACGGCTACCGCGAGGAAGCATACGGATACTGCGCGCATAGAATAGAATTCCTCCTTGAAACGTCTATCCCTAAGAACGGGAGAAAGTTGCCGATCCCTGCCGCCTCCAGCTGCAACCGGAAGGCGATGCCATGGATCAGATAGGTACCATACCTTACCGCTGTGAAGGAACGAAAGGAAGGTTTTGAATGACATCGTTGTGCGTCGTGTTGGCTGTGATGGCCGGTCCGTTGCTCCGTCCCCTGACCCCGCCGCCGGGCGAGCGGCCGGAGAATCTGCAGGGACTCGTCAAAGTTGGCGTGGAACGGGTGGTTTCCCGCGTGTTGGATGCGCCGACCCGCGTGGGCGATTTCAAATGGGACCCCGAGAAGCAACGACTGGATCTCATGGACGTACATATCGGCAATCCGGAAGGGTTCGGAGACGGCGACGCGATTTCGCTCAAGAAAGTTTCGGTAGAGTCGAACCTGCAGTCGCTTCTGTCCAACCAGCCGGAAATCCGGCTCGTCGACGTGGGAAGCATTACCGTCAATGTTGATACGGCCTTGGGCAAGGGAAACAATCTGAAGACCCTGATGGATAATGCGAAACGGGTTCAGGCGCTGGGTGGCGGAAAAGGCGGACGCGGCGGCCGGTTGCGTGGCAACGGTGAACAGAAGCTTTGGAAGATCGATAAAGCGAAGTTGGACACGTCGACCGTGAATATCACAACCGAACTTCTCAGCGCGCAGACCAAGTCCCACGAATTCGGGCCGTTCGAAATGTCGTTCGAAGGGAAAGACGGTGCGGGGTTGCCGGCGAATCAGATCCTGGCGAAGGTGATGGAGCGTCTGTTGCAGGAGACGAATCTTGGTGGGATGACCGAAAGCCCCATCGGCGGGTTGTTGGGCGATATCCTCGGCGGCGGTGGGAAGTAGAAGAATCGATTACGATTACGATTACGATTACGATTACGATGGGGAATGCGGGGTACGGGGTAGCGTATTCCGATTCGAGAAGAAACGAAAGACCGGCATCCACCTACCTGATGCCGGCCTTTATCCCAGACAGCCTTGCGCTCTGTCTTTTTATCCCAAAAGTTCTTTCGCCTTCGCGAGAGGCGCTTCGTACTCGGGTTCCTGGGCCACCTCGGGCACGTATTCGGCGTATTGAACGACACCGCTTCCATCGATGACAAACACGGAACGCTGTTCGAGCCGCAATTCCTTGATGTGCGTCCCGTAAGCGTCACCGAACCCCATGTCGCGGTGGTCGGACAAGGTAACAACCCGATCCACACCCGCATTCCCGCACCAGCGCTTTTGCGCGAACGGCAGGTCGGCGCTGATGGTATAGCAGATGACGCCGTCGCCGAGATCCGCGATTTTCTCATTGAATTTGCGGGTTTGCGTATCGCATACAGGCGTATCCAATGACGGCACGACGCTCAGGATGCGCACCTTACCCGCGCTGCCACTTAGACTTACATTCGACAGATCGTTGCCGAGCAACGAAAAATCCGGGGCCTTGTCCCCCACGCTGACTTTCTTACCCAATACGGTCAAGGGGCTTCCTTTGAAGGTCAGTTCTCCGGTCCGTTCAGTCATGGTCAGTCATTCCCCTTTCTGGATATGGCAATGCCGTTGGTAATACATCGGAATATCGAAGAAACGCCGAGCGGGAAGACGAAATTCCGGGGCAAGCTTACGCGCCTCGGACACGGCACTATGAGCCTCGTCTCAGAACGTTGGCCGAAGACCGTCGCATGCGCTACGATGCGGCATTGAGAGCACTCAACCAAAGGAGAGCATCATGCCTTCGGAGATGACACGCAGAACCTTTGTAAAGACCGGCGCGGTGGCGGCGGGGGTCGTGGCTGGGCTAGCTCCGGCGCGAGCGCAGGGCGCGAACGACCGGGTTCGGATGGCGGTGATTGGGGTCGGCAACCGGGGGGGGCAAGATATCAACGCGATTCTGCCGCACAAGGACGCGCAGATCGTCGCCATATGTGACGTGTACCAGCCATACCTGGATCAGTGGCAGGAGAAGCTGGGGCCGGACGTGCAGGCGTACCAGGACTTTCGCAAGGTCTTGGAGCGGGACGACATTGACGCGGTAACCGTTGCGACGCCGGACCACTGGCATGCGTATATGACAATCGAAGCGTGCAAGGCGGGCAAAGACGTCTACGTGGAGAAACCGCTGGCCTACACGATTCATGAAGGCCGTCGCATGGTGGACGTCGCGCGGGAATCCGGGCGCGTGGTGCAGGTGGGAACCCAACGCCGCTCCTCCCCCATGTACGCGGAACTCGGGGAGCGAATTCGCGGCGGCGAGTTCGGTCACATTACGGTGTCGAAGGCGTTTCGGCTGAGCAACATGTACCCCAACGGAATGGGGAAGGCGCCGAACAGCGATCCGCCTCCAGACCTGGATTGGGACATGTGGCTGGGACCGCGGCCCGAGCGGCCGTTCAACGAAGACATCGCGCCGTACAAGTTCCGCTGGTGGAAGGCGTATTCGTCGCAGACGACGAACTGGGGCGTGCACTACTTCGACCTGCTGCGCTGGCTGGTCGGCGATGAAGCGCCCACCTCGATCTGCGCCATGGGCGGCGTCTACGCCGTGGACGACGACCGCACGATTCCCGACACGATGACGAGCATCTTCGAGTTTCCCGCGGGACGGCTGATCCAGTTCGGTCAGTACGAGGCCAGCAGCACCGCCGCGATCCCCGGTGAAATCGAACTGCGCGGCACGCTCGGCACGATCTACGGGAGCAGCAAAGGGTACAAGGTCACGCCCGAACGGCCGGGTCAATTCCAGGAATGGGAGCGGCCCTTCGAACCCATCGAGGTGAAGTCCTCCGACCCGGACCACACCCAGGCGCACATGCGAAACTTCCTGGACTGCGTGAAAAGCCGGAACCGGCCGAACGCCGACGTGGCCATCGGGCACGTCTCGACGACCATCGCCCATCTCGGCAATATTTCGCTGTGGACTCGGAGCCGCCTCGAATGGGACGCGGAGAACGAGCGGATCACGAATAACGACGCGGCGAACGAGTACCTGCACTACGAGTATCGCGCGCCCTGGACGTTGGGGTAGGGACCAGACGCAGATAATGTAGCGTAGGCGTCCCGCCTGCATCTTAGAAAGGTTGGGAAACCACTCCGGGGGATGCAGGCGAGACGCCTGCGCTACATTTGTTCCCGCCCGCCAGGTCATTCAACCCCGGGAAAACACATCCAAAATTGGGGGTTGACAAACACTACGTTCTTTAGTACTATGTGATGTAGTAATTAACTTCGTGGGAGAAAAACCATGCGACAGTCCATCGAGGGGTTGGGCGATTTGCAGCGCTCGGTCATGGAGGCCATTTGGGATTTGCCGGGAGGCAACGGTCCATGAAGTGCGGGATCGGCTGGCGAAAGAGAAGTCGCTGGCGTACACGACGATCCTGTCGACGATGCAGAAGCTGGAGAAGGCGGGCTGGCTGGAACACCGCGCGGACGGACGCATGCACGTCTTTCGCGCGACCCGTTCGCGGGAGGAGGTCGGCGTCGGCACGATGAAGCGGCTGGTGTCGCGGGCGTTCAAGGGGAACCCCTTGCTGATGTTTCAGCATCTTCTCGAAGACGAAGAACTGACGCCGGCGGATTTGGCCGAAATGCGCGCCATGATCGATGCGCGGCGCGAGAGGGGGCGGGATGGAAAGTGACGGGGTCTTATCGAACGGGTTCATTGGGCTTATACTCCTTCAGGTCACCGTCGCGCTGGGCGCGGGGCTGGCGGCGAGCTATGCGCTGCGTAACCATCCTGCGCGAGCACACCGTGCGTTGACGCTGGCGCTGGTGGCGGCTGTAGTGCTACCTGCCGCTTCGCTGGCGGTGCGAGAACTGGGCCTTGGGCTGTTGAAACAGCCGGCCAGAGCAGACGTCGAACCTTCGGGTTACGAATTCATTCAACAACAAGGGGCGATTGACGTGAAGAAATCCCCCGATGCACTCCCGCCCACTTCCGCCAAGTCACACGACATTGGTACTTCACCCCCGCCCAAGGCTGGCGGTAGCGTCTCGTGGCACGCCATCGCACCGTGGTTGTGGGGAGTGGGTTCAGCGCTTGCAGTGCTGTACTTCGTGGCATCGTTTCTCGGGGGACTGCGTATCCTTCGTTCCGCCCGGCTCGTCACGGAGACTTCGTACACGGAGGGTGCACGCCACGCATCTGATAATTTGGGCCTCGAGGTCACGCCTACGATCTTCGCGTCCGGCGCGGTGCGAAGTCCATCGGTATGGTGTTGGCGCGTGCATCCGGCCCTGCTGGTACCACAAACTCAAGGCGCGGATGAAGCACGCGGACTGGTCGACGCTTGTTCACCCATGAATTGGCACACTACGTTCGGCGCGATCACCTCGCGGATATGCTCTCCGCATTGGTCCTGGTGCTCCTGCCGTGGCATCCGCTGGCGTGGTGGGCGCGCAACCGGCTGTCCTTGTTGAGTGAAGACGCCTGCGACGATTGGGCTCTGACTACCAACGGCGCGGACGCGGCCGGGTACGCGGAATCGTTGCTGCACGTGGCCGTACAGCCGAGACCCGCGTTCGTCCAAGCGGCAGCGAGTAACAAGGGACATCTGCTCCGGCGGATACGCCGAATTACGTCAACGAAAGCGGGATTTCAACCGCAGGTGGGGCGGAAATGGAGTGTAGCCGCTTCGCTGCTGTTCGCATGCGCGGTTGCCGCGGCCGCCTTGGCACAACCACGCGCCGCAACGGCTGAGGAGACAACCGCAAAACCTTCCGTCCGTCTTTCCACAGCCGCAGATTCGCCCATGGAGCATGCGCTGCAACTCGGCAAAGCGCTGTCCGATCAGCGAAGCGATGAAGATGCGGTCACGGTAATCCGCTCCGAGTTGGGCGAGTTGGCGAGCACCTTGAGCACCGGGAGGAATCTGCTTGCCAACGGCGACTTCGAGAAAGGCGAAGGGCTGGTGCCGGAACCGTGGACGTTGCGGAAAGAGGGGCTGATCTCGTTTGAATGGGCTGACGGGCTCGGATACGAGGGCAGTCGCGGCGTTCACATTGCCAAGACGGAAGGCAAGTTCCCCTACGCGTCGTTTCTTCAAACCATCGCGGCCCCGGGCGACGATTGTCTTGTCCAACTCTCGGCGTGGGTGAAAGCGCAAGACGTCGGTAAGGCAGTCCTGGACCTGGTATTTCTCGACGAACACGACGAGTGGGTTTACCACATTTGGGTTCGGACAATCGGCGAACCGTGGGACGACGGCACGAATGACTGGAAACAATACGTGGACTATGCGTACGTGCCGGCGGGCACGAAGAAGATCGAAGTATCCCTGCAAATGTACTGGCCCGGCGAGTTGTGGGTGGACGACGTCGAGCTGCGGGAGGTGAAGCCATGACGCAGGACATGACGATGAACGCGTTGCACGAGGAAAACCGCTTTGTCCGTACGCTCGACAAAATGGATCAACTGCCGGACTGGTCGTTCTTTACGATTCTGTGGTTGGTTCGGTGGCCGGTTGTTACTTTGCTGATGCCGGTTCAATACGGCTTAGCAATTCTTCTATACGGCACAGCAGAACCCGAGTTTCTCAAGGACGCGATGAACGTGACTGCAACGCAGCAATTCGTCGGTGGCGTGATCTTGGTGCCAATCTTCCTGATCGCGTTCGAGTGCGCGGTGCTGTATCTGTTCTTCTGCCGACGGCCGCGCCGGGCAAGACCGTGGTGGTTCATCGGTCTGTCTGCCTTGGTGATGGTGGTGCTCTCACCGATAGCCGCGTTCCCATGCGCCTTCGCGACGGGACTCTTCCTGGCCTATTGTTACGCACACTACGCGCAAGTGAATATGTGGAAGGCGTATGGATTTACCGTGCTGTTTCTGGCGCTCATCAATTTGACCGGGCTCGTTATGATGGCGCTGGGGCTCTTCCGCATGTAATTCTGGCGTGCCGCCGCGCACGGTACATCGGTCACAAGCATGTGGTAGTCTGTGCGGAGGAGGAAGAGCCCATGGATACCACTGCCAAGCACCGGATGGCGCGGCGCGAGGCCTTGCAAACGATGGCGACTGCCGCGGCGGTCACCCCGTTGGCATTCGCGGCGCAAGCAGGCAACGTACCGAGTGTCACGCGACCGAATATCCTATTCATTCATTGCCACGACCTTGGCCAGCATCTCCATTGTTACGGCGTCGAAACGGTTCGTACGCCGAATCTCGATGCGCTCGCGGGCGAAGGCGTCCGGTTCCGCCAAAGTTTTTGCACGGCGCCTCAGTGCAGTCCTTCACGCGCGTCGTTGTTTACCGGCCGCTATCCCCACAGCACGGGCGTGCTGGGTCTCACGCACGCGGACTTTGCGTGGGACTTGTATCCGGACGAAAAGCACTTGGGTCAGTATCTCAAAGAGGCCGGGTATGAGACCGCCGGTATCGGTATCATTCACGAGACGCGCGGAGGTCCGAAGCGCTGCGGGTTGGACTACTACAAACGTCCGGCCCGGGCCACGCAGGCGACCGACGAGGCCGTGGCCTATCTCGAAGGCCGCGACACTTCATCGGATCGCCCGTTTTATCTGCAGGTCGGCTTCATCGAACCGCACCGCCTGTCCACGGGCAAAGACGCCGATCAGGGATTCCTCGGCACGGAGTTGGAGGCGGACGCCACGCTCGGCACTCAGATCCCCGGATATCTTCGCGATACCGAAGGCACGCGAACGGAGTTGGCCGAGTTGCAGGGATCCCTTCATCACGTGGATACGCAGGTTGGCCGTATCCTGGACGCCTTGCAAGCGTCCGGCCTCGCTGACGACACGCTCGTCATCTTCACCACGGACCACGGTATCGCTATGCCGCGCGCGAAGTGCTCCGTATACGATCCCGGCATTCAGGTTTCCCTGATAATACGGTGGCCCAACCGGGACGGCTGGCACGGTGGACGCGTTATAGAGCCGATGATCCAGAACATCGACGTGGTCCCCACGCTGCTTGACGTGCTTGGGCTGCAACCGGCGCCTTCCCTGCACGGGTACAGCTTCGCGCCACTGCTGGATGGACGGGACTACACCGAACGCGACACGCTGTTCGCGGAGATCACGTATCACGACTATTACGATCCGCGCCGATGCGTGCGAACCAAAACGCACAAGCTCATCGCGAACTTCTCCAGTGCGCCGTCGTTTATGGATCCTTCGCAGTCGTGGCGGCCGCGGTCGGATACCGTCGTACCGCCGAACCATGCGCTTGATTACCACAAGGTGCTGGAGTTGTTTGACCTCGAGGCGGACCCCTGGGAGCAGGTCAATCTCGCCGAGTCCCCGGAGCACGCCACCGTCCGCGATGCCCTGCTCGGTAAGCTCATGACGCATCTCAGGGAAACAGACGATCCGATCTTACAGGGGGCCGTCACGTCGCCCATGCACCTGCGTGCGCTGGAGCAGTTGAACCGGACGGGCACGGCCTAGTTCCTGCTTTTCTCGATTCGCTTCCGGTCGTTCTGGCGCATTGCCTTGCTCTGAGGTTGCGGACCGTTGCTTCGTTTCTCGATACTCCTCAAGTACGATAGATATAGCGGGCACGGCATCCCGCACGCGTGAAAGGAGCGGGGAATCTATGTTGGCAGGACTATCTGCATTATTCGCGACGATGTCTCTGGCCGGCAGCACGTTTGTCGTGCCGGGCAATCAGGTGAGCCGCGTGCTCGATGTCGACGACGGGCGGCTGCACACGGTTGCCATCCACAACAATCTGATCGGCCGTTCCCTTCGCACGGCGGGGCCGGAATTCCAAATCACGTATGGCAACGGCGATGCGACCACGAGCGAGTCGTTCGGCGTGGTGGCGTTGAAAGAAACGCCGAACGGGATTCGGGCGACGTTGGTCAACGCTGGACTCGGCCTGCAAGCGGACATCGATTACACAGGCTCACCGGGGCGGCCGTGGTTGTACAAGCAAATCACCTTCACGAACTTCGGGGACACGCCGTTTCTGCTGCGAACGGTCGAGTTGGAACATCTCACGGTCGTGGACGAGGCAATCACCTATTCCGTCAATCCCGACTTTCCATCGCTCGCGGATTGGGGGCAACCGGTCTATACCGAGTCGTTGTGGTTCGGCGTGGAGTTTCCGGCGACGCGATCGGCGGCGACGCGGGACGGCGTCATCTTCCTACGCCATCATCCCGGAGTCGACTTGGAACCGGGCGGCGCCTATAGGACCAAACGGGCCGTGGTGGGCGTGGCGGCACCCGGCCGCGTGCAGGACGCATTCTTCGACTACGTGGCAACGTTGACTCCCATCCCCGATCCGCCCCGCGCGAACATCTACTGGAACGGATTCCGGGTCATCAAACCGCCGAACCGAACCGAGCAAGGCGTTGCCATGGTGCAGTACGCGCGGAAGCTGCGCGAATTGACGGGCTTTACCTTCGACGGCTGGAGCTACGACGCGGGATTCGACATGTACCGGCCGGATGCGCTGTTCGTGCCGAACGAGGCGGACATCTGGGACAAGACGCGCGAGGCGCTGAGAGGACTCGACACGCCGCTGGGGTTCTGGACGAGCTTCTCCCCCATCTTCGATACGCCGACCCATGCGTGGGGCAAGACGCAGGGCTATGAATTGCAGCACGACAAGAGCTACTGCCTCGCGGGTCCTGTGTACTACCAGGCGATCCGGGCGCGGTTGGAAGACATCGTGCGCACGTACGGCATGAACACGATCAACTTCGACGGTATGTTCTGGGGACAGGGGTTCGGATGCAATCAACCGGGCCATGGACATCTGGTGGGCATCGGCGATGAACAGGGCGTCTACTCCACGGAACGTGTCGTGGAGAACAAGTTGGCGATCTTCGAATCGCTGCGTCAGATCAATCCGGGAATCGTGCTGGACTTGTTCGTGTGCAACGAATGGGCGAGCCCGTGGTGGCTGACGGAGCTGGACGGCGTGCACTCCGTGGCGGGGGACACGTTGGGGTGCGACATCCCTTCGCCGTGGTTGCGGGACGAATTGATCACGGTGCGCGACATCCAGGTGTTCAATGAACACCGGCGGCAACGGCGGCAGTTCCCGCTGTGGGCGGAGGATCTCTACGGTACGCAAGTCCGTGCCGATCATTTGATCGACGGCGTCGAAGTCAAAGGCGAAGCCATGTCCGCGCGGTGGGAGGACGAGTACGTGCTCGCGCTGACTGGACGCGGTGCGGTGCAGAACCACATCATTTGCTGCGATCTCGGTGTGTTGGACCAATCGGCGGGCGGGTTGCAGTTTCTTGGCGACGTGGGGAACTGGGCAAAACGGAACGCGATCCTCTACCGCAACTTCCAATTGCTCGGCGGCGAACCGGCGGAGCGGCAGCCTTACGGGTACAGCCATGGCGACGGCCGCGGCCGCAGTTTGATCGCGTTGCGCAATCCCTGGATCGAACCCCGCACCTTTGAACTGTCCATCGACGAAACGCTGGATCTCGGTCTCGTCACGGAGCCGCTCTATCTGAACGTGGTGTATCCGTATCGCGCATGCCTCGGTCAGGTGGACTTTGGCGCTGCAGCGTCGATTCCACTGCGTGACTACGACGTAATGCTGCTGGAAGTGCGCGCGAAATCGCGGCAGTTTGCCGATGCGCCGGAAGGCGTGCGCTGGGTGACGGATGAGGACGGCGTATCGCGCGTGTGCAATGTGGATGTCTTGGCAGACGTTCCGTCGGGCCGGCTCCTCCTCGACACGAAATCCGACACGCTGGTCCTGCGCGGAACTGTTGACGTTCCCGAGGGCTGCGAATCGGCACAGATTCAACTGATGATGCTGCCCGATCACGGCGAGGTGCAGGAACCGGCCGTAACGGTGGATGGCGCGACGACGACAGTCGCATTCCACGAGCGTACCCGCGGCAAGAGTCAGGATGCCTGGGCGTTGATCGATGTGCCGAAGGGGCAACACAAGGTTGCGATAACAATGGCCGGACGCGGTACGGGTCAGATCGGCGCGTGGCTGCGGGCGGACTATAACCTTGTGTCAGAGAATTCAAAGTCCATTCCGACGCCGCAGGGCGACTTCTTCCCCGTTTTCGCAGCGGAGCGTGACCGGCGACTGGCTACGTTGCTGCCGGTTGCGACGTTCCAGATGCCGCTTCCGCCGCTGCCCGAGGGGAACACGATTCCCATCGCGGACCTGCGCAACCGCTGCCTCGAATCCAAAGTCGGGTTTTTCCACTTGGGCTGGGACGAGTCCTGCTGGCCGGAGGACCCCGTGCTACGCGTGGGGAAGGTTACGTACAGCCGGGGTATCGGCGTACACGCGCCGTCGGAAGTTGTAATCGACATCGGCGGGGCCTTTGCCCGGTTCAAAGCCGAGGTCGGCATGCACGGCATTTCTGCGGACCGAAAATCAGACGCGTCCAAAGTCGGAAGCAGCACGTTTATCGTCGAAGGCGACGGCAAAGTGTTGTACGAATCCCCCGTGCTCCGCGAAGGCGACGCGCCGATTGCCGTGGACGTGGCGATTCCAGGTGTCAAACGCTTGGCGCTCAAGACCACGAACGGCGGCGACTCGAATTACGACGATCTCGGGACCTGGGGAAACGCCCGGCTCGAGCGATAGGGAGACGGCGTTGTGCGAGCGATAACAGAACTTACGTTGTTCACCCACGACGTGGCGGCGATGGCCGCGTTTTATGAGCGACTGTTTAACGTCGCTCCCGTTCATCACGACGCAAGTATGGCGCTTTTCAAGACGGGACCGCTGCGAATCCTCATCCACGCGATTCTGGAGGAAGGAGAAGGCGGTCTGCCGTTCGAGGATCATTTCGCGCTGCCCGTAGCGGAGCTCGACACCGTTGCTGCCACGCTCAGCGCGCAGGGGGTAACCTTCGAGAACGAACCGCGCACGTATTCGTGGGGACGGTCCGCTTATTTCCGCGACCCGGACGGGCGGCTGCTGGAACTTCACGAACGCGAGAAAGACTAGCCGCACTACACCCCGAACTGCCGAAGGTGATGAGCCAGGTGCACACCGTGGACGTGCTGCCAGTAATCGAGCGTGATGGGACCGAGCAGCGGGCTGACGGTGCGGCGGGTCGGGTCGAGGGTGGCGGCTTCGACGAAGCGGTCCAGCGCGGCGAGGGTTTGCTCGCGTTCGGCCTCGAATTCGGCGACGGGTTTTGGGTGTCCAGTCGGGCGGGGCTTTGATTTTGCCGCCGGGCCATTTCGTGAGCAGGTGGAAGGCCAGCATGCGGCCGAGGGTCCGCATGAAGAAATTGCTGGTGTCCGCGACCTCGATCTCGCCTGCGGACACTTGGAACGAATACCGCAGGTGGGCCATGAGTCCGGCGGGGGTAAGTCTCCCCCACTTCGGGTGCGCGTCGGGCCGGATAGCCATCAAGCGATTCTTAAACCAATCGGCCGTGCCGCTTTCCAGAACGTCGAATCATGGGCTGTCCTCCCAGGATCGCGGTCGTTTCTCCCGTTAGCTGACGCTCCCACGCCGTATTCCCCCAAGGGTTCGATCATAACGCCTGCGATCCGACTGGTCCAATCAGTGGCAACGGGATCGGACCAGACGGAAGAACATCCCCCTTGATCCCCCTTCAAAGGGGGAATTTGCGCAGCCGCTTCGCGGCGCGTTAGCCGCGACGGAAAACTGGATTTGTGCTCGTTTGCTTTAATCGATACAGAAAAACCGGGGATACATGTTTCCCCCTTCAAAGGGGGAGCGCCTAGACCGAGGCTATTGGCATTCCTGCAGATTCTTGGCCAAGTCCGCATTCCTCTCCCAGTGCATCAATCAAAGCGGCGTCTTTTGTCGGTTCCGCCTTCAAAGGCGGAGCCGTGCCAATCCGCGCTTTGGGTTGGCACAATGCCAAATGGACGATTCGCAGGTTTCCGATCAACTGTCACACCCCGCGAGGCGTGGGCGCGGAAATCCCCCTTTGAAGGGGGCAGACGCAAAGCGTCGAGGGGGATGTTTGGTTCGTCAGATTTACCCCGGGTGATACTTTGAACGCCCGGAACATTTGAAGGTTTTGCCGCCGTTCCGCTATGATATCTGGAATTTACCAACTGCGAGGATTTAGTCTGTGAAAGCGATACTTGCGCTCGAAAATGGAGCGGTTTTTGAGGGCCGGGCGGTCGGCGCGGAAGGCGAATCCTTCGGCGAACTGGTCTTTAACACCAGCATGATGGGGTATCAGGAAATCCTGACGGACCCGTCGTATGCCGGCCAAATCGTCACGATGACCTACCCGCTCATCGGCAATTATGGCGTCAATCCCGAGGACGTGGAGTCGCGCAAGCCCTTTCGTTGAGGGCTTCGTCATGCGGGAGTGCTGTTTCGAACCGAGCAACTGGCGCGCGACGCAGACGCTGCCCGAATACCTGAAGGAACACGGCATCGTCGCCATCGACGGGGTCGACACGCGGCGCATCACGAAGATGCTGCGGACCGAGGGCGCGAAGAAGTCGGTGCATCAGCACGACGGAATTCGACCACGACACGCTGATCCAGAAGGCGATTGACTCGCCGGACATGGCGGGAAGCGACTACGTCAAGGCCGTGAGCGTCACGGAGCCGTACGAATGGAATCCGAATTTCAAGGGCAAGTACCGGGTCGTGGCATTCGATTACGGCATCAAATACAACATCCTGCGGCTGCTGGAGGAGGCGGGGTGTAGCGTTGTCGTCATGCCGGCTACGGCCACGGCGGAGGAAGCGCTGGCCCAGAAGCCGGACGGGATCTTCCTGTCTAACGGCCCCGGCGACCCGGCGGCGTTGCCGTACATTTACCCCACCGTGCAAGGGCTGTTCGGCAAGAAACCGATCTTCGGCATCTGCCTGGGCCATCAGATTCTGGGCCATGCCTTCGGCGGCAAGACGTTCAAACTGAAATTCGGCCATCGCGGCGGCAACCAGCCGGTGATGAACCACACGTCAGGCCAAGTCGAGATCAGCGCGCAGAACCACGGGTTCGCGGTGGACGCGGATTCGCTGGACCCGTCGGAAGTGAGCGTCACGCACACGAACCTGAACGACGGTTCCGTGGAAGGCATGGAGCACAAGAAGCTGCCCGTGTTCAGCGTGCAGTACCACCCGGAGTCGTCGCCCGGCCCGCATGACAGCCGGTATTTGTTCGCGCGGTTCATTTCGATGATGGACGCGGCGAAGGGGTGAGGGAAAATACATGGGGGAGACCTTATCTCTTTCAACAGAGCGCTACAGGAAGGTCACGGCCCGGATTTGCACAGGATCACACCCTACCCTTATCTTCGGTTCTTACCCGGACATTTTGTCCGCATAAATGTCCGTATAGCTAATTCTCATCGCCGAAATGACCATTTTTCGGACATTCTGTCCGAAAGAATGTCCCCCTACGCGTTACCTGACCTCGTACCGCAGGGAAGGACCGGAACCGGTCTTTCTCACAAGCCCAAGCTTTTCAAAATGCCCTAAGTGACGACGCGCAGTCCTAACCTCCACCCCTAAAGCTTCAGCATATTCGCGAGACTTCGTCTGGCCGCGCGCGGCAAGCCACTGCCAGCCCTTCCGCTCCGACTTGCTCAGAGCCTCCAGCGTGTCCTCACCAAGCGCCTTCGTCACACCCTCTGGAGAACGATATAACGTCAGCACAAGATAGGGTTCGTCCCATTTATATCTTGGAAGGGGTAGGCCGAGTTCCTTTGCTCGGTCGCGTAGAGAAGCCAGACCGAGGCCCTGCTCTTCTGCCATGCCCAAACGGGAGAATACGAAATGTAGTTCAGGGTTGCGGCTCAGCATCGGAGCACTGAAGTCCTGAAGCTGTTCCAAAGTTATCGGCGGTGGTGGTCCGCCGGGACTCTGCACGGTCACTGCTTCATCAGTCACGACGATTTGGCATTTGGCACCGTCAATACTGTAGTCGCGATGGATGAGCGCGTTGGCCACGGCCTCGCGGAGCATCTCGAACGGTAACGCCGTACGGTCTTGCCGATGTGCCTGGTTCCGATCAAAAACGTTTGGGAGTTTGTCTCTGAGCCATTTTTCCAGGAGATCGGGAATCAGCACGGCCGGTTCGTCAAATTCGCGGCGCTCTTCTTCACCATTCGGGTAGCGAATGACCCCGAGTAGTCCCGCTTGACGCAATGCCGTTCGTGGCTCGCTGCCGAATAGGAGGAATCCGAATCCCGTTGGAACCAAAACACCACTTACTTTCTTGAGGAGGCCTTGCCGGAGGAGACGACGATTGAACGCATTGGAACTGACTGTTTCCGCGATTCGTGCTTGATCACGATATGCTTTCAGAGCGTTCTCAGAGAAGTCGTTGAGTTCCGCAGCCGGCAACTTGTCTTCGAGGGGCGAAAGAGCGGTCTTGCTCGGTTCCTCTTCAATCTCAGCGGCCCGTTCTGTCGCCTGCTTGAGGAACTCCTTGTTCTCGTTCTCGATGACCTCCTGGAGATCCCGGTCAAACATGTGGACCGTCACGCCCTGACGTATTAAATACCCGATGCCTTTGCGCGCAACAGTAGGGTCAGGGTCCTGAATACCGACCCAAACTTCCTTGATGCGGGCCAAGAAAATGCGTTCCGCACATGACAGTTTCGGATGCTTCGCGCTCCGCTGGCGCAGGGCTCCAGCGTCGCGAATAGGATCGACCCATCCAGTTTATTGCCCCGGTTCTTCCTCTCGAGAAGCGTGAACTCCGCGTGATCGCCATGCCGAAGTTCTCCACGACAAGCCGTTTCCGTAGTCCCGTCGGGCTTGTACAAGACCGCACCCACTTTTGGACTTGCTTTGCCATCTGTACGAGGCTCAGGCACAGACTGACGCATAACCTTGATGGCCAACTCCATCAACTCTCGTGCATTGAATCTGATCTTGTCTGTCACCGTACGCCACTACCTTGTGCTTACGTCGGATTCGTGGAGTCACACCTTCTCGCCCGAAAGACGGGTGTTCGATGCGGACTCTTACTGTTGTGATATACTACCCAAAAGCGCACGGAGAAGGTAGTCTGTCATGCGAACAGCACTTGTATTGTTTGCTATTCTGTTTCTCATCACGGGGTGCGGTTCGGAATCACCGAACTCGCAAGCCGTTGCATCGACAGCGCCTGCGACAGCAACTCTGCCAACGCCAGTGCAGCCTACTCCCGCGCCAACGCCGGCCTTTGCGCTTGTGCCCGGACAAACCTATCAAGTGCGCGAGGCTACTCCTTTCTATCCGACAATGAATAAAGACGCTGCAGCGCGAAGTGCCGCCGTGATGATACCGGCGGACGGATATTTCCAGTGCGTGCGCAAAGAACCAAGTGGCGATGCCACGTGGTACTCGGCACAGATCTCTGACGGCGCAGGTGGTGTTTATAACGGGTACATCGACGGCGACGCCCTTGCCGAAAGCAGCGTAACCGAATACACGAACGAAGCGGCGACTCCGCAGCCCCAAAGGCGCGCGCCAACTGCGGGCTACCAACAGCGTGCCCCCACGCAAACTCCACAGTATTCGGCAACCTCACAGGCGGGCATGGTTTACATCGCACCGCAGTCCGGCAACAAGTATCACGCCAAACAAGATTGTCGAGGGTTGACCAAGGCGAACCAAATTGTGACCGCCACGAAAGCGCAGGCAATAGCACAAGGGTATGAAGCCTGCAAGATATGCGGTGGGGGTTAATTATCATTTGCTCATTGCGGGGTGAGTCCAGACTGAATCGGCGATTGCAATGACATTGTCAGTTAAGAAATTCTCCCAGTTGATCTATCCACCGTTGAACGGTAGTAAGATACACGAACAACAACCTCTTCGCTTGAGTTTCCAAACTTGTCTGCAAGAGGAAAGGTCTCTCAAGGGTTACACTCGTGTAGGGAAAGCCGGATGATTGTATAGCTTTGAGCGTGTCCCTAATGTCAATGTACGCACCTCTTTTTATGAGACCGTTTGTTAAATTATCATTCATTGGGAATACGACTGTAATGGTCCCATCTTGTATATCAATTCTTTTCGGCCGCTCAAGATCGCGATTTGAGGTACGCAAGGCGTGCTTGATTTCGAGTTCTAGCCATTCCACCGTTCCCAAAGCTGGCGTAGGTATTTCATTCGTCTCGCTGGGTGTCGTCGGTTGCCGTTTAGGTGCCGTCGGTGTGGCGCGTGCTTGGTCAAGGCCCGAAGCCAATCTGTGTTGAGAATCAGTGATGCCACTTATGAAGACAATAAAGAGACATGCTCCGATGTAGCCTAGTGCAAGACCAATCCCCGCCATCTTTCGATTTGAAGAAGTGTCGTACTTAGACTTGGGGTTCTTACTCAAGGCTATGTGGCCAGTTACGATGGGCAGTGGAGAGAGTAGACGGGCGAAGCAGAGTAGATTTGCAATGCCTGACCACAACGCGGTCAGGGCTAGAGTGCGGTTGACTTCGGGGCATGCGCAACGATGGGTATAGATGGCGGAAATTGAAAAATGCGTTGACAGTTACGGCAACGTCCAGGTTGCCCGCCAAATTCTGATGGAACGCTCAACGGCTTGCCGCAGTGAGGGCACGCTAGCCTAATCTGAGAATCTGCCATTGTTGCCCCCTATAGGTCGCGGCCCATGCGCATCGCTCCTAATCCTCACGAAACCTACTCATTGGCCGCTTGCTCATTGTGCTTGGCCCACCATTCGGCGGACTTGGCTTGGGCTTCGGCTATTTGCTCGGGGGTCATTTTCTGAGATACGAGTTCCTTATTCTTTTGCGCGTCTTCATGTCCTTGGGCAGCGGCCAAGTTCAACCACATGTAAGCCTGTACGTAGTCGGTGGGAACACCTTCACCCTTGGCGTACGCATGGCCAAGGTGGAATTGCGCAGGAACGAAGCCTTGCTCGGCGGACTTGCGGTACCACTTGACGGCTTCTCGGTCGTCTTCGGGAACACCCTCACCGAGGTCGTATGCGAAGCCAAGCATGTCTTGCGCTGGGGCGTCACCTTGCTCGGCGGACTTGCGGTACCACTTGACGGCTTCTCGGTCGTCTTTAGGAACACCTTCACCGCTGGCGTACGCACCGCCAAGGTTGTATTGCGCTGAAGCGTTGCCTTGCTCGGCGGCCTTGCGGTACCACTTCACGGCTTCTCGGTCGTCTTCGGGAACACCCTCACCGCTGGCGTAGGCAGCGCCAAGGTTGTCTTGCGCTGGGGCGAAGCCTTGCTCGGCGGCCTTGCGGTACCACTTCACGGCTTCTCGGTCGTCTTCGGGAACACCCTCACCGCTGGCGTACGCACAGCCGAGGAAGTATTGCGCAGGGAGGTAATCTTGCTCGGCGGCCTTGCGGTACCACTTCACGGCTTCTCGGTCGTCTTCGGGAACACGCTGACCGAAGTCGTAAGCAATGCCAAGGGTTGCTTGAGCATTTGCGTCACCTTTTTTTGCCTGTTCAACTAACGACGAAATGTAAGCAGCATCCGAGTCCAAAACCTGCCCATGCACGCGCCCCGCGAGCAACCCAACGGCGAGAACTACAGTAACGAAAAGTCGCATGATTGCCCCCTCTATCTCGGACACACGTTCATACTTGCCCCTAGCCATTCGTCTGTGGCGTACCCCAAGCATATCACGGAGTGGCGAAACCGGCAAGGTGGTTGGAACTTCAGGGCAATCGCCCGTACATCACTTCACGAAGACCGGGGTTCTGTCATCACTGGGAGCGCCTGGCACCAGCCTGGCGAAGCTTCGGAGCAACGCCACCTGGGCCGTGAAGGCGAAGTCAATACATTGCCGTCGGTAGACACTCCGAAACCCGCCAGGCTGGTGCCTGGCGCTCCCATTGATCCCGCTTGGCTGTCCCTTGTTGGAACTTGACAATCCGCGTTACGTCGTGCCAGCCTTTACTCGCGTAAGGGATTTGTGCGTAATAAGTTACGTCGCGTGCGCAGTTTTCCTAGGAATAGGGTTTACCCATACCCGCTCCGATAGGATTATGATGCTCGCTTTGCGAGCAATCGGCCGATGAACGTTTAATTAAGGGAGTCAGGGACTGTGGCAACGACCATTTCCGATCACTCCAAACTCTGTCTGCACACGATGACCACGAAACCGTGGTCGTTGGGGGAGGCGATTGCGGGGTATGAGAAGGCGGGGGTGCCGGGGATCACGGTGTGGCGGCAGCATCTGGAACCGTACGGCGCGGAAGAGGCCGGGAAGATGCTGCGGGATTCGGCGTTGCAGGTGGTGAGCCTGTGTCGCGGGGGGTTCTTTCCGGCGGACACGGCGGAGCGCCGGCAGGCGGCGTTGGAAATGAACCGCAAGGCCATTGACGAAGCGGCCGCGATTGGCGCGCCGTTGGTGGTGTTGGTGTGCGGGGCGATTCCGGGCATGGCGCTCGTGGAGGGGCGGAAACAGATTCTGGACGGGATCGCCAAGGTGCTCCCCCACGCCGAGGCGTCGCATGTGAAGCTGGCCATCGAACCGTTGCATCCCATGTACGCGGACTCGAGGTCGGCGGTGAACACGCTGGCCCAGGCCAATGACATGGTCGAGGCGTTGGCGTCGCCGTTCCTCGGGGTGACGGTGGATGTCTATCACCTGTGGTGGGACCCGGACCTGGAGAATCAGATCCGGCGTGCGGGCAATTCGATCTTCTCCTTTCATCTATGCGACTGGCGCACGCCGACGCGGGATCTCCTGAACGATCGCGGCCTCATGGGTGAAGGCTGCATCAACATTCCGGAGATTCGCGGCTGGGTCGAAGCGCAGGGGTTCTCCGGCTACAATGAGGTGGAGATCTTTTCGGAGGAGTTTTGGGCTGGGGATCAGGCCGCGTTTGTCGAGCGCATCAAGGACGCGTATTCGCAACATTGCTGAAGGGAATTCAGAAGAAACATCCCCCTCGTCACGCTGCCGGCGTGACTGCCCCCTTCAAAGGGGGAATTTTGACTCCCACTTCGCGGCGCGAATTGGGAAATCCGGGGTCGTCGCTTCAGTGGGTTGCACACGCCATTACCTATAAATGGTGTTAAGCACAACTCCCCCTTTGAAGGGGGATCAAGGGGGATGTTCTTTTGGCCGAGCGGCTTTTGACAAACGAAACGCCATGCTGCCGGAAGTTGCACTTGGTTAAGGAGAGTCTGGTGAAACGTTTGCTGCAGATGTGGGGTGCGGCTTTGGCCGTGGTGCTGGCCGCTGGATTGGCGCGAGGAGCCGATCCGACGGACTCCGACCGATCGGTCCGATTACATGCCGACGAAGACCCAAAGCGCCTTTTACCCGCAAGACCTTCTCGCCCGCGCGAAGACGAATGCTGCCGAGCAGGATTGGGCGAAGGCGATGCAGCAGCAACTCGTCGACCGCGCCAAGCCCTGGATAGATCTCTCCAATGACGAACTCTGGGAGGCCATGTTCGGGCCCAACATCCCGCGGACGTGGATGGTCTGGTCGGACGGATACTGTCCCGCGTGCAAGGAAGACGTGCGGATGTACACGTGGGAAGTGGACCCCTTTGCCTTTCCGTGGAAAGTGCGGTGTCCCCACTGCAAGGAACTGTTTCCGAAAAACGATTTCGAGGCGTTCCACAAATCCGGGTTGGATGAGCATGGCGTGTTTCAGCCGGAGTTGGCGGATCGTTCGCTGTTGTTCAATACGGAGCATCCGGACCCCGACGATCCGCTGCACTTGTTCGGCGTGGACGACGGGACCGGGTATCAGGCGGATGGGCACAGGTGGCGCTTCATCGGGTGGTACGTGATCTTCGGGCATTGGAAGAAGTACGTCCACGCGGGCATCGTGAATTTGAGCGCGGCATACGCCGCAACGGGCAATCCCGAGTACGCGTTCAAAGCGGCGATCATGCTGGATCGCGTCGGGGACCTCTATTCCTCTTTCGATTTCCATACCCAGGGCGGGCTAGTTTACGAGACAACGTCGGGCACACGCGGGCAGATCTCCACGTGGCACGACGCGTGCGAAGAAGTGCGTCACCTCGCTTTCGCGTATGACCGCATCTTCGACGGAGCGAAAGCCCAGGAAACTGAACTGACCAAATACCTGGCGACCAAGGCGCAGGAATATAAGCTCGATAACCCGAAAACCTCCTGGACCGACATCCAGCGCAACATCGAGACCGGCATCTTCGTCGACACGTTGAACCATCGCAATCGGATCGAGTCGAACTATCCGCGTACGGATATCGCCATGCTCGTGATTAAGACCGTGCTCGGTTGGCCGGGCAACAAGGAGGAAGTGCTCGGATTGCTGGACGGCATCGTCGAAAAGGCGACTGCGGTGGACGGGGTCAGCGGCGAGAAAGGCATGGCCGGATACACCACCATTGCACCCCACGCGCTCGCGGAAATCCTGTCGCAAATGCGCCGTCTGGAACCGGGGTTTCTGGAAACCGTGTACGAACGGCATCCCCCGCTCCGGCAGACGTATCGCTTTCACCTCGACACGTGGTGCATGGAATCCTGGTATCCCCGGTCGGGCGATACGGGGGTGATCGGCAAGAAGAACGAAACGTACGTGGGCGTGCCGTTTATCGCGAATCCTGGCGCGGAACCGTCCATGTACGCCTTTCTGATGGACGTGGCGGATTTGACCAACGATCCGGGGTTGGTGCAAGTCCTCTACCTCGCGAACGGTTCGAAAGTGGAGGGGTTGCCTCACGACCTCTTCGCCGAGGACCCGGCGGCGTTTCAGCAAGAAGTTCAAGATGTGATCGACGCGAACGGATCGACGCCGAAACTCGGAAGCGTGAACAAGCAACAATGGCACCTCGCCATCCTGCGATCGGGTGAGGGGGAGAACCGGCGCGCGTTGTGGCTGGACTACGACTCGAACGAGCGGCACAGCCATCGCGACGGGATGAACATGGGACTGTTCGCCAAGGGCCTCGACCTGGTGCCCGACTTCGGCTACCCGCCGGTGGGGTACGGGGGCTGGGGCGCACCGCGCGCGGTCTGGTACACGATGACCGCGGCGCATGTGACGGTTGCCGTGGACGGCAAGAATCAGGCGGCGACCGCCGGGGAGACCACGCTCTGGGCCAACGGGGACCGGTTCCACGCCGTTCGCGCGTCGGCACCGGACATGATCGGCGGCGGCCGATACGAGCGGCTGGTGGCCCTGGTGGATATCGACGAGAAGAACTTCTACGTCATCGACGTATTTGACGTCGCCGGCGGCACGAATCACACGAAGTTCTTTCATTCGTCTTTCGGGACGGTGGCGACCGAAGGACTGACGTTGGTCGACGCGCCGCCGTGCATCGACAACGCGCAGATGCGCGCGTTTCGCGCCGATACGAATCCCGATCCGGGTTGGAGCGTCGATTGGACGCTGGAAGATCCGTACGGCTACGTCGATCCCGCACGGAACATCCATCTGCGGTATACGGATCTGACGCGTGACGCGGAAGCCTACCTCGCCGAAGGCTGGGTGGACGTGGGGCTCTACGGATCGGAGTCCCGCTGGATTCCGCGCGTGCTCCTTCGGAGAGAAAGCGATACGGCGCCGCTGGCTTCGACATTCGTTGCCGTGGTTGAGCCGTACGAAGGCAACCGTGCGATCGAATCTATCGAGCGAATTGCCGTCCCTTCCGTTACCCCGGAGCAGGATGAAGAGCCGTATCTTTGCGTCGTCGTGCATCGCACGGACGGAATCCGCGAAGTCTTCCTGTACGCCATCGGCGACTCCCCCTTGGCGATGGAGCTGCCGGGCGAGGACGTTCACGCCCATGGCACGATGGCCCTGCTCACAATCGCGCAGACGCAATTGTTGCGGGCGGCGTTGTGGAATGTCGACACGATTACCGTTGGCTCGTTGCGCATGGACCTCACCGCAAATCCGGAACTTATCGAGATCGATTTCACGAGCGAGCACCCGGGAATCGTCGTAGGCCGGGCGGAATTGGTTTCGGCAATTCGTCGCGGAAATGCGCTCGTGCCGCTCACGGACGTGTCCGGTGAGCGTTAGGTCGCGGAACCCGGTCATCACACGCTCCCACGGTACCGCAAACGACTTGCACAAATGTAGCGTATCCACCTATGTTATACTACAAGCTGTTCCGGTGCCGATTCGTCTTTTTCTCGTTCGCAGGTGACTGAGGAGCGTTTATGGAACCGCACCGATTACCTCGCGCACTGGTGGTGGATGACTCTCGCGAATTCCGCGCCCTGCTTTCGCGCGCGATGCAAAAAGAACAAATCAATTGCGATGTCGCGGAAGACGGTCTCGTCGCCGAGTACATGCTCGAGGCTAATCGATACGACATCCTCCTTACAGATCTCCGGATGCCGCGCAAGCATGGGCATCAACTCATCATGGAAGTACTGGAGCGAGATTCGCCTCCGTTAATCGTGGCGATGACCGGCGTGATGGAACCGCGGTTGGTGTCCGATCTCATCAAGCGCGGCGTTGCCGACGTTATCCAGAAGCCCCTCGCCTTCGACGTGATCGCCGCTAAAGTCAAAGCCCTGTTGGCGCGCCAAACCGAACAGCGCTCGCCTCGTGCAGGGATCGACGGCGCCTCGATGGTTGCCGAAGAGATCGGCAAGGCGTCGGACGCGATGCGGACACAACTCGCTGATATAACCTCGTCGTTCGAGTCGGCCATACGGCAACTGGAACACCAGAAAGAGGAATTGGAGGAAGGGTTTCACGGGTCGTTGCGAATCCTGACTAATTTGTTCGACCAGGCAGGAACGGCCCAAGGCAGCCATGCAGCCCGCGCGGAGAAGCTGGCGGGGTGCATGGGGGAGAAGCTCAAGTTATCCGCCGACGAGCAGCGCACTCTGGTGTATGCCGCCTTGCTCCACGACGTGGGCCAATTCGGCATGCCCGACGTTCCTTCGGATGAAACCGCCCTGGATGTTGAGTGAGGAGGAACGGAAAGTCTTCGAGGCTTATCCCGTAATTGGCGCGATGCTGTTGAGCGAGGTGCGCGGCGCGGAAAAGGTCGCGGAGATTGTTGAAGCCCACGCGGAAAACTATGATGGGTCCGGGTTTCCGCGAGGACTCAAGGGCAACAAAATTCCTTTGGGGGCGCGCCTCGTCCGCATCGCGGACGGCTGCGATACGCATCTCATGTTCAGCAGCGGGGATAAACACCCGATCGAGGAAGTTCGCAAACACCTCCTTGCGGGACGCGGGCGGATTTACGATCCGGAATTGGTCGAAATCGCCATCGGTTGCGCAGGCCATGCCTTCGTCGGGCCCGCCGAAGAAGACGTTAGGGAGCTGCCGGTTCAGGAGGTGCGGCCCGGACTCATCCTCGCGGAGAACGTCTACGACGAGGAGGGGCGATTTCTGGCCCGGTCGGGCGCGGTACTCAGCGCCGGTATGCTGATTCGCATGCGCTGGTTACTGGGAAACCAACGCGTCAAGGTCCAAGAGCCGCCGCCCGAAGAGGATTAGCCGCCGTCGATGCCGCTTGCCATTGCGCCTCGCCTTCTATAGCATGTAGATTAAAGGGGAATGGGAGAGGTTCCAGGTGGCACAGGCGACATTGCGATGGCGGAACGGTCAGCTCTTTATCATCGATCAGACGCTGCTACCGCTTGAGTTCAAGGAAATCCGGCTCGATACGGCTGAGCAGGTTTGGGAGGCGATCAAGTCGTTGCGCGTTCGGGGGGCGCCCGCTATCGGGGTATGCGCGGCATTCGGGGTGCTCGTCGGCGTTCGGGACCGCGCCCCTGAGGACGTGCCCGCCATGCTCGAGACCGTTCGGGAGACGGCCGACTACCTCGCTACGTCCCGCCCCACCGCCGTCAATCTGTTTTGGGCCTTGGACCGCATGCGCGCGGTGGCAGATAGAAACGCGAAGGCCTCCAGCGCCGAAGCCCTGTTTCAAGTGCTCGAACAGGAGGCGACCTCCATTCTGGAAGAAGACCAGCGGACCTGCCGGGAGATCGGGAGACACGGCGCCGCGCTCATTCAGGAAGGCGATGGCGTACTCACGCACTGCAACGCGGGTGGCTTGGCAACCGCCGACTATGGCACCGCTCTCGCGGTCATGTTTCGGGCGCACGAAATGGGCCGCGCGTTCCACGTGTTTGCCGACGAGACCCGTCCCCTGCTTCAGGGCGCCCGGCTCACCGCGTGGGAATTGATGAACGCCGGGATTGACGTGACGCTGATATGCGACAACACGGCGGCACAAGTGATGCGCGAGGGCCGTATCCAGCTTGTAGTGGTGGGCGCGGACCGGATTGCCGCAAACGGCGACGCCGCCAATAAGATCGGGACGTACAACGTTGCGCTGATTGCCAAGGCGCATGAGGTGCCCTTCTATGTCGCTGCGCCATCATCCACCTTCGATTTGTCCCTCGAATCCGGTGACCGGATTCCTATCGAGTTGCGCAAGGAAGACGAAGTAACCAACGGATTCGGCACGCGAACCGCGCCCGAAAACGTTAAAGTGTACAGCCCGGCATTCGATGTGACGCCGAATGAGCTCATCGCCGGGATTATTACGGAGCACGGCATCCTGCGGCCACCGTACCGCGAATCCATCGCGGCCATGGCGCGGCAGGTTGCGATCTCCGCCTAGGGGCACATGCTGGACCGACTCATCGAACATGTTTCGGAGCTTCCCGATGAGGAGGTGGGGGAAGTCACCTTGCAGGATATCGCCATCTGCGATTCCTGGCACCGATCGTTGGCCGGAGACCCCGAGGCGCTGACGGCGTGCGCGCAGATCCCTGTTCGCGTGACTGCGTGGAAGGCGTTCGCCACGAATGCCGAATTCCAGACGGAAGGCCGGCGGCACCAATGGGTGTTGCGCGAACTGATCGATGATTTAGATGCCGGCAATGCGCGTTTTCTGGCGTGGGACGAGCTGGACATGCTGTTGGCCACGCTTCAGTTGGCGCAGTCGTGCAACCAGCCGGACCGATTTGCACGCGTGATCCAGTTGTTGGACCGGCACGCCACGGCCATGGAAGACCGGCACCAGAAGATGAGCGTTACCCCTCGTCTCCCGGCATTGTCCACCCGGCTGCACGTCGTAACGGAGCGAGACATCGTCGGCGCGAAGCCGCGTGAGATCAAGATGTTCGCTGGAATCAACATTCAGGGCCGGGGTCCCGTGCTGATTCACCGCGCCGGCCACCTCAAGGTTTTGGGAAGCGTTCCGGAGAACTGCACGCTGGTTATCGAAGAGGGGTCGTGCAGTGTCGACGGGTTCGTCATGGGCAAAGTCGCGGCGTCGCAGCACTGTGAAGTGCGCGAAAACATTTCCGGGGTGGTCGTCGTCCGGCAAGGGAACATTCGTGCCCGGAACATCATCGTCCGCGCCTACGTCGTGTCCAAATGGGGCGGTGTGCATTGCCGGCAATCGGAGTCTCCGGATTTGGTATTCGGCGGATCCGAAATCTGGATCGAACAGTCCGCGATTATGGGGAAATACATCTCCCCCGAGATTCACGTGCGTGGCGACGTATACGGCGGCGTATTCATGGTATCGCGGGAACTCACGGCCGAGCGCTTTCGCCAATCCGACTCGCGGGAACTCGCCATCGTCCTGCGAACGGGCTTGTCGTGCCAGGACTACGGGGAGGAGCCCGGACCGGACGCTCTGCGACTGCTGGCACAAGTCGCAGGGTTGCAGCGACGTATCTCAGCGCTTCAGACGCGCATTCAGTATTCCCAAGCCGAAGCGGAACACGCCGCGCGAAACGCTATCGTCTACATGACGGGCAAGGACCAGCTTCATCCGGTGGCGGAAAAACTGGGGCAGGCCGAGCATCGGCTGGCGCAGGTGAATCGAATTCGCGCAGTGCTGGAGACGCTCGTCGAAATGGCCGAGGAAAAGCTGGCTCGCATCGAACGATATAAGGGCCTGTCGCAAGACGATTATGAGACAGTCGACGAAGCCTCGTCATTCGATGAAATGACCACGGACTTTGCGCAGCTCGAGGCGGAAGGCGGGTTTGCCAAGGACGTAACGGAAGAGCTGGCCGACATCGCAGGTCTGAAGGAACGGTTGATGGCGCCGACCAGCGATATTCGCAAGGCCGCCGCGCTGCTTCATCAAATGCGCGACCGGCGCGCTTTCTGGGATCGGGAATCGCTCGAACTGCGCGCTCATATCGCCAAGTATGAGGCGGAACTCCGGGAGGTGTTCACGGCCAAGGAGGTACTGGACAATCAGTCCGGCGCACTGCCGACCGTTGCGCTGCTCAAGCAGCTCCTGGTCGCCGCGAGAGCCCGCGCGAAGGATCCCGCGGATACGATCGGCCGGCGGATGCAGGCGAGTTTCATGCAGCTTTCGTTGCGAACGGTAAATACGCGCATGGAACGGCTTGCCGAGTTTGTCGCTTCCAAAGAGAAGCTCGGCGAACAACTCCACGACGTAGCCGATGTGTTACGCAAGGATTTTCAAATCGCGGTGCCTGCGGACGATGAAATCAGGACGCCGCCCCGCGTGACGGGGCTCTTCGAGTCGGGGGTTAAGATCTATGCGGACCCGTATCTTCTGAACGAGCCCGCGCTGCCTAAGGGCAGCATGATCGAAACGCTTGCTGGAAGTGATAAGCGCCGCACCTATATCCGCGAACAAGGGAAGGTCATGGCCGCCTCGTAGCGACGCCACGGGAATATGACGAACGGGCAGTTTATTGTAGCCATCGACGGACCGGCCGGCGCGGGAAAAAGCACCATCGCGCGTCGGGCCGCCAAGGCGTTGGACTTCGCTTTTCTCGACACCGGCGCGATGTACCGCGCGGCCACGTGGCGGGCGATGCACCTCGGGGTCGATCTCGATGACCCAAAGTCGTTGGAAAACTCGACGCGCGCAATGGAACTGGATCTTCGCGAAGACGGCGGCCGCCAAACGGTCCGTGTCGACGGACAGGATGTCACAGAAGCGATCCGCACGCCGGAGGTTACGCGGAACATTCATAAACTCGATCGGAGCGCCGGTGTCCGGGCGCGTCTGGTCGAACTGCAGCGCGCGATCGGCGCCAAGGGGCCCACGGTGGCGGAAGGACGAGATATTGGAACGGTCGTTTTTCCCGATGCGGCATGCAAGGTGTATCTTGACGCATCGCTTGAAGAACGGGCCCGTCGGCGCGCAGAGGAATTTGCGAAAAAAGGAATCGAAATGGATTGGGAACGATTGATTGAGGAGATCCGGACCCGGGACGAAAAGGATATGACGCGGGAAATCGCGCCACTTCGGCGCGCCGACGACGCCACGGTCGTGGATACCACCCACATGACACCGGATGAAGCCGTCGAAGCCATCGTCGCCCTGGTGAGGGCTGCCTGGTGAGCGGATTAAACGGACATATCGATTGGACGGTTCGCGACGCCGATCGTGGGGCTGCCCGCGCGCTTGCGGCCGAGGTCTCGATTCATCCGATTATCGCCCGCATTTTGGCCGGACGGGGAATTCTGACGCCCAACGGCGCGCGCCGGTATCTGGAACCGTCGCTGGACGGTTTGAGCGATCCATTCCGGTTGACCGACATGGACGTTGCCGTCGCCCGGATCGCACACGCGCGAGACCGAAACGAGTGCGTCTTGGTCTTCGGCGATTACGATGTGGACGGTATTTCCGCCACGGCGTTGTTGGTTCGCGCGCTGCAGCGTTTCGGCATCCCGTCGTGTCGCTACGACATGCCCAATCGATTGGTGGACGGATACGGCCTTAGCGCCGACCGGGTCGATGCCGCAAAAGAGGAAGGCGTATCGCTTATCGTGACGGTCGACAATGGGATTGCCGCGCATGACGCCTGTCGGCGTGCCGGCGAACTCGGTATCGACGCAATCGTCACCGATCATCATCTGATCGAAGGGTCGTTGCCGCCCGCGCTTGCAGTTATTAATCCACAGCGTGAATCCCCGGACTACCCCGGCCGTGAAATCTGTGGCGCCGGCGTTGCCTTCCACCTCGCGCGTGCGTTGACCGGGGAAACCGAGGACCTGGACCTGGTGGCGCTGGGGACCGTGGCAGACGTTGTGCCGTTGCGCGGTGAAAACCGCAATCTCGTGGCCGCCGGGCTGCTCGAAGCACGGCGGGGCGAACGACCGGGACTTCGAATGCTGGCGAAGGTCGCGGGGGTGCAACTCGACAGCCTGACGGCCGAACAAATCGCCTTTCAATTGGCGCCGCGAATTAATGCCAGTGGACGCATGGGCGATGGCGGGATGGGACTTTCCCTGCTACTGACGAAATCAATCGAGGAAGCGGAGACGCTGGCAGGAGAACTGGACGCCGCGAATCAGGAACGTCGATATCTCGAGAACGAAACGGTTGCCGAGGCGTTAAGCGAACTTGAAGCAACGTACCGGCCGGAGCAGCGGACCATCGTGCTGGCCCGGCGGGGGTGGCATCGCGGCGTCATCGGAATCGTGGCGAGCCGAATTCAGGCAACGCACTATCGCCCCGTGGTATTGATTGGGATCGATGACGAGGGCATCGGCCGGGGATCGGCGCGAAGCGTGGCGGGGTTCAATATCGCGGAATCCATGTCCGCGTGCGACGCACATCTTGTCACCTGCGGGGGCCATGCCGCGGCGGCGGGGCTCACCATTCGCGAAGAATGTGTCGCGGCTTTCCAGGAAGCATTCGAGGCGGAGGCCGCCAAGCGGCTCCCCGAAGGCGATCTCAGGAAGCAACTGCACATCGATGCCCAAGTCGGCCTCTCGGAAATCGACAGCCAACTGGTCACGCAGTTGGAACGACTGCAACCCTTCGGAAACACCAACCCCGCTCCGCTGTTTTGCAGCTTCGGCGTGGAACCGCTGCCGCGGTCCTGGCGGGAACTACGCGGCGGCCACATGAAAGTGGCGTTGCGAAACGGCAATCGCGTCATGGATGCCATTGGATTCCGGATGGGAGAGCGGCTGCCCGAACTGACGGGGTCGGGCACGGTGGACGTGGCGTTCTCGCCACAGTTCAACACGTGGCGCGGTGAAACCAGCGTGCAATTGGTGCTCAAGGATATCCGGCCCGCGGGGTGAGGAGCGGGACACGAACCCGCATAGACAGCCACGGACGAGCACGGACAGCCCTCTCCAGACTCCAGACTCCGGGCTGCGTTTGGAAGTGCGCGTCGCGAACTTGCTACTATCCCCCGCATGGCTGCGTGTGTGCAGACGGAAAACTTGGCAAAATGCTACGGCTCGGTGGTCGCGGTCAGTGGACTCACCATGTCTGTGCGCGAAGGCGAGGTGTTTGGCTTACTCGGACCAAACGGTGCGGGAAAAAGCACGACGCTCTTGGCCCTGTGCGGGCTTATTTCTCCCACGTCGGGGTCAATCAGCCTCTTCGGCAAGGACCTGCACCGCAACTTCCTGGAGGTCTCGGCCCGCATGGGGGTCATGGTGGAACGGCCGTCGTTCTACAACCATCTCTCGGCCAAGCGTAACCTTCAACTCCTCGCCCGGCTTTCGCGCAAGGAAGTCACGGTAGACCGGGCCCTCGACCGGGTCGGCCTGCTCCATCTCGGGGGGCGAAAAGTCGGGGCTATGTCCCATGGCATGCGACAACGTCTTGGTTTGGCCCAGGCCTTGTTGACGGAGCCCGATCTCCTGGTTCTCGACGAACCCACGAGTGGGATGGACGTCGAAAGCACCCAGGAAATCCTCCGCTTGTTGCGGTTTCTCGCCGATGAGGCCAAAGTGACGATAATTCTTTCCAGCCACATGCTGCACGAGGTGGAAATCCTGTGCGACCGGGTGGCGATCATCAACCAGGGCCGGTTGCTCGCGTGCGAGGAGACCGACCGCCTGATTTCCTACGACCCGAATCAGGCCGACGTACTCATCGACGCGCCGGAAGCGGCGGCGAAACGCTTGCGGGAACAGCCGTGGGTGACCTCAGCGACGACCCAGCCGGGGCGCGTCAACGTCACGCTGGATGGGGCATCGGTCCACCAGCTCACGACGTTCTTAATCGGGGCAGGGTACCGCATCTCGGGGGTGATCCCGCGGCGCCGCACCTTGCAGGATTATTTCGTCAAGGTTCTCCACTCATGATGCAACGCGTGATCAACGCTTACCTGGTGGAGTGCTCGAAGGCCTTACGGTCCAAGTCGGCGCTTGTGGGGCCGTTGCTGGTCGCGATTATGGCGTTGCTGACGCCGTTCATCCAACCGATCTCCGACGACAGCGCGAGCGCGTACAACTTCATCGCGTTTGCTACGCCCATGGTCTTGAATCTGCTCGGACTGTTGCTCATTTTGACGTACTGCGCGGGCCTCGTGTCATCGGAAATGTCCAGCGGCACGATCCGGTTGATCCTGGTTCGGCCACTCCGCCGGCACGAATTCCTACTGGCCAAACTGTTGCACGGCATGACCTACGCTCTGCTTTTGACGGCCATTGTGGCGGCCGCCACGTGGATCATCGCCGCGATCAAGGGCAAGCTCGCCGGCATCGAGTACGGCGGTGAAATGCTGTTCACCAGCACGCATATGGCGTCCACCTATGCGCTGGGCGCTTCTGTCGTACTTGCCCCGCAGTTCGCCGCCGTAGCGTACTCCGTGATGCTCTCGACGTTGGTTCGCAATACCGGTGCGGCGGTCGGCGCCGCGATCGGCATCTGGATCGTGCTGGACACCGTCAAGTATCCCCTGCACATTGCGCCGTTTCTATTCTCGACCTACATGGAATCCCCGTGGCAGGTGTTCACCATGAACTGCGAAGGCATGGACGCAACGTGGACCCCGACGCTTTACTACTGCCTCGCCACCTCCCTCGTTTCCATCGCCGTTTTCACGGCCGTCTCGATCTTCGCCCTCCGCCGCCGGAACATCCAGGCATGATCGCCGCCGTCTGCATGCTGGCGTTCCATGGGGCCGCCTTTGTCGAGCAGGAGTATGCGGTGCCGTTTACATTTTGGGAAACGGGTTCCGGCTACTCAAACCCGGGTTATCGCACCTGTGACTTGGACGGAGACGGTAACGCAGACCTGCTGCTTGCAGACGAGGCCGTGTTTCAGCAGGACGGGGCGTTTCGGGTTGAAAACCGGCATGCACTTCCTGATTTCGGAGAGTCGGCAATATGCCAGGCGTGGAATCGCGATATCTACTTTCGGATGGCCGCTCGCTTGGAAGTCATCCGTTGGGAGAACTCCAGCTGGAAACGCGTCCTGAGCCAGAAAATTGACTTTCCGAGTGCGGGGGATTTGGACGCGGGCGACGGACCCCAGGAAGCCGGACGGGCCGCCGTTAACCAATTTGGTGGCTACCTGTTTGACCTTGACGGCGATGGCGTCGCGGAGATCGCCCTCCCCGGTCCCGATGGCGTACAGGTCTACCGGCGAAACGGGGCCTTCTTCGAACCCGCTGGCGTGCTGGACATCTATCCCCCCATCCGGCTGGAACCACGTACCGATGTCACGCTGTGGCCGGAGAGCGAACGGGTCATACAACCGCCCACGCTAAACCGCAATTGCTCGTACCGTTTCGAAGGTAACCGCGTGACGGTTGTCTACGGGGAGAACCTTCTTCCACGCGAATACCGGTTGCACACCGTTGGCTATACCTTGCTTCTTAAGGACAACGACGGCTTCGTTCTTGGCCCAGCGACCGAAACCGCTAGCGAGGTAGTGGAAGGCCGGTCGTTCGGAGGATTTCGGTTGAACGATGACGATACGATCGATTTTCTTAAGGTGGATTGGCGAAAGGTCTATCACTCGTCGCTGCCAATGCCCATCGTCAATGTGAAAGTGTCGACCGATGCCGGAAAGGACTTCGTAACATTCCAAATGATCGCCAGCGTTGCCGATCCGCTAATCGTCGATTTGAATGAGGATGGCCGTCAAGATCTGGTGCTCCAGGGTACCGGGTACTTTGACGGGGGCCTTCGCGAGACCGTGTTGCGGGTCACCAGCCGGCGACGGGTCGATCTTCTCACGCACGTATACTTACAGACCGAAGCGAATACGTTCACGGACTCCCCCAGTATCGTTGAGACATTTGAGGTGGAACTCGACAAACCACCCATTCAGTGGTCGGAGATGGCGCACATTCTGTATGAAGGAGGGATTCTGAATCTGGAAGGCGATTTCGACGGCGACGGCTACCACGATGCGGCCGTTCACGATAGGCCGGATCGCATCGCAATCTATCTCGGATCGCCGAACGGCTTCGAGAACAGCACATATGCGGAGGCCCCCGCGACCCCCAATTCCGAGTTCTTTGTCGCCGACTTCGATGGCGACGGTCACAGCGATATGGTCGTTTCCCATCACGACACAGAAAACCCCGACACGCCACCGCGTGATGTCCTGTACCTGCTTCGGGATTCCGCGCCATGATACATGCCATCGTATTACTTCAGCTGTTCGGCGCCTCCCACGTATACGTGGTTGCGTCCGTTGCGGTCGAGCACAAGAACGACCCCGTGTTCTTTGCAGATGTGGACGGGGCCGGTATTGCGGACCTGGTCGTACAAGACGGCTATGATCTGCACATAAGACTGGACGGCGGCACTGAACGTCATATCGCCATTCCCGAAAGCGTTGCTGCATACGACATCGTCAACATTGACGACGATGCTGCCAGCGAAATTGTCGCCGTTCGTGGTCGGGAAGTCTTGGCCCTGGAACTTGCGACCAGTACAGACAAGCAATCCCCTGCACAGCTTCTCTTCCAAGCGGACTCCCTGTATGCCATGGGAACCGATGCGCCGTGCCGACAAGTGCTCGTTAAGACGTTTCAGCAGAAGTTGGTGGTTCTCTTACCGAAATCCGAAAGCCTGACCGCATTCGCCCTGGATGGATCGATCGTGGCGGAGTTCCCCAATTTGCCGGATGCGCCGCGGTACGCGCCCGAGTTCCACAGCAGCGCGTGGTATGATTTTGGCGGCTTAGCTCCGGGCACAAACTCGACCGTAGTATGGCAGGCGAAGGAGTTGATTCCAGACCTGCCTCCGGAATTACAGCCACCACAACTACCACTCGCCATCACACACAACAAGCCCGCCGACTCCAACATCGAGCCTCCCTTGTCGGCACGGTTCTCCTTCGACAACGGAGAATACAAGGGTTCCTGGGATGGTGTAATCGTGTCGAGGGATACGAACAGCGTTCGGTATGCCATGCTCCGGAGTGATGAAAACGGAAACACGCTCGCGTTCATGCGAGAGGTGCCGCTGACGTCCGAAGGGGAAGATTGGACCAACGCCACCAATGGTCCCGTTCGCCGGTATCCGGGGCGGATCCTTTCCCGGTACCGGTGGTCGGCAAACGACACGCTAAGCGAACGGTCCGATTTCAATGGCGACGGATTCATGGACCTCATCCTGTGGGACGCCCCGAAACCCGGGATGTCCGTGGAGTCGATCATGCGCACGGTCGTCAGCAGATCGTGGCCGATTCGAATGACCGTGCATCTGTATTCGCCGGATAAGCAACGCTTTGAACCCAAACCCGCTTACGCAATTAACTGCAAAGTACCCGTGACGTGGTTTCTCGCGCACGGGCCCTTCGAGAATCTAATCCTCGCCGACTTCGACGGGGATCAAAAGACGGATATCGCGCTGGGAACGGATGAGAACGAGATCCAGGTCTGGCTGGCCGCAGACGGCTTCTCACGCGACCCAGATTGGTCCCATACCTTCCCGGAGCCAATCGAAGAGACTTTACAAACCGTCGACCTCAGCGGCAAGGGCCGGACGAGCATCCTGCTGCGCGGGGAGAAGAATTTGTACCTGCTTCAGGCGCGGTGATTGCAATTTGAGCGGGCGGGTCGCCCACACCGCAGTCTTGTCTAATGACGTTGGTTTGGACAGAATTGGTGGCCGGGCACAGAAAAACCGCGACTACGCTCGAACCATGAGTGCAATCGCGGCGATTATCCGAGGAAATTCTGGATCCGGCGGGCCACTTCCTGGACGACTTCGGGTTTCTTGTAGTCGCCCCGATCGATGGCTTGTTTGGCCGCGGCAACCCGCTCGGCGCGAACATCGCCCTGTTCCCGGGCAACCTGCACCAACTGGGCGATCTTTGCCGCCGCTTGCGCTTCTGAACTGATCAGGAGGTCATCGTGAGACTGCTGTCCCTTGACGCCGTCGTCGCGCTTCTTGTCCCGGACGCCGGCCGACCGATCGGGTGCAGGTTCGGGAACCCCGCCTATGCCCTGTATGCCAACCATATGTCCATCTCCCTAACTCTTACGCTATCTCGCCTCACCGGAGGCGATTTCTCCGTTCTGTTTATCGGCAGCTACGGGTCATTACTTTAGCCGGATCGCTGAACTTTCTCAAATAATTCGAAAACCGGACGCGGGAGAGGGCACGTCGATGGGCTATCCTGCATCTAACCTATTCACCTAAATACACTTACGCGAGAACGCGGATTTCACCGTCCTTGGCAGGATTGCTCGTAGAATTCGCAGATTAGCGGCTCCGTGATCTCGCCGATTTGGTTCCGAAAACGGTATGGATCGCTGGCCACGGCGGCCGCAAAGGCGTTCAATTGGTCCGCTTTAGCCCCTTGGTCCCTCGCGGCTGGCGACACCTCCAGTTCCTCGAAAAGGTCGTGGATGGCCCGCGTAACCCGGTCTTCCAACGGGGCGCCAACGGGGGTTCCCAGGGCATCGACAAGCGCCGTGACGCGGTCCGGGGCGTGGCGTGCGTTATGGCGAAAGAGGGGCGCCAGAAGCAACCCATTCGCCAGACCGTGGGAGATACCGCACTCGAGGGTGTAGTAATACCCCATGCCATGGACAAGCGTGGTCCCGCTTTGGGCGATGATGCAGCCCGAAAGCATGGATGCGTACAGCATCTGGGCACGGGCTTCGGCGTCCCGGCCGTCCTTCGCGGCGCGAGGCAGGAATTCGCGCACGCGATGGCACGCATCCAACGCGAGGACATCGCCCAACGGGGTGGCCTTCTTGGAGACCATGCCTTCCATGGCCTGGCTGAGCACGTCGAGTCCGGTGTGGATCGTCACGGATCGCGGCAACGCTGTCGTTAGGTCCGGATCCAGCAGGGCGACGCGGGGAAACAAGACCGTGGCCGAAATGGTCTTCTTCGTCTTGTTTGCCTCATCGACAATAACGGCATAGGGCGTGACCTCGCTGCCGGTGCCGGCCGTGGTCGGGACGGCGACGATCGGCAGCGCCCCTTCCTGCAATCCGCCCGATCCGAAGTGGTCGGCGCAGGTCCCGCGATTAACGGCCAACCCGGCAACGGCCTTCGCCACGTCCATGGGGCTGCCGCCACCGATGGCGATCACGTGGTCGCAGCCCAACTGCCGGCACAGATCGGCGCCGCGTTCGCAGGTCGCCGTGCCGGGATTCTCTTCGACCGCGTCGAATACGGCGGCATGCTCCAATTGCGCCATGGCACGGTCGAGGGCGCCGATTTTGCGGGCGGAATTCATCCCCGTCACGAGAAGAGGCCGGCGGCCCAGTTTGTGGGAGTGTTCGGCGAGCGAGTCAAAACATCCGGACCCGAAAACGAGTTGGGTCGGCACATGATACTGGAACGGCGTGAGGGGCGGACTAGTCAAGACGTTCCTCGAGGGCGGAAATGACTTGCTTGCGCTGCATTCGGACCCGGCTCAAACTTTTTTCCGCGCGTTTGGCCGCTTCCGAGCCGGGTTCCAGTTCGGCGGCCTTCGACCAATACTGGATCGCTTCGCGAAGCTTTTCTTGTTTATACATCGCCGAGCCCATATGACAGAGAGCAAGGGCATACTTGGGATCTTCCAGGAGCGCTTTGCGGAAAAGATCTTCCGCCGCTGCGTAGCGTTTCTGGTTGTACGCCTTGCGGCCCTTTTCGACGTAGCGAGCCGCGCGGTGGTGATCGCCGGGCTTGCGCGACCCCTTGACCGTACGCACGAGCCGGTCGGAATCGTTTGCGATATCCGCCGCGGCGTCCCGGACCGATTCCTGACGGAGCACGACCCGTTTGAAGTGCTTCCCCAGGTTCTTTGCGTAGGTTTTGGTCGTTTTGGCCAGATGTTCTCGCATGGAATCCTGCCACCCCTTCGTGAAGATTCTACCATGCGAACCCTCCGCGAGCCAATCATCCGTAATTCGACGCTTGCAAGTTCCGGATCGCGAATCTAGAATGCGATGGGCCACGAATGACCAATCCCGAGAGATGGCAGCGGAAGACGGATCGGGGTGGCATCGCCCCTGGGATGGAACCACACTGGAAGCCTCACTGTTTTCAAATATGCAGGATGCGAGCCCCCTGTTTCTTCTGAGTTCCGTCGTTTTGGCGGGGTTGTTCGGAGGTTGGCTGGCCCGCAAACTCCACGTTCCCGGCATCACGGGAAACATCGTCATCGGCGCGGTAATCGGGCTGACCGTGTTCAACGAGTTGGACGTCCCCCGGCAACTCCAGACACTCTCGACGTTTGCCACCTCCCTCATCGCCGTGGCCGTGGGTCACCAATTCGCGTACCGGCGCATTCGCTCGGCCCTCCGGCGCATTCTCGCTATTGCATTGTTCGAGTCGTTCGTCGCCTTTGTCTGCGTCGCGGCGTTGACACTGGGATTCGGAGCCGACTGGGTGTCGGCGCTGCTCCTGGCCAGTCTGGCGATCTCCACGGCGCCGGCGACCTCCCTGGCCGTCATTCGGGAAATGCGCGCGAAAGGTCCTTTTGTAAAGACCTTGCTGGGCGTGGTCGCCATCGACGCAGGACTCTGCATCACCGTATTTGCTTTCGTACAGACACTGGTCGCCAACATCCACACGGGCGCGGGCACCACCGCGGGAATTGAAGAAGCGATAGCGACAACGGGGTTTCAACTCCTCGGCTCCCTCGGCGTGGGGCTCGTTGTCGGACTCATCGTGGACCGTTTGATTCACATTCCGAACATGCACAAGTTCACCACGCTGCTGATCGCGGTCATGGTGTGCACGGAGCTGGCGGCGGCGCTGAATCTCAGTCCGCTCATCGCCTGCCTCGTGTTCGGCATATGCCTGGGGAACATGTCGCATGAATCCGACCGGTTGGTAAGCGAATTCGAACCCATCGAGCCCGTGTTGTACACGTGTTTCTTTACGCTGGCCGGGATGTCGGTTCACCTGGACGCGCTCGCGACCGCCGGAGTCTTCTGCATCGTGTACGTCATCGCGCGCGGCGTGGGTAAGATGGGGGGGGCCTACCTGGGCGCGCGGACCACCCGGTGTTCGCCGCGTATCGCCAGCAGCGTTCCCTTTGCCCTCGTGCCGCAGGCCGGCGTGGTGATCGGGCTGCTGGTCCTCCTCGAAGGCGATCCGCGCATCCCGACCGAGATTTCCGCGCGGGTGGGCACGCTGCTCGTCGCGGCGGTGACCATCAACGAAATCCTGGGTCCCCTGTTCACTCGATTTGCGGTGACCCGCTCGAAGGAAGCCGGACTGGACCGGCCGCGCCTCATGGAATTCCTTCAGGAAGAGTTCATCCTCACGAACCTGGAGGCCGACGACAAATGGGAGGCAATTCAAAAGCTTACTGACTTCTTTGTGAAGGCGCACCGGCTGAATAGGGGGCAAGCCAAGGCACTCTACGACACCATCGTGGAACGCGAGAAGCAGAACACGACCGCCATCGGCCACGGGGCCGCCATCCCGCACGGCCGACTCGACATCACGGATCAGGTCCAGGGCGTCCTGGGGATCTCCCGGACGGGAATCCCCTTTGACGCGCCGGACGGAGAGCCGGCCAAGCTGATTATGATGATCGCCACCCCCACGGAGCACGAGAAACACCACCTCGAAGTTATGGCGGGTCTCGCGGGCATGGTGTCGGAGCCCATCGTCCGCGAGCGGCTTATCGCCGCGGTGGATCCCAATGACGCGTGGGAGATCATTGAGGATATGGGCGCGCGTACGTACAATTACTTCCTGGAAGATGTGGAGGAGGACATCGCGCAGACATGATCATCGATTGCCACGTGCATATTCTGAACGCGGAAGACGATCACCTTGCCGCGATACTCAACGCCGCCGACCGCAGCGGGATCGAAAAACTGTGCATTTGTTCGCTGTCGCGCAAGTGGGTCGAGTTTCCGACCACGCTCGAGTTACAGGAGGCCGCGGCGGACGTGCGCGCGGCGTGCGAAAAACACCCCAACCGTTTCATCGGGTTTACGTATGTCAGCGCCGACCACGTAGAAACGTCGTTGAAACTGATGGATCAGGAGATCGCCAACGGCCCCAGCCAAATCGTCAAACTCTGGATCTCGCAGTTTGCCGATGACACGCGACTGAATCGCATCATCGAACGGGCGATCGAACTGGACGTGCCGGTGATGGCCCATACGTGGGTCAAAGCGACCGGTAACATGACCAAGGAATCGACGCATCGCCATGTCGCCAACCTCGCGGCACGGTATCCCGATCTCAAGGTTTGGATGGCCCACTACAGCGGGCGGTGGGAAGATGCAGCCCGGGCCGCTGCGAAGGTGCCGAACCTTTGCATGGACCTGTCCGGCGGGGAACCGGAAGACGGCATCGTGCCGTGCCTGCTAAAGCATATCGGGCCGGAGCGCATCTTCTTTGGCTCGGATGTTCCGGGACGAAGCTTTTCGGTGCAGATGAGCAAAGTGTTGTGCGCCGGACTCTCTGAAGAAGTACAACGCATGATTCTGGGCGAAAACGTTCGACGGTGGCTTCGTGTTTGACATCAATGTAAAGATTGGGCAGTGGCCCTACCGGCCGGTAGCGACGCTCGAGGACATCTTGCGAAACATGGATGCGTACGGCATCGAACGCGCCGCGGTGTCCTCCTTGAACGCGGTGCATTACTTCAATCCGAACGACGGCAACGAGGAATTGCATCGCGCCGTCGACAAACACCGCGATCGACTGATTCCCCTGGCCGTCGTTCGCCCCAATCTGGCGGGTTGGGACGACGATCTGAGGCACTGTCTCGACGCGTACGGCATGCGCGGTGCGGTGCTTTATCCGAACTACCATCGCTTCAGCCTGGACGACGCGGAGAACCCGGAAGTGCTGACGATGGTCGACTTCTGTCTGGCCCAGAATGCGGTCGTGTTCGTGCAGATCGGTCTCGAAGATCCCCGACGGCAATTCCGGCGTCTGATCGTCGAAGACACGCCTGTGGAGGCCGTGGGCGTATTTGCGGGGCGGCATCCGGACTTGCCGGTGGTCGCACTGGGGCTGAAATACGACCAAGCGGAACAGATCCACGCGCCTTGGCCGAAGAATCTCCGGTTCGACACCTCCAGCTACGAGCGATTGGGGGAACTGGAGCATGCCGTAAACACGTTTGGCGAGGACCGCGTCCTTTTCGGCACGAACGCACCCTTGCTGCACCCGCGGGCGAATGTGGATAAGCTGCAGTGCGCCGATTTGAATGTAACGCAGCGCGAAGCCATCGCGTTTCGAAACGCCACATCCCTTTTCGCAACCTAACCGGTTTGCCGCTGCACCGCATGTTGGGGTACCATCCGCCGCAACAAGGAGAGACCGGCCATGCAAGCAGTCATCATGGCGGCGGGGAAATCGACACGCACGTATCCACTCACGCTGACACGCCCCAAGCCGCTGCTGAAAATCGCCAATCGAACCATTCTTGAGCACCAACTCCGGGCGCTCGCGCGCTTCGTCGACGAGGTGATTGTTGTTGTGCACTATAAGCATGAAATGATCCGGGAAGCCTTCGGCGACCGTTTCGAGGGCATTTCGCTCGGCTACGTAGACCAGGAAGAACCGTTGGGCACCGGGCACGCCGTGCTGCAATGCGCGGACCGCATTCAGGGGCCCTTTATCGCCATGAACGGCGACGATCTCTACGATCCCCGCGATCTGGCCCGTCTGGCGGAGTGCGAGCAGGGCGCCCTGGCCAAACGGGTCGCCGACCCCAGCCTCTACGGCATCTACGAAGTCAATGCGGACGGTTCCGCCAAACGCATCGTGGAAAAGCCGAAGGAGATCTTTTCCGACCTCGCGAACGTCGGCGCGTACAAGTTCGACGCGGGCGTTCTCGACATCCTCAAGACGACGCCAAAATCGGAACGGGGCGAGATCGAGATTACGTCCGCTGTGCAGACACTTGCCGAAGGGGGCGCGTTTCGCGTGGTCGAGATGGAAGGATACTGGTTGCCGATCGGCTATCCCTGGCATTTGCTCGACGCCAACGAGTACATGCTGGAACACCACCTCGAACCGGGGATCGAGGGCGACGTGAGCCCCGCAGCCCACCTGAACGGCCGGATCTACGTGGCGCCCGGTGCGATCGTTCGATCCGGCGTGGTCATCGACGGTCCGGCGTATATCGGCCCCGGAGCGACGGTCGGCCCCAACGCCTGGATCCGGCCCGGTACCACCATCGGCACCAAGTGCAAAGTTGGGCATGCGGTCGAGATCAAGAACTCGATTCTGATGGACGGCGCGGCGGTACCCCATCTCAGTTATGTCGGCGACAGCGTCGTCGGGGCGCACACCAACCTTGGGGCCGGAACGATTACGGCGAATTTCCGGCACGATGCCGGCACGATCCCATCTCTTGTTAAAGGCGAGCGCGTGGACTCCGGCCGGATCAAATTCGGCGCCATTTTCGGCGACAACGTCCACACGGGCATCAATACGGCGATCTATCCGGGGCGGAAATTCTGGCCGGATACCTTTTCTTATCCGGGCGAAGTCATCCGAAAAGACGTTACGGAAACCCGGCGAACGCCACAGAAGTGAGGATTCCGTTGGTGAATTGACGCGAGTCCCGAATTGCGCTATCCTCTTTAGAGGAACTGCCTTCTGGGTGATATCGGCGGTCCCTGCAACGTTTCTAATCGCCTCCACGGCCCGGAGCGCGGGAACTCAGCGTAACCAACTTGCGCCTCCGGCGGGGCGGCGAACCAACCTTTGCGTACCCAAGTATAGAAAGGGATTAGGATGAGCACGAAGAGCAGAATTTCCCGACGAATGTTCCTCGCGAGTTCGACGGCCGCGGTGGTCGCGGGCTGTGCGTCGACAGGCAAGGCCCCCGGCAAAATGAGCACGCGCTCGCCGAACGAAATGCTCAACGTAGCCGGAATCGGCGTAGGCGGCAAAGGCGCCAGCGACGTGGAGGGCGCTAGTCACCACGCCAATATCGTCGCGCTGTGCGACGTAGACTTCCAGAATGGCCGCCAGTCCTTCGAGCGTATGCCGGACGTGCCCCGGTTCCAGGACTTCCGTGTCATGCTGGATAAGATGGGCAAAGATATCGACCTGTGCACCGTATCCACGCCGGATAACATGCACGCGATCATCGCCATGCACTGCATGCAGATGGGGAAAGGCGTCTACGTTCAGAAGCCTTTGACCAAGGACATTTACGAAGCGCGGATGATGAAGGAGACGGCACGCAAGCACAAAGTGGCGACCCAGATGGGTAACCAGGGGCACAGCGGCGACGGCGTCCGAATTTTCTGTGAAATGCTGTGGTCGGGCGCCATCGGGAAGGTTCGCGAGGCCCACTGCTGGACCAACCGCCCGATCTGGCCGCAAGGTATTCCGGGCCCGTTGCCGGCGGAGCCGGTGCCGTCCACGCTCGATTGGGATCTCTGGCTGGGTGGCGCTCCCGAGCGTCCGTACAACAGCGGTTACTGTCCCTTCAAATGGCGTGGTTGGTGGGATTTCGGTTGCGGCGCCCTGGGCGACATGGCGTGCCACATCATGGACCCGGCGAATTGGTCGCTTAAACTGAATGCCCCGCTCAGCGTGGAAGTCGTGTCGCAGGAAGGCAACAACGATCAAACCTTCCCGACCAAATCGGTTCTCAAGTACGAGTTCGGTCCGCGCGAAGACATGCCGGCGCTTACCCTGTACTGGCATGACGGTGGGAACATGCCGCCGCGCCCGGACGGTGTTCCCGCCGACAATGTTATGGGTGACGGAGACAGCGGAGAAAACGGCACGCTGCTCATCGGCGATTCGGGCTTTATGACCTGCGGCACGTACGGCGGCAATCCGCGCCTGCTGCCGAACTCGCGGATGGCGGACTATAAATTGCCGGCGCCGACGATCCCCCGAATCAAGGACGAGGATCCCTATCTCAACTGGATCGAGGCTGCGAAGGGCGGCGAACCGGCCTGTTCGAACTTCGACTACGCCGGTCCGTTCACGGAGACCGTGCTTCTCGGTAATCTGGCGCTTAAGACCGGTCAGAAGGTCGAGTGGGACGGCGAGAACATGAAGGTGACGAACCTTCCTGAGGCGAACCAGTATCTCCGTCGGAACTACCGTAAAGGCTGGAGCCTGTAGGACTTACTCCTGATATTGTTCAGGCGCGCGAAGCTTTGCGGCTTCGCGCGCCCTTTTAATTTGACTCCGGAATCACACCTACCCGTGTTAGGTCCTTGACAATTCGCCGTCGATCTGGCTAAATATAACTGAAAAAGATTTCAGTCGGGAGAAAGAAATGGCGAAGGGGCTTACAAAGCGGCAGAGCGAGATTCTACAGTTCATCATTGACTGCATTCGTGATCACGGGATGCCGCCCACAATTGCTGAAATCGGGGTCCGGTTCAATATCTCCTCCACCAACGGCGTCAACGACCACCTCGTGGCGCTGGAGAAAAAGGGCTATATCGAGCGTTCCTCGAAAGCCCGGAGCATTCACGTGACCGACCAGGCGTCGGTCGGACTGTACCAGAACGAGATGGGGATGCTGCCACTGGTTGGTCGAATCGCCGCGGGTTATCCAATCCTCGCCGAGGAGAACATCGAAGGGCACGTGCCGGTGTCGTCCGCGCATCTGCGCCCCGGGGCGTACTGCTTGAAGGTCCAGGGCGACAGTATGATCGACGACGGGATTCTAGATGGAGATACGATTATCGTGAACCCGGAAGCCCGGCCCAAGGCGGGGGATATAGTTGTCGCGCTGGTGGACGACGAAGCGACCGTAAAGCGCTTCTACCGGCACGGCGATATGGTGGAACTCCGTCCCGCCAACTCGACCATGCAGTCCATGCTCTTCCCCGGGCGATCGGTGCAGATCCAGGGCGTGGTGGTGGCGCTCCAGCGCAACATCTGGTAATCGAACGCAACTCCATTTTGCCGTCATCCTTCGCTGGCGCTCAGGATGACGGCAGTCAAAGATTATAGGTGATACAAATTGCCGTACTTGTCTTCCAGGTATCGCAAGTAGGGCCGCCAGTCCGCTTCTTTTCCGGTTGCATCCTTCAAAATTTCGAGCGGGAGTTTTCTTCGTCCGTGACGGTGCACGTTTTCCCGCAGCCACCCCAGCAGTTCGGTAAACTCGCCCCGTTCGACCTGTTCCCACAGATTTGGGATTGCAGTCTGGATCGTCTCGAAGAGTTGTGCCGCGTACAGATTGCCCAAGGCGTAGGTGGGGAAATAGCCGAATGCGCCGTGGGACCAATGAATGTCCTGCAAACACCCATGCGCGTCATCGGGGACGTTGAGGCCGAGATAGTCTCTTATCTTCGTGTTCCACAGTTCCGGTACGTCGTCAATCGACAAGGTCCCTTCGATAAGCCCCAGTTCGATTTCAAATCGAAGGATGACATGGAGGTTGTACGTGCACTCGTCGGCTTCCACGCGAATCAGGGATCGTTCTACGTGGTTGACGGCCGCGTAGACGTCCTCGGGGTTGACCGCATCGAGACGGTCGGGGAAGAACTTTCGGAGTGCCGGGAGATAGTGGTTCCAGAACGGCAGGCTGCGGCCGATGACGTTCTCCCACATCCGGGACTGAGATTCGTGGATACCGAGCGAGGCCCCATCCAACAAGGGCGTACGCCGATCCGCGGGATCGTGCCCCTGTGAATAGAGCGCGTGGCCGCATTCGTGGATAGTGCCCATTAGTCCTGAGAACAATTCGTCCGAACTAAACCGAGTGGTTACGCGAACGTCGTAGAGATCGAATTGTGCCGAGAACGGGTGCACCGACTTATCCTGCCGGCCCGCGTCCATGTCGAAGCCCAAGTCGCACAGGACTTGGAGGGTGAAGTCCCACTTGGCACGTTCGTCCCAGGGACCCGCGGTCCACGCCAGGTCCGGTTGCGCCGGCGAGGCGACGATTTGCTCGACGAGTTTCGACTGCGCGGCTGCGACGTTGGCGAAGAGGGGTTTCAGTTGTGCTGCCGTCATGCCGCGTTCGTACTCGTCGAGAAGCGCGTCGTAGGGCGACCCATCGTATCCGAAGTACTCGGCCTTGCGACGGTTTAAATCCACGATCCGTGCGAGATTGTCCCGGAACAGCGCGAAACTCGATTCTTTGCGCGCGCGCACCCATACTTCGTAGGCCTTGCTGCATTCCAGGGCGAACTCGCGGACGAACGATTCCGGCAGTTTGGTTGCCCGTTCGAAATCGTATTGGGCGACTTCCACGAGTTTGGCGTCCTGTGGCGAAAGTTGGCTGGCTGCACCGGCTAATTCCTCGAGCAGGTCGCCCACCTCCGGATCCGTAAACAGCCGGTGGGCATGGGCCGACAAGGTCGCGATCTGTTGGCCCCGGCCTTCGGCGCCTTTGGGCGGCATATAGACTTCCTGATCCCAGGACAGCACGGCGATCGCAGAACGTAAATCCGTCACCGCCCCGAGCTTTTCACGCAAGGCTTTCTATCGATTCGGGCACGAAAAATATCTCCTTCTTGTGAGAATCACTAACAAAAACGGGATATAACCATTGTAGTGCGGCTTCGCACGGCGGACTGGTTCCAGTCGATCAACGGTCCGTCAACAGGCCGAAACGGGAAACCAATTGAAATACGAGCACATCGAGATGGTCCCGGTTCGCCAGCGGGATGCCGAGTTGTTCCGCCAAGCCGCCGACATGCTTTCGCATGAGTTCCAGTTCTGCGGGTGTCGAATCGTACCCTTCAAAGGGTCCGGCAAGCGTCGCCACGCAAACGGCTTCCGCTATGTTGGCCAGGTAGTCGACGAGATAGCGCATCTTCTCGTAGTTGAGTTTTTCGGGCGTGTCCGTCGGCAAATGGTAGTGTTCCCACTGGCCGCAGGACAGGAACAAGTACGGGCGCTGATTCTCGCGAAAGACGTGATGGTCACTCATGTCGCCCACATACCGGTTGAGCGTGGCCACCGTGCGGATACCGGATTCCGGTTCGCAGGAGCGGACGACGCGTTCAAGTCCCGGATCGCTCTCCATCCCCATGATGAACAACAGGTCTTCCTTGCCGGGGATGGGGACATCGTGACCGATGAGGTCCAGGACAATGGCGCAGTGTATGTTTCCCAGCCGCTGATGGTCGTAGAAATAGGTCGATCCCATCAAGGGGGTCAAAAAATGTGGCGGCTCTTCGGCGTCGAAGAACGCGTAGATCATGCTGCGTTCGAGGTTCCGACGGCGCAGCGGCTCGACGGAAGCCAGCGCGATTGCGATCGCCGCCGCGTTATCGTCCGCTCCCGGAAAGGGTCCGCAGGTATCATAATGCGCGGCGATGAGGATGGGGTCCAAGTCAGGCCGGGAGCCGGGCAGCAGGCCGATGACGTTGGTCAAACGGATCTCACCTTCCGCGTACGCAAGCTCGAAGGAGCCATTGTGATAACCCTCCAGCCCCGCCTCGCGACACCGGCACACGACGTATTCCCGGGCTTGGGAATGACCGCGTGTGCCGGCCATGCGGCCATGTTCGAAGGCGAGTTTTTCCACGTCGGTCTTGAGTTGCTCGATCATCCCCTGATTTTAGCTGACGGTGTGAAGAATTGCATTGTTTGTGCCCCGTTGCTCGCCGCCCGCATTTCCGTTACTCTGTGACTCGCTGTACGGTCAGGTGCAATCAATCGACCCGCGACGGGTCGGGACCCACGTATCCGGAGGAAGCACGGATGGAGCGCCACGAGAATGTCTGTCGAGCCCTATTAACTCCACTCACGTTTCTGGAACGAAGCGTGCACGCCTACCGCGATAGAGAGGCGGTGGTTTATGGCGAAACGCGCCTGACGTACGGGCAATTTGCCGAACTCGTCTACCGGTTTGCCTCAGCCTTGCGCGCGCAGGGACTGAAGAAGGGTGATCGGGTGGCCATGTTGTGCCCGAACACACCGCCCATGCTTGCGGCGCACTTTGCCGTGCCACTCGCGGGCGGCGTGCTGGTGAGCATCAACACGCGCTTGTCGCCGCGCGAGATCGGCTATATCCTGAACCACTCGGGAGCGACGATCCTCATCGCGGACACGGAATTCAACAGTCTCATCGTGCCCGTACGTGAGGAACTTCGGAGCGTCCAATCGATCGTCAGCATTCCGGATACCGACTATCCCCCGTTGGCGGGCACCACCGCGTTTGAAGCGTTCCTTACGACGGGTTCCGCTGAACCCGTCCCGTGGGTGCTGGAGGACGAGATGGAAACCATCTCCATCAACTACACAAGCGGCACTACGGGCCAACCCAAGGGTGTCATGTACTCTCATCGCGGGGGGTACATTAACGGTCTCGGGGAAATCGTCGAAACGGGATTGACGCCGGAGTCCGTCTTCTTGTGGACGGTGCCGATGTTTCACTGCAACGGCTGGTGCTTCACGTGGGGTGTCACGGCCATCGGCGGAACGCATGTGTGCCTGCGCAAGGTCGAACCCGCGCACGTGTGGGAGTTGATTGCCCAGGAAGGCGTGACCCATCTCAACGGGGCGCCGGTCTTGTTGATCTCGTTGTTGAATCATCCGGGCCGTCCCCGGCATCTGGAGCAGCCACTCACCGTAACGACGGGAGGCGCACCGCCCTCCCCCACGCTCATCGAACACATGGAAGAAGTCGGCGCGCGGATCATCCATATTTACGGACTTACGGAAACCTACGGCCCCTATACGATCTGCGCACCACAAAGACACTGGGAAGACCTGTTCGCGGACCAGCAAGCCAAGCTCAATGCACGCCAGGGGGTGCCCTACGTCGCGGGGGATGGCCTTCGGGTCGTCGACGAGAACATGAATGACGTGCCGGCTGACGGCAAGACGATGGGCGAAGTCGTCATGCGCGGCAACATGGTCATGAAGGGGTATTACAACGACGCGACGGCCACGAATGAAGCGTTCCGCGGCGGCTGGTTTCACAGCGGCGATATCGCGGTCATGCATCCCGACGGTTACATCGAATTACGGGATCGCAGTAAAGACGTGATCATCAGTGGCGGAGAGAATATCTCGTCCATCGAGGTGGAGCAGGCGCTGTATCGGCACCAAGCCGTATTGGAAGTCGCCGTGATTGGGGTACCCCACGAAAAATGGGGTGAAACCCCGAAAGCATTCGTGACGCTCAAGGATGGGCAGAAGGTCACGGCCGAGGACCTGATTGTCTTCTGCCGTGACGAGATCGCCCACTTCAAATGCCCCACGCAAGTGGAATTCACGGTATTGCCCAAGACAAGCACGGGGAAGATCCAAAAATTCGTGCTTCGCGAAAAGGAATGGGCCGGGTACGAAAAGCGCATCCAGGGCGCGTAAAACGAAGCCGTTCCAATTCGCGCCGCAACCGCCTTGCCATTCCCCGAAGTGTCTCCTATACTGCCCACAATGGGGATCAACATGCATCATATCACCGAGATCGATATGCCCAAACGATTCATCTTGTTTCTTCTGGTTCTGCTGACGGCCTTCGCATCGGGATTGGGCCACGCCCAGCAACCCGAGGAAAAGGCGGCGCCCGATCCGATTGCCGAGCGGGCCGATTTGAGTTCTCCTCGAGGGACGGTTCGCACGTTCGTTGAAGCGATGACCTCCGTGGATCAGGGGAACGGCCAGCATCTGGATCTCGCAATCGACTGTCTTAGCCTGGACGAGTTGCCTTCGGCCGAGCGCGCGGCTCGCGCAACCGACCTCGCACGCAAGCTCTATACCGTCATCGACAGCGCAACCTTCTCGCTGAACTCCATTCCGGAGGACGTCGAAGGCCGCACGTGCAAGATCACCCTCGGGGACACCGAAGACATCGTTCTCACCTTGCATCGTAATGACGACGGCAAATGGCGCTTCAGCTACACCAACACGCTGAAGAATATCGGATCCTCGTACGACGAGATTGTCGAGACGAATCAATCGGAGGAACCGGATACCGGTGGTCTCGATCCGGTTTTGCAGTCGCCGCGCGATACGATGGAAGTGTTTCTCACGGGCGTAAACAACTACGCGGAAAACGGATGGGACACCCCTATTTCGACCCTCGACCTGTCGAATCTCGGCAAAGACGTGCGCGAAGAGGCGGGGATTGAGTTCGCAACCAAACTCAAACGCATCCTTGACCGGGACAAGCTCATCGCGTTGCCGGAGATTCCCAACTACAAGGAGGGACCGCCCTACTATTACTTGCGCGATCCGGCGGGCTCGATCGTCATCGATCGGGTCGAAGATCCCGACACCGGCTTGAGTGCCTGGAAGTTTACGGCCAATACACTGAAGAACCTTACTCCCCTGTACGATGCGTACAAGGATCGGCCGCTGGCGAAGGGCATTCTCAAGGATCGAACTCCGGAACTGACATCGCTTCGTCTCCGCGACTTTGCGTCGGACGAATTCCCTTTCCTCCTTCGCAAGACTTTCTACCTGGAGAATTGGCAGTGGCTCGGACTGTTTGTCATCGTCTTCACGGGGATGGCGATCAGCCGTTTTGTGGGCTGGATACTCGTCCTGATCGTACGCCGCGTGTTCGCGCGCGAGCACTACTCGCTGGACAAGAAACTGGAAAAGGGTTTCGTCCGGCCGATTCGGATCGCCATTATGGCGTGGGTCTGGCTACTGGGCCTTCACACACTCGGCCTACCCGCAGACTCGCTCTATTACCTGCGGGTCGCTGCCAAGTTCGTTTCGGCCGGCGGCGGAGTATGGGCCTTCTACCGGCTCATCGACATTTTGTCCAGTTACCTGCATGAGCGGGCCGAGCGAACCGAGAACAAATTCGACGACCTCCTCGTGCCCCTGGTTACGAAAAGCTTCAAGGTCTGCGTGGTCGCGTTCGGCCTCGTGTTTATCGCGAACGTGTTGGATTGGGATATTCGAAGTCTTCTCGCTGGTTTGGGCTTGGGCGGTTTGGCCTTTGCCCTGGCCGCGCGGGAGACGGTGGCGAACCTCTTCGGCTCCCTGACGATCCTGTTGGATCGGCCCTTCGAGATCGGGGATTGGGTTCAGTTCAAAGACATCGACGGCAGCGTCGAATCCGTCGGCATCCGCAGCACCCGGGTACGCACGTTTTACAATTCCCTAATCGCGGTCCCCAACAACGAACTGATCAATGCCACAATCGACAATTACGGGGCGCGAAAATACCGGCGGATCAAGACGATGCTCGCCGTCACCTACGATACACCAGTCGAGAAAATCGAGGCCTTCTGCGAAGGAATCCGACAGTTGATCCGCGAGCACCCTTACACGCGAAAGGACTACTACCACGTGTATTTGAACGAGTTCGCGGACCATTCGTTAAACATTCTGTTGTACTGTTTCGTCGCTACCCCGGACTGGGGGACGGAGTTGCGAGAAAAGGAACGGTTGTACCTCGACATTATTCGTCTCGCAAACCGATTGGGCGTCGATTTCGCGTTCCCCACGCAGACGCTCTACGTCCGTCCGGATACAGCGGAACGCGAGGAGAGTCCGGTGCCCAAGAACCCGGCCCAGTCCGCGGTATTCGGGCGAAACGAGGCGACCCGGATTGTGCGGGAAACGCTCGGCCCCAAGGGAATCGTTCCCCCTCCAGTCGACCTGACCGCGCCCCTGCCTACCGATGAGGATGCCGATCCCGCCGACCGCGTTACGGGCGGCGAAGGCGGGTGATGACACGACGTTCTGCCACGACCAAAGCGATTACGTTCGACGCAGCGGGAACGCTCTTAACCGTCCATCCTTCCGTCGGTGACGTCTATGCGATGGAGGCGGCGAAACACGGCTTCGACGTATCATCAGATACGCTCAATCGCACTTTCGCAGCCTGCTGGCAGACGCAGCGTCCGCACGAAGGGAATGAAACGCCCTTCCATACGTCAGAAGCAGTCGAGCGGGCGTGGTGGCGTGGGTTTGTGCATGACGTTTTCCAGAACGTAGACCCACCGGCTGAATTTGACAAGGTGTTCGATTCGTTTTTTGAAGACCTCTACGAACGCTTTGCCCAACCAGACGTCTGGCGCGTCTACGAGGATGTAGTGCCCACGCTGGACGGACTGCGCGAACGAGACGTACACCTGGCGGTCGTGTCGAATTGGGATTCCCGACTTCCGCGGTTGCTCACGGCGATTGGTTTGGCAGAATACTTCGAATTTATCCTGACCTCCGCAGAAGCGGGCGTGAGCAAGCCCCACCCGGACATCTTTCGCGAGGCGTGCCGGCGTATGGAACTGACTGCGGACGCAGTTGTCCATGTCGGCGATTCGGTGGAGGAAGATATCCAAGGGGCCCGTGACGCCGGCGTTCGTGACATATTGCTTGATCGGCAGCACAACACATCCGACTGCACGGACCGGATTCATAGTCTCACGGAACTACTGACGCTGCCCGGATTGTTCCCGCTTAATCCGTAGCTTCATTTTCCCCCGTTTTGGGCTTGGTCTTGGGCCGTTGAAGCGCCAGTTCCTGGGCGAGATTCTTCACCTGGGTCTCGAGCTTGGAAATCTTCACGCTGAATTGCAGGCACAACGCCAGAACGAAGAAGATCCCGAAGAAGAACAAGGTCGATGAGGTGAACCCGGCGCCGATGAATTCCGTAATCCAGATCAACAACGGATAGTTCAGTCCGATCACGACGATGGCGACGCCGGCGGCGATCCAAAGCCAGGAGTATTCGACCCGGAGTTTGCGCCGGCGCACGAGTTCTACGATCACAAGCAGCAACGAGATACCACATACTGCGGCAAGAATTTTTTGACGAATATCCACGGTCATTTCTCCCGGCGCACGAGGTTCAGCGGTATGTCCATTCCCATCTTGAACAAATAGTATACGGGCTTGAGCCCGGCGTGCAGCGAATGGCCCGACGCGCGAGCGCGCATAACCACCGGAACCTCGGTGAGGCGAAACCCGTGGCGGTGCAACATAACCAGCACATCAACGTCGGGGTAGTCGACGGGATAGCTGTCCCGCGAAAAGAACTCCAATACGCGGCGGTTCATGGCCTGAAAGCCGCTGGTGGGATCGGTCACGGTCTGGCCCAGAAGACGGGATGCGACCCGGCGAAACAGGGCCATGCCAAGACGGCGCGTTGTTGGAATGGCATACGGCTCTCCTTCGAGAAAGCGGGAGCCGATACAGATATCGAACGCACCGGATCGAACACGTTCCAGCAGACGGGGGATACCGGCGGGATCGTGTTGATCGTCGGCGTCGAGTTGTACGAGATATTCCAGCCCGCGCGCGACAGCATACTTGTATCCAGTCTGGAGCGCCACGCCGTACCCGAGGTTGAACGGCAAGGTCAGCACGGTCGCGCCTCGGGCCAAGGCCTGTTCGGGGGTGTCGTCCGACGACCCGTCATCCACGACGACCACCAGCCCTTCCGGCATCACGTCACGGATCGCATCGATGACATGGCCGATGCGTTCCGATTCATTGAATGCGGGCAGAAGAATCATCGTGTCGGGCATCATGCGGGGAGTGTACTGCCCGTACCGAAAGCGGTCAAACGTGCGTGTCTGAGGCCGAACTGCGATCAGCGCGAACGGATGATGATTCGGTCGTGGGACATCTGGTATCCGTAGGCCGGGACGAGCCATTGCCGTACAATCAGGTCCAGGGCGGTCTGCAACGGGACGTGATTGAGTACCACTGGATTGACGGGCAACTCTTCCAGGCCTTTTTCGGCCACGACGGTAACGCCCAATTGTTGCGACAGGGAATCGAGGACGTTGCCAAGCCGGGAGCTGAATTGCTGTATCTCGAGCGGGGCTCCTGCCGATGGCGCCTCGGGCAGCACCACGGTGACACGCCGTTTCAACGTTTGCTGTTGTTCACTGTCCAATTCGTTGCTGTTCAGAAGCGCCCCACGGGGATTGGTGTTATCGGGACTGTAGATGAAGAGGTACTCGTCCGTACAATCCACGGCAAAGGTGTTGACGCGGGCGGACTTCAAAATCGCCTCGACCGCGGCTTCCAATGGTACCTGCGTCAACGCCAGTTCGCCGCACCGGGCGTCGGAGATGGCGTCGTCCGCCACGATGGTGCAATTGAGGGCGTAGCCCATCCATGAGAACACGGTGTAGAGATGAAGACCGTATCCGAAAACCACATCCGTCTTCGGCGGTCCGAAATCCGGCGGGACCTTTCCGGCCAGGGAGACATTCACCAGCGCTTCATAACCGGGAGGAAACAGGAAATAGTAGTCGGGGGTTTCCTGTGCGGCGAGTCCGGCCGCCTGGGCGATCGCCGTCGCGACGTTGGCCGGTTTGGCACGTTTGAAATTCAATTCCCCAACGGGACGGTCTTCGGTCCCCGCCATCAACACGAGGTTGCCTCCGATGGATTCTCCGATGGCACGCACGGAACTACTGGCGGTCCCCGCGGGAACCTGCAGGGTCACCCGGGAATCCATCGGAGACTTCGCTTTCGTTTTCGATTCTTCCTTGTTCGGTTTCGAATCTTCCGCTTGATTGGCCGGATTGTAGATAACCTTTGCGGAGCCGGACGCCGACTCGCTGCCATTGGCCGTGGCAGCAGACTCCGGTTTTCCCGTGGATGCACATCCGGCGATGGACACCAGCGCGGCGACCGTGGCCAAGTGCAACAATGTAATTCGCGTCATGGGTAGAATACCCCTCTCTTCGGCGTAGCTAAACCTTAGAAATTACTATACGTTTGAACCCGGCGCGGGTTCCCTCGACAAGGACGCCGAACACCGCAAGCCACGGCGGGAAAACACGTTACACCGGGTGATACGTTTTGTCCACCGGCGATCTCTGGCACCGAGGACACACCAGGGTACCGTCTTTCGTCCGGCCACGCGTGGCGAGTTGGGTACAACCATAGCAGACGATGGCGTGACACTTGGAGCAGACCAGACCATAATCAGGCTGCATCGCCGGTGCTTCATTCAGCCGCCCATCGTACGTCCCCGGCGGCCACGGGGCGGTCCGCAGCGGCTTGCCACAATCCATACACCGGGCGCCCCCGCCGTGAGGGGAGTAGAGATTCATGCCGACCCATTCCAAGCGCCGTCCCTCGACGGCAAAACAGTGGGAGGCTTCGCAATACGGGCACACGTACTCGACCAGCTTTTTTCCGGATAGTTTGGGTTGCGCCCGGACGCTCAAGGCGATTTCCGGCTTGGACAGTTCGGTGAGGTCCGCCCGGTTGATCACCAGTGGCTTGCTGCAAGACGCACAGGTCAATTCCGCCACGCTACCAGAACTCTGGCCGGAAGCGCGGTCCTGCGGTTGGCTCGAGCGCAGCGCATACCAGACTACCAACGCGGAACCCACCGCCAGGATGGCAATGCATAGGAGAAACGCGACCGATTCAGGCATGCGGCGTGAATCCTTCTGAAAGCCAAGTCCCTTCCTTCGTACCCGATGCGCCAGACTTGCGGCAGACACCGGGGCCACTTATACTACTTTTATGATACTCGTTACAGTTCTTTTTGCGTCGGTTATCACGGGACAGTTGGAGGCGCCCGAACTGGGTAAGCCCGTCCACGTGGATCTCAAGGACGAAAGTGCGCAGGACTTCTACGGAACCTGCGTAACAGCCAATGGGGACGTCTGGCAGTTTCAGTACGACTATCCGGATGATCAGACGACGCGCAAGACGTTTAATCGGAGCGCTATCTTTGATTGGCAATATGAAGACGCTCAAGCGAGGCAACAGCGATTCGACGAGTACCGTGCCAACCAGGGTCTCGTGAAAACGAAAGCCGGCGCCTGGATTCCAAAGACTCAGTATGAGTTCGCGGAAAAAGCGCGGGAGTCGGCGTTAGCGCTGGAAGAGCAGCGTCAGCAGGCGAATGACGAAGATGCGCTGATTCAAGAACTATCAACCCACACAGCCACGGAGCAACCGGAAAGTCCTGGATTCTTGACGTTGTGGGGACCGCAGATAGCCTTGGCGCTGGGGGCGGTGGCGCTTATCGGCATCATCGTGAAACTTGTGACTCTCGGGGGCGAGCGCCCCACCGGGCCGTAACTCGATTTCGCTCCACTCCCCGGCGGCCCGAGCCAAACGATCGCATACCGGAAACGCCCCTCATCGGGACGGCAACTCATCCAAACTGCGGGCGGACGCCTTCGATTTCGTAGGCGTGGACCGGTTCCTCTTTGCCCTTCAGCATGACTGTCCCGATTGCCCGCGCGGTGACGGAATCCTTTATCAGTTCGAACGTATCTTCGGAGACGATTACCTGGCCGGGTTCGGCCAGCGAGCAGAGGCGTCGCGCCGTGTTCACCTTGTCACCCACGACGGTAAACTCCATCCGGTCGGGCGATCCGATGTATCCGGCAATGGATTCCCCGGTGGCCACGCCAATGCCCAACTCGAACAGTGGTCGTCCCGCCTGCTTTCGCCGCTCGTTCAGTTCTGCATTCTTCTTCTGAATCGCGACCGAGGCCTTGACCGCGCGTAAGGCGTCGTCGTCCGTGCTCAAGAGGAGATCCGAAGACAGCCATGATTTCATCGCCGATGTATTTGTCGAGGGTGCCCTCCAATTCGAAGATGATGGCGGTCATGGCGGTAAAATGCTCGTTGAGCATATCCACGAGTTCGGTGGGGGAGACCCGTTCGGCGATGGGCGTGAACCCGCGGACGTCACAAAAGACCGTCGTCACGACCCGTTTCCGCCCGCCCAATTCAAGGACGGTGTCTTCTTTCATGATTTCGTCGACGATAGACGGCGAAAGAAATCGTCCCAGGTTTGCGCGCTTTTTCTCCGCCTCGACCATGCGCTCGTAGAGCTGGACGTTCTCGATAGCCATCGCGGACTGAGCGGCAAGGGTTGCGAAGAGTTCGAGATCCTCCTCGATAAATGTATGGGTTGGGACACGGGTGTCGAGGTAGATTGAACCCAGAATGCGGTCCTCGATTTTCAGGGGTACACACATGGCGCTGGAGATTTGCTGGCGAATGATGCTCGCCCGGCCGCCAAACTGCGAGTCTTCGTCGCGTTTGGCCATCAGTACCGGTTCACCATCAGAGGCGGCGCGTCCAGCGATGCCCATGCTGGGCGAGCTGGACTGTAATTCCTGCCCCATCGCCCGGGCAACACGGACTTTGAGGGTATCGTCAAGTTCGTCCTTCAGCATGATGAACCCGCGTTGTGCGCCCATGACCTCAATCGCGGTGTCTAGAACCGCCGACAGCCGGTTGTGGAGATCGAACTCGGATGCAATAACCTTGCTGGCCTTGTACAACGCGTCGAGCCGGCGGAAAGCGCGACCCATTTTCACGATATCTTCCTGCGAAATCACGGGAGTGTGGGGTGCGGTCGGCGTCGGCGTCTTGGCCTGCATGCCGATGAGGGTCATGCTGTTTCCGACGCTCTCCATTTCCGCGCGAATCTTGTCGAGATCCTGCATCAGCGCCGAATCCACCTCTTTCGTCGGCGAAGGGTGCGCCGGCGCTTCCTCCTGAAACATGATCCGGCATTTGCTGCCAAGCCAAATTTCATCCTTGTCGGAAAGCACGCGCTCAACCACGCGTTGCCGGTTGACGTAGGTGCCGTTAAGGCTGCTGAGGTCGTACAAGACGAACTGCGGTCCCCGGCGCACGATTTTGGCGTGATGGCGGGAGACTTCGTCCGCGACCAACGCCGCGTCGTTGTCTTCGGCGCGCCCCAGATGAACCGTATCCTTGTCCAAGGGCACGGAAATCGGCGGTACTCCGGGTTGTTCTATCTCTACTTTCGCCATGCCGGCCAACTCCCCAATGCAGCCGGGACGATCATATCAGCGCCTCACCAAACGGTCAACGTAAAATGGGGTAGCATGAGCACCCACTCAAGCCGATCGTTGTGAGGTTGCGCGCCCCTTTGGTACACTGCCCGCGAGCGGAAGCCAGCCGGCTTCCGCTGCTTTCGTCCGTGGCGAGTCACACGCTACAACGGGGAGATCGGCGAACACATGGCGCTGCGGGATCTGTGCGAGCAATACGGCATCTCGTTCAAGAAACAGTTGGGACAAAACCTGCTGCTTGACGAGAACATCAACCGCATTATGGTGGATGCAGCGGCGCTCAGTGATGCCGATGACGTGATTGAAGTCGGCGCAGGTTTGGGCGCGTTGACGCACCGACTGGCCGAACGGGCCGGCCGGGTACTCGCGATCGAAATCGATCGGTCATTCATGCCGTGTCTCGAGGACCAGTTCGGAACCAATCAAAAGGTGCAACTATTTCGGGGGACGCGCTCAATCACGACGTTCGAGAAACTCGTCGCCGAGTACCTGCCCGGCGCGAAAACGCTGAAGATGGTTTCCAACCTTCCCTACTACATCACGACGCCGGTCCTGTTTCACTTCTGGGAATCGTCGCTGCACTTCGACCGGATGGTCGTAATGACGCAGGAAGAGGTGGCGCTGCGCATGGTCGATCCGGTCGGTGGCCCCGCCTACGGCGTGCTGGCACTGGCCGCCGCGCTCTATTCGGAGGTCGACATCGTCCATCATGTGCCGCGCACCTGTTTCCGGCCGCAACCCCGGGTCGACAGTTGCATCGTTCGAATGCGATGTCACGCGGAGAATCCATACCCGGACATCCCCGCAAAGTTCGTGATGCGGATTATCCGGTCCGCCTTTAGCCAGCGCCGAAAAACCTTGCGCAACTCGTTGACGCGGGCGGGTGCATTTGGCGCGCCGAAAGACGCCGTTCTGGCTGCGTTCGAGGCTACGGGGATCGATCCGTCGCGTCGTCCGCAGACCATGAGCCTCGACGAGTTCGTGGCGCTGGCACGTGAAATCCGAAGCCGGATCTGACACACTGGCGGCGCGACACAACGGGGTAGAATCCAGAGGGCAGGGCAAAGCCTTGTAGCGCATGCTCAATTTGTATGAACAAATCGTGAACAATCTCGGCAGCGGGGTCATTGCCCTCGACCGCGCGGGCCGAATCGTCATGGCGAATCCGGCCGCCGCCGCCTATCTGGACGTCGATCCCTCCGCACTGGCTCCTGGAACCGCGCTGGACGATGTGCCCAATGCCACGCCGCTGGCGGATGTGCTCGCAAGCGTTACCGACTCCGGCGAACCCATTTCGCGCCACGAGGTGACGCTGGCACTCCCGAGCGGTGTCGTGAAGCAAATCGGCCTGAGCGCGTCGGTCCATGCGGGCGAAGAATCGCTCAACGGCATTATTGTGCTGTTCACCGACATGACCGAACGCGTTCGGTTGGAGCGGTCCGCGGAGTTGAACCGTCAACTTGCCGCACTCGGCGAACTCACGGCCGGGGTCGTTCACGAACTGCGGAACCCGGTCAGCATCATCAGCGGTATGGCGGAATTGCTGATCCGAAAATTGGATCCCGAAGATGAGCGGTTGAACGCGGCACAGACGATCCTTCGGGAGACCTCCGCCTTGGAGCGGTTGATTTCCCAATTCCTGGGGTTTGCGCGTCCCTTCGAGTTGCAGCGCGGGAAGTGTACAGCCGACGCCATCGTCGAGCGCACGGTGCAGCTTTGCCGCCGGAGGGCGGAGCAAAAGAAAGTAACCATAGAGACGAAATGTCCGTTGGATATCAAGATCCATGCCGACCTGTACCGGGTCGCCCAGTCGCTCTCGAATATCGCGAATAACGCCATCGAAGCGGTAGGCCGCGACGGACGGGTAAGCATCCGGGTCGAGGCATCGGACGATGACGTCTTGTTCACGATCGCAGACAATGGCCCCGGGATCAAACTCCAACCCGGCGAGGACGTGTTTCGGCCCTTCTTCACCAAAAAAGAAGGTGGAACCGGCCTTGGGCTCACGATCGCACACCGCATTATTGCGGCCCATGGGGGCACGGTTTCTTTTGAAAATGGCCTCGATGGCGGGGCGCGCTTCTCTATCCTCATGCCCGTGGCCCCGCCCGACGCATAATCAGTTCGAGGAAACTTCAATAGCCCCCAGCAACGCAGGCAGCGCCGAGATGTCCGGGATCAGCAACTCGGGCTCGTTTTCCGGAGCATCCTGGATGCGGTCGTGGTACGTACTGTCGACCAGAACCGCAGTCATTCCGACGCGATGCGCGCCGCACACGTCGCGGTGTGGTTTGTCCCCCACATACCAGGCTTGGTCGGCGGCGAGTTTCATGGACTCCAGGGCGTGGCGAAAGATAGAGGGGTCTGGCTTGTTCATACCGAATTCGGCCGAAAACACCATGAATTCAAACAGATCGAGTATGCCACCCTCGCGAAACAGCGTTCGATGCCCATCGCTGACCAGCAGGGTGTTTGAGATCAAACCCAGCCGGAAACCCATGGCGCGCAACGATTCCAACGTGTTCCGAACGAAGGGATAGAGGGGCCGGACCTCCCATCGCGTCATAATCCGGTACCAGCGTTCGATAGCTTCCGGCGTTGGGTCCACCTGTGCTTTCGGAAGCCATTCCGCGATCAATGGACGGGGGTCCATGCCGTGACGGGGTTGTGGCAAGGCCTCGTACGCCCGGATCAGCGCTTTGGACATATCGAGGAACCATTGCTCCAAAATCGGCTCGGGAAGTCCGTCAGGAAACGACTTATGGAAGCCTGAGTCGTCCCACATATCCGCCGATTCGAGGAGAACGCCGCCCATGTCAAAGAGTATCGCCTCGGGCCTGGTTTGAACCACCTGTGATATCCTTTCGTTGTTCCTGGCTGAATCGGAGCCCATTCAAACACGTATGCGATATCGAATCAACGTCGGGGCGCGAAACCACCGCGTATAACGGTCCCGAAAAACTCTTGACCTGAGCGGTCAACTTATTTATTGTATGGGTATGCTTCGAGGGGTGCAGAACATGCGAATCGTTCGTGGGATGGGCTGTGTGGTTTTGTTGGCGGCGGCGGCCTTGCTGGTACCGGGCTGTGGCACCTTGCAGTCCGTCAACAGTCTCGCAAACTCCGTGGTGAACACAGCGGCCAACACCGCAGTAAAGGCCTTGAGTCCAAGCACTTATACCGGCGGAAGCAAAGAGACGTACAATTCGCGGGAGCCATTGAAGAAGCGTCGCAATACGTTGAGCAGCCGCGAGCCTTCCAAGAAGCAGAAGTATAAGTCGAGTCATTCCGCCGATCAGAACCCGCCCATCGGTATGCCGTACAAGTCACGCTCGATGAGCGGTAACTGACGCCTCCCCCATTCTTTTCCTCGCTAACCGAGTCCGTGGTGGCTGTTCTCTTTCACGACCTGCTCATTGTTTACGATCGGGAATCCCCCTGGGAATCGAACAAAACGAACGTGACCGTCCATGTAGAGGACGTTGCTTCCGCCCGGGATGTGGTTGAACACGACGCCGCCGTCTTCGTTATCGCTGAACTCGCCGCTGCCGAACGTATCCCACATCACAGGGATTGTGCTTGTCGCGCGTGCGGACTGGGCCGGGTTGTTGATGTCGGTGAGGTAGAAGCGCGCGATGCCGGACCGAATGCGGAACACGGTGCCCGAGCCTGAAGTTCCCGATGCGAACGGGGGTGACGGAACCCAGGGAGGCCAAATCCCCGGTTCGATTGGCAAGTCGACCGTATAGTCCTTGTACCTGACCGTACCGAGACCGCGAATGGCCACGTCGCCCACGGCAGGGTTTGTCGTTTTCGCTCCCCATATTCCGTAGTATTCGGGACTGTTTGCCGCCACGTATCCTTTGTACATGTACGAACGCGCGAGTTCCGCGGACAGGTAATAGTCGTACGAGACATCGTCGTGCGCGTCCAGTGCGTCGCGTTGCCAGGCATCGAAATCGATGGTGCCGGCGGGCACACGGGGGCCAACGCTCGCCCATCCAGGGTCCGAACCCGCGTCCGAGGGGCACTGGGCGATATTCGCATCGGTCAGGTATTCGGGTACCAGACTGAGCCCGCGGGGCGCTTCGAACAGGGGGGAAGATAAGCTGTCCGCCCGAACGCTTCCGAACGGTGCAGGCGGAGGGAAATCGCCATCGTTTTCGCCCGCGTACATGGCAAAGACGAGGCCGAATTGCCGAAGGTTGTTCTGGCAGGCCGTCCGCCGCGCCGCCTCGCGGGCCCGGGCGAGCGACGGCAACAGTATCGCGGCTAGAATCCCGATGACGGAGATAACGACCAGCAGCTCGACGAGGGTAAACCCGGCTATCGAAGAACCGGTGAAACGAAACCCTCCACGGTACGGCACGCGGTACGGAACGGTCCTCACCGGCTTCGTCAACCCGACTCGCCGAGGGCGGCCGAGAGCCGTTCGTTGACGGTGCGCAAAGCCTTGATCCGCGCGAATCGTTTGTCGTTGCCTTCAACAATGATCCAAGGGGCGTGCGGCGTGGACGTGCGTTCGATCATATCGGAGACGGGGTCCCAGTAATCCTCCCACCGCTCCCGGTTCCGCCAGTCCTCATCGGTGATCTTCCATCGCTTGTGCGGTTGTTCTTCGCGTTCCTGGAACCGTTTGAGTTGTTCATCCTTGGAAATGTGAAGATAGAATTTCACCAGCACGGTTCCGAATTCCACCAATTGCTGTTCGAACTCACTGATTTCGCGGTAGGCGCGCTCCCATTCGTGCGGAGCGGCGAAGCCTTCGACGCGCTCAACAAGTACGCGGCCATACCAACTCCGGTCGAAGATGGTGATGTGGCCGGCTTTCGGAAGTGCGGACCAGAAACGCCAGAGGTAGTGGCGACGCTTCTCTTCGCCCTGGGGCGCGCCAATGGGGACCACCTCGTAGCCCCGGGGATCCAGTCCGCGTGTGAGCCGCCGGATGTTTCCACCCTTACCCGAGGCGTCCCACCCTTCGTATACGACGATGACGGGGGTGCGCTTGAAATAACAGCGATGCTGCAGCCTTCGGGTTTCGGCCTGGAGCTTAGGCAAGGCTTTGTCATAGTCCTTCCGGGCGATATCGACGGACAAGTCCACGCGGTCGAGGGGACTCGTCCGGCGCGGCGGCGAAACAATCGCGGCGGCCGGCGCGGTGTCCCGATGCGTAACGGCCGCTTTCAGCGCCGCGTGCAACGTTTCGACGACCATGACCTCCGCAAATTCTTCATCGGTGGCGGGGACGATCGTCCACGGCGCGTATGAGGTGGACGTTTCGCGAAGCATGTCCTCCGTGGCTTCGTAGTAGTCGTTGTATTTCTTGTGTCGTTTTCGCTCCGCCTTGCCGACCTTCCACGCGAAGGCTGTGTCTTTGCTGATTCGCTTGAAACGCTTGGCCTGCTCCTTCTTGGAAATGTGGAAGAAGAACTTGACGACCATGGCGCCGTCTTCCTGGAGCTGCCGTTCAAACGTGCGGATGCGCTCGTAGGCCTCTTGTAACCCAGCGCGGCCCGAGTCTCCTTCGACCCTTTCGTTAAGGACTTGCCGGTACCAGCTATGGTTGTATATGGCAATCGATCCGCGAGCGGGGGCGGTGAGCCAGAATCGCCACAGCGCAGGGCGCATTCGCTCTTCCTCGGTCGGCTCTTTAATGTTGTGTACTTTGTAGCCGCGCGGATCCAAGGGTTGGAGCAACCGATTCAGCACGGACCCCTTGCCGGCGGCGTCCCACCCTTCGAATACCACGAGCACGGGGGACCCGTCCGGCTGGAGGTCGCGCTGTAATTGCGCGAGTTCAAGGTCCAGGCGCTCCAGTGCTTTTTTCGATTCGGATTTCGTCAGGCGAGCCTTGAGGTCGACCGTTTCAAGCATGGTTGCACATCTCCTTCCGAACTTTCTGCGGCAACGGGATCGGCTGTCACTTCACCCCTGCCGGCCAAGCGTGAAATGGGGCCGCATTATCCTATTCTCCACCACCCTCCAGCAATTCCGGATGATACTTGGCCGTGCACTCCGGGCAGATGCCGTGGCTGAATTCCGCATCGGAATGGAGGGTGACATACTCGTCGAGCCGCTGCCAGGTCGCCTCGTCGTTTTGGATGCGCCGGCAGTACATGCAGATGGGGAGAATTCCCTGGAGTGTCTTGATATGGTCCAGCGCCTTTTCAAGCTGCGCGATACGGTCCATCAACGCCAGCTCGAGCGAGACGATCCGTTCGCCGGCGCCGATTCGGGCCCGTAGCTCGTCGCGGTCGAAGGGTTTTACGACGTAGTCGTTCGCGCCCGCGTTCAGACCGAAAGCGATGTCCGACTTCTTGGCGCGGGCAGTAACCAGGATAATATAGGGCAGTGCGTTTTTTTCTAGTTCACGGATGCGACGGCAGACTTCGATTCCGTCCATCCCGGGCATCATCCAGTCCAGGAGCGCCAATCGTGGCGCGTCGTCCTCCTGCAACGCGGCGAGCGCGCGCGCGCCGTCCGCCTCGGTACGCACCTTGTAGTCCCACTTTTGAAGAATCGCTTCCAGCATGCGCCGGGAGGTGGGATCATCTTCCGCAATCAATACTTCCATGAGCTTTCCACCGCGTATTGAAGGTACTCGCCAATCCTACGAAACGGCGACGGCCGACTTAAATCGTTGAAAGGCTTGTTCCAGGTCACCGATGCAAACCGCCGCCGAATCCCAATCACCGGCCGAGGCAAATGACTGCAACGATTTGGAGATATCCGCGATATCTCCGGCTTCGAGGTTGGACGCGGATCCTTTCAGGGTGTGCGCGTGTCGTTCCAGCTTCACCCCATCGCGAGCGGCAAACGCTTCGCGAATTCGAAGCGTCTGCTCTTCGCTATCGGCCAGGAAGACCTGGACCAGTTCTTCCGCCAATTCGATATCGTTGTCCAAACGCGCGAGTAACGCCCTCTGGTTGAATACGGGCTTGCGCGTCCTCTTACAAAGACGCGCTTCGTGCGGTGCACCCATGATTTTTTTGTTGAGATGATATTCTATCATTTTGGCCAGTTCGGACGGCTCCAAGGGTTTTGCAAGATAGTCGTCCATGCCGGCGTGGAGATACCGCTCGCGATCCCCCTCCATGGCGTGGGCGGTGAGGGCGACTATCGGCGTATGGCGTCCGGTGCCGTCCTCCAACGCTCGGATGGCACGGGTTGCTTCGACGCCGTCCATTTCGGGCATTTGACCGTCCATGAGAACCAAATCGTAGGGGATCTGCTGGATCGCCGAGACGGCTTCACGCCCGTTCGCGACCGTGTCGGCGCTATAGCCGAGTTTCTCGATAATCCGCCGTGCCACCTTCTGATTCACTTGATTGTCCTCGGCGACAAGAATGCGGCGGGCGTGTCTTTTCTGCTCGCTTACGGAGTGGCGAGTCAACAGCGGGAGCGGTTTACCCTTCTTGACCCATTTCCGGGTCCCGAGAGCCGCGCTGAGGCAATCGAATAGTTGGGAGCGCTTGACGGGTTTAGTCAGATAGGCGACGAATCCGAGTTCATGGTACTGGACGGCGTCCCCTCGTCTGCCGCTCGAGGTCAACAGGACCAACAGGGGGTCGTCGCAGGCGTCATCCTTGTGGATGGCGCGGGCAAGGCCCTGTCCGTCCATCCCCGGCATGCGGGAGTCCACGATGACCAGATCGAATCGATCGCCCGCACGCTTCGCCTGGCGAATGGATTCCAAAGCGGCCGGCCCCCCTGCCGCTTCGCTGCTGCGGCACCCGAACTGCAGTAATTGCTGGCCAAGCACCGAACGATTCGTCTGGTTGTCGTCGACGATGAGGATGTGTTTCCCTTCCAGGCTTTCCGCTAAGAAAGTGTCTTGAGAATCGCCGCCGGACTGCAGGGCAAACCGGCAGTTAAACCAAAACGTGGAACCGTTGCCTTCCTCGCTTTCCACGCCGATTTCACCATCCATCAAATGCACGAGACGTTTCGATATCGCCAACCCCAGCCCCGTGCCGCCAAACTTCCGCGTCGTGGACCCGTCGACTTGCGAGAAGGACTTAAAGAGTCGATCCAGCCGATCCCCAGGGATGCCGATGCCCGTATCTCTGACTTCGAAGCGCGCGATGATTTCATTTTCGTACTCCTCGGCGAGGGAAACATGGACGACGACTTCGCCTTCCTCGGTGAACTTGATGGCGTTCGACACGAGGTTGATTAGAATCTGTCGTAACCGGCCCGGATCGCCTCGCACCAGGGAAGGGACGTCGGGTTCGGCGAGTGAGGCGATTTCCAATCCTTTTTCGTGGGCACGGAGCGCGAGGAGGTCCAACACGTCCTCCAAGGCCACGCGGAGATCGAAGTCGATGATTTCGAGCTCGAGCCGGCCCGCTTCGATTTTGGAGAAGTCCAGGATGTCGTTGATGATCGACAAGAGGGCGTTCGAGGATTCTCGGACGCTTTCCGCGTAATCCCGCTGTACATCATCCAGTTCGGTATCCAGCAGCAGGCCCGTCATTCCAATGATCCCGTTCATGGGGGTCCGAATCTCGTGGCTCATGTTGGCGAGAAATTCGCTCTTTGCGGCGTTGGCGATTTCGGCCTCCTGCGCCATCTGGTTCGCTCGCGCGATGGCGTCCTGAAGCTGCGAATTGGCCTGTTCCGCTTCTTGCATTGCGCGAACCACGGCATCTTCAGCGCGCTTACGATCGGTGATGTCGCGACCGACGGACTGAAATTCGACCGCGCGATCCGACTCATCGAAAAAGCCACGAATGGTCCATTCGTACCACCGGGGTTCTTCGTCGGTCCGGGCGATGGGGATCCGCTGCGTTTGCATCGGATTGTCGGCCGTCATTCGAGCAAGATCCCGGGAGAGGCGGGTGCTATCCGGTACGGGAATCATCTCCATGAGGTTTTGTCCGACTAGATCTTCCGGAAGTGAATTCCAGAATCGCGCGTACGCGCCATTCGCGTACGTGATCGTGCCATCCGGCTTCATGCGATGAACGAACTCCGTCTGATCTTCCAACACGCCTCGTAGTCGCGCTTCGCTGTCGCGAAGGGCTTTCTGTGCCCGTTCCCGGTCGACGATTTCCTGTTGAAGGGCCTTGGTACGTTCAAAGACGCGAGTTTCCAGTTCGGCCTGGGCTTGCTGCAGCGATGCGTCCCGGGCCTCGACGCGCTCGAGCATCGCGTTGAACTGCTCGATCAATAGGCCGATCTCGTCCCGGCCAAACGTGCGCGCACGGATCGAATAGTCCTTCTCCCTGGACAAACGCTCGGCGATATCGGCCAAATGAAAGATGGGCTCCGTTATTAACCGTCGCAAACGCGTTTCCAGACCGAGCGCCAAGATCAGCGCGGCTGCGATCGCGATTGAGAAAACCAGGGCGTGCCGGTATACGCGCTGCCAGAATCGGTCCAGGTTCGAAACCAGCACGAAAGTGCCGATGGGGTTGCCGTCCCGCTCGATTGGGTGCACGACGATGATCTGTCTTGTGTCATGCGTAACGGATTTCTTCGGTATCTTGATAGGCGCGTAATGGTCGGTGTCCGGGTGCGCGCTCCAGCGTGCAAAGAGCCGCCCGGATTCCGTGAAGAGATAGCCGAATTCCACATCCTCGATTGCGGACATGGCCGACATGATGTCCTCGGCCTCTTGAGGAGCGTCGAACATCAAAGCGGCGGCACTGTTGTTACCGATGACGGACGCAGTAGAACGCAGGTCGGCCTCCATGGAACTCCAGAAGGAGAACAGATCCCATGCGATCAGGGCGGCTGTGGCGAGCAAAAGCGCTGCAGCACTGGGAATCATCACCAGGAGGGTCAGTTTCTTTCCGATGGAAAGATCCCTAAGCAGGTTTTTTTTCACGGTCTTCATCTCGTTTCGTTTCGACGACTTTGGCGAGAGCGAGGAGCTGGGAGCTAATGTGGAGGTGTGCCCGTTTCGCCGCCTCGGGGTTAATCTCGAACCGGACCTTGCCATCCTGCTCGATCAGATTGATGATGCCGCCCCGTTCTGCGAAACCAGGCGAATCGCCGACGGTCAGAACGTGCCGGTTGTGGAAGTTCGGCGCCAGCGTCTTGATGTTGTCCGCGTCGGATTTGGCGATGAAGACGATATGACAATCGGTCAGTTCGGAAGGATCGTTGGATCGTTTGACTCGTAGCCTGCGGTGATTGATTGACTTGTCTTTGACCATCCGGTCCAGGATCGCGCCAAAGGGGTCATCGCCAAGGATTCCGATTTGAATCGGGGTCTCATCTTCGGGAAACGATTCGTCGGGCCACTCGACAAAGCTGATGAACTTATAGAGGAAGGCGGCCTTCACTTCATATTCCGATGGGGCGTCGGCGCCCGCGTGACAGATTCGGACTTGAAGAAGCGGCAGGGACATGACGCACAGGAGGATCGCCAGTCCCCGCGCGGCGCGCGAGCCATCAATACGTCGGTACGGGGTTCGGGTTCCCCGCCTGTAGTTCAGAAGCGCCATGTAACCTTCCCATAAACACCTCGTTCGACTTCGGTGGGCACTAGATTGATAAAGCTTGGCGCATATTCAAGATGAGATTCTTCGAACAGGTTCTGCCCCACGAGGGAAAACTCCAAGTCCTCCCTGGGCGACCAGGCAAGGCGAATGTCCGCGGTGAGATAGTCGTCCACCCCGAAGGCGGGCACGGTGTCAACATAGCGCAGGGTCGTGTCGAGTTCCACACGCTGAGCCAAGTCGAAACTAACTTGCATGAACGCCTGTTGCTCTGGGGTTTCGTCTTCGACGGTACTTGACAGGATATCGATGGTTTTGGGATTTGGCGACAAATCCATTTCCAGAAAGGAATACCCTGCACGAATACGCCACCAAGATTGTGGATTCCACTCCATGGCAACTTCAAACCCATACGTGGAACCGTCCATATTGTTGTCCACGACGATCGGAACGGCCACATGAGGCGGGAGCGGATCGATCTCGATGAACGGGCGCCGAAACTCCGTTGTCCTGAGGTTGTTGTAAAGATTGTAGAAAAGTGAGACGTCCAACGCTGCCGACGCTGACAGTTCGATGCGATACCCGGTCTCGAAGGCGAGCAAGTCTTCGGATTCGAAATCGTCGTTGCCGTACAGGGCGACTACCAGGCGCCGTCTGTCGAGGCTTTCGAGACGAAGGTCGAGTTCGGAACGGGACGGACTCCTGACGGCGCGCGAAACGGCGGCCCAGACGGTATGCCGTTTGTTTGGAGACCAGATGAGCCTTGCGTTGGGCTGAATTTCGACGCCGGTGTAGTCGTTGTATTCGAGTTTCGTGCCGAGCGTGAGATTCAGGAACGTCATCGACCAGCGTAATTTCGTCTTGCAGATACGCATTGAAAATACGGAGCCGCCGCTCATCGGGATCGAACGAGAGGAAGGGGCTACCGGCGGCCGTATCGCTCACGTATCGAAAGCCGGTACCCCATACAATATCTTGCCGGTTTCCCAGCTTAAATTGGTGCTGAATGTCGAGGTCGAAGGTGTGCTCACGCAATCGGATGTTCGGTGCGTCGGATTCAAAGAAATCGTAGTACGCTTGAATTTGGAGCCGGGAGTCAGCGTCAATCTCGCGGGTCCACCGTGCAAGCAAACTGCGCCGTTCCAAAGTCTCCGGACTTGAGGTCCGGGAAGTGTATGGAAACAACCGTATCGGATTCTTCTGAGTTTCTCCCGTGTCGTTTTCGGAAAGGTGACCCAGGATCGAGAACGACTCGGAGTCATCGGGCTGAAGGTCCACGCGAAACCCGCCGAACGTCGCATCCCAATCGTCGTTTGACGGTTTGCCGGACCGAAAATCGCCATCATCGTAATCGGCGTGTCCCAGATAGAAACGATAATAGCTGTTGTCGCCAATGCGGCCGCCGTAGCCGAGCCCCCCAAACGCCTGGTCCTCCGTGCCGCCGCCCAATGAAAGGAGCCCCCCCGGCGTGTCTTTGGCCTTCTTCGTCATGATATTGATGACGCCGTTGACCGCATTCGCGCCCCATAGTGTGCCCCCGGGGCCCCGAATGACTTCGATACGTTCGATGTCCTCCAGCATGATGTCGAGGCTCTCCCAAAACACACCCGAGAACGACGGCGTATATACGGATCGACCATCTATCAGCACAAGCAGCTTGTTGGAGTATTGTCCACTAAAACCGCGAATTGTAACCGACCACGTGTTGGCGTTGAGCTTTGCGACGTGCACACCGGGGACCGTTCGAAGCAGTTCCGGCAAGGTGGTGGCCCCGGAACGGTGAATGTCTTCCGCGGTCAAGACATAGATCGCGGCCGGCGCGGCGTTCTTGGGCTCCGCCTTTTTCGAGACACTGGTTACCTCGACGTTCATGAGGTCTTCTAGACTCAATTCCGTTAAATCCCGGGGCTTTTCGTTTGCCGATGTTCCGGGCCGATCGTCGCTGGCGTAACTCATTGCGGTCCAGCAGGCGCAAACCACCAGCGCGGTCGCGAATCTACGCAAGTACCCGGCACAAGACATATTAGACTCCCACTCCACCAAGTCGTGCCCACACCCACATAGCTCCGGGCCTTCTTACCCACCGTTCGCGAAAGGCGCCCCTCCCTTCGCGATCCTGAATCGTTTCCCGAACCCTCATACCAACCCGGGGCTCCACTATAGCACGATTCCATTGGACTTACAGCGGAATTTGCGGGGTCATGCCGGTCAGACTTCCTTCAAACCTGGGTGGTCAGGATCGCCACCACGAGGTCGCTGCCGCCATCGATTGGTCTTGGCGCTCAACCCAAAACTCAAGCCTCAGGCACACGTATCCACGATAAGCCAATTTGTGGAACAAAGTTACACATAAAACACCGGTTGGCACATCGATTGCTCATCCCTCCGTGTAGGGATTCTCCGGAATAAACGGCTCAAAGGAACTCGACATCATGTGCGCCACAACCGCTCTTCGCAACCTTCGTCGCTTCGTGCGAGTGCCCTATCCCATGCAAATGCGCTACAGCTACGGAGCGCTTCAACATGGAAACGCGGTGGTTCTCGATGTAGGTCGTGGCGGCATGCGCCTACGGATGGGACGATACCTTCGTCCCGGCACGTCCATCTTGTTCCATCTCCCCGAGAGTGCCGGCGATTCCGGAGCGCACCAACTCGAGGGCCGTATCGTCTGGTGCGAACCGGAGTTTGGAACATCGCAATTTACGGCGGGGCTGCGCATCCTGCACGACGAAATCGAGTCCATATCGAGAGTGTCACAGCTTGTACATCATGCGTTGATAATCTCGGGTGATTTGCACGGCAAGCGTCATCACGCACCAAAACACATAACCGAAGACGGCCCGGTGGCGTGGCAGAATGAACCGTCCGATCCTGGCAGGCCGGCGGTAATGTTTCGACAACTTGGGAGTACTTCGCCGGTTTCCTGAGCGAAACGGCGCGGCATCGCACGACTTGGAGGATTGATTCATGGGTATTTTTACACGGGTTCGGGATATCATCAGTTCCAACATCAACGCGATGCTGGACAAAGCGGAAGATCCGGAGAAACTGGTCAAGCTGATGATCCGGGAAATGGAAGACACACTGGTCGAGGTGAAGGCCTCCTGCGCCGGCGCCATGGCGACCAAGAAGAAGATTCAGCGCGAATTTGATGAAGTGCGCAGGCGCGAGGCCGATTGGGGCGCCAAGGCCCAACTTGCGGTCGACAAAGGCCGGGAAGATCTGGCCCGTGAAGCGCTCGTCGAGAAGAAACGGTATCGCGAACGCGGGGAAGCGATTGAAAAGGAATCCACACAATGCGAGACGCTGGTCGAACAGTACCAGTCTGATATAATGCAGTTGGAGGACAAGCTCGCCCTGGCGCGCGAAAAGCAACGGGTCATGGTGCAGCGGCACGTTCACGCGACGCGCAAGAAGGAGGCCCAGGAGAAAATTCGCCGGAGCGACACGGCCGACACCATTGCGCGATTCGAGTCGTTCGAACAACGCATCGATCGAATGGAAGCGGAAGCCGATCTCGTAAATTTCGGCGCGAAGAACGCCCTCGAAGAAGAGTTTCTGAAACTGGCGGATGACGAAGAGATCGAAAAGGAACTCGATGCGCTGAAGTCGAAGAAGAGCGCCGGGGAGCGCCCGAGCTAAAGAGTTCCGCTTGCACGCGCAAGCGCCCGGATAAATTCTGACTCGGTAGATGAGAAAGGGGCGGAACATGGTAGAGACGCAGTCGGGTGAGATGTACACCGTTGAGGAGGTGGAATCTATTCTTCGGCGTGCCCTCCGGCGGAAGCGAGACTCGGGCGAGATCACGTACGAGGAACTCGTGGAAACCGCGCGGGAACTCGGAATTGCGCCGGGGGAGTTGGAGCGTGCGATCAACGAACAGCGTACAACGGGGGAATATGAATCCGCGTGCGAAGAATGGAAACTGCGTCGTAAGCGCAAGTTCTACGATCACCTTCGGGCCTACCTGATTGTGAACGGTTTTCTGTTTCTGCTGGATATCATGGTATCCGGCGGAAGCTGGTTCTATTTCTGTTTGCTGGGATGGGGCATCGGCTTGGCATTCGACGCGGCGAACGCCTTCAACCCGGACCCGAAAGTCATCGAACGCGGCGCGAGAAAGTTAATGAGAAAACGTGCGCGGGCCACGGGCCCCGGCGAATGGACGATCCGGTAGACCGATCCGGAGGGGAATAGTGATGGCGTGGTTTGAACTGTTATTTGTCGTGATGTTTCTCCTGCTGGCGTCGATTGTCGCTTGTATCGTCGGTCTCGCGGCAGGCGCTTCGCGGATGATGAAAGATCGCCCGAAAGAATCGGATGCCGACGAAGCCCGGGTCATCCAGGAGATTCATCAGGGACTCGCCCGGATGGAAGAACGGCTGGAAGCCCTGGAAACCATTATCATGGAGCGTGAAGAAGACCGCTCGACGTACTGAATGTACCGGCCCGTCTTCGATCGATACAGCGAAGGAGCGAACGATGGATGAAGCTGCGATACTGGCGCTCATGATCCCCCTGGTTGCCGTAGTGGGTGCGATATTCCTCGCGGCGTTGCTAATTCTGCGGGGCGGATCCCGTAGAGTTGGGCGTGAATTGCAGGCGGAGGAAACGCGGCTGATTCAGGATATCTATCACGGCCTCCTCAAGATGGAAGAACGGGTGGAAGCCTTGGAAACCTTGCTGCTGGAACGGGACCGCAAGAGCGGCGGTGTCAGTTGACCGGGCATTGGCAACATAGGTTTGATGCAAGACGAAAGGAAAGGAGGAGCCGATATGGCGCCACGTGAACAAAGTGGAAAGAGGCTCTATCGATCCCGGTCGGGACTGATCTTCGGCGTATGCAAGGGGTTGGCCGCGTACTTCGATTTTCCGGTCGTGGGTATGCGCGTACTGACGGTATTTGTCTCCCTCTTCACCGGAATCTGGCCACTGATCGGCGCATATATTATCGCGGCGCTGATCCTGAAACCGGAGCCCGTCATCCCATTCCGCGAAGATACCGATCAGGAATTCTACGAATCGTACATGAACTCGCGGTCCATGGCGCTGCACCGGCTTAAACGGACCTACGACAACCTCGAACGCCGCATCCGCCGCCTGGAAACCATGGTCACCGCCCGCGACTACGACTGGGAGCGCCGCCTGAACGAGCAGTAACCTCCTGATGTCAAGCCAGTTAGACCTACACAAATCCCGGGGGAGTTCGCGATCGCGCACTCCCCCTCGTCACGTCATGGCGATACGTGTATTCGTTGGAATTCTCTAACAGATGCACGCCACAACCGTTCAAATTCTCGTGCAGCGGCCATAATTCTGTGCCACGGATCTTTCGTAAGTACTTGCTACAGCGCAGAACGGGCGTATTCATCCCGCTTGGCACGTCCCATGCTCTTTACCTCCCGTCGGTCGTTGACCGGCACCTGAGTCGGTAACTGTGGTGATGGATAGTTGGGAGGTTTCAACGTATGTACTGTTCCATTCTTTCAAAGCGCACGGTTTGGACGGCGGCGGTTCTCGCAGTCCTTGGATTGGCGATGAGCCCCCTGGTATTCGCGGCGTCGCCGGAACTTAAGGTCGGGACCACGCTGGAGAATCTCCAGGCCGCGTTCAATGGCGAATCCAACGCGCATGTTCGGTACCTCGCGTTTGCCAAGAAGGCGGACGAAGAAGGATACGCCCCGGTGGCGAGCCTGTTCCGCGCGGCCGCCAAGGCGGAAGAAGTTCACGCCAGAAACCACAAGAAGGTCATCGAAGCCATGGGCGGCACGGCCACCGCGGTGATCGAAACGCCTGACGTGAAATCGACGAAGGAAAACCTCGCGGCGGCGATCGCGGGCGAAACCTACGAGCGGGACGTCATGTACGTCAAATTCCTGAACGTGGCGAAATCCGACCGCAACCGGCAAGCCATGCGCACCCTGAACTTGGCCAAGACGGCGGAAGCCGAACACGCCAAGCTTTACCAGCAAGCGCTGGATAATCTGGACACCTGGACGGGCGACGCCAAGACTTTCTATGTCTGCACGGTCTGCGGATACACGACGACGGACCCGTCCCTTGAAAAATGCCCCTCTTGCTTCTCTCCCCAAGAGAAGTTCGTCAAGGTCACCTGATCCTTGAGCCTACTCCGCATTTCTCACCGCCGAACGGCTTTGCTTGGTACACCGGCGTCCCAGAAGGCAGTGAGAAATGCTCCCGAGAAAACTTGAAGGCTCACTGTTGAGGAATTCTCACACGCACACTGTCAAGTTGAGGAATCTTTATCATCGTTGGAAGACACGGTATCCACAGAAGTTACACAGCAGGTATGTCGTGCGTGTGAGAATTCCGGACTACACCCTGCGCCGGCCACCGATTCCCCTCCGGTGGCCGGCAACCTCTAAACTACAGAAAACCAAAACCAGGGAGGATGTCGCGATGCTACCACCACTGCCTAGTTGGGACGGTCTCCATCCGCTGGTCGTTCATTTCCCCATAGCCCTGCTGCTGGTCGCGCCGATTCTCGTGGTGCTGGGACTCATATTCTCAAAGCACTGGAATGGGTTTGCACTCGCAGCATTCGCACTGATGGTCCTGGGTACTATCGGCGCTTTTGTCGCAGTATCCACGGGCGAAGCGGGGGCGGGACTGGTGGAACGCACGGAGGCGATCTCGCAGGTCCTGGAGCAGCACGAAGACCTCGCGGAAACGACGCGCACGGTTTTCGCATTTCTCACGGTAATCTTCGGGGCGATTGTCCTGACACCCATGATCCTGAAGACCACCCTGAAACCCGTGTTGCGGGTTGGTCTCAACGTCGCGTTCCTGGCCTTGTACGCTTTCGGCGCGCTGCTGCTGGCAAACACGGCCCATGAAGGCGGTCGGCTGGTCCATGAATACGGCGTCCAGGCAATGGTTGCGACCGGTTCGTCTGAATTCGGTGCTCTGTTTGGCGAGAAAGAACCTCATGAAGAGGACCACGACGAGTAAGCGCGTCGATGAAGGGCTGTGGCGGTGAAGGCGCGGCACTGCATCACAGTGCGCGATGAAACCGAGTACGTAAACAATGTGTCAAAGGATAAACCCTTGTGTGTCGCGGCGACAATCATTCGGAGTATAGTAAGCAGTGTGGCATCTCTCTCCTCTTCGCACGCGGACGAGACGGCCACGCGCCGGCGGCTGGCTCAAAGCCGCGTAGTTGTTCCTGGTAGTAAAAAAGGATTTGCCCATGGCCGACAGCGCCTCACTGTCCATCCCCCGCGTACTCAATCGTCTCGTACAGTCGCTTCGATCGAACCGAGGCGCATCATTCGCCCTTGCCTTCGGCATATTTACACACACGGTTTTCGCCGTTTCGGTAGTCATCATGGTGATCGGTTTGTATTCCGGTCTGCGAACGGGTCAAGGACCTTTTCACGGTTGGATGGCGGTTCTGTTCAACGCACTGTTGATCGTGCAGTTTCCCGTTCTGCATTCGTTCTTTCTCAGCAAACGCGGCCGGAATCTCATGGCGAAAACCGCGCCGGACGGTTTGGGCCGGGATTTGGTTTCAACGACGTATGTACTCGTGGGAAGTCTCCAACTGCTCGGGACGTTTACGCTTTGGTCCCCCAGCGGAATAACCCTCAGCGATCCTGCCGGTTGGGAACGCCATGTTCTCCAGCTTGTCTTCCTCGCGAGTTGGATATTTCTAATCAGAGCGTTGACCGACTCGGGGCTGGCAGTGCAGACCGGGTACCTGGGTTGGACTTCGGTCGTCAAGGGGAAACGCCCGGATTACGGCGACTTTCCAACGCGGGGGTTGTTCCGGCTGATACGTCACCCGGTATACGTCGGATTCGCGCTGGTCATGTGGACCTCCCCGGTTCACACGCTCGACAGCGTAGTCCTCGCCTCGGTTTGGTCAGCGTACTGCGTAATCGGCCCACTGCTCAAGGAAGCCCGATTTCTGGAGTGGCACGGCGACCGTTTTGCGCGCTATCGCGAAGCGGTGCCGTATATGGTGCCGAAGTCAAAACGGTAACATCTCCGACGGCAGACGGCGCGCCCGGCACCCCCGGCCCCCGAATGGCGTAAGTCTCATGCGCTGCTCTATACTCCAAACGAAAGCAACCGCCTGCGGGTGCGGGCGGCCACAACCTACAGTGTGGAGTCGCGTGAAGACGCAAGACGGGGAAAACAATTCCAACCCGGCCGGTCGCGAAAACCGGCGCGACGGCAGCATTGTCTCGACGGCGTTGACGGCCTGCGTCGACTTCAGCGTTTTTCGACGGCAAGAGAGCACGCTCATTCTGCTCAATTTGTCGATCATCGCGGCGCTGTTATTGGTGCAGGTGTTGTTTCGGCCCGCGTTGGCACTCCCGTCCCGCGCGATCATCACCCTGTTCGGCGCGCGATTCCTCATGCAGGCGATCGAGTTGATCTGGCTGAATTCGTTGAAACGGCCGTTGGGATGGCGGGTCGTCTGCGGCTACGCCCATCTCTCGATCATTTTGCACATCGCGTTCGCCGCGCTGGTCGCCATGCTGTCTACGAGCGAAGACTCGCACTATGCAGTCCTGATGATATTGCCCGTCGTGGCGGCGGCGTTCCGATACTCCCTGCCGGGGACGCTCGGTGTGGCGAGTCTTGCCGGCGTCTTGACGGTGTTGCAGGTCTGGGTCTACTTCCGGGGCATGCCACACGTCAATCTAAGCGAATACTTCGAAGCGGCGACCATGGTGCTGATTTATTTCGCCGTGGGTCTGGTCGTGTGGCTGCTGGTGGCGCAGTTGCGGACGGAGCAATCGAAGCTCGAAACCGCGTTGCAGGAACTGGAACGGACCCGCGACCGATTGGTTTCCGAAGAGAAACTGGCCGCCATCGGACGGCTGTCCAGTGCCATCGCCCACGAGATTCGCAATCCCATCGCCATGATTTCAAGTTCCCTTTCCACCGCACACCAGCCGGGGATGGAAAAGGAACTGCGGGACGAAATGTTCGCCATCGCTGCGACGGAAGCCCGCAGATTGGAAACCTTCACGACGGATTTTCTGTCCTACGCGCGCACCGCACAGCCCGACAAGCAGCCGGAGTCGCTCGCGACCATTGCCGAATACGTTGGTTCCCTCGCGAAAGCCCGCGCAGGAGAGGCCGGCGCAAAGGTGGGTACGGTATGCATGGGTAGCGGGACGGCCATGGTGGATGCGTTCCAGATCCAACAAGCGGTCGTGAATCTCGTCTTAAACGCCATCGACGCGGCGGGCGATGGCGGCCGCGTAGAAATCGGTTGCCGGGCTGACGGACCGGATCTGGAAATCTACGTGGAGAACTCGGGAAAACCGATTCCCGGTGACGTTGCCGCGCATATTTTCGAGCCTTTCTACACGACCAAGCCCAAAGGCACCGGACTTGGCCTTGCTATTGCGCGAAATATCGCGCGCGGCCACGGCGGGGACTTGGTGCTCGTTCAAAACGAAGTAGATTGCGTGCGTTTTGCCATGCGTTTGCCCGGCGCGCTCGTCGGATCGGGCGATCCCGCGGTGGGGACGGAGACATGAATCGAATTCTGATCGTCGAAGATGAGGCCGGCATGCGCCGCATTCTGGCCGTCCTGCTGCAAAAGGAAGGCCACGAAGTCTTCGAAGCGGGTACCTGCAAGGAGGCACTGAAGACGCTTAACGCGCAGCCCCTCGATCTTGTCGTCACGGATCAACGGCTTCCGGATGGCGACGGCATGGGCGTACTGGCCGCGGCCAAGGACGCGGACCCGTCGTTGCCGGTGATCGTGGTGACTGCGTACGCCTCCGTGGAGCTTGCGGTGACGGCCATGCGCGAAGGGGCGTTCGACTTCATCACCAAGCCGTTCAATCCGGATACCGTGCGTGCCGCGGTCTGGCGCGCCTGCAATCATGCCACGTTGCTCCGCGAGAACGAGCGTCTTCGGGACGAGGTCGGCCGGCTGGCCGCGGACACGGAACTGCTGGGCAACAGTCCCGCCATGCAGGAGGTGCGCGAGTTTATCGTCCGCGCCGCCCCGACGAATGCCACGATTCTGATTACCGGTGAAACGGGAACTGGCAAGGAACTCGTAGCCCGCGCAATCCACAAACGAAGTGCCCGGGCCAACATGCCGTTTGTCGCCGTCAACTGCGCGGCCATGCCGGAGGACTTGTTGGAAAGCCAACTATTCGGCCACGAGAAAGGCGCCTTCACAGGAGCGGAACAGGCGCGGCAGGGTTTGTTCGAAGCGGCCAATCTGGGCACGTTGTTTCTCGATGAAGCGGGCGAAATGTCGCTGGGATTGCAGGCGAAACTCCTGCGGGTCCTTGTCGATGGTGAACTGTTGCGGGTGGGTTCCACCAATCCCCGTAAGGTCGACGTCCGTATCATCGCGGCCACGCACCGCAATCTCGAGCAACGTGTGAAAGACGGGGCCTTTCGCGAAGATCTGTATTTTCGACTTGCCGTCGTGCCGTTGGCGATTCCGCCGCTGCGGGAGCGAAGCTCCGATATTCCCGCGTTGATCGAACATTTTCTTACGGCCGTCGCCCATGACTTAAAAGTCGAGCCGCGAACCATTGCGGTGGACGCCGTCGATGCATTGCGCCGCTATGCGTTTCCCGGAAACGTGCGCGAACTCCGCAACCTGATCGAACGCGCCTACATCCTCGGGCGGGGCCAGGAACTGGTCACGGACGACTTTCCGGTCGCCGGGGCGTCTGCAGCGGGTTCAGCCCCAACCACCCGCGACGGACATGCAGCGATACCGGATCTCGTGCATGGATTGCCGCCGGAATTGGACGTTCGCCAAGTGCTCGAAGAGGTGGAGCGCCATCTTCTCATTCGCGCACTCACCATGGCGGACGGCGCCCAGGCCGAAGCCGCGCGTAAACTCGGACTCTCCCGCAGCGACATGACCTACAAGGTGCGCAAGTATGACATCCGCGAACACACCTCGCGAGGTGGCGACGGCGGCTAAGGCATCGCCGCTTACTCCAATATCGACTCGAACTCGTACGACCCGGACCCCACGGTGCAAATCACCGCGCCGTCTTCCTCACGCACGTCACCCACGCCCTTCGCATCGGCGAGGGATGCGCCACTCTCCGTAACGCTCCCAGCGTCGCTTGTCGGCACGTGCACCGTGGCCGTCGTATTCGGCGGTACGGTGACCGTCCAACGGAACGCCTTGCCGGTGCGGGTCCATTCGCTGGCGATGGCGCCGTATACGGACTCGTGGGTGGCGCGGACGTGGTCGAGGTCATCGACGGGCACGGGGTCAAGCACGATATGTTTGAAGCCGGGAACCTTCGGATCGGGCCGGATGCCGCCGAGGTATTCGTAGAACCACATCACCAAGTCGCCGACAAGCATGACGTGGTTGTGCGAGTTCATGGCGGGGTCGGCGGTGTTGCCGTTCCATAACTCCCACACCGTCGTGGCGCCGTTTTCGATCATGTAGCCCCAGCTCGGATACGTCGTTTGCGTCGCCAGCGTGTACACCACATCGGGACGACCCCCGTCGGAGAGGGCGCGCGTAAGCCACTGGCCCCCGATGAGCCCCGTGCCGACATGGCCCTTGGTGCCGACGAGAATCTTGTCGACGAGCGTATTGAAAACCGGCGAAACCTGATCCTCGGGGACCATGCCAAAGGCCAGCGGCAACAGGCTGGCAGTCTGGGAACCGTTGTCGTAGTCGTGCCACTGTCTTCGTTCAAGAAGCGCTTGTTGAAGGCCGTCTTCATCGTTCCGGCCAAGGCGCGGAAATCTTTCGCGTCCTCGGGTTTATTAAGCAGGTCGGCGTAGCTCGCCATGAGGTCCAGATCGTGGTAGAAATAGGCGGACGCGATCACCGGCGCGTTGGTCTTGCGCTTGGGATCTTTCGAGTGGATAAGGATCGGATCTTCCGGCGGCACGCACCAGTCGCCGTAGGAGTCTTTGTCGATGATGCCGTCCTGGATAAACTGGGTCATATAGTCGATCCACTGTTTCATACCGTCGTAGTGGCGTTCGAGGACGCGGATATCGCCGTATTGATCGTGTAACGCGCCGGGGACGATGATGAAACTGCTCGGCCACGTCACGTCGTCGTTGTAGAAGGGGTAGTATGACGGGCACACGTCCGGCACACTTCCGCTGTCCTTCTGCGCGTCGTCCATGTCCTGCACCCACTTCGCATACAGCGGTTCGACCTGGAACAGATAGGTTTCGCCGCGCGACTCTTCGGACCGGTCGCCAAGCCAGCCCTGGCGCTCATCGCGCTGCGGGCAATCTGTCGGCATGCTGCGGTAGTTGCCGCGGGTACCCCAGACGATGTTGTGGTGAATCTGGTTCAAGAGCGGGTTCGAGGTTTCGAATTCGCCGGCGGACTTCACGTCGTCGTGGACGACGCAGCCTTCGATGGTATCGAGATCGGGTTTGCCCGGGTATCCGGTCAGTTCCACGTACCGAAAACCGTGGTAGGTGAATCGCGGTTCGTACGTCTCCGTGCCGCCGCCTTTCAGGGTATAAACATCCGTAACCTTGGCCGACCGGAGGTTAGCCATATACAGCGTGCCGTCGTCCTGAAGCACTTCGGCGTGACGCAGTTTCACTTCCGTGCCGGCCGGACCCTTCACCTTGAGACGGCACCACCCCACCATGTTTTGCCCCATGTCGTAGATGTACACACCAGGTTTGGGCTGCGTGATAGATTTCGGTTTGAGCGTCTCGACGACGCGGATGGGTTCCTGCATCTGCGCCGACATGACCCCGCCCGGGGCCTCGACGTGTTGCACGGGCTGCCATACGCTGTCGTCGAAATCAGGCTCGGCCCAACCGGGAATCTCCTTTCGCGCGTCGTAGACTTCCCCGTCGAATTCGTTGTTCGCGCGGATGGGGCCATCCGTTGTCAGCTTCCAGGACCCATCACTCACGATCCGCTGTACGGAACCGTCCGCATATTCCACTTCCAACTGGAGGAGCAGCTTCGGAAACCCGTACGTCTTGGCCCAATCCCACACGACGCGTGGAGAAAAGTAGCGGCCATCGCCCAGCAAAACGCCGATGGCGTTGGCGCCCTCGTGAAGGTCGTCAGTCACATCAAAGGTCATGTAATAGACCCGCTTGTCGTACTCGCTGCACGCGGGGGCGAGCACCTGATCGCCGATCCGTTGACCGTTGATATACAGTTCAAAGATACCGAGACCGCTGACGTAGGCCGTGGCCCGCGTGACGCTGGGCTTGGCGTTGAACTCCCGCCGTACCATGCGCGCGGGCATAACCGGCTCTTGCTGGGCCGTCACCTTGCCCCAAGGGTCCATACCGTTGGCGCCCAGAACCTTTGCGCTATTCCACGATGAATCGTCAAACGCCGGCGCATTCCACCCCGACTGCTCGCTGGCACTCGTTTTCCAGGACTCGTCCGCCGCAAATTCCACCGTCTCACCGCTGGAGAGGCGGATGGAAATCGACGCAAGCAGACCCGCGGGATTCGGACTGTTTCCCTGGTTTTCGGCCAAAATCGCCAGGACGTTGGCTCCCGGCTTCACGAACTTCGTCACGTCGATTTCCGTGGCGGTATGAAAATCGGACCCATGCCCGGCCTCACTGCCGTTGATGAAGACCTTGAATGAATTGTCCGCTGTCGCATAGCAGACTGCTTTCTCGACGATCGCGTCGGCGGGAAGCTCGAACGTCTTGCGAAAATAACGCAGGGCCGCGGGCGCGGACGTGGCCGGGTCGCCTTCTGGATACCAGATCCAATTGCCCGGTACGGGCATATTCGGCGAACGGCCGCTGTCCAAGCCGATCCATTCACCTTCCCAGTCGGAAGGGTTCAACAAGCCCATGCTCCACAACGAGGGCTCGCTCCAGGGAGATACCGCGCCGTCCGCGTCCCAGACGCGGACCTTCCAATAACAGGGCTGCCGCGAACTCAGGGGACTTCCCGCGTACGGGACGTGGGCCGACCGATCGGACTCGACTTTCCCGGAATTCCACAGGTCGGCGGCATCCTCCGTAAGCTTATCCTCCGACGATGCGACAAGGATTTGATACGCGGACTGCGCTACGCCTCGCGCATCGGACACGAGGCGCCAGTTGAGGCGTGGCGCCGCTGCATCGATCCCGAGGGGATTCACCCGGTATTCGCATTTCAGGCTCGAAACGGTAAGATCGGCTGCGGAAGCGGTAAATGTATGTTGCATGGCTAATACCAAACCCAGTGTTGCGGCCAGTCGCGTAATGATTTGCATAACGTACGGTGTCCCATCTGTTGATTCTTCCCCCGTATTTCACACCCGCGAGACTTCCTACGGGCGAAACAGTCGCGGCCAGTCTACCAAATTTGGGCGCTCAAACGCGCGTGGGAGCGCCCCGAGATCTACTATCCAGCCTCCTGACGATACATAACGCCGTGCTCGCGAATCTCGGCAACTTCAACGTCTGTCAACCGTTTCGGTTCGCCCGGGACCGGCTGCTCCTCCCCGATGATGAACCGGCTGCTCCCGTCACCATCGACCTGTTCCAGCTTGTAGTAGTACGTCTTCCCGCCGTCCACCTCGAGATCGTAGTACCGGTACCGTTGCGGAGTCGTGGTGGTTCCCGCGGCGTGAAGTGGCGCGTCAGGGTTGACAACCTTCATCTCGCCGTCCGCACTCTCGGATCGGTAAATGTAGAAGCCGAATGCGTTGGACTCGGTCTCGGTCTGCCAGGTTAGCCGAACCCGCCAATCGCCGGGTCGTGCCCCCTTCGATGCGGACGACGCGTGAAGTTTACCGGAGTCGCTGGTTTGACAACCCGCGGCCGCCAAAACCATCAATGCCCCCACGGTTTGCCGAAAGCGAGGTTGCATGGGTACCCTCCATCATGAAAGAGTTGCGATCCGCAGCAATGGGGTGGAGTGTAGCACAGGGCCGGTGGGCGAGGCAGCAGGTTGAGCGTGAACAGATCTGAGACAAATGGAAATCACAGGTCCCCGCGCACCCGGAACATTGCGTTCGATTGGATTCCGGTGCTCGTCTTGTGCGCGGTGACTTTTGTGGTGTACGGGCGGGTACTGGGCGCCGACTTTGTGGCGTTCGACGACGGGGCTTATGTGACCCACAACCGCCACGTGCCCAACGGCATCACGTGGGATAACCTCCGCTGGGCCGCAACCACCGGGGAAACGGCGACCTGGCAACCGCTGACGTTGTTTTCGCACATGCTGGACGTGGAACTGTTCGGGCTGTGGCCCGGCGGGCACCACCTGTCCGGACTTTTGCTGCATCTGGCGAACACCTTGTTGTTGTTCGTCGTGTTGCGGCGCATGACGGGCGACCGGGGTCCGTCGCTTTTCGTTGCGGCAGTGTTCGCCCTGCACCCCGCTCACGTTGAATCGGTGGCGTGGGTTTCCGAACGCAAGGACGTGCTCAGCGCCTTGTTCTGGATGCTCACCTTGCTGGCGTATGCGTGGTACGTCCGGCGGCGGCGGATCCGAAGCTATCTCGTCGCAACGCTGTTCTTCGCGTTGGGCCTGATGGCGAAACCCATGCTGGTGACGCTGCCCTGCGTGATGCTGTTGCTCGATTATTGGCCGCTGCGCCGGATCGGCACTGCGGCACAGCCCTTCTCCTTTACGGCCAGCGTGCGGCTCGCGCTGGAAAAGCTCCCCTGGTTCGCGATGGCTGCCGCATCGTCGGCCCTGACACTCGTCACCCAACAGCAAACGGAATCGGTGGTATCGATGGATAACCTTCCGTTGGGCCTGCGCGTGAGCAACGCGCTGATGTCCTACGTGCGGTATCTGGGCGAGGCGATATGGCCGGCGAAACTCGCTGTATTCTATCCGTTTCCATTTCAAGGGATTCCCCTATCCCACCTGATTCTGGCGGGGTTGCTTCTGGCCGTCGTTACCGCAGCCGCATTGTACGCCTTCCGGCGTGCGCCGTACCTCACGGTGGGCTGGTTCTGGTACGTGGGAACGCTCGTACCGGTGATCGGTTTCGTGCAAATCGGCGCGCAAGCCATGGCCGACCGTTACACGTACATTCCGTATGTCGGTCTGGCGATGATTCCGGCTTGGGGCGTTCCCGCGCTGGTCGCGCGTTGGTCCCGACCGGCTCCCGGGGCGACATTGCGTAAACGCTACCGATTCGTAGCTGTAGCTGCATGCGCGGTCTGCGCGCTTTGGACTTGGCGAACCTTTGTGCAGGTCGGAACCTGGCACGATACGGAGTCGTTGTTCCGCAACGCGGCGGAGGTAACCGAAAACAACGCACTGGCCTTGTCGAATCTGGGCATGGCGCTTAACGGCAAGGGCAAATATGAGCAAGCCATTCCCTACCTGGAGCGAGCGCGCGAACTTGATGAACACGACGGATCCACCCTGTTTAACCTGGCATTGGCCCACGAGAAACTGGGGCATCTGGATGCAGCCATTGCACTGTACCGGCAAGCGTTGGTGGTTTCACCAACCAACCTCGAGGCGCACAACAATCTGGCGCTGTGCCTGCTACGGACCGGACATGCCGACGAGGCCGTACCGATCCTCGCGGATGCCCTGCAAATTCAGCCCCACTTCGCGGATGCAGCGGCGAACTACGGGGCGGCCCTGATTCAGGTGGGCAGGGTGCCCGAAGCCCTAGCGTTTCTGAGGGATGCGGTGCATCGGTTCTCCGACAACGTAAGCGTCCACATCAACCTCGGAATTGCCTACGCGGCCTCGGGAGACCCAAGTGCTGCGATCCGCGAGTTCGAGACGGCGCTGGAACTGGAACCCGAAAATAAGCAGGCCCGGATGAATCTCCAGATTCTTCGCGGCGAATGACACGGAATTCCGACCTTCATCCTTTATGCTGTCAAATGGTTACGCACGCCGCCCCGTACCGTTGCGCGGTTCCACGACTTGAGACCGTTCCGGAAAGCCCGTAGAATAACGCCGAATATCTTGTCCATCACCTGTTGAACGGCTGCGAACGGGGTGGGAAGCGGGGAGTCCGGATTGAAAAAACTACGCGTGGAGTTGGTGGCGTGGCTCGTCTTGATGACCAGCTTCGTCATCGTATGCGCGGTCGTATACGGCTATCGTGGCAAGGTTTTGGGCCAGTTTCATGCCCAAAGTTTTGATACCTTGCTGGGGGACGCTCGAGACTACAGTCGTAGCGGGAACCCGGCCCAGGCCGAAGCCGTGTTCTCGACGCTCCTCGATCGCTACCCCAACAACGAAGAATTGCTTGTGGCGTATGGCGAGTTTCTGGATTCGCTGGACCGCGCTGATGACGCCGAAGCGGCATATGCGCATGCGGCTTCGCTGGGGCGTCAGCGTTTCAGTTCGGCGCGGCGCTATGCAGGGTTTCTGGAAAGCAACGGACGGACGGACGAGGCCGTCGCGTTCCTGAATGAGTACCTGACGCGTTTTCCCGACGACCTGACCGCGCAATTAGACCTCGGCTTCATGCGCCTGCGTCTTAAAGACTGGGCGGGCGCGGTTGACGCCTTGCAGAAGGCGGCAGAGCGCCCCTCGCTCGAATTCGCTGCGCGCACCAATTTGGCGGGGGCTTACGCGCAGTTGGGCGAGGAAGAAGAAGCGATTCACGAGTGGCAACGCGTCGTAGCCATGGGCCCGGAGCCGGCGAAACAATTGTTTCTACAGAACATCGCGGTGTCCTACGAGCTTCTCCATCGTCCCGACGCCGCCCGCGAAACGTGGCAGGCCTACCTCGATCGGTTTCCGAATTCGATGCTGGGCGCGGAGCGCGTGCTGAAACTCGCGAAACAATACGGAACGGAGGACATGCAGAAGCGGGCGGAGCTCCGCCTGCAAGCCGTATCGCCCGAAATCCCCTTCGATCGGCCGCTCGCGCCGGGCCTTCGTGTGGCGGGCATTTCGCGCCCCATTGGGGATCTCGCGCCGGACCAAGACATCACGCTCGAGGTGTGGTTCCCAATCGACAAAACCATCGAGCAGACGCTGACGGTCGAATTTATGCTGCGGTATCCGGATGGACAGTCGGTTGCGTTGACCGGCGAACCGGCCGCCGTGGGGACTGCGCCGCTGTGGCGAGGTGACACGGTTCGTCAGCCGTTTGCGGTGATCCTGCCGGACGATCTACCGGAAGGCCGCTGCACGATGCTTCTCACGGCCAATGCCTCAAATGCAAAACCCGTCTCGCTCTGGGAATTCACACGGGACGGGTCCACCGCCAGCCCACCGGAAAAAGACGCCCCCGAGGAGGCCCCCGAATGATTCGGCGATTGGCACGGGTGCTGACGGACTGCGTTCTCATCGTCTACGCGTTCGGAATCTGCGGAATTCTTCGGACCCTGCTCGGAGCGCCGTACGAGTCTTTAGAAACCTTGGCGATTGCCATGGGACCTTTCGTTATCGTCCATGTGGCGGTCCTGGGATTCTTCGGCGCCTATGATTTCAGCCGATTGCGCAGCGAGTCCGACCTGGCGTTTTCAGCGCTGATCGGTGCACTCTCCGGGACGGCGCTTTCCTTCATCGGAACCACCACGTTTTTGCTGTACTACACGCCCGACAGTCAGGTCATCGGCCGGTCGGTGTATCTTGGCGGCGGTATCATTTGCGCCATCATCCTGCCTGCGTGGCGAGTTTGGTACACGCGGGTGCGCCGGAAACGCGGGGAACTCGACACGCGGGTAATCGCGTTCGGATCGGCGGCAAGCGTGAAAGGCGTCGCGACGGAATTGTCCCAGTACTCGCGGGCGGGACACCACGTGGTGGGCTGCGTCGTTTGCCAACACGACAAGGACGCGGTGAAGTCGAAACCGGACTTCCTGGGCAGTGCGGACGAACTGACGACGCTCATCAAGGACCACGATGTCCACGAAATTCTCGTCGTCGGCGACGTGCTCGCGCAAAATGCCCAGGAACTGTTGCGCGTCCTTCGCGCTTGTGAAGAAAACTCCGTGGTAGCCCATGTCCTGCCGAGTTACTACGAGGCCATGGTCGGCCGCCTCGACCTGTACGAAATAGGGGGCTTGCCCCTGATAGAACTGAAGCGTCATCCCTTACCCTGGTCGTTCGGACTTGTGAAGCGGTTTGTGGACATTGTCGGTAGCGGATTGTTGTTGCTTGCCACGTCGCCAATCCTCGCCGCGGCGGCGATTGTCATCAAGCTCGATTCGCCCGGACCCATCTTTTACTCCCAGATTCGTTCCGGGAAAAATGGACGCGAGTTTTCAATTCACAAACTTCGGACCATGCGGACGAATGCGGAAAAGGGAACGGGACCTGTCTGGGCAAGCAAGGACGATCCGCGCGTCACGAAAGTCGGGAAGTTTTTGCGGAGCAAGCGTATCGACGAGATCCCCCAACTCTGGAACGTACTCAAGGGGGACATGAGCCTGGTCGGCCCGCGTCCGGAGCGGCCTTTCTTTATCGAGAAGTTTTCCGAGGAAGTTCCCCTCTTCCCGTTGCGGCTACGGGTCAAACCGGGCGTCACCTCCCTGTCGCACGTGTGGGGACGGTACGATTCGTCACCCGCTCATCGCCTGTTGTATGACCTCGTGTATATGAGCAACATCTCGCTCATGCTGGACTTGCGCATCCTGATCGATACCATCAAGATCGTGCTGACGGGACGTGGCGCCCAGTAACCGGAAAGGAACGATGACGACGGGGTCAATACCGCGATATGCGCGCACACTACGCCACCTCAAGGTGTCGCAGATCCTGTGGCGTGCGCGGTACGCAGTAGAGAAACGGTTGCCCATATCGAAAACGCCATCCTTTCGACTCCCGTCAGCATTCGATCCCGAAACCGCAGGTCGCCTTCACGCAACCATGAATGAACTCGCGTGGATCCTACCACCGTCTGACGCGGTCGTTGACGCCCTCTGCCGAAATGAATTCACCTTTCTCAATCACACGGAACATTTCGATGCGCCCGTGGACTGGACAGTTCCCAACGTCAGTGCGCTCTGGCGTTACCACCTGCACTATTTCGGCTGGGGCCGTACTTTGGCGATCGCCTGCCTTCGAGACAATCGAGAAGATGCGCGCGCGCAGTTCCTGCGCCTTGTGGAGGATTGGATCGAACGGAATCCGCGCGGGTCGTCTCCCGCGTGGGACGCATTCGTCGTCTCGTCGCGATTGATGAACTGGGCACAGGCATTCTCGGTAATTGGGGAAGTATCCTCCCCTGTAATCGAGAGCTTCGTAAGTCAGACGGATTGGCTTCTACATCATCTCGAGAAAGATGTACTGGCGAACCACTTGTTGAAAAACGCGCAAGCATTGGTCCTCGCGGGTGCGGTACTCGGAAATGAATGCGGGCGAGCAGCGACGCGTTGTGGAAAAGAACTCCTGGATCAGGAGTTGGACGAACAGATCCTGGAGGACGGCGGCCATTACGAGCGCAGCCTCATGTACCACTGTCAGATTCTCGAAGACAATCTGCTCGTTCATGCCGCCCTCGAAAATCCGCCTGCGAAACTCGCGACTGCCATCGAAAAGATGACCGGCTTCCTCGCGCGAATGATCTATCGCGACGATGGTATCCCGCAGTTCGGGGACGCGAGTTTGGATCTCGAATTCCCGGCGGACGCACTCCTTCAATTCGCGAAAAAGCGCATACCGAACATCGATACGACACGACCGACCGGCCGCCGTGCGGAGAAGGCGTCGGGCTTTTATATTCTCGAAAGTGAGGATGGCGAAGCCCGGATGACCGTCAAGGCGGGTGAGCCGGGCCCCGCGTACCAACTTGGTCATGCGCACTGCGATATGCTCAGCTATGAATTCACTGTGGGAACCCGCCGCGTCATCGTTGATTCCGGAGTCTTCGGGTATGAAGACGACACGCGCCGCGCCTATTGCCGCAGCTCGGCCGCACACAACACGGTTCAGGTGAACCGCCGTGAACAGATGGAATGCTGGGACCGGTTTCGGGTCGGCAGGCGATACAAGCCTATGTTGAATCCGCAGACGAATCACTTGGAAGGACGTGTACGGGCAAGCCACGATGGTTTCCGGCCCTATTGTCATGAACGATCCATTGTATTGACCCACCAGGCAATCTGGCTCGTCACCGATACCATTACAGGTCAGGAGGAATCGTGCGACCTGGAAAGCTATATGCATTTCCATCCCGGCGTCATTGTGATTGAATCGGAAAACGCCTGGAAGGCGACAGCTCATGACGCGACTGTATTCGTCGTTCCATTCGGTTTCGACCGGGTGGAGTCTTTCCACGGTTCCGAAGAACCGTTGCGAGGTTGGTACTTTCCGTCATTTGGCGAAGCGCTGCCGGCGACGTGTCTCCGAATGGTTCGCCGCGCCACCGCCCCGGTCTTATGTGGCTATGGTATATTTGTGGGTTCTGACGCGCGACCGGCGGCGGAACTGCTCCCACTGCTGATCGCAAGACTTCAAGAAATCGAAGCATGAAGATCCTTTTGCTCACACAATACTTCCCACCTGAATTCGGTGCGGCTGCGGCGCGAAACTCGGAACATGCGCGATTCTGGGCCGAGATGGGTCACGACGTGGAAGTGTGCACTGGGTTTCCAAACTACCCGACGGGCGTGATTCCCGACGAGTATCGCGGCAAACTCTATACGCGCGAGACGATCGAGGGATTCACGGTCACCCGCTCCTGGATTTACGCGACGCCGAACCGGTCCGTCATCAAACGGGCACTGGCTTCGTTTTCGTTCATGGTGTCCGCCCTATTCTGCGGCATCTTCTTGTGCCGGAGACCGGACGCGATCATCGCGTCATCCGGTCCCTTCTTTGTGGGACCGTTGGGTTTCTTGCTCAGTGTTTTCAAATGGGCGCCGTTCGTCCTCGAAGTGCGCGATATTCTGCCGCAGCAGGCGGTGGACGTCGGCATGATACGCAACCCGCTGCTCATCCGCACGCTGGAAACGATTGAAACGTTTCTGTACCGGCGTGCGCGCCGTGTAGTAACCGTAGCGGAGGCGTCCCGGGACGCCATTGTGGCGCGGGGCTTTCCTGCCGGAGAAATTTGCGGTAATCGAAAACGGTATCCGCGAAGATTTCTTCAAACCCGGCGCAAAAGACAACGGTATCCGCGAGGAGTATGGTTGGCAAGGCAAGTTCATCGCGATGTACGTCGGCGTGCACGGCGTATCACAAGGCCTCTTCACGTTGCTGGAAACGGCCGAGCGTCTGCGCGACTGTGACGATATCCGCGTGGTTTTCGTGGGCGACGGCGCCGACAAGCCCAAAATGATCGAGTGGGTCAAAGACCGTGGGCTCACGAACGTCGAATTCCTTCCGCTGCAGCCGAAGGAACGCATGCCGGATCTCTACGCCGCCGCGGATGTGTGCTTCGTGCCGTTGCGAAAGGGCGACTATTTCACCATTAATATTCCGTCAAAGGTCTTCGAGATTATGGCCTGCGAACGGCCCATCATTCTCGGGGCGACAGGCCAGGCCCTTCGTATCGTTGAGGCCGCGGGCAGCGCGATTCCTGTGACACCGGAAGATCCGGCGAGTTATGCGGACGCGGTGCTTCGGCTGCGGAACGATTCCGATCTGCGCGGCCGTTTGGGCAAGAATGGACGAGCATTCGTCGTGGAACATTTCACGCGACGGTACAAAGCGGAACAGTACATCACTGTCCTCGAAGGGGCGGTGACTGGCGACGAGGCCAGCCATGACGACTGATGCGGTGGAAGTGCGCGACCACAGTTTGGCGGCGATGCGCTTGCTTACAGGCATTCGGCACCGCGGTGACGATACTTGCCCTGTGGCCGGACACGCATTCGCCATCACACGATCCCAAGTATCTGATGATAGGTGTCCTCCCTCTGCTCCTGGGGATCCCCTGGTGTATATATCGCTGGAAGAATCCAAGTGCGCATTTCCGCATTGCGATTCCGTTCGGATTTCTCTTTGCTTTTCTGGCGATTGGCCTTGTCGCCGCCATTGCGTCCGGTCATCAAGCCTACAGCTTAGCGACGTATGCCCAGTTCCTGGCCCTGGGATTGATTTGCATGCTGGTGGCGCAATGTTGCCGGACGCCGGGGCAGGCGTGGCGGATTCTGCTGTGGATCGGCGGAGCGGTCGCCTTGTCGAGTCTTTACGGCCTCGCGCAGAAGGCGGGCTGGGATCCGTTCCCCTGGGCCACGCGCGACGTGGAGGAGTACCGCGGGCTTCCGGCAACGTACGGAAACCCCAACGTTGCGACGCACACCCTCAATCTCGGCCTACTGATCCTCCTGGGACTTTCGATGCGGAGCAGCATGCGGTGGTGTTTGCTGCTGATCGTGCCGGTGGCCGCTCATCTTGTATTCACCGAGGTCCGTGCCGCGCGCGTGGCCATCCCCGCGGGAATCGCCGTCGCCGGGCTGGGCTACGTCGTCTACCGCTACACCCGGAAGCCCCTGCGATCGTTATGGTACGTGGGTTTCGCGTGCGCCCTGATCGGGGTGTGCGCAGGGGGCGGCACCATGATACTGTCGAAGGCGTGGACCGGTTCCTGGTTGCCCACGGGACACACGTTTCTCCTACGATACAACGCGTACTTCGGGGCATCCGAAATGATTCTGGACCGGCCCCTGCTCGGTTTCGGGCCGGGCACCTACTGGATCGAGAATCCGCCGTATTGGACCCCGTACGAGCAGTCGTTCTTCGCAACAAACGGCGGGTACAACGCGCACGTGCACAATGCATTTCTCGAATCGGGCGTGACCACCGGGTTGGGTGGCGCGGTTGCATACACCGGTTTTCTCGTGTCGCTCATCGTGCTGAGTCTGGGCGCCGCCTTTGTATCCGATGACAAGGACACCAAACGGCTGGGCTATGTCTTGGCGGCGTGTTTCACCGCGTTCACGATTGACGGCTTTTTCGGTTTCAACCTGAGGAGTCCAGCCTCGGGGCTCGTACTCTTTGTCCTCGCCGGGATCCTGGTCGGTGTTGCGACGCCCGCAACCGCTGCAACGAGACGACCTTTCCTGCGACGCCTCGCGTTGCCGGTGATGTGCAGTGCTTTGGGGTGCATGCTGGCGGCGATGGCCGTTACCGTTTTCGCCGCCCAAGTCATCCACCAGAAGGCGACCGCGGCGACAACACTCGGCTATCCGGATCAGGCACTCATCTTCCTGCGGCAGGCGGAACGCCTCACGCCGTGGGACGCACGGATCGTCCGTGACGAAGCGGCGATCTATGCGTCTCAGGGGCGGACGCGCGACGCGATTTCAGCATACGAACGGTCGCTCGCGTTGAACCCGTATTGGGTAATGGACGACATAGCCCTCGCCAGGCAATATTTCAAACTGGGCGACGTTGGGGAAGCGAACTACCTCGACAACGTGGAACGGTACGCGGATCGGGCATTGGAACTCTGTCCCATGCTGCCGGGAGCCCACGATATCCTGGGTCGCCTTTTCATCGCGGAGGTCTTACGCAACCGCCGGGACGATTCCCCGTTGACCGCGACCCAACTGGACGACCTGCACAACGGGCTGGACCATTTCCGGGCGGCGCTGCAGTATGGAATTGCCGACCGGGGACAAATCCACCGGATGATGGCTCAAGCCTACGTGATGGCGGCAAACACGGACGAAGCGGAGCGAGCCTACACACGGGCCGCCGAATCCTCTCCGGGAAGCGACATGACGTGGTCGCTCTTCGAGGGCTTCGCCCAAAAAACCGGCCGCTGGAAGCGCTACGTCGATGCACTCACCAACGCACTGACGCGCATCGAAGACCCCGATCCCGATGCGTGTGCAAAACGCTCCCGGATCACCTGGTGGCTGGCCCGAGCCGATGAGACCGGGCTTAAAGACCCGGCGTTGGCGGGGCAAGCCCTGGTCGCGGGGATACGAAATTGCCCACAAGATTCATCTCTCTGGGGCGCGTATGTCATGTTGGCCGGCGGCGGGCACGACACGGCACGGCTCAAATCTGCATTGACCTATCTGAAGCAATCGATCCCAAAAGATTCCGCGCCTCCCGACGCCGTCGCGTCGCTCGTTGCCTATTTGGAGAATCCGGAAAGAGATGCCGTGAAGCAGGTCACCGGATTTCTCGATGCATGGCCGGAATACGCGCGCGACGTGCCTCCCGACGATCGGGTCCGCGCGTTCGGATGGTTGATCGGCGTGTACGGATCGCAACTCGCCACGGCGTCTCAACCGCCCGAGACCCGTGGCGAATTGCTGTTGCGACTGGGCGATGTGGCCGCCTCGATTGGGGCCTGGACATCGTCGGAGCAGGTGCTGGCGTCCGCGTTTTCGCTCTTGCCGAATGGGCCGGACACAAATTGGCTGCTACTTCGGTCCCATGTCCTCGAACGATTGGGCCGGTACCCGGATGCGCTGCAAGTTGCGCAAGTGGCGGCCCGGCAGGCGCCGACCGACTACCGAACGCAATACGCCGTCGCCCGTTTACTGGCGCGGAACGGCAAAGTATCGGAAGCGCTATTCACCTATCGAATGGTACTGACCCGGTTTTCTTTGGACCCGGAAACACGTCAACAAGTCGAACGGGAAATGAACGCCGTCGCCGATAAGGAAAGCCGATGACAGCGGAAGACTCGAACGTGGACGATCGAAACGACGAACTCGTTCGCGTCGTTCGCGGTCCCGTTTTAGTATTTACTGCAATCGCGTGCATTGCCTTCGCCGGTTTCGTGTGGGGATATGCCCGTTTTGGACAATCGGCCATCGCACAAATGGAACGCACGCTCGGTGTCGTGCAGTTTGAGAAAGGCCAACGCATGGAGGCGGCCGGCGAGTATGCGAACGCCGCCCAATGGTACCGGCTCGCTCTGGCAGGTAATTTCGAGTCATCCAAATACCGGACGTTCACCCTGAAGGCGCTGGGAGCATTGCTGTGGTGGCGGGAAGGTCCGGAAGAGGCGCTGCCCTATTTGGAGGAAGCGTATGCCCAACCCGACGCGCCCATCACGTTGTATGCGCCGCTATGCGATTCGCTGTTGCAGGTCGGCCGGCTCGATGAGATTCCCCCGATTTGTCAGCGATGGCAAGCGGACGCGAAACAGCAGGGGGATACCGAGCAAGAAGCGATGTCGCTGTATTATCGGGGCCGCGTAGCTCAGGAGCGTGGAAATCGGGACCAGGCGCGCGCGTTGTTTCAACAGGGCCTCGAGCTACACCGCGGAGGGGGCAACGCGTACGAATTGGGACTCATGCACTACCACGCCGGAGAATTCGATCGGGCGTTGACCTACCTGCAACAGTTCCTCGAATCCGGCGCCGGAGGCAGAGCGGAATACGCCCGTAAATTGCGGGACGAGATTCTGCAAAAGCAAGGAAACAGACCGAAGGACGGCACGTGAGCGGTATATCGGAAGTGGTCGCAATCGAAGCAACCAATTCGCGCCGATCGTTCACCCGATCGGACCGATCCCAACGCCGTAGCGCTCCCCGCTTCGATTGCGAACGCGATCGCGAAGTAAGGGGGCATGGAGATTTCTAACGCCCTACGCTCTTCCCGAGCCCAGGACCTTGACTTGGAATCCCGCCTCCCGCCAGTCGGCGTGATCGAGGAAGTTCCGAGTGTCGAAGAGAATAGGTTTACGCATCTGCCGGGCAACCTGCCGCGGGTTCAGGTATTTGTAGTCATTGTGATCGGTGAGCAAGAGCAGGCAGTCTGACTGCTCAATACAGGACTCGAGGGGAAGCAATTCCAGCGGTGCGTTCTTCACATAGGGATCGTGCACGGCCAATGCAACGCCTTTTTCTTCGAGCAAACGCACGACTTCCAGGGACGGACTTTCCCTCATATCGTCGACGTTTCCCTTGAAGGCCAGACCGAGGATACAGACTTTGGGGGTTTCCACCCCGGCCACGAATTCCAGCGTGCGGGACACAACATGCTCCGGCATGCCGTCGTTGCGGACACGAGCGAGATGAATTAATTTGGCCGTATCCGGGAACTGTTCCACCAGAAACCATGGATCGACAGAAATGCAATGACCGCCCACGCCGGGGCCCGCGCTGTGCACGTTGACGCGGGGATGGCGATTCGCCAGACGGGCCACGTCGCCGAAATCGATGCCGAGCTGTTCGCAGAGCAGCGCGATTTCGTTGGCAAGGGCGATGTTCACGTCGCGGAACGTGTTCTCGATAACCTTGACCATTTCGGCCGTGGTCACGTCGGTGAGGAAGATCTCCCCTTCCACGAAACTTGCGTAAATGTCCCGGGCCTGTTGCGCGCCGATTGGGTCGTACCCCCCCACCACGCGGTCATTCTCGATAAGTTCCTTGAGAATCTTTCCGGGAAGCACGCGCTCCGGACAGTGCGCGAGGTAGATGTCTTTGCCGACGATGAGTCCGGAGCGTTCCAGAATCGGTTTGAGCAGGTCGCAGCAGGTCCCCGGCGGCGAGGTGGATTCCAGGATGACCAGGTTGCCCTTTTCCAGAAACGGCACGATCCGTTCCGTCGCCTGGCATACATAGCGCATGTCCGCCTTCTTGTCGGCCGTCAACGGCGTCGGAACGGCGATGAAGAATACATCCGCCTTCTCGGGCTCGAGCGATGCGTGCAGATTCCCGGACCCGATGGCGGCGCGAACCACCGTATGCAGGCCCGGTTCCTCGATATGGATATTGCCGGCGTTGACAGTATCCACGACACGCTGGCCCACGTCGACGCCCAGCACCTGGTAGCCGTTCGTCGCCAACACGCTCGCCGTCGGCAAACCGATATACCCAAGCCCCATTACACAGACGCGCTTCATACCATTGCTCCTACTGATTCAAGGTGGTCGGCGATTCGTTTACTGGCCAGTCCGTCGCCGTACGGATTGACGGCATTCGCCATCCGATTGTAGGTATCTGCATCGCTTAGCAAACGCTGGACGGCATCTACGATTCGTTCGTACGTATTACCCACGAGCATGGCGGTACCTGCGTCAACCGCTTCCGGCCGCTCGGTGACCTCCCGCATGACCAGGACCGGCTTCCCTAGCGATGGTGCTTCTTCCTGCACGCCGCCCGAATCCGTAAGGACGATGTGCGCCTTCTTCAACATATGAACGAAGGGAAGGTAATCGAGCGGATCGATGAGACGAACGCGGTCCTCTCCATCGAGCACGGAATTCACCGCGCGCCGCACGTTGGGATTGGGATGAACGGGATAGACGATTTCGACGTCCGGGTTGGCGCGGACCAAATCGCGCATGGCCCGGCACATCTGCTCGAAGCGCTCGCCGAAACTCTCGCGGCGATGCGCCGTCACTAAAATCAAACGCCGTTCCGTGCCCGCCCGTTGCAGCAACGGATCCTCGAATTCATAGGGGCGCTCGGCGACGTTTAACAAGGCATCGATCACGGTGTTCCCGGTGATAACAATGTGATCTTCCGGGATCCGTTCGCTACGAAGGTGTTCCGCCGCCGTCGTTGTTGGTGCGTAATGATAGTCGGAGAGCGCATCGCCCAAGCGACGATTCATCTCCTCCGGAAAGGGCCGGTGCTTATCGTACGTTCGGAGTCCGGCCTCCACGTGGCCGATCTTCACGTTATGATAGTATCCGGCCAGGGCCGTGGCGAAGGTCGTGGTCGTGTCCCCATGGACGAGGGTGACGTCCGGCTTTTCTTCCTGCAAAACGCGGCCCATTTCGAGTAACACCCGGCTCGTAATGTCGGAGATGGTCTGGTTGGGCTGCATGAGGTTCAGGTCGTGGTCGACGTGGATCCCAAAAACATCGATCACCTGGTCGAGCAATTCCCGGTGTTGCGCGGTCAGACAGACGCGCACGTCAAAGCGGTCCTTACGACTCCGCAATTCGTTTACGACCGGGGCCATCTTGACGGCCTCCGGGCGCGTACCCATGACTACCAAAACTTTCATCAACGTCTCCACGAGGAAGTGGTTTCATCCGATTTTCTCGCCACCACGCCCCCGGTTCCAGGACAAGATCGGGCTCCCCACGCAGCCAAACGGAAGCCCGAGTATACTGCACGTGGCCTTACGATTTGTAATCCGCCCAGCCACTCCGCGGGGCCAAGTTTCATGTTACGTTTGATTCCTCTATCATTGCGCCTTGTCGGGTAGGAGAACCTCGCACGACCGTGCGCAATGGAGAGCCGATGAGTACCCGAACCAAGAATATCGATCTGTACGATCTGGATGTCGAGTGGACGGACGCGCAACGCGAAGTGGCGCAACGGGTCCGCTCCTTTGTCGACGCGGAAGTTCTTCCGCGCATGGTGGAATGCCACTACCTCGAAGTATTTCCGCGCGAATTGATCGCGCCCATTGGGAAGCTCGGTATCTTAACGCAGTATCTGGCGGGGGAACTCGACCCGACCGCGTTCGGTCTGGTGATGCGCGAACTGGAACGGGGCGGTTCCCCGGTTCGCAGTCTGCTCAGCGTACAGAGCGGTTTGGTGATGCATCCCATTCAACGCTTCGGGAGCGACGAACAACGCGCGCAGTGGCTGACGCCGCTGAGTACCTTCGAGGCCGTGGGGTGTTTCGCCCTGACCGAACCGGGCTCGGGAAGCAACCCGGCATCGATGGAAACCTTCGCGGAGCGGTTACCGGGCGGCTATCGGATCACCGGCCATAAACGCTGGGTAACGAACGGCACCCTCGCGCAAGTCGCCGTGGTCTGGGCCAAGGTTGACGACGCCATTTGCGGCTTTTTGGTGGAGACGGATCGCCCAAATCTCGAAGTTCGACCCATCGTTGAGAAGTGGAGTTTCCGGTCGAGTGCCAGCGCCGAACTGGAGTTGCATGGGGTGGAAGTGCCAGAATCGGCCCTTCTGCCCGGGGCCACGTCGTTGGGACGGGCGATGGATTGTTTGAATCAGGCGCGTTACAGCATTGCCTGGGGCGTGGTAGGCGCCGCGCAGGCGTGCCTGGAAGAAACCTTGGAATACCTGAAGCAGCGAACCCAATTTGGCGGCAAGCCATTGGCCAGTCACCAGCTCATTCAAAACAAACTCGCGTGGATGGCGGCTGAACTCACGGGGATGACGTTGATCGCGAAGCGGTTGGGCGAATTGAAGGCACGCGATGCCATGCAGCCCGCCCACGTGTCATTGGCCAAAATGAACAACTGCCGGAAAGCGCTCGAAATCGCGCGCACCTGTCGGGAGTTGCTTGGCGCACAAGGCATCTTGACGGAGAGCCATGTCGGCCGGCGCATGGTGGACCTGGAGACCGTGATCACGTATGAGGGCACGGAGCACATCCATTCGCTGGTATTGGGGCAGGAATTGACCGGGATTCGCGCGTTTTCATGAGAAGGCGGAAGGCATGACGGTACGAGTTGACCGCACGTTTCGGGTTCGTCATTACGAATGCGACGCGTACGAGAACGTCTATTACACGAATTACCTGCGTTACGTGCAGGAAACGGCCATGGATGCGTCGGCATCCGTTGGCTATGACGGCGCCTGGTACGCGAATCAAGGCACAATATGGCTCGTGCGCGAAACGGATATCGAGTACGTGCGCCCGCTGCGCTACGGAGATTCCGTTCAGATTACGACGTGGGTGGAAAACTTTCGGCACGCGGTGTCTCGCCGAGCGTATGAGTTGCGATTGGCCGGTTCAGAAGACCTGGTCGCGCGCGCGGGTACGGAATGGGTCTATCTCGACGCGGCCCGCGGAAAGCCCACCCGCATCCCCGAAGAGTTCAAAACCGGCTTCTTTCCGGACGGACCGCCGCCGGAGCCCCCGCCCCGTGAACGGTTTCCCCAGGCCGAACCGCCGGCGCACGGCGTATTCCGGCAACGGCGACGGGTGGAATGGCGGGATATCGATCCCGCGCAGCACGTAAACAATTCCGTCTACCTCGCGTACGCGGAAGATGCGGCCGTCGAGGCGTCGATGGCGATGGGCTGGTCCCCCGCCCGGATGCGGGAACATGGATTCTCCATCCAGGTGCGCCGCCATCGGATCGAGTACAAGATCCCGGCACTACTGGGAGACGACCTGGAAATCACCACCTGGCTTGACGATCCGTCAGATCGGTCCGGCGCAAGGGGCGCGTCTGCCACGCGATATTTCCAGATGATGCGCTTGCACGATGGCGCGCTGGTCGCCAGGGCCCTTGCTGAAGTGGCCTGGGTGGACGCGGCCACTGGTGCCGAAATTCCCGTTCCCGAGGCATACAGGAGCGCACTCCCGTGAGTTTTGCGAGTATTCAATACGCCGTGTTCCTGTGCATTGTGTACGCCCTGTACCGCGTGCTCTCCCACCGGTGGCAAAACCGCATGTTGCTGGTGGCGAGCTACATCTTCTACGGGGCCTGGGACTGGCGGTTCCTCAGCCTCATGCTCATCTCGACCCTGGTCGACTATTTCGTGGGACTTCGGCTACACCGCACGGAGAACACCGGAGCGCGGCGGCGTCTGCTGCTGATGTCGCTCGTTGCGAATCTCGGCATGCTCGGTGCCTTCAAATACTTCAACTTCTTCGCCGAGTCTTTTGCGGACCTTCTGGGCTGGTTCGGTCTTTCGGTCAGTTGGACGACGCTGTCCATCGTGCTTCCGGTCGGCATCTCCTTTTACACGTTCCAGACGCTCAGCTACACCATCGACGTGTACAACCGGAAACTGGAACCGACGAACCGGTTTCTCGATTTTGCCTTGTTCGTCTCGTTCTTCCCACAGTTGGTCGCGGGACCCATCGAACGCGCCAGCCATCTCCTGCCCCAAGTGTTGGCGGAACGCCGGATTACGTGGGATCAGACCACGCGGGGCCTGTTCCTCATCGCCTTTGGACTGTTCAAGAAGGTCGTGATCGCCGACGGCGTCGCTCATTCTGTGGACGTCATCTACAACGCGCGAGGCACGGTCACCTGGGCGGACATCGTGCTCGCCACGTACCTGTTCGCGCTGCAAATCTATGGGGACTTTTCCGGGTACAGCGACATCGCACGCGGGACGGCAAAGGTGCTCGGGTTCGATATCATGACCAACTTCCGGTTGCCCTATTTCGCCACCAATCCCAGCGAATTCTGGCGCCGTTGGCACATCAGTCTGTCGACGTGGCTCCGCGACTACCTCTATATCCCGCTGGGCGGCAATCATCATGGCACGCGTAAGACGTATCGCAACCTGATGACCACCATGGTGCTGGGCGGACTGTGGCACGGCGCGGCATGGAACTTTGTGCTGTGGGGCATCTTCCAGGGTGGGATTTTGTGCATTCACCGCCCTTTCTCCAAGCCGAACCGGCCTATGAACAGTATCGGCTCGCTGGCGCTTTGGGCGGTCAAGGTCTTCGTGTTCTTTCAAATCACGTGCTATGGCTGGCTGCTGTTTCGGGCCCACTCCTTCGCGCAAATCTGGACGTACAGCGCAACGTTGATTACCGACTTCGGAAACCTGGCCACGTCGATTCCGATGCCACCGTTCGCGACGTTGCTCGGAATCCCGCTGTTAGCCGTACTCGATACGTTTGAATATTGGAAGGGCACGCCGCAGTTCTATCGCCGTTGGCACACTCCCGCGCGCGGATTCTTGTATGCGGCACTCCTATTTATCTTTTTGATGGGAACCAGCAATGCACCGTCCCAATTCATCTATTTCCAATTCTAATCCGTCGCGGCCCTGGTACCTGCGGGACGGCGTCCGGGCCTGCGCCTGGATGCTGTTGTTCCTCGCCATCATGGACGCCGGGGTCAACTTCTTGTTCCCCTACCCCCAGGACCCGCACGTGGTCCCCTCGGCGCTGACGCGGTACTTTGAATATGGGCGTTCCGTGGAAGGAAAGCTTCCGCGTATCGTGGGGGCAACGGATGCGCAAACCGCGCCGGTGGCGTTCGCCGGATGGCTCCACCCCCCGGATTGGGAGGTGCAACCCACCAAACCTGAGAACAAAGACGGCATACTCCTCGCTATCTACGGCATGTCGTTCGCCGCCGACCTCGGGGATGCGGTCTGTGCGGATGACGACCGGTTCACCATGCGGTTTATCGGGGGGCCGGCGGCACCGCCGAACTTCGCGTACGCCGCGTACGAAATGGATCGGGGCCACCACGAAGGGAAAGTGGCTATCTTCAGCGTTATGGCGTCAAGCCTGCGTGGGATGATGACCCTCACGGGGATGACGTGGAACTTCGAACAGCCGTTCCCGTTTACGTATCCGCGGTACTCGGTGGCGGACGGCGCGTTGCAGGCGGTCTGGCCCGACATTCTATCGTTGCAGGAACTGCGCGACGCGATGAAGAATCCGCCCGCATGGAACGCCTTCAAGGAGCAACTCGCCGCACACGACGTATATTACAGTCCCCTGTTGTTCACGAAAACGCCGCTGGACCATTCCGCGATCGTGCGGATGTTGCGGCGTGCGTGGGCACAACGGCGCAATCTCCAGATTATCGCCAGCATCCACGACCAGAACGGATTCAATCCGAACGCGCCGTTCGTGCCGGCACTGAACATGATGGTCGCGCAATTCGCGAAAACCTGTAAGGAAGACGGGATCATTCCCGTCGTATATTTAGTCAACGACCGGGGATACAGCGATCATCTCTTTACCTTGCTGCGGCCCGTACTGGAAAACAACGATATTCCCTATATCAGTTCACACGAGTACGCCGATCCCAATAACCCCGCCAACTTCATCGGCGACGGCCATTTCACAAAGGAAGCCGACAAACGTATCGGGGAAGCCTGCCGCAAACTCCTGGAGAGCAAACTCCATCTCGCGCAATGAACCGCGGAACTTTTGGACCTGACGAAGCCATAGCGACTATAGTGGATGGGAGTTGCACGCGGTGACATCCACCGAGACCGGCGCTAATGTCCAGCAATTGCTTCGTAAGGCTCGATTTCAGAAGGAACTAGAATGCCCCCCGCCAGTTCGGCCATAACTACCGACAAAACTGCCGCCTTGTACCACGCGCTTTCCGAATCCGTCCGCGTTTCCAAAAGTCCGGGTGCGGTCGCATACGTCGGGGATCGTGAAAATACGTACCTGTACGAGGCGATTGGCCTACGGCAAGTCGTTCCCGATCCCCAGCCCGCAACGAAGGACACCATCTACGATCTCGCGTCGCTCACCAAGGTCGTCGCCACGACAACCGCACTCATGCTGCTGTACGAGGCGGGCGAAATCCAGCTCGACCAGCCGGTGACCCGGTACCTGCCGATTCCCGCGTTTGAACCCATCACGGTACGTCATTGCCTGACACACAGCGCGGGGCTCGTCCCCGGGCTTCCGTATTACGAGGATTCGAGCACGATCGACGAAATGCTCCAACGCTACGCCGACCTCCCCCTAAAATGGACACCCGGCACGCGGTGGTTGTATTCGGACGTGGGATTTATGATTCTTGGCCGTATCGTAGAACTCGTCGCGGCCGACTCGCTGGATTCCTTCTGCCGGAAACGCATCTTCGAACCACTGAACATGACGGACACAGGATTTCGACCCGATGCGAAAAAGGCCGCCCGTTGCGCCGCAACCGAGGACTGTCCCTGGCGCGGAAAGGTCATGAAGGGCGAGGTCCACGATGAAAACTCGTACGCGGTAGGGGGCGTGGCCGGGCACGCCGGATTGTTCGGCACCGCCGCCGATTTGGCGACCTTTGCGCGCGCGTACCTTGCCGGAAAAGTGCTCAAGAACGAGACGATTGCCGGGATGACGCGGATGCCGCAGATTCCGGCGTGGCCGTGGCAGGGACTCGGTTGGCAATTGGACGGGTGGTCCACCAAGAACAGCGGATTTCTGACCGCGCGCACGTCGATGGGCCACTCGGGCTGGACCGGCACGAGTCTCTGGATGGATCGCGAATCCGGCGCCTTCGCCATCCAGTTGGGCAACACCTGTCACCCCACCCGCAGCGTCCGCAACAATCCCGATTTCCGCCGGACATTCTATACCGGGGTCTGCAAAGTGCTCTACCCATCCTCCACGAACACGCACAGCGGCCTGGACCGGTTGATGCGCGAGGATTTCGGCGATTTGCGGGGCCGGCGTGTTGCACTGCTCACCCATCACGCCGCCGTGGACGAACTGAACCGGCATATCATCGATGTGTTCGCGTTGGCGCCCGACGTTCGCCTCGAACTGCTGTACAGCCCGGAACACGGGATTCGCGGTCAGGCCGAGGCCGGCGAAGCGGTCGCCTCGGAGGACGGCGGCACCCCCGTAATCAGTCTCTTTGGGAGTCGCAAGAAGCCGTCACAGGACGAGCTGCGGAAGATCGACTGGTTTGTCATCGATTTGCAGGACGTGGGCGCCCGCTACTACACCTACGCGGCCACGATGAAGAATTGCCTGGAAGCATGTGCGGAGGCCGGGGTACCCGTACTGGTGCTGGATCGACCCAACCCCGCGGGCGGAGCGGTGTTGGAAGGGCCCATTGCCGTCAATACGGCGTCGCCGGTCTGTTGGGGAGCAGTGCCTGCGCGGCACGGCATGACCATGGGCGAAATCGCGTTGCAGTTTCAACGCACGGTGTTGGCCAAGACCAAACTCCGTCTTTCGGTTAGCGCATTGGACAACTGGACTCCGGAACGAATCTTCCGCGAATGTTCCCTCCCCTGGTTGCCGCCGTCACCGAACATCCCAACTTCCGAATCGGCGCTCGTCTATGCGGGCACCTGCCTGTTTGAAGGGACGAATCTGAACGAAGGCCGTGGAACCGACACGCCCTTTGAAATCATGGGCGCCCCGTGGTTGGATGCCGAACAGGTCCTCGATGCGCTGGACGACGAGGTTAAATCGGGGTTTGCGATCGAGGCGGTGAAGTACACGCCGGTGAGTGTGCCGGGGAAGGCGTCGTCCCCCCGACATCAGGATGAGGAGTGCAACGGGTTGCGGCTGCGACTCCAGGACCCCACGGTTGCACGGCCGTTTTCGTTGACGGTAGCCCTGCTTGGAGCCATCCGGCGAATTCATCCACACGAATACCAATGGGAACGGAGTTTCGACGTGCTCGCGGGGTCGGAGGATCTGCGCAAGCACATCGAACAAGGTCAAACCTGGAAACAAATCACCGTGGCATGTCAGGCGGGGATTACGGCCTTTGACGAGGCGCGCCCGAAGTTGTACGTGGAAGATACGAAGGAATCCACTTGATCCGAATTCCTCTACGCGCACTGGCGTGACGTCACGGACAACGGTGCACGATGCGGGTTACGCGATGGGGGCTTCGGCACGATACAACACCGCATAGACCAAGTCTCCTCAACCTGCGCGACCGCCGGGTTCATGGCTAAGCACGGTTTTCCTGGAAACCAAGTCTACTTCGGGAAATTCAGGGACGACTACGTTTTAACCCCTTCCCCGCCGCTTCCACCGGTTCGCTTGGGCTTGCGGCCGCGTTTGGCGGGGCGGAGGAGGCGGCCCAGGAGATTTTCCAGTTGGGCCACGAATCGGCTCCCGCCGCAGGGGCGTCCGGTACTGGTCTGGCGGCGAATGCGATCGACGGCATCGGGGTCGTCCTCCACACGAAGCCATTGCGCCCAGTCCTCGATAACGCCGGGCGGGGGAAACTCCTTCGATAGTAGCGGGTCCAGCTGGGTTTGGCAAGGGATTCCGGCTTCGGAAGGGACAGACCCCGTGTTTCACTCCGAAGACTGCGCGAAAGACGGGGGCAGTCCCACGCAATGGGCGCGCGCGCTGGACCAGGGGTGGTCTTCGGCCCGGTCGACCATTCCCGCGCGGACGGGATTGCGTTCGACGTACCGGACCGCCGCCCACAAATGGGCTTCGTCCAGCACGCACGAATAGAAGCGCCCTTGCCACACGTGGCCGCTCATTTGGGTGCGCGTGTTGAAGCGCATGGCGTAAACGGTGTGTGCATCGCGCAACGCGTGGGCCAGCGACTCCTCGCGTTCCGGCACCGCGACGAGGTGAATGTGGTTGGTCATGAGGCAATACGCCCAGATGTCCAGGCCATGCCGCTCCCCGTACTTCTTCAGGAACCGCAGGTAGGCGTGGCGATCGTCCTCCGTCTCAAAGACATCCGCCCGCCGGTTCCCCCGCTGGGTTACGTGATGCGGATACCCCGGAACAACAACGCGCGCGACTCTGCTCATACGCGCCATTCTATCCGTTTTGAACCAGCAAAATCAATTTAATTCGTAGTCTGTCCCTGAATTTCCCGATACTCTAGTCGGCGCAGGGGATGTCAAAGTTTGAGGAGTTCTGATTCTTGCGATCAGGAACATAAAACTTAGGTAAGTGTACTGTTTTCGCTCGGTACACAATTTGGCCAGGTCTAGGACAGACGCCTTTCCGGAGGTGAGTGAGTACAAACTTATAGCGTCCAACATTTAGTAAATGGCTTCAATCCTTCTTAGAGGTGTGCCAATGGTTTGCTTCCGAACGAGGAGGCCCACTCGTGCGTTCCATTCCGGCGGAATCTCCGACAGCCTTGGCGGTGGGGAGTGCTGCTGTTGGCCGGATCACGTCTTCGTGTGTACGCCACAGGATTCCAATGCAAGGACGTTGTCGGAGGTCAACTTTCTTCTTTCCGGGCGCTACGTCGATTCTTCCAGACCGACTGCCAACGTGTGTTTCGATATGTGGAGGATATTTCCCATCCGCACAAAACAAAGAAGAATTTGGAAGGAATTCGTGGTTATTATGCTGTATGCTACGCGAAGCGTCGGTTCAAAAGGAGTGATGTTAAGTTAACTATTTAACCCAGTTTCTGCATATGTGTGTCCATTTTGCCTAATCGATGAACCTCTGCAAGGGGCCATCGAACACTCGGGGCTGTTAGCCAGCTAGACCAGTTTGTACTGGGTGGAGAACAAACACTGTGAATGCGGGACGAAGGGTGAAACTCACTTTGACCTGTACCGCGCAATCCCATTCCTTTCTGCGGGCGTCAGAAGCGCCGTCCGTTGGAACGATTTGTCGCATTTCCCTGGAGCGACGACCCAAGCAACGCGACAGGTCCTAATCTACGGAGCTACAGCCGATGTCGCTGATGATGGAGTACCTATACCATCGCGAGTTCGCATTAGGGACTTCCAAATACTGTGTATGCATTATTCCACGTGTTCTGGGGCGTGGACGTGGACCTTCAGCGTCGGGCCATCACGCCGAAGTGCGTCCGCGATGCGCGTTTACAAGCAACGGTGGCGAATCGAGATTCTACGAAGCAGTCCGTTGTTCCGTACTCCATTTCGGAGTCGAGTCGAATGATTTCAGCACATTGAGCGCCTTCGCTAAATGCTTACACAAGACCGGATGACGAAGAATTGTTTTCAAGGAAGCATTCGAAGGTGCGAAGAAAGGACGTGATATGCGGTGGCATAGCTTTGGATTGATATTGGGGATATTGGTAGTGTTAATTGGCATTATACTCTTCATCGCACCGGAGTCTGATGATCTCTTACACCAGAACCGGCAAGGCCTCAGCAATCACGCGTTGTAGCCCCATCTGAACGTGATACAAACGTCATTGGAAAACGGGAAGCGCAAGTGGTTGCTCCAGTGAACGGCGTGTCCGCCACACGGGACGATAGTAGCGTTGTTGGAAACCAACTCGCAGACCTGCAGACAACGTATGCTCAATATATCAAGAGGGTCAAGGAGGTACAGACAACTGGTTATTCGGAGGATGCGCAAGTAAGAGATGCTTTCGCTATCGGACAACGAATTAGGAAGGTAATATACTCTGCGATGGAGGAGTTTCGGTCATTTGAGAGAGTCCGGCAGGAACTTGAAAACACTATCAATTGCAGGAGCTGAGCAATACGTAGTCGCAAGTTCGAGCAACAGGTACATAAAAC